>CAYHCO010000031.1:32422-45071 GCA_964355105.1 uncultured Porphyromonadaceae bacterium
TTTACCATTGCCAACGTCATTCACCAGGTGCAGCGCCCTACCCTGGTGCTGAGTCACAATAAAACCCTCGCAGCCCAGCTATATGAGGAATTCCGGGCCTTTTTTCCTGAAAATGCCGTTGAGTTCTTTATCTCTTATTACGATTATTATCAGCCGGAAGCCTACATGCCGGTCAGCGATATCTATATTGAAAAAGATCTGTCGATCAATGATGAGATAGAAAAACTGCGTCTCAGTACTACCTCATCACTCTTGTCAGGCCGACGGGACATCATTGTAGTTGCCTCTGTCAGTTGCATTTACGGCATGGGCAATCCTGATGATTTTCACAAGAATACGATTACCATTCAGAAAGGTCAGACCCTCTCAAGAAATAAATTTCTGAGAATGCTGGTCGACGGACTTTACAGCCGGAACGAGGTGGAGTTCGGAAGCGGTACTTTCAGGGTAAGAGGCGATACGGTTGACATTCACCTGGCTTACGGTGACATCGCTTACCGTGTTGTTTTCTGGGGTGATGAGATAGAATCGCTTGAGATTATCAATCCTATAAGCGGCTATACCAAGGAAAAGCCCGAGATCCTAACTATCTATCCGGCCACCATCTTCGTGACCACCAAGGAACGAATCAAGACTGCAATCAACCAAATACAGGATGACATGGTTATCCAGTCGGCCTATTTCAAGGAGATCGGCAAATATCTGGAAGCAAAAAGACTCGAGGAGAGGACTACTTTCGATCTGGAGATGATCCGTGAGCTGGGCCATTGTTCCGGAATCGAAAACTATTCGAGGTATTTCGACGGGCGGGCACCGGGCACCCGGCCATTCTGCCTGCTCGACTATTTTCCGGATGATTTTCTGCTGGTTGTCGATGAGAGCCACGTTACCATTCCCCAGATCCGCGCCATGTACGGCGGTGACCGGTCGAGGAAGCAGAATCTCGTTGAGTACGGGTTCAGGCTTCCGGCTGCCATGGATAACCGTCCCCTGAAATTTGAGGAGTGGGAGGAAGTTACCGGTCAAACCATTTACATGTCGGCCACCCCTGCACCCTACGAACTGGAAAAATCAGAAGGTATTGTTGTTGAACAGGTTATCAGGCCTACCGGGCTACCCGATCCGATCATCGAGGTCCGGCCATCAGGCAATCAGATCGATAACCTGCTTGGCGAGATCCGCTCAAGAATCAAGCTGCATGAAAGGGTTTTGGTTACCACCCTGACCAAACGAATGGCGGAGGAACTGACAAAATACCTGGCAAAAATCAATATCAGCTGCCGGTATATCCACAGTGACGTGGATACACTCGAGCGTGTGGAGATTATTGCCGGTCTGAGAAGCGGGGAATTTGACGTGCTGATCGGTGTTAACCTGTTGCGTGAAGGCCTCGACCTGCCTGAAGTTTCCCTGGTGGCTATTCTGGATGCCGACAAGGAAGGGTTTCTGCGGTCGGAGGTCAGTCTGACCCAGACAGCCGGCCGGGCTGCCAGAAATTTGAACGGTCTGGTGATCATGTATGCCGATAAGATTACGCACAGCATGAAGCGGGCGATCGACGAGACGAACCGGCGCCGCGAAAAGCAGCTTAAATACAACGAAGAGAATAACATCACGCCCCAGCAGATCATTAAGGCACAGCGATCGGGTATTGCAGAATTACAGGGCAAGCATCAGGGCAAGAAAGCATATTTTGAAAGGGAGAAGGCCGATATTGCTGCCGATCCGGTTATTAAGTACCTCGACAAGACCGGACTGGAAAGTTTGTTGAATCAAACCAAGGCGATGATGAAAAAAGCAGCTGCCGACCTCGATTTTATCGAAGCAGCAAGATTGCGTGACGAGATGTACGAAATTGAAAAGAAGATCAAAGGAGCCTGAAAAGCTGCAAAGTTTAACCTAAATAGGTTTTCAGCAGCTTGCTTCTCGAGGTATGCCTCAAACGACGTATGGCTTTTTCCTTGATCTGGCGGACACGTTCACGGGTAAGGCCAAATTTTTCTCCGATTTCCTCGAGTGTCATTTCTGAGCAGGCGATTCCAAAGAAAAGTTTGATTATATCCTGTTCACGTTCTGTTAAAGTTGCCAGTGCGCGATCAATCTCCCGGCTGAGCGACTCATTGATAAGTGCATGGTCGGCATTCGGGGAATCATCGTTGATCAGGACATCCAGCAGAGAGTTGGCTTCCCCTTCAACGAAAGGGGCATCAACCGAAATATGGCGACCTGAAACCCGGAGTGTATCAGAGATCTTTTCGGCAGGCAAATCCAAGACGGTGGAAAGTTCTTCAGCAGAAGGCTTTCTTTCATTCTCCTGTTCGAAACGGGAATAAGCTTTATTGATTTTATTCAGGGATCCAACCTGGTTCAGCGGCAGCCTGACAATTCTTGATTGCTCGGCAAGAGCCTGAAGGATCGATTGGCGAATCCACCAAACAGCGTAAGAAATAAATTTAAATCCACGGGTTTCGTCGAATTTTTCAGCTGCCTTGATCAATCCGAGATTTCCCTCATTGATCAGGTCGGGCAGACTTAATCCCTGGTTCTGATACTGTTTGGCTACTGAAACAACAAATCTAAGGTTGGCTTTTGTAAGTTTTTCTAACGCTTTTTGGTCCCCTTTTTTAATCCGTTGGGCCAATTCAACTTCTTCTTCTACTGTAATGAGTTCTTCCTTACCAATTTCCTGCAGATACTTATCGAGCGATGCACTCTCACGATTGGTAATGGATTTTGTTATTTTTAGCTGCCTCATAAAATGATTTTCCTGAAAAAAACGTGCGCAAAGATAGACCTTTAACGTCTGAATTCCAAAAAGGTTTCAATCTCTCTGAATTCCCATAAAAAACAATAGCTGCCGGAATAATCCGGCAGCTAAAGTTCACTTTCCGCATATACTATTTCCTGAAATAGTAGTCATTCTTACCATCCGGACCTACACCTTCGATGAATACTCCACCGGTGATCCGTTCGATAATGGCTTTAACATCCTGAACATCATTCACCGGGTTGCGGTTGATGAAGGTGATGACAAAACCTTCCGGAATTCCGGCTGTCTTGAATTTGCCATCATGCAGTTTGGTTACCCTTACACCACCGTCAATATTCATTCTTTCCAGGTCTTTATCACTGACTTTTTCCAGATCTGCACCGAGGTATGCCCAAAATTCAGTTGCTCCAACCGTTTTAGACTCACCTGTGGCAGTTTTCAGGGTGACGGAATACTCTTTTTCATCTCCCTTGCGGTTGACTGTCACGTTTACCTTATCACCCGGGCGGTGGGGAGCAAGCTGTTCCTGCAGTTCACCCATGGAATTGATCTTCACACCATCCAGGGCAACAATAACGTCGCCCGGTTTGATTCCGGCTTTAACAGCGCCGCCATCCTCGGTAAGATCAAGCACATATACACCCTTATTCACTTTAAGATTCTCTTTTTCAACAGTTTCCGGTATCACGGAACCACCCTGAATACCGATCACAACACGTTTGACTTCACCGAATTCGATGATATCGCTGGCAGCCTTGCGTGCAATGGTTGCCGGTACGGCAAAGGAATACCCGGTATAGGAACCGGTCTGGGAAGCAATTGCTGTGTTAATGCCGATCAGTTCGCCGTTAAGGTTTACCAGAGCGCCTCCACTGTTGCCGGGATTCACCGCAGCATCGGTCTGAATAAAGGATTCAATTCCAGCTTTTTGCTGCCTCTGTGACTGTTGACGGTAAGGGTTCTGCTGCCTGTCTTTTCCAAGAATATCCAGGTCCCACCTCCCCTTTGCACTCACAATACCGGCGGTAACGGTGGACGTCAGATTGAATGGGTTGCCAACGGCCAAAACCCAGTCACCCACCTGCAGGTCGTTCGAATTGCCGAACGAAAGGTATGAAAGGTTGTCTCCCTTAACTTTAATTACCGCGATATCTGTCTGGGGATCACGGCCAACCACTTCAGCCTTCAATATCCGGCCATCATTCAGCGTGACTTCGATACTGTTTGATCCGTCAATAACATGATTATTGGTGACGATATGCCCCTCCGGATCTATGATAACACCCGAACCAAACCCGGTCAGCTCCCGGTTTATGGTTCTTGGATTACCAAAAAAATAATCCATTGGACTGTCGTATCCGTATTGTTTAACCTGGCTCACCACTTTAACGTGAACCACGGCATGAACGGACTTCTCAGCCGCGAGCCTGAAATCGGATGCAGCGGTAACCGGGGACGACAAACCGGTATATTGAACGGGCATCTGCTGGCCCTTCTCTACAATAACTGTTTTTGAATGATCAAACCGGGAATAGATGCCTATTCCGATCAAACTGCCAACAATTGCTATCAGCAATGTTCCGAGGATTCTTTTCGAGTTCATAATTTTCACAATTTTGTATTGTTGACTAAATTTTGTTCACTTTACCACGTTTTCAAAAAGGATGCCCTTTTGGCAATAAAACGATCAAATATCGCGAAGAGTTGCATAGGTAGGCAGAAGTTTAACAAAACTTAATTCTACTGCCCGATTTCCTTAACAGACGTTAACAATATGAGTACTATACATTTCCAGAAATGGCAGGGAGCCGGTAATGATTTCATCATAATCAACAATCTGAAAGGTGATAAGATCTCACTCAACCCAGAGCAGATCAGGCTTTTATGTGACCGACATTTTGGCATAGGTGCCGATGGACTTATGCTTATCGGGCCATCCCAGGACTATGATTTTGAAATGATATTCTTCAATAACGATGGAAATCCGGCGGAAATGTGTGGTAACGGAGGGCGGTGTATTACTGCAATGGCCTCTGAATCAGGATTATTCTCAGGCAAAACAACTTTCCTGACTACCGATGGTCCTCATGAAGCTTTTGTGGTTCGCGAGAACTGGATCAGGCTGCATATGGTGGATGTCGAAAAGATTGAGCAGGTAACCATTCCCGCTTTCGCCCCTGGCGCTCCTGTCGTTGGCTGCCTGCTGAATACCGGCGTTCCGCACCTGGTGGTTTTTGTTGACGATACCGAAGCCGTAAATGTTGAATCCGCCGGCAGGATGCTCCGCTATCTCGACCAGTTTGCCCCGGCGGGCACCAATGTTAATTTTTGTAAAGCAAACGGCTCCGATTTACAGGTCAGAACCTACGAACGCGGTGTTGAAGGCGAAACTCTTGCCTGCGGTACCGGCAATGTAGCATGCGCCCTGGCAGCCGAATGGTCTTACAACAACGGGTTTACTTCATACGATAGCCGTACGCTCGGCGGCCCGCTGAAAATATCTTTCAGCCGCGAGGAAGAAGAACAATTCACAGATGTATGGCTGGAAGGCCCTGCTGTTAAGGTCTTTGAAGGAAGCTTCGAAGCCTAAACCTGACAGCTTTTCAAAAGCTGTCAGGTTTAAACATCAATCTTCGCGTACTTGGCATTCTTCTCGATGAACTCCCGGCGCGGAGCCACCTCGTCACCCATCAGCATGGAGAAAGTACGGTCGGCCGAAGCGGCGTTATCGATGGTTACCTGACGCAGCGTCCGGAATTCAGGATTCATGGTAGTCGACCATAGCTGCTCGGCATTCATCTCTCCCAAACCTTTGTAACGCTGGATATGCACCCCGCCTTCCTTGCCTCCGCCCAGTTCCAGGGTAATGGCTTCACGCTCCGCGTCAGTCCAGCAGTAGCGCTCAATCTTGCCTTTCTTGACCAAAAACAGCGGTGGTGTCGCAATGTAAACATGTCCCTGCTCAATCAGTGAGTGCAGGTGACGGAAGAAGAATGTCAGGATCAAAGTTGTGATATGACTGCCGTCGACGTCGGCATCCGTCATGATGATAACCTTGTTATACCTCAGGCCCTGCAGGTTAGCCTCTTTGCTATCCTCCTCGGTTCCAATGCTTACACCGAGGGCGGTAAATATATTCTTGATCTCTTCGCTTTCATAAATACGGTGCTGCATGGCTTTCTCCACATTCAGGATCTTACCCCTGAGCGGCAAAATAGCCTGGAACTGACGGTCGCGACCCTGCTTGGCCGTACCGCCTGCAGAATCACCCTCAACCAGATAAAGTTCGCAGGTCTCCGGGTCGTTATTCGAACAGTCGGCCAGCTTTCCGGGCAGTCCGGATCCGCTTAACACATTCTTCCGCTGAACCAGTTCGCGTGCCTTACGGGCAGCGTGACGGGCCGTAGCGGCCAGAATAACTTTGTTGACGATGGCACGGGCTTCCTTCGGATGCTCCTCCAGGTAATTTTTTAGCATTTCACTGATTGCCTGATCCACGGCAGCTGCTACCTCGCTGTTACCCAGCTTGGTTTTTGTCTGTCCCTCAAACTGTGGCTCCTGGACCTTAACGGATAAAATGGCAGTAAGTCCCTCCCGGAAGTCATCACCGGCAATGTCAAATTTCAATTTGCTCAGCATGCCCGAATCATCGGCATAACGCTTCAGCGTACGGGTTAGTCCGCGACGGAAACCCAGCAGGTGCGTTCCACCCTCTATCGTGTTGATATTGTTGACGTACGAATGTACGTGCTCATTAAATGTCGTATTGTACTGCATGGCAATCTCAACAGGGATATCACCCTTCTCGGTTTCAATGCAGATAACCTCATCGATGAGTTTTTCCCGACCCTCATCTACGTAGGCAACGAACTCCTTCAAACCTTCAGTCGAATAGAATTCCTGGTAATAGAAAGTTCCGTCGTCTTGCGTAAAACGCTCATCCAGAAGGGTCAGACGAATCCTTTTATTCAGAAAAGCCAATTCACGCAGGCGCTCTTCCAATATCTCAACTTTGTATTCCGATACCGTAAAAATCTCATCATCGGGAAGGAAATGAATTGTGGTACCAGTCTTTTCAGATACTCCCACTTCAGATACCGGACCCTGCGGGATTCCTTTCTTATAGATCTGCTGGTAGATCTTTCCATCACGGTGAATTTCGGCGGTAAGCAATGATGAAAGCGCATTGACGCAGGAAACGCCGACACCGTGCAAGCCACCGGAAACCTTGTAACTCTCCTTGTTGAATTTGCCGCCGGCATGGAGCACGGTCATAACCACCTCAAGGGCCGACTTGTTTTCTTTTTCATGCAGGTCAACCGGGATTCCACGGCCATCATCAACTACCGTTATGCTGTTATCGGAGTGAATTACGAGATTTATATTCTTGCAATAGCCTGCCAGTGCCTCATCGATCGAGTTGTCAACGACCTCATAAACCAAATGGTGCAAACCCCGTTCCGAAATGTCGCCAATATACATGGCCGGACGCTTCCGAACCGCTTCCAAACCCTCTAAAACCTGAATACTGTCCGCTGAATAATCGTTACCATTTGACTTGATAGGTAAATCGCTCATATTCTGATATTTATATACAATAATTATTGCCCTGAAAAGATCAGGCAAAGATAGTAAAATAGTACAAAATCTGCTAAAAAATCCAGGACAATCCGGCAATAAAATTGAACCTCTGCATGGGGTAATTTTGCCAGATGAAATACTTGTCTGATATCAGGTTATTTACCTGCGCGAAAGCCGACATCCAGGGGGTGATCCTGTATTCGGCAGCCAGGTTAACATCCACCAGCCCGTCCAGCTGCCTGATCGCGCTGACTATCGGATCGGGATCCGGAACGCTGTATTTTCCTAACAGAAAAAGCTCGGCTTTGACCACCAACTTTTTATCCCAGGCATACCGGGTGGTAAAATTCAGGTCCCAGCCCGGCTTGTGCCAGGGTGCAGCCAATGAATCGAGATTGTACTGATAATAATTACCTTTCAGAATGAACGAAAGGTTCTCGCTCTGTCTCATCGATACCTCCCCACCCGACTTCAATATGCTTCCGTTGTCATAGACCGTGATAAACCGGTTCCTCAACGGGGTTGTTAAGTCCGGCATGAAAAAATAAAGGTCGCGCGCATCCTCCCATGAAACGTACAGGTTAAACGCTACGGCAGCCGCAATTTTTCCCTTTAAACCGCCATAGGCAATGAAACTGTGGCTGGTGGATCTGATGTCGGGATTATCAACAATATAGGGATTCTCGCGCGAGATGGAGCGATAGGTGTGATTCTCGTGATAGCCGTTGAGGCCAAAATACGGCACTATAATGTTCGAAATATTGATATCGACATTCAACCTCGGATAAAACTTCGGCAAACTGTCGCGGCTGTCGTAAGAAACTTTCGGACCGGCCATCATCTTGACGAATTTCCAGTTAAAGGCAATCCAGGGATCCAGGTGGGCAACCACATAGCCTGCAGTCGAACCGGGTACCGTTCTGTTCACATAATCAGCGCCAACCTCGCCTCCGTAGGCGATCTTACCGTTTTCACGGGAAAGCGAAAGGTCGAGCTTGCCCTGATGCTCCTGTTTCTGAGCAGTGCGCAGCGCTGCATCATAACCGCCGTCAACACGACCCATCAGGTAATCATAACCTCCGTCGATCCGGTATTGCCACCCCTTACTGCCTTTCTTATCGGAACCAAGGCTGATTTTAGTACCTAAAATGACAAACCGCTGATACGGGACCGAATCCTTCTGGGTAACCCACATCGAAGCGGGAGTCACCAGCGAATCGTTCTGCAGCTTATCGTTACTGTATCCGTAAAGGTAATGATGGTCCTCCGTAAAATAAACGTCTGTTGCCAATGTCGATTTACCAAAGAAACCCTGGCCGTGCAGGTTAACACGGCTATCGCCATACCCCGCGTAAATCATACTGTCATTGGGCATCCTTACCGAACCCTGCGATGAAATGTGACTGGCATCAAAGCCCAGACTCATTTTTTGGTTCCGCAGCGTATTCAGCGACAATTTGGCCATAGGTGTCCAGTAATTTCCTAAACCGAGTGTGATCAGCGACGGCTTGAGGTCAGCAGGCGTAACCGGCCTGTATTCTGCAACATCCAGGTCCTTAAGCCTTAAAAGGGGATTTATCCTGGCTGCCTGAATAAAATAATCGAAATGAGTGGCTACCTGCACCGAATCGTCCAGTTTCGGAATGAAACGGGTTTTAAATGCATCCCCGATTGTGGGGTTATAAGGCCTGACTACATTCACCTCCTTGTTCATCCCCTCCTGACCCGCCAAAAAGGAAGGCTGGGCAACAAAAAGGGAAAGGGCTATTATGATTTTCCAATATCCGCCCGTTCTAATATCTGATCGTGTCATGCTATTTCTTTTCTTGATTTTGGGAGTCAATCCATTTGAGCTTTTCATCTACGCTGCTGATAATTCCATCATCCTGACGGGAATAATTCTCCTTGAGGATCTGAAGCGTGGCTTTTGCCTGGAACAGGTCGCCCCTCTTCAGGTAAATCTCCGCCCAGAGGATGTAAGCCTTTGCAAGCCAGTACTGGTGAGTGGTATTCTGATCCAGGAATTCAAGTATGTCCTTCTCGGATTCATCAATCATGCCTTTCCTGAATTTAAGATCGGAAATGATATATTTCGATTCGGCTCCTTCGACATTCTTAACATCTTTGGCTACCGAATTGAGTATTTCCAGAGCCTTTTCCTCATCTCCGGTTTCCAGGTAAGACTTCCCAAGCCGGTATGATGCCTCGCGGATAATCTCCTCTGGAACTTTTTCGCTGCTCAAAACACTCTTCGCCGACTGGATAACCTTTGTATAATCCTTCTGTCTGAATGCACATCTCATGATCCCCACCCTCGCATCCAGAATATTGGCCGGCACCTCAGCCATCACCTGCAATTGCTCGTACAATACGAGTGCCTTGTCGAAATTTGATTCCTGATAGTTGATTTCGCCGCTGCGCGCCAGCGAAACCTCAAAATATTCGTTCTTGCCCCTGGAGAGTATCTGCGTGTAATTAATCAATGCTTTCTGCAAATCGTTAGCCCGGTAAGCACAATCGGCAACATAAAACCAGGCATTCAGCACAAACCGTCCCTGTGGAAACCGGATCACGTACTGTTCAAGTCCCTTTGTGGCCTTATCGCAATTACCCTGAAGATACTGACTCTCAGCCGACTGAAAAACCAGACTGTCCTGCTGGGAGGCGGAAATATCGGTTGTCTTTCCAACTGATTGTACATAAGCGAGATAATCATCGACCTGGTTGTTGTCCAAATAAATATTCTTGATCCCGTTCAGTGCATCGACCGATTCAAGTGCATCTGGCCAGGTGGTGACCACTTTCTTATACATCGCCAGCGCATCCTCATTCTTATTGGTGTTAAAATAGATAAGACCAAGCTGGACATAGGATTTCCTCACGTAAGAACTGTTTGGATACTTGTTGATGAGATCCTTAAAGGTAACAATGGCATCATCAGGCTGATTCATGTCCACATACGACCGGCCAATCTCGTACATGGCATCATCGGTGTAAGGAGATTTGGAATAATCCCGGATCAGCATGTTCAGGACATCGATTTTCTGACCGGGCTTCTGGACCAAACCGAGTGAAAAGCCTTTCTGGAAAATTGAATAACCGGCGTCTTCGGTATGCAGGGAGATAGCCTTATCGTAGTATTCTATTGCCTGCCAATAGGTTCGCTGCATGAAATAACAATCCCCTACCCTGTTGTATGCATCGGCCTCCAGCTTATCTTGATTTTTTACGCCGCTGGCAAACCGCCTGAACCAATCGGCCGATTCTGAAAAATTCTCGTGGTTGAAATGCGCGTAACCCATGCCGTACATGGCAAGCTGATATTCAGGCATCCGCCTGGCAACCTTGCAATTCAGGAACAGGTCATAGCTATCCCGGGCTTTTTCATAAGCCTTAAGATTGTACCATGCCTCTCCCCGCCAGTAATAAGAAAGGGCAAGGATGTGATCATCAAAAGTTCCGTTTTCAATCGACTTGTCAAACAAATCGATGGCCTCGCGAAACTTGAGATTATTAAATAGCTCCAGGGCACGGTAATAGGAAATACGCTGGTAGGCTTTGCGGACTTCCTGGTTCTTGTTCTTTATTTTATCGAGGGCCGTCAGCGCTTCCTTGTAATTGCGGGTGTTCATGAATACCTTAACCATATAATCGTATACCTCATCCTGATATTTGGAATCCGGGAAGGTTGTCAGGAATTCATCAAAAGCCCGAAGGGTTTCTCCTGAAATGGACAAATCAAAATTCAGCTTGGCATAATTAAGCAGCGACTCTTCCTGGATGGCTTTGTCCATAGTTAACGACGCAGCTTTCCGGAAAGCGGTCCGGGCTTTAAGCTTGTCTTTCATGTTCACCAGGATGCCTCCCAACAGGTGGTTGGACGATTGGGTGAGCAGGTCATTCGCATCGGTGATCTTTTCGAGTTCTTTCACCGACTCCGCATATTGCCTGTTCATATAATAAGCGTAACCAAGGGCGTAATGCTCATCCCTGGAAATTGTTTTTGTCCCCTTCCTGTATTGCTCCAGGAAAGGAATAGCTTCGGAAAACCGGTTAAGCCGGAAATAAGAATCGCCGAGAATTCTGGCTATCTCAGGCTGCTGGTCGGGCCTGGCATTCTTCATCAGCAAAGAAGCCTGGGCAACCACTTCTTCAAATCTTTCCTGGGCATAATTTATCTGGGCGACATAAAAACGCGCCGACACACCATAGTCCCTGCTGTCCAGTAATTCCTGAAATCCCTTGAGCGCTTTGTCGTAATTTTTATCCTGATAGAGGGTAAAGTAATAATAGTAGCTGGCAGCTTCCGCCAATTCTGTACCGGAGTTCATCACCTTCTCAAAGAAAGGCTGCGCCTTGGGATAGGCCTTGTCGATAAAGAAGCAGTAGCCTGAATAGAACTGGTATTCAGTCTGATACTCTATCCCCAGCTTTTGAGGTTTCACCTGCTGCAGCCAATAAGAGGCACGCTTGAATTTCTTGCCCACGAAAAGGTCCTTGCCCATCTCAAACCGCGCAAGATTGGCTTTTGAACTCTCAGGATAGTTATCAAGAAAAGTAATGACCAGCGATTCACCATTGTTATGGTCGAGCTGAAGGGCGCACATGGCGTGGTAAAATGCTGCATCTGAGCGGGCGGATGCTTCCTGGCCTTCTGTCCTTCGAAGGTATTGGGCCAATCTCGACTGGGCCGCCCCGAACTGCGCTTTATGAAATAATTCCAGCCCTTCCTTCAGGTCGGCATCAGGATCCTGGTAAATGGCTGATTGCTGCGAATATAGAGGACCGCCAATCAGCATCAGAAGAACTATCGGAACAATAAATAATCGGTAACGATTCATGGCTTGTGGTGTTGCATCTACAGAGAATAACTGCAATTCCCCGGTTTTATTTTTACTTTAGCAAAGATATAGGCGGTTGATTTGTGAACAGGCCTCCTTTTCGTTTTATAAATTAACAACATACGGTTAATAAAGTCAGTAATACCATGGATTCGGTAATCGATCTCAATCACGCTTCGGTCTACCAGCAGATGAACCTTGTACTCGATAACGTATCGCTCAAGGTTAGGTCCGGAGAATTCGTATATCTAATTGGAAAAGTAGGTACCGGCAAAACCAGCCTCCTGAAAACACTCTACGCTGAATTGCCCCTTCGCGACGGGGAAGGTCATATTGCAGGTTTTGATCTTAAAAACATAAAAAACAGGGATATCCCCAAGCTCAGGCGTAAGATAGGAATGGTTTTTCAGGATTTTCAGTTGCTTGATGACCGCAGTGTCTATCAAAATCTTGCCTT
>CAYHCO010000032.1:0-10301 GCA_964355105.1 uncultured Porphyromonadaceae bacterium
TGACTTATTAAAAATCCTGACTTCGATGACTGGATATTGGGCACTATGCCTTTCCAAATCCAACTTAAATTCTTTTGAAACAGAAGCAGTATATATTCTGGCTGTCACATCACGATTCCTTTTCGATAACAACATCAGGACACTTTCATCCACATAATTATCTATTAAAGAAATAGATAGTTTCGCAGATCTGATAATATCAGAAGCAAATTTATAGGCATCGAATATCTGACCGTCGTAGAAGATTCCATGCGTCGGCAGCAAGTTGGTATTTATAAGTAGCTCGAATTTCTTTTCATGCTCGACCAATTTATTCTCCAGCCTATCAACTCGTTTGTTTAAAGCATAACCTTTCAACAAATATTCTTTAAGAACGCCATTTGCCCAAATTCTAAACTTTGTGCCCCGTTTAGAATTGACTCTATATCCTATAGATATCGCAGCGTCAAGATTATAGAAAACAACTCGCCTTTTAACAAATCTCTTCCCTTCCTTTTGAACTTCCAAGAAATCCTTTGAAGTTGCTCTCTCGATCAGTTCTTCCTCCCTGTAGATATTATTCAGATGCGTCCGAATATTCTCAGCTGAACAATCAAATAATAACGCCATTTGCTTTTGGGTTAACCAAATAGTTTCATCGTCAAGCCTAACTTCCAGTTGAGTTGATTCATCTTTTTGGTAAAGGATTATCTCGCCTTTGTCCACTTGGTCCTTCATGATTTCATATTATGCACATATGGTATAGATGCATAAAGGCTTGTGAAATGGAGAAAATGCAAACAATTAATAGCCTCCCGGCACTGAAGTGCCAGGCTATTGATAAAGCCCCCTACCGGCTGCCTACTGCCAACTGCCTACTGCAGACTCCTCCTAATCTCCTCCTCCGTGGCTTCTATATTAACTGTGCACGATCCAATCGCGTCGATCAGGGAGAAATTGATCCGGTTATTGCTGTTCTTTTTGTCGAATTTCATCCATTCGAGCAAGACATCCGCCTGACTTAAAGTGGCGGGCGGATTGCCGTACAGACGGGTGACGCAATCGGTGATTTCCCGGACCGCTGTTAAAGGCAATCCGAGTTTATGATGCGATAGGATAGCTTCCTTAACCATTCCGTAAGCCACCGCATATCCGTGCGCCAGCGGGGTGCCGGCATGCATCGATTGGCTTTCAAGGGCATGACCGATCGTATGACCAAAATTCAATGATTTTCGCCGTCCCCGCTCTTCGGGATCGGCTTCCACCACATCGGTTTTTATCTCGATGGACCTCCAGATCAGCCGGCCCAGCTCCTCTTCATCATATCCGTCCAGATCGAAAACTTTGAGTTCTTCCCATAAGGCAGGGTCCGCAATAAGTCCGGCCTTGAGCATCTCGGCATATCCTGATAAAAGATTTTCATGGTCGAGGGTCCGCAAAAACGGCAGGTAAAGAAATACATGGAGGGGCTGCCGGATCACGCCGATCTCATTTTTCAAACCCCTGAAATTCACTCCCGATTTGCCGCCCGCACTGGCATCAACCATGGCGAGCAGGGTAGTTGGAATATTGATGCAGGCAATACCCCGTTTCAGAGTGCCGGCAGCAAAGGCCCCAAGGTCGGTGAGCATACCGCCCCCGACATTGATAACCAGCGAGCTGCGATCGGCCCCGGCCTTTCCAAGAACGTCCCAGACCTCCATCACCTGCTCCATATTCTTGTTCTCTTCGCCGGGCTTAAGTATCAGGATATTTTTCTCGGGTATCGGCCTGAAATCCCGGATCAGCGGCCAGCACAAATTCCAGGTATTGGTCTCGAAAATGAGGAAAATCTTGCCCTCCGCATATCCGGAGGTAATGTCCCGCAGATCCTGGGTAAGATCGCGGGTGAGGCTCACTTCTTTTATTCGATAAACGGAGTTCATCATTGTGTTTAACTGGCGAAAGGTAAACATATTTTCCGCTACCTTTGTAGGCAAAATATACAGTAATGATTCAGTTTGACAATCTGGAAATTGCGTTTCGCTACAAATCCGACAGGGAGTTAAAGTTTGCCTACTGGCTTTTCAGAATGGTGGGAAATCCAAATGTGGTAAAGCTTGGCAAGGGTGTCACCAATCTCGCGCTAAAGCTGCACCTTCCGATCAATTGGCTGATAAAGCCCACGATCTACCGGCATTTCTGCGGCGGTGAATCCATCGACGAATGCATGAAAGTCTCCCGGAACATGGAGAAATACGGCGTCAGGTGCATCCTCGACTATTCGGTTGAGGGAGGCGAAAGTCCGGCTGCCATCCGCGCCGCACTGAAGGAAACACTCCGCACGATCGAGAACGCCCGCGTGAACCGCAATATTCCCTTCACCGTTTTCAAGCCGACGGCTTTTACGCTTGAGCATATCCTCCAAAACGGAAGCAACGGCAAGCTGAAATCAGCAGAAGAACTGGCCGAGGCCGACCGGTTCTGCGAAAGGGTTGAGAAGCTCTGCAAGGCTGCTTTTGATGCCAATGTGCCGATCATGGTTGATGCAGAGGATGTTAAATTTCAACCATTTATTGATGAGGTTGTTACCCGGATGATGGAGAAGTACAACAAAGAAAAAGCTATCGTTTACAATACTCTCCAGATGTACCGGACCGATCGTCTGACTTTCCTCGAGGAGTCATACAAAAAGGCTGTCGAAGGAAATTATTACCTGGGAATCAAATTCGTACGCGGCGCCTATATGGAGCGCGAACGTGCACGGGCACTGAAATACGGTTATCCAAGCCCGATCAACCCCGACAAAGCCACGACCGATAAGATGTACAATGATGGCCTTCGTTACACCCTCGAGCATCTCGACCGCATATCGGTTTTCAGCGGCACCCATAATGAAGAGTCGAACCAGCTGCTGGCCGATCTGATGGAGAAAAAAGGTCTGGCGCGCAATGAACCGAAGATCTGGATCAGCCAGCTTTTCGGCATGAGCGACCATATCAGTTTCAACATGGCTGCCGACGGTTACAATGTAGCCAAATACCTGCCGTACGGACCGGTTCGCCATGTGCTACCCTACCTCATCCGACGCGCCGAGGAAAACACCGCCGTCGCCGGTCAGAGCAGCCGCGAGCTGGAGATGGCGAGGAAGGAGTACCTTAGAAGGAAAAGTTAGAGATTCGAATTGAGAATTACGAATTCCGAAGTACAAGATTCAGGTCACCATGAAGTAAAAATAATACCGATGGTTTATTTTGGAATTCGATCATGCCTTCATCCTCATTTGAATCTCCACCCTCGGAATTCGGAACTCTCAATTGGAATCTCGACTATCATACTTCATTTCTAACCCCCATGGAGATCGACAATAAAAAGCAAGCGGCACGGGCACGGTTAATCCTGATCACCCTGCCTTTTGTACTGCTCATCGGCAGCAGCCTGCCGGCGATTTTTCTGCTGATAAAAACATGGATCCCGACTTTTATTGCAGGTGCGCTGGTTATTATCGGATGGGCGATAGCCCTGATCCTGAGACTGACAGCGGTACGGTTCAAGTTCACGGAATCCAGGATCTCGGTGTTCTATAATCCCATCAACCCGATGACATCCAATTTCAAGCGGATCGAGATCGCCACTGACATGCTTGCAAAATATGAGATCAGGACCTCGCCAAACGGTCTCAAGAAAGACCTGTACCTGTCGGAAAATCTGGATGGCCATATCGCCAATTATCCCCCGGTTTCTCTGTTACTGTGCGATCAGGAAACTATCCGCAGGATAGAACAGGAGCTGTCAGCCTAGCGCTCAACCGGCACCAGCTCATAGGTGTGAACCGGCTTGTACTTCATTGCCCATAACCACCATACCGGCGTAAAAATGAATCCGCAAACAACCGGACCCGGATCAATTTCCTCGGTGCGGGTGATAACAGTTGTGAAGGGACGGTACCCGGGCTTTTCAATCCGGACAACAGTGGGGGTGCCGATAATCTTGGTATCGACCATCGTGTAAGGCGTTTCGCCGCCAAACTCATCGTTGAGGTATACTTTTGCACCATCGGGGATCGTTTCGATCATCGTAATGCTGGTGCATCCTGATAGAAAAAGTGCGCCTGCCAGGGCGAACGCCATCAGCTTAAAGGGTATTCTAATTGGTTTCATGGTTTGGATTGTTTGAATAATTATTACTAAATCTTGTTGAATAAGTTCCTCTATCAGGAATAAATATCATGCCAAAACCGGCTGTCTGTCTGATTTTATTTAATTTTTCTTAAAAATTTTCGCTGCTGACGTTTGTATTACATTTTCGCTAACTTTATCCAACTAATGTCCAAAACACTTACACATGAAAAAACTTTTGATTTTAGCGAGTATGCTTCTGCTGATTGGGATCGGCAAGAGCATGGCCGGACAGGCCGATCTGTTCTCCTATGATGCCGTAACCATTGAAAACCAGATGGCCCAGATGGACCAGCTTGAGGGATATGTATTGAGCAATCCGGGCATCACCCTCACCGACATGACCAGCACCGGCAACACGCTGGCTTCATTGGTCAGCGACCCGAACGGAATAAGCGGATTCAATCTGACAAACGACCGGGCATTCGGTATTCCGGGATTCTGGTGGGGATGTATTATCGGACCATTCGGAGTTCTCGTTGTTTACCTGGTTGCCAAGGATAGCGCAGAAACCAAGGCTGCCATAAAAGGTTGTATCATCAGTGCCGTGATCTCGATTGCCACCAGCGTAACCTGGTCGATCATCAACGCGGGGCTCTACTATTAGCTTAGCATATAACTGAAGTAACACAACTGTCTCATGACCGCCGCGAGGCTGTTATGAGACAGTTTTCATATTACGACCATGAACAAACTTCTCTTTTTAGCCAGCCTCCTGATGGTTATCGGGGTTGGTAAAAGTATGGCCGACCAAAGTGATCTGTTTCGTTACGATGCAGTTAAGGTCGGAACCGAGATGGCTCAACTGGATCAATTGGAACAATTCCTGTTATCTAATCCGGGAACCACTTTAGGCCAGCTAACTGAAACCAGCAGCGTTCCGGCACTGGATGAGTTTTTTGGCGACCAGTCATTCATGAAAATGAATGCCGGAATCGGTGGATTCTGGTGGGGATTCTGGCCCTCCTTCTGCCTTACCCCCGTTTTCGGGGCTGTGGCAGTTGCTGTTGTGTATGTTCTCGGGAACGACCCGGTCAAGAAAAAAAGAGCACTGACAGGCTGCGTAATGGGTTCGGTTTTTAATGTGGCTATAGTCGGGTTTTCCTATTACAAAGGATGGATTCCGAGTAACTTTTTTATTTTCTAGATAATAGTTAAAGCCGCTGATGCAGCTCACGACCAAGCTCAGAGTCATTCTTTTCTGCTCCCTTCTCTTTCTCTTCGGTTCCATTGCTGATGGAACCTGTCAGAGTTACAACCGTATCCGCGCGGATTTCAGCGTGAAGGTGAAAACGGCCGCAGGCGGTCAGGCCCTCACCATGGGCCAGGTATACTATGACAAAAACATTAAACAGATAATATATTATGTAACCTTCCCGGAGTCGGAGATCTGGCTGACTGCCGATACCGTTATCTATCAGATAAAAAACGGCAAGCTGGCTGCAAAAACCAAGACCTTTGCGATGGCCGAATTCACTGTTTTTCATCTGGCACTGAACACGCGGCTGCAGGATTTCGGCTTGCGGAATACCCAATATACGGTTGGCGATGTTACCCGGGAGGCCGACATGGTGATCACCACCTGGGCTCCCCCGGCAAAAACCAAGGACCAGATGGGAAATATCCTGGTATCGGTAAAAAGCAAGCAGTTGTTTGGTGTGGTTTTCCAGGATCCGAAGGGAGCGGTTATCCGCAAACAATTCTTTGAGGAGTACCAGGTTTTCAGCGGGCTGGCATTCCCCGGTAAAATAGTGGAGATCAATACGATCGAGGGTCGCGATAATTATCAGGTAACAACTTACAAGAATATCACAGTCGATGAAATGGCGAACGATAACAAGTATTTTTATAATATCAGCAACCTTCATTTTTAGCGCTTACCCGCAGGATGCATCCGGGGTAAACGCCTTCAGGGATCTGATCAAGCCGGCAGAGGCACGCCCCGACTATTCCCTCAATATCGATACAAAAAACGAGTTCCGCCTGCTCCTGACCAGCGGCTTTGCCTTTTATAAAGTTTTTATCTCTTCACAGGATGGGGCACGGTGCACTTTTTATCCATCCTGCTCCGTTTATGCCTTGAACTCGATTAAAACCAACGGTCTCGCAGGAGTTCTTGACGCGATCGACCGGCTGACCCGCTGCAACGGGCTGAGTCCGGAGAAATATCATATTCATGAATCCACCCAGCGATTTTATGACCCCGTTACTAAAATACACGTACACCACTAAGCTGCTGAATATCTATCTCCTATCGAGATATTTTTCGATGCGCAGATACGCGTTTCTGCCATTGATCCTGATGTTTTTTACAATCCCGGCCAACCTTAGGGCACAAAACATCTTTGACGAAAACCATTCGCGCGAATTTGCACAATACCTGATGCAATCGAATAATTATCAGATGGCTGCATCGGAATGGGAAAGGGTGCTGTTTTTCAGTCCGAAAGATACCGTGGCCCGGTTGAACCTGATAAAATCTTACCGTCTGGCCGACCGGCCGGCGGATGGCTGGACCAAGCTGAATGCCTGGTACCCTTCGGGGCCACTGTCGAGGTCGTTATCGCTGGAAGCGGTTCAGCTCACCCTCCGGCAAAACGATTTCCAGTCGTTCGGTTCGGTTATCGGACGATCGGCAGGCCTGGCCGAAGCGGAAAAATCGACCCTCAAGCTTGGCGCCTGGCTAATGGAAGGCACCTGGATCAACCAGCCGGCCGAAAAGCGGGAGCCGTCATTTACGGTAGCATCCATGGATCCGAGACTGCTGAACCTCTATTCACAGACAAAAAATATCCACCGGAAAAGTCCGGGTGCCGCGGTTGCCCTCTCGGCCATCGTGCCCGGAATGGGCAAGATCTATGCACACGACTGGAAGGACGGTCTGATGTCGCTGCTCTTTGTTGCCACCAATGCATACCAGTCGTACCGGGGATTCTCCAAAAACGGCATCGGCAGTGCCACGGGATGGATCTTCGGTACCCTGGCCGCAGGTTTTTACACAGCCAACCTTTTTGGCTCCTGGAAATCGGCTAAAATCTACAATACCAACCAAACCGATCGGATCAGGCATGAGGCTGAAGGCATCATTATTACTCATTAGCCTGGCTTTCTGCGGGCTCGCGGCAACGGCTCAGAACGTGCGGCAAACCCGTGCATTTGCCGACAGCCTTTTTATGGCGGGTCGTATGCAGGATGCGCTCCCCGTGTACGAGCGGGCAGCCTATTTCATGCGTCCCGATATCGATGCGGTGGTATTGGAACGCATCGCCGACTGTAACCTGGCCGCGGGCAAAATCGAGACAGCCCTTGAATATTATGACCACAGCTATTTCGCGCAAACCAGCGACAGCATTAAGAAGGAGCTGATATTCAAGAAATCGGCCTGTTTCATCAGGAGTCACAATTACAAGTTTGCACTGATGGAGCTCCTCAGCATGGATACCGGGAATGACTCCCGAATTGAGCAGAAGAAGAATTTTTACCTGGGCATGACCTGGTTCGGCATGGAGGACTATAAAAAGTCTGAGACTCTTTTCGAGAATGCCGTTTTGGGTTATGACAAAAAGCTGAAGATCAGGAATATATTTGCAGATCCCCGCAGGTTTCAGCGCCCGAATCCGAAGACTGCCTCCTGGCTGAGCATTTTTATCCCGGGATCCGGTCAGATCTATTCCGGCGAGGTGGTGTCGGGGATCAATTCATTGCTCCTGACGGGGTCGTTTCTGGCCCTCGGATTTTACCTGGCATCCGTTACCACGGTGTTTGATGCCATGCTTACTGCACTGCCCTGGTTTCAGCGTTATTACCAGGGTGGCTTTCAGCGGGCTGCCGAGATGGCAAAAAACAAGCGCGAAGACAACCGCAACAAGATTTTCAATGAAATCCTCGATATCATTGCCAGCGAAAATATTTAGCCGGGCGGTCGGATCAAGTCCGGTGCAGCCCCCCTGCCAACTGCCTACTGCCGACTGCTCCCGGATCAGGTCCGGGGCAGACCCCCGGTTGAAACCGGGGTCTATTGATATAACTCCGCGGCCTTTTTGCCCCCGGTTGAAACCGGGGTCTATTAATAAACCGCCATTGTGGACTATCCTGGTGGTATGCGGGCTGCTCTCCCTGGTCACTCCCGCTCAGGCTCAATACCAGATTTCCCAGGAGCCAAAAGCCGTGATCGAGGTGTTCGAGGCTATGTACCGGTACAATCTGCCGGAGGCGGAGCTGAAGCTCAAAGCGCTGAATGCGACCAATATCGACCAGACCTGGATCGATCTGGCTCACGTTAACCTGTTGTGGTGGTGGTTGATATCGGGAGATACATCGAGGGATTACGATAACCTGATGGCGGTGATCCTGAACCGCATTATTGGCAGATTCAGCTATAAACCGGTGGAGAAGATGACCAACGAGGAGGTGTTCACCATGATACACAGCTATGCCTATCTCACCCGCGTGGATATCTATCAGGAAAGATATTTTAAAGGCATCGTTAATCTTCGTCAGACCCTGAACTATCTGGAAGTGTCATTGGAAAACACCAATAAGTTCGATAAGTTCATGATGGTAAGTGGATTATACAATTATTTCGCTGCCGTTACCCAAACAAAATATCCCGTTTTCACCCCATTCTTCGCACTCGCGCCCAAGAGCGACCGGGAGCTCGGGTTCAGTCTGCTCAATCAGTGTGCATTGATGGATAACATCCTGATCAAGAACGAGTCGCTGTATTACCTGATGAAGATCAATTACCAGCTGGAAGAGAATTACGACCGTGCGCTGAGCATTGCCGACCAGCTGCTGGCGAGGTATCCCAACAACATGATTTACCAGTTTCATCGCTTCATGATCCTGATCGAGGCAGGACGCAGGGCTCAGGCACTGGCCCAATACACGAAAATGCTGGAAGTCTCGGTTAAAGCGCCGGCCCTCAATGCCTTGCAGCGCAATCACCTTGTTGATCTGGCCAAGAAAAGATTGCAGAAAGAAAAAATCAACATCGCAATCTGACATTTTTTTCCATTTTGCCTTACGAATTGCATCTATACCATATATATATGGATGCAACCGCGATAATACCCAAACTTGCCCTGGCCCTGATACCCGGCATCGGCGCCAATATTGCCAGGGCACTGATGACCCGATGCGCCACGGCAGGCGATATATTCCTGCTGAAACGCAATGACCTGTTGTCGATCCCGGGCATTGGAACCATGCTGGCCGAGAGGATTTTGCATAGCGATACTTTCCGGCGTGCCGAGGAGGAAGTTCGTTATATCGAAAAGGAACATCTCAGCTGCCATTTCCTTTTTGATGAGGACTACCCCGCCCTGCTGGCTCAGTGTCCGGATGCGCCGATTATCTTTTTCAGGCGGGGCAACCTGCCGGAGCCCGGCCACCGGATCCTCAGCGTGGTGGGCACGCGCAACCCGACCCAGCGGGGAAAGGATATCACCCGGGAGCTGATCAGCGGTCTGGCAGAGAGGGGACATCAGGTGGTGATCGTATCGGGACTCGCTTACGGAATTGATATCCAGGCTCATGTTGCTGCACTTGAAGCCGGATTCAAAACTATCGCGATCCTCGGTCACGGTTTTCACACCCTATACCCTGCCGTCCACCGTGAGATGGCATCCAGGATCGCTCGCCAGGGAGGGCTGATATCCGATTTCTTCAGTCACAACCTGCCTGAACCCAAGAATTTCATCCGTCGCAACCGGATCATAGCAGGATTATCCGAGGCAACGCTGGTTATTGAGTCGGGCATCAGGGGCGGAGCGCTGGTGACTGCCGAGATGGCCAATTCCTACGACCGCGATGTGCTTGCTGTTCCCGGCCGGCCCGACGATCTCATGTCGAAAGGCTGCAATTACCTCATCCGCACCAACCAGGGCTCACTGGTGGAGAGTGCCGCCGACCTTGAGTTCCAGTTGGGTTGGAAGGAGGGACCCTCCACTGCCGTTTATCCCGAGCCGATGCTATTCCCGGATCTCGACCCCGAGGAGGTAGCCGTTTTCGCGCTACTCGCCGGTCCGCCATTGTCGGTCGACCAGCTTTGCCGGCTTGCGGAGCTTCCGGTCCAGCGAATATCTTACCTGCTGCTCAACCTGGAGTTCAAGGGTTTGATCAGGGCTTCGCCGGGTAAGCTTTACGAACGGACTTAAGGGCAAG
>CAYHCO010000032.1:10401-12739 GCA_964355105.1 uncultured Porphyromonadaceae bacterium
TTGCCAACATTAACTAAACGCATACCTTTGTACGTCAATTTAAAATTGGCAACTCTAGATGTTAACCGATACGCATTGTCATATATACCTGCCGGAATTCGATGGCGACCGTACGGCAACGCTTGAACGGGCTTTTGCGACTGGCATCGGGCGGATTTTCATGCCTAACGTGGACCAGTCGACCATTCAGCCGATGATGACATTGGCGGCTGATTATCCTGATCATTGCTTTCCCATGATGGGCCTGCATCCGACCTCGGTGAAAGAGGATTTTGAGCGGGAGCTGGTGCAGGTGCGACTGATGCTTGATGAACATCCGTTCTGCGGAATCGGGGAGATCGGTCTGGACCTGTACTGGGACAAAACCTTTCGCGATCAGCAGGAGGAAGCACTCCGGATACAGCTGGGATGGGCATCGGAAAGCAAGAAGCCGGTGGTGATCCATGTGCGGAACAGTCACGACGAAACCGTCGAAATTATTGAACGTGCCGCCCTGACTGACCTCACAGGCATTTTCCATTGTTTTTCAGGCACCCTCGATCAGGCCCGGCAGATCACCGGCATGGGATTTCATCTGGGCATCGGCGGTGTAGCGACGTTCAAGAATGCCGGTCTGGATGCGGTACTTCCGCATATCGATCCAAAATGGATCGTACTGGAGACCGATGCACCCTACCTGGCGCCCGTGCCTTTCCGCGGCAAGCGGAATGAGCCGTCGTACCTGATGCACACGGCCATGAGAGTGGCTGATATTTATAGCATGCCGGTCGGGGAGATCGCACGCATAACCACGGAAAACAGCAAGCACCTGTTTGGGATTTAAAAAAGGAAACGGATCAAGATGAAAACTGCGGAACAACGGTCGATACTGATCATTTACACCGGCGGCACCATCGGGATGATCACCGAGCCCAGCACCGGCTCGCTGGTGCCCGTTGATTTCCGGGAAATATCCGGACAACTGCCGGAACTGAAAAAGTTTGATCTCAACCTGGCGACATATACTTTCGACCCGCCGGTAGACTCGTCGAATATCACTCCTGATTTTTGGGTTGAGCTTACCCGGGTGATCGGGCGGGAATATGACAAACATGACGGATTCGTGATCCTTCACGGTACCGACACTATGTGCTATACCGCATCGGCATTGAGCTTCATGTTGGAGAACCTGAACAAGCCGGTAATCTTTACCGGATCGCAATTGCCCATTGGCGTTCTTCGCACCGATGGCAAGGAAAACCTCCTTACCGCCATCGAGATTGCCGCTGAGAGACAAAACAGGCAGGCGATGGTCCCGGAAGTTTGCATTTTTTTCCAGAACAGGCTGTACCGTGCGAACCGCACTTCGAAGCACAATGCGGAATATTTCAACGCGTTCGTATCTGAAAATTACCCGCCGCTAGCCGAAGCCGGTATCAGCATACATTACAACTACGGGGCGATCCACTACCCTGCCAACGAGAAGCCTCTCAAGATTCACACCGATCTGAACGACCGGGTGGCGATACTCAAGCTTTTTCCCGGCATCCGTCAGGAGCTCGTGCATGCGATCCTAAGCCAGCGATGGGTTAAGGGAGTGGTTCTGGAGACTTTCGGGGCTGGTAATGCATCCACGTCGGACTGGTTTATTGAAGAAATCCGGACCGCCTGCGAACGCGGAGTACTTATTCTCAATGTCACCCAATGCCCTGCCGGCGCTGTGAACCCGGGGAAATATGAGACGAGCAGGCTGCTGCATGATGCGGGAGTGATCAACGGGCGCGACCTGACCACCGAAGCGGCGGTAACTAAATTAATGTTTCTGTTGGGCAAAAACCTTGATCCAGCGGGCATCAGAGACCAGCTTACCCGATCGGTCAGTGGTGAAATTACCATCTGACACATCAGGATAATAAAATATTTTCGTAAATTGCGCCTCGTTTTTGGAGAGATGGCCGAGTGGTCGAAGGCGCACGCCTGGAAAGCGTGTACCCTGCGTGAAGCGGGGTCGAGGGTTCGAATCCCTCTTTCTCCGCAAATTTTTTAGACATGAAAAAACTTGCTTTAATCGCTCTTTTCGGAATGTTCCTGCTGGGAGCATCAATGGTTGCCGTTAACGCACAGGAGCAGCCAACCGGCGCACCGGATACATCGGTCCGGGCAAAACCTTCAACAGCTCAACAACAGGCGGTTACTACAACTCCTGCAGAAAAAGTTACCCCGACATCAGAAAAGAAATCCGGAGGTATAAGTCTCGGATTGATCGCAGGAATCGCGGTATTCGTTGTTGGCGGGATTGCTATCGTGGTTATCCGCAGCAAAGACAAAAAGAAATAGGTTAGTTCGCTAACAAAAAAAA
>CAYHCO010000032.1:12839-18332 GCA_964355105.1 uncultured Porphyromonadaceae bacterium
CTGCGGACTGCCTACTGCAGACTGCCTACTGCTCCGCCGCCAAATCGCGGGCAATGCGGTCCTTCTCTATACGAGCCGATATGAAAATAGATATCTCGAAGAGCAGGTACATCGGAATAGTAACCATGATCTGGCTGAAAATATCCGGCGGGGTGATGATACCGGCAAGCAGCAGGATGATAATGAAGGCATGCTTGCGGTACTTGCGCATGAAGCCCGGCGTAACGATCCCCACCTTGCTGAGGAAATAAACCAGGATAGGCATCTCGAATACCAGCCCGGTAGCGAAAATCAGGGAAGTGATCGTTCCTATATAGGACTTGAAATTGATCTGGTTGACAATATCATCGCTGATCTTGTAGCCGCCGAGGAAATTCAGCGTCATCGGCACGATCATGAAATATCCGAAGAGGATACCCAGCATGAAGAGTCCGCTGGTATAAAAAACCATGCCGCGTGAATATTTTCTTTCTTTCGGCTGCAGGGCCGGCATGATGAACCGGTAGAGTTCCCAGAAAATGTATGGGGCTGAAAGTATTAATCCTCCGTAAAGGGCAATCGACATGTTAATCCGGAACTGGCCGGCCATCTCGATATTGATCAGGTTAAACGGAATTGCATTAAGGCACAATTTTTCGGTACCTAAACGATGCCCCAGGTTGCAGAGTATCTTATTGGTGAAAAAATCTACCGACTTGGGAGCCAGCAGAACATGATCCACAAGAAAGTTTGTAAAAATAAAAACCAGAACGGCAGCAATGCCGACCGATGCAAAGGACCGCAGCAAATGACCGCGAAGCACCTCGAGGTGCTCCAGAAAGGTCATATCGTTCGCATCCTTGTTTTTTAGCTTTTTCTTATCCACAAATCGGGATTAATCCTTTTTTTCGGGCGGAGCGACGTGGCTGCTGGTCTCATCCTGACCCTTTGATGCATCCTTGAATTCTTTCATACCTTTACCAAGACCGCGCATCAGCTCGGGAATCTTCTTGCCTCCAAAAAGTAAAACAACTACGAGGAGCACAAGGATAATCTCGGTAGCTCCAAATTGGCCGGCTATTACTGAGGATAAATTCATGTCAGTTTTATTTTTATTAAAGCTGAGCAAAGGTATAACATTTTCATAGAAACAGCGGTTTTTATACTTTCGCCAAATATTTTTCTGTCCCGCCGGGACTCACACATTTTCTTTACCATGGAATATAACTTCAGGGAAATCGAACTCAGATGGCAGGCATTCTGGAAATCAAACAAGACATTTGAAGTCGATGTTGATCCCACCAAACCAAAGTTTTACGTTTTGGATATGTTTCCCTACCCTTCGGGTGCCGGATTGCATGTCGGACATCCGCTCGGGTATATCGCTTCGGATATTTATTCATGGTACAAGCGCCTAAACGGCTTCAATGTGCTCCACCCGATGGGCTACGACGCTTTCGGGCTGCCGGCGGAGCAATATGCGATCCAGACCGGCCAGCATCCCGCCGTCACCACTGAAAACAATATCCGCCGTTACCGCGAGCAACTCGACAAGATCGGGTTCTCGTTCGACTGGTCGAGGGAGGTGAGGACGTGTGACCCGGATTATTACCACTGGACCCAATGGGTATTTATCCAGCTTTTTAATCATTACTACAATACCGCTTCCGATAAAGCTGAGCCTATTGACCAGCTGATCAGCGATTTCAAACAAAGCGGGACCGCGGGAATTCATGCTGCCTGCACTGAACCGATCGAATTTAGTGCTGTTGAATGGAAGGGCATGACCGAAGAAAAGCAGCAGGAAATTCTGCTGAATTATCGTCTGGCTTACCTCGCGGAAACACTCGTCAACTGGTGCCCTGCCCTGGGCACGGTGCTGGCCAACGATGAGGTGAAAGAAGGATTTTCGGTCCGAGGGGGCCATCCCGTAGAGCAAAAGAGGATGAAGCAGTGGCTCCTGAGGGTTTCTGCTTATGCTGAACGACTGCTTGCCGGTCTTGACCATATCGACTGGACCGATTCGCTCAAGGAGATGCAGCGCAACTGGATCGGAAAATCTGAGGGTGCCAACATGTTCTTCGAGGTGCCTTCGCACCAGATGACCATTGAGATATTCACTACCCGGGCCGATACGATTTATGGAGCCACTTTCATGGTGCTCGCTCCTGAATCGGAACTCGTTAAAGTTCTTACCAATCCTGACCATCAGGCGGAAGTTGACGCTTACCTGCTCGAAACCCGCAAGCGGACCGAGCGTGAGCGCATGGCTGAAGTGAAAAAGGT
This sequence comes from uncultured Porphyromonadaceae bacterium, assembly GCA_964355105.1. Classification (GTDB taxonomy): domain Bacteria; phylum Bacteroidota; class Bacteroidia; order Bacteroidales; family UBA12481; genus UBA12481. Next base: position 15,105 of record CAYHCO010000032.1, read on the forward strand.
GACCGGCGTATTCACCGGCTCCTATGCGATCAACCCATTCACCGGTCTGGAGATACCCATCTGGGTTGCCGATTACGTGCTGGCCGGATACGGAACGGGCGCCATCATGGCTGTGCCGGCTCACGACAGCCGCGACTTCAAGTTCGCGATTCGGTTTAACCTCCCGATCATCCAGGTGGTTCTGCAGCCGGGCCAGGAACCTTCGGATCCGCACACCTGGGAAGATTCATTTGATGCCAAGGAAGGGATCATGATCAATTCCGATTTCCTGAACGGACTGACTGTGCCTCAGGCCATTGCAAAAACCAAAATCGAGGTGGAAAAACGCGGCATCGGGAAAGTGCAGGTGAATTACCGCCTTCGCGATGCCATTTTCAGCCGTCAGCGGTACTGGGGCGAGCCGTTCCCGGTATATTACAAAAATGGAGTGCCTTGCGTGATGGATGTTACCGATCTTCCGGTGAAACTGCCGGATGTGGACGCTTTCCTGCCAACCGAAAAAGGTGAGCCACCACTGGGCCGGGCAACCGGATGGGTGACTGCCGACGGCTATCCGATCGAGCTGAGCACCATGCCGGGCTTTGCCGGATCATCAGCCTACTACCTGCGCTACATGGACCCGCTCAACAAGAGTGCCCTGGTTTCGAAGGAAGCAAATGAGTACTGGCAGGATGTTGACCTGTATATCGGCGGTACCGAGCATGCCACCGGTCACCTGATCTACTCGCGTTTCTGGAACAAATTCCTGTTCGATACCGGACATGTATGCAAGGATGAGCCGTTCCGCAAACTGATCAATCAGGGAATGATCCAGGGCCGGTCGAACTTCGCCTACCGGATCAAGGGCACCAATACCTTCGTTTCGCTCGGATTAAAAAATCAGTATGAAACCACCGACATCCATGTCGATGTGAATATGGTAAGTCATGATATTCTGGATACCGAGGCATTCAAAAACTGGAATCCCGAATACAACAATGCCGAGTTCATTCTGGAGAACGGCAAATATGTTTGTGGCTGGGCTATCGAGAAAATGTCGAAATCGATGTACAACGTGGTAAATCCGGATATCATCATCGAGAAATACGGGGCGGACACGCTTAGATTGTACGAGATGTTCCTGGGCCCGGTGGAGCAATCCAAGCCCTGGGACACCAACGGGATCGACGGGGTTCATAAATTCCTGCGCAAGCTGTGGCGACTGTTTTATCAGGAACCCAAAGGCTGGATTGTGGAAGATGCACCTGCTTCGACTGCCGAGCTGAAGGTTTTGCACCGGACGATCAAGAAGACAGAAGATGATATCCAGCGGTTCTCCTTTAATACCGGGGTGAGCAATTTCATGATCTGCGTGAACGACCTTACCGATCTTAACTGCCACAAGAAAGAGATCCTCGAGCCGTTACTTATACTGATATCTCCTTTTGCACCTCATTTTGCCGAGGAGCTGTGGAACCGTTCGGGTTACACCGGAAGCATCTCTGAAGCACGCTGGCCGGAGCTGAACAAGTCATTCCTGATTGAGGACACGATCGAATATCCGGTATCTTTTAACGGAAAAATGCGGTTCAAGATTGAACTTCCGGCTGAAATGGATGTCTTAAGCATTGAAAAAGCTATTCTGGGTCATGAGCTGACAGAAAAGCAGCTTCAGGGAGCCACTCCCAAGAAAGTTGTTGTGGTGCCGAAACGGATAATAAATATTGTATTCTAAATTTCAATTGCATGCCTAGAAAGCGGAAGAGCAGGGCCGAACGGCTGGTCGACAAGGAAATCAAATTAGTTAAGCGGGAATACAAGCTCCTCAAAAGGATTTTCAAGAAGAAGAAGCATGCCATCTGGACAGCCTGCGTCAGCGTTTTCCTCGTTTTGGTGGGATTCGTCGCCGGGAATATCAACTGGGACGTAGTATTTAACCGGCAAACCGTTACCGCCCCAATTGTGGTTAAACCGATGGCCTATGATGCATTTGAAATGCCGGTGGATTCATTCAGCGTTGAAACCATGACCATCAGACCGAACCAGTTACCCTCTGAATTTCTCCTGGAGCGGGGCATTGATCTGGGCACCATCGACCGATTAGCCAGGGAATTCAATTACGTTTTCGATTTGCGCAGGATGAAGGCCGGCAACCAGGTCAATTTCTATTATTCACCGGATTCGTTGCGCCAGCTCGAGTACATGATCTACGAAAAGAGTGCCTCTCAATATGTCGTTTATGATTTCAGGGACACGCTGAGGGTGAACCTGAAGCAGAAAGAAATCATCACCCAGGTTTGTTATACTGAGGTAATTATCAAGACAACTCTATGGGATGCCCTTGTGAATGAAGGGATTCCCATTTCCATGGTGGCGGAGATTGAAAAGGTTTACCAGTGGATGATCGATCTTTACTCGTTGAACAAGGGGGACCGGTTTGAGTTTATTTACGAGAACCTGACCATAAATAATGAATCGATCGGCATCGGCGATATTTTTGCAGCCAAGTGCCTGTATGGCAAACGGTGGTTTGAAGCCTACCAGTTTGAACAGGATGGCGTAACCAGCTATTTTAATGAAAAGGCGGAAAGTTTGAGACGGGCATTCCTGAAGGCCCCGATCGGCACGATCCATATCACCTCCAGGTTTACGAACAGCCGCATGCATCCGATTTTGAGAATACGCCGGCCACATTACGGTGTGGATTATGCAGCACCCAGCGGAACGCCGGTGGTCAGTATTGGCGATGGCAAGATTATTGAGAAGGGCTGGAGCGGTGGCGGCGGCAACACGTTAAAGATCAAGCTCGACAGGACCTTTACGGCAGGATATATGCATCTTTCAGGATACCCAAGCGGCATTGCTGTCGGTACAGCGGTCAAGCAGGGGCAGGTTGTCGGATATGTAGGTACTACTGGCCTTTCAACCGGTCCCCACCTGGATTTCCGGATGTGGCAGAACGGAAAACCTGTAGATCCGCAGAAAGTGGAATCGCCACCGGTTGAGCCGATCAATCCCAAGCACAAGCCGGTCTTCGACTCGATAGTTAAAGTGTATCGCGCGGAGTTTGAGCGTTATAAGAAAGAGGGCCTAAGCTCTCCAAATAAGTTCTAACCGCTTCAGGATAGTATCTGTGTTCCAGCTGATGGATCCTGGCGGCGAGATCGTCGGGGGTATCGCCGGGCAATACGGGACATTCAGCCTGAAAAAGGGTTGTTCCATGGTCGTATTCCTCATCCACGAGGTGAA
>CAYHCO010000032.1:18432-26055 GCA_964355105.1 uncultured Porphyromonadaceae bacterium
CATTCAGCCTGAAAAAGGGTTGTTCCATGGTCGTATTCCTCATCCACGAGGTGAACGGTGATTCCCGATTTTGTACGCCCCTCGCGGATTACAGCCTCATGAACCTTCATGCCGTACATCCCCTTACCACCAAAGTCGGGCAGCAGGGCCGGATGAATATTGATGATGCGCCGTGGAAAAGTTGTTAACAGGTACTCAGGCACCAGCCATAGGAATCCAGCGAGCACAATTACATCGATATTTGCATCATTCAGAATATCAAGAATATGCGTTGTTTTATAAAACGTATCCCGGTCAAAAACCATCGCAGGAACGGCTAGATTCTTTGCCCTCTCCAGCACATAAGCAGTCGCTTTATTTGCCAAAATAAGCTTTACATGATGGTCATTATTTCCCTCGAAATAGCGGACGATCTGTTCGGCATTGGTTCCCGATCCGGAGGCGAAAATCGCTATATTGCTCATTGAATTTCAGTTACAAAAAATAATCTGACAAAGATCCGCCATTTCCAGCGGTTTCTAAAATTGCGGAATCCGGGTGTAAATATCTCCTGAAAATAAAAAAAACTATTTTTTTTTGATAATAAGGAGTAGAAGTGCTTTATTTGCAAGGCAAAATTTGCGAGGATTACTGCTTAAATAATTATTAATTAAAAACTTAAAGCTATGTCAGACATTGAATCCAGAGTAAAAGCGATTATTGTAGATAAGCTGGGCGTTGACGAATCTGAAGTTACGCTTGAGTCAAGTTTCACCAATGATCTTGGAGCTGATTCACTGGATACGGTTGAACTGATCATGGAATTTGAAAAGGAATTTAACCTTGCTATTCCGGATGATCAGGCTGAAACAATCGTAACCGTCGGTGACGCTGTGAAGTACGTTTCTGAAAACACAAAAGGGTAACTTAACCATAACTTTGGGTAAGGAATATGGCATTAAAACGGGTAGTTGTAACAGGTCTCGGTGCATTGACACCGATCGGTAGCACGGTTCAGGAGTTCCGTGAATCATTGTTTAACGGCGACAGCGGAGCTGTTCTGATTACCCGTTTTGATACTTCCCTTTTCAAGACGAAGTTCGCCTGCGAATTAAGAAATTACGATGCAGGCAATTTCTTCGATCGCAAGGAAGCCCGTAAAATGGATCCTTATTGTCAGTACGCCATCATCAGTGCGGACGAGGCAATCCTGGATTCCGGTCTAGATCTGGATAAGATCGACAAGGACCTCACGGGCGTTATCATGTCGTCCGGTATCGGCGGTATGGGAACATTTGAGGATGAAGTCGCAAATTTTGCGAAGGGTGACGGAACACCTCGTTTCAACCCGTTCTTTGTTCCCAAGATGATCTCTGACATTGCCTCCGGACAGATCTCCATCAAATATGGTTTCCGCGGGCCGAACTATTGTACGGTTGCAGCCTGTGCATCATCAACCGTTTCCCTGATCAATGCATTTGACCATATTCGTCTCGGAAGAGCCGTTATCATGGTTGCAGGCGGATCGGAGGCACCTGTCACAACCGGCGGGCTGGCCGGGTTCAATGCCCTGCATGCCCTGTCGACCCGGAATGATGATCCGAAAACCGCTTCCAGGCCTTTCGACCTCGACCGTGACGGATTCGTCATGGGTGAAGGTGGTGGTGCCCTCATCCTGGAAGAATATGAGCACGCCGTAAAACGCGGAGCCAAAATCTATGCCGAGCTGGTCGGTGGCGGACTGTCGGCCGATGCTTACCATCTTACTGCCCCGCATCCTGAGGGTGCCGGAGCAGCGCTGGTTATGCGAAACGCCATCAATGATGCCGGCATCACGCCTGAACAGATCGATTATATCAATGTTCACGGCACCTCAACACCGCTGGGAGACATCTCGGAGCCCCTGGCAATTCTTTCGGTATTCAAAGAACATGCTTATAAACTCAGCATCAGTTCAACCAAATCGATGCACGGACATTTGCTGGGTGCCGCTGGAGCTATTGAAGCCTTAGCCTGCATACTTGCCATCACCGATGATAAAATTCCGCCCACGATCAATCATTTTACGGATGATCCGCAGATTGATTCAAAGCTGGATTTCACCTTCAACAAGGCGAGGAAACGCGAAGTCAGGTATGCGCTGAGCAATACATTCGGATTCGGCGGCCATAATGCCACCGTTATTTTTAAAAAAATGGATGCCTGACCCGTGAAGGGCTCTCCAAAGAAAAATTTCTATTCCCGCTTGATCCGCATACTGGGCTTTTTACCTGGTAATGTTGGATTGTATGAACTTGCTTTCATACACAAATCTGCATCTCTTTCCGACTCCAAAGGCAATCCGGTCAACTACGAACGTCTTGAATATCTGGGCGATGCCGTTTTAGGTGTGATCGTTGCCGAATTCCTGTACCTCCAGTTTCCCGACCGGAACGAAGGTTTCCTGACCAAGATGCGGTCGAAAATTGTTAACGGCGAACATTTGTCGGTTCTTACGCAACACCTCGGACTCGAGCAGCTGCTCGACAATCGCCTTCAGAACGAACAGGCCAACCGCCACATCCTGGGCGACACGTTTGAAGCCCTCATTGGTGCCATCTATTTAGATAAAGGCTACCGCAGATGCCGCAGGTTCGTTCTCAAAAAAGTCATCAAGAAATATGTCGACCTCGGGGATCTCGAAAAGAACGAGACCAATTACAAAAGTCTGCTCATCGAATGGGCCCAGAAGAACAGGAAGGAGATCACCTTCTATACTGATATTGAGCCCTACGACCCTACCCGCTTCATCTCTTTCGTGAGCATTGCGGATACTTTATTTGGCAGTGGCACAGGCGTTTCCAAAAAGGAAGCCGAACAGAATGCCGCACTGGAAACCTTGCAGGAATTAAAAGTTTAACATGCACAGAATCAGGAAATTCGTCCTGTCAGAAAATGCCGCTACACCGGTCTACGGATTGGGGTTGCTGACCGATGAACCTGACTACCGTCTTTGCTGGCTGCTCAATCAGGGCTTCTCCTGGGGTTTGGCCAAATCTGAGGATATATCCGTGACGGATAAGGAAAGTCCGATCACACAAACTTATACCTGTTTTGAGCGGGCCGGAGACAAGCATCCGGAAATTTGGCTGATCGGCAACCGCTCGAAAGAAGGACAATGGCTTACCATCTTCAGGCAGGTGGATTACCTGCTGATCCTCTCCCCGCACGACTCACCCGATTTCTCCATCGACGACCTCCGCAGCGCCATTGCAACAAAGGTGCCCCAGATCAGGGGGTTATTCAAAGTTCCATTGCCATCCTTTTGCTATCTTTGATGGCATGCGGAGAACCTTCATCTGGATATTGTCATTCGTCAGTTCGGCTGCTGTAATAGCCCTCATCTTCATTCAGCTCTTATGGGTACAGGACGCGTATGAAGTCAAGGAGCAGCAGTTCAACCTACTGATTAACAAGAGCCTGTCGCAGATCACTTCCAAGCTTGAATTGATCGAAACCTACAACCAAATCCAGGGCGAATTGGAAAGAACCGGCGACAGCCTGGGGCTGAGCAAGCTGAACATGCCCAAATCAGTGGCATCAAAAGAGGATAACCAGGCATACGATTCTCCGGATATCAACCAGAGCTATTACACTTTTGAGGATCAGAATCCGGGCAATATCGAAACCCGCGTCGACCTGATCTCCGGTGATACCACGCTTATCATTTCCGATAATTCCCTTTACCAGAGTGATCGTTCGGGAAGGACTCCCGAACCGGCAAGAAGGGTAAATGAGGTGGAGCAGAACACAGGCCTGAAGATGACCAACAAAAAGGTCTATATAGAGAAGGTCATCAACCAGATCATGCAGGAAGAAAGCCGGATCGAGGACCGCATCAGCTACAGCTCCCTCGACAGTCTCATCAGGCAGGATTTTCAGGAGAAAAGCGTCACGCTGCCATTTGAATTTGCCGTGAGGACGGGCAATGTCAGGTACACTTTGCGGAGCCCAGGCTTCAGTCCGATGACCAAAGTGCACATGTACGGGTCGTGGCTGTTCCCCCATGATGTGAGGACCTCACCGAATTTTCTTTACGTTTATTTTCCGACGCGAGACAAATTTCTCTTCAGGTCGGTTGGAACCATGGCCGGGGCCTCCCTGGTTCTGGCCCTGATCATCCTGATCATTTCTTCAGTTGCCATATACGTGATTTTCAGACAGAAACGCTTATCGGAGATCAAGAACGACTTTGTCAACAACATGACCCATGAACTGAAAACGCCGATCTCAACGATATCGTTAGCCTCCCAGATGCTTGCCGACCAGAATCTCAAGCCCGACAGCAAGAATCTGGCTTACATCTCCTCATTGATCCAGGAAGAGAGTAAACGGCTGGGTAACCAGGTTGAACGCGTTCTGCAGATGTCGATCCTCGAGGAGGGGAAAATGAGTCTCCGGATCCAGCCGGTATATTTCGACCAGCTTGTCAGGCACGCCGTTGAGAAAATAGCGCTTCAGATTCAGAAAAGAAACGGCAACATCGACCTCGATCTCAACAGTGGCGAGGCTCCGATCCAGGGCGACGAGACCCATCTCACGAATGTGATCTTCAACCTGATCGACAATGCCATGAAATATTGCCATAAAGATCCGCTGATAAAGATTACCACACGCTCCACCTCGCGCACCATACAGGTGATCGTCACGGATAACGGCATCGGCATAGGCAAGGAATACATCAACAAGATATTCGATAAGTTTTTCAGGGTCCCAACCGGTAACGTTCACGACGTTAAGGGCTTCGGACTGGGATTAAGCTATGTGAAAAAAGTTGTCGAGCAGCATCACGGCACTATATCTGTTAGCAGCGAGCCGGATGCGGGCACAACTTTTACGCTCATCATACCTAAAACACAGAAGTCATGACCACAAGCAGCGGAAGAATACTTTTAGTTGAGGACGACGTAAACCTGGGCAGCCTCCTGAAAGAGTACCTGAATGCCAAAAATTTCATTACCACCCTCGAAGCCGACGGGGAAAAGGGTTTCCGTGCTTTCAGGAAGGATCATTTCGACCTGTGCATCCTGGATATCATGCTTCCGCTGAAGGATGGGTTTACGCTGGCCAAAGAGATCCGGATACAGAATCCTGAAATTCCGATTATTTTTCTGACCGCCAAATCGATGAAATCGGATGTACTTGAAGGTTTTCGCGCGGGCGCGGATGATTATATGACCAAGCCTTTCAGCATGGAGGAGCTCCTGCTGAGGATTGAGGCCGTTTTGCGCCGCACAACCCGTTCGGAACATGCAGAGGTGTTTACGCTGGGCAAGTACGTTTTTGATGCCAACAGGCAACTCCTGACGTGCGATGATAAAAATATCAACCTGACAACCAAGGAATCCGACCTGCTGAAGATGCTTTGCCAGCATCCCAATCAGGTTCTGGAACGGAATTATGCTTTGAAATCCATCTGGAAAGATGACAATTACTTCAATGCCAGGAGCATGGATGTATATATCACCAAGATCAGGAAACATTTAAGCGATGAGCCTGCCATCCAGATTATCAATGTGCATGGGAAGGGATATAAGCTGCTAAGGGAAGCGGACTGAATAGGTTCGCTGCGCTCACTAATTATGCCCTTCGGGCTAAAAGGTTCGGCTGCGCCTCACTAATTAAAGAGGATGTTGTCAGTCCAGTTTTAGTACGGCAAGGAATGCAGATTGCGGAACTTCCACATTACCAATCTGTTTCATCTTCTTCTTGCCTTTTTTCTGCTTTTCAAGAAGTTTACGTTTCCTGGTAATATCGCCACCGTAACATTTAGCCGTCACGTCCTTGCGATAAGCCTTAATGGTCTCGCGTGCAATGATCTTGGCCCCGATGGCAGCCTGTATGGCAATATCAAACTGCTGCCGAGGGATCAGTTCACGAAGCTTTTCGCACATCCTCCGGCCAAACCGGTAGGCATTGTCAACGTGAATCAGGGTTGACAGGGCATCGACAGATTCGCCGTTGAGCATGACATCCAGCTTGACCAGTTTTCCCGGCTTGAATTCAGTCTGGAAATAATCGAAGGATGCGTAACCGCGGGAGATAGATTTCAGCTTATCGTAAAAGTCGAAAACGATTTCGGCAAGTGGCATCTCGAACGACAGTTCAACACGGTCGGGAGTCAGGTAGATCTGGTGTCTGAGCTCTCCCCGCTTATCGAGGCACAATTTCATGATGGCTCCGATATATTCAGGCATGGTGATGATCTGCGCCTGGATATAGGGTTCCTCAATGCGGTCGATCTCGGTGGGATCCGGCAGGCCTGAAGGATTGTACACGTCGACCCGGTCGCCCTTGCGACCGAACACATGGTAGAATACGTTAGGTACCGTCGAGATAACGGCCATATCGAACTCACGGTCGAGGCGTTCCTGAACGATCTCCATATGCAGGAGGCCGAGGAATCCGCAACGGAATCCAAAGCCCAGGGCGGCGGAAGATTCAGGTTCGTAAGTCAGTGAAGCATCGTTCAGAACGAGTTTTTCCAGTGCATCCCTCAGATCTTCATAATCGTCGGTATCGATCGGGTATAAACCCGCGAATACCATCGGCTTAACGTTTTCGAAACCGGAAATGGCCTCGGCACAGGGCCGCTCAACGTGCGTGATCGTATCGCCCACCTTCACCTCCTTCGAGGCTTTGATGCCTGAAATGATATAGCCCACATCGCCGGTGCTCAGCGTATCCTTGGGATACAGGCCCAGCTTCATGACCCCGATTTCATCGGCGTCGTAATCCTTGCCGGTATTAAAGAATTTTACATGGTCGCCGGTCTTGATCTGACCGTTAATAATTTTAAAATAAGCGAGTACCCCACGGTAGGAGTTAAACAGGGAGTCGAATATGAGTGCCTGGAGCGGGGCTTCCGGATCGCCCGACGGAGCGGGTATTCTTTCAACGATGCGTTCGAGGATTTCTTCTACGCCCAAACCGGTCTTGCCGCTGGCGTGAATGATATCTTCCCTTTTACAGCCGACCAGGTCGATAATCTGCTCGGTAACCTCATCCGGCATGGCGGCGGGAAGGTCCATCTTGTTGAGGACCGGAATGATCTCGAGGTTATGGTCGAGAGCCTGGTAGAGCACCGATATGGATTGGGCCTGGATGCCCTGTGTGGCGTCGACGATCAGCAGCGCGCCTTCGCAGGCGGCAATAGCCCGTGACACTTCATAGGAAAAATCCACGTGTCCGGGGGTGTCGATGAGGTTCAAAATATAATCCTTGCCATCCTTGCGATAATTCATCTGGATGGCGTGACTTTTTATGGTTATTCCCCGTTCGCGCTCAAGGTCCATATTGTCGAGGACCTGCTCTTGCATTTCTTTGCCGGTAACCGTTTTTGTCACTTCCAGCAAACGGTCGGCCAGGGTACTTTTCCCATGGTCAATATGGGCAATGATACAAAAATTACGAAGGTTCTTCATGCGTTTCGACGGAGTCTGAATTTTGCGCAAAGATAGGCAAAACGTCGCTTCGCTCCTAATGGGTTCGCTTCGCTCACAAATAGGTCGGCTGCGCCTCCTAATTGGTTCGCCTTCGGCTCACTAATAGGTCGCTTCGCGACTAAGAGGGGTTCCGATCTTCTTCTTCGTGTTTCGTGTTTCG
>CAYHCO010000032.1:26155-38313 GCA_964355105.1 uncultured Porphyromonadaceae bacterium
GGTCGCTTCGCGACTAAGAGGGGTTCCGATCTTCTTCTTCGTGTTTCGTGTTTCGAGTTTCGCGTTTCGTCTTCAGTGCTTCGCCGCTATGCCGGAAATTTCGACTTCGGCATCCTTGGGCAGGCGACCGATCTGGATAGCAGCTCTTGCGGGGAATTTCTTGTTTTTGAAGAATGGGGCGTAGGCCTCATTGATGGCTTTGTAGTTATCCATATTCGTCATATAGATATTCACCATGACGAGATCTTCATAGTCCATGCCGTTTTCTTTCAGCAAGGCACCGAGGTTTTTCATGCACTGCTCTGTTGCTTTGGTGATATCACCAGTCACCATTACTCCGGTTTCAGGCGCAATGGGGATCTGACCTGACAGGTACAGAGTGCCATTGGCCATTACTGCCGGTGTATAAGGGGCAATGGGTTTTGGTGTGGAGTTTTGAGCCTGGAGCGTTAATGCCCCGAGAAAGATTACAGTCAGGGATAGGAGGATTGATTTCATTTTGATCGTTTTTTAAACCTGACAGGTTTAAAAAAGCTGTCAGGTGGTAAGGTGATTATTGTTTTATTATTCGGGTTTTAGCCAGTTCATGTCCTTCTTCGTCGCTGGCGATAAGCATATAAGATCCAGGCGGTATATCACTAACATTCAGCTGGTAACGAATCTCGGTACCGTTTGAGCTGACGTTTTGATCCACAACCTTCTGTCCTGAGATTGAGTACAGGACAAGTCGGAATGTTCCAGCTTTCGGCAGGGTCAGCTTTACCACGGTCTGATCGCCTGCCGGATTGGGGAAACAGGTTATTCCTATCACCCCGGCAATAATGGGATCGGTACCCAGATTAAAGAAATCAGAGTATACTTCCCTGGTGGTTTTCATCCAGGGCTGAGGATTACCCAGCGAGTCAGCCAAAGTGGATTCGCTGATTCGACTGGCAGCATGATCACCTTCGTAGGCAAATGTGTACCGTTCACCCTCCATCAGAACCCAGGCGCCCTGCTTCATGGTTTCCCAGGTGAAAAGGACATTATTCTGATGTGGATCGTATTCGTCGGTGTACCGGTCGAGGGGAGAATAATCTCCGGCTGCGGCATTCCACTTGCTGTCAACCACTTCCACGCTCATCTCATCATAAAACCGGTAGGTCTCCTTGACATCGGGAGCCCAGGCAAATCCATTCCAGCTATCGAAAAGGATATAATCGTGCCGGTCCTTCGTTGCCCAGAAATGCCTTTCCCTGAAGTAATATCTCCAGGATCCGTTGGTGTATATCTCATTGATGTCGCTTTCCAGCACTCCGGAATTATAAGTATAGGTGAATCTCCAAAAATTTACGAATGCCTGCCGGCTATTATCCCACAAGCTGGTGCTTTCGCGGTACAGCAAGTCGCCCGTATATTCGCGATTTTTCCGGAAACCCATTTGGGCCACCCAGGCACCATCCACGTATCCCTCAATCATCATCAGCGATTCTGCACCCCGGCTATCGTATTCATGGCGCGATCTCGACTCGGGAACCCATCCGCCGGCAATAAGCTTTAGGATTAGAATCTCGGTAATCCGGTTATCAGGGTTGTATGTATATTGATATTTCAAATCGGTACCCTGCAAAGAGTCCATCAATTCGGTCAGCCGATAGCCCGATGGGTTGTATTCCACAGTCTGCGTGGCCTTTAAAGCCCAGGCGCCCGACTCCCAGCCGTACCAGTCAATCTTCCGGGGGAAATCGGTCTGATTGGCGGCCTTGAGCCCCCGGGTCACCGGTTCGTGATATTTCTCGTAGAGCGGCTGCTGGGCAGTCGCGATTCCAGTAAAAAGAACAACAAGCAGGAAAACAGCCGATTTTTTCATTGATGCCTAATTCCTTACAAGCCTGGTTTTGCCGATCAACTTTCCTCTGGAGTCAACGGCGGTGAGCAGATAAGTCCCAGGCGGTACCTTATCAAGATTCAACTGGTAAAGAAAATTGGAGCTGCCGGTCGAGAAGCTCTGTTCAAAAACTTTTTGCCCGGTCAGAGAATATACGACCAGAACAACATCACCGTTATTCGGAAGGGTAAAGCTGACCGCAGTCTGACTGCCAGCCGGATTGGGATAGCATAGGATTCCGGGCGGTGCGGCTATCAGCGGATCGGTTCCCAGCTTGATAAAATCGGAATATACCTCTTTGACGGTATTCTCCCACTTCCCATCAGAACCGGAAAACCAGTCGAAGGAATACAATTCGGTTATGCGCATCACCACTCGCTGGCCCGATAAGGTTTCGGTAACCCTGTACCCGATCATCAGGATCCATTCAGTGCCGGTCCAGACTTCCCAGGTCAGGCTGATCAATCCCCTTCTGCTGTTATAGTCCTGAAACCATTTGTCGGTCGGCAGATAGGTCTTTCCCACGGTGTCCCATTGGTACATGGTGATGCCGATACCGTATTGACCGGTATAAATGAATTTCTCCATCGCGCCTTTAACCCAGGCGGTCCCGCTCCAGGTTTCGATATAAGAAGAATCAACCCTCCCCTGCGCATCCTTAAAATCTGAATATCTGGAGTCAAGAACCCAGGTGCCGTCCTTGTAAACCTCGAGGATCTCGCCGGTCAATTTGCCGTTCGTGTAGGAATAAGTGTACCTCTCAGCCAGATTCCAGGCCGATGCGATGGTGTCGTATACATAATACACTTCCCTGGTGAGCAAATTGCCGGAATATTCCAGATCCATCTTATATCCTTCAGAAATTACCCAGGAGCCCTCCACGATGGACTCATACACATAAAATGACAAATCGTTGTGACTGCTGTATTGCCACCTTTCGCGGATGGAATCTTTCCAGATGCCGTTGTTCACCACCTGGAAAAGTCGCTCGGTTAGGTCATTATTCGCATTGTAGGTGAAAAAGATTTTCTGGTCATTTCCGACGACCATATCCCAAAGTTCAGAAAGTGCGTGTCCTGCTACATTATAGACGGTGGTAATTGTTTTTTCCTTGATCCAGCTGGTATCCGGCCAGGTATAAACCTCTGTTTTACCTGGCAGGTCAGTGGAACTGCCTGTTTTAAGATTCTCACGCGAGGATTCCAGGTCATGCAGCAGGGTTTTCAGGTCACGGGTGCTCTCCGGATACTCCCGGTAATTCCGGACGAACGAACCGAGGACGTGTTTCCGGGATAATGTACCTGAAGGTTGCTGTGCTGTTGCTGAGGCTATTCCAATAGACAGGAATATAAATGCGATGATAGAATTTCTCATGCACGGGATTATTAGTTGGGAGAGATAAAAGTACAAAAAAAATGAGCTGAAAGCTTCAGGAAAAGCTGTCAGCTCTGAGAACCTTTTATACCTGACAGGTTTTTAAAACCTGTCAGGTATATGAAACTACTGCCTTATCAGCCGGGTTGTCCCTATTTCTTTTCCCTGCTTATCGCGGGCTATCAGCAGGTAGGACCCAGGCGGTACCTTTTCAAGATTAAGCTGATAATTAATATCGGAACCCTGACCGGTCAAGGATTTTTCAATAATTTTCTGTCCGGTCATTGAGACCACCGACAAGGTAAAACTGCCAGATTCCGGGAGGGAAATCCTGACTAAAGCCTGCTGGCCCGCGGGATTTGGGAATACTGCCAACCCAACCTCGGGCATAAGATTTACATCGGTACCCAGTGAAGCGAAATTGGAGAATACCTCCTTCAGTACGTTCGTCCACTGCACGGTACTGAACGACTCTGTAATCCTCATGGTCAGGTTATTACCCGCATAGGTCAGCTGATAACGGGTAGCAGAAAGCATCATCCATGCGTTACCAAAATACATTTCAACCTGGCTGAGCGTCTGATTTCCATGAGTATCAAAATTTGTCGTTGTCTTCATGGTCTGCATCCAGGTATTATTTCCCAGATAAGAGGACATTATCATGACCGATGAATTGTTCGCTCCCCAGTCGTAGGTTATTTTACCAGTCGGAACCCAGGCGCCGCCTTCATAAGCGTAGGAGATGAATTGTGCAATATTATTGCCGTTCCAGGATACATCCATCTTGGATAGGTAAACCCAGGCATTGTTCCATTGCTCAGCAATGAAAGAGGTATAGCGGCGATCCGTTCCTGAGTAAGTATACGTTTCCCGGGTGGAATTTACCCAGGAGGACGACACCGTATTCCAATCCTTAAAGGTCGCCACCTTCAAAAGGTCGCCATCCATTTCGTAGGTGACCTGCTGCCCGGTTGAAATAACCCAGGCTGTTCCATTCCACTGTTCTGAACGGTATTCCACTGAGTACCCGAGGTTATTGTAAGTGGTTACGTACCGAGTTTGATTTTCCCAGGTCGTTCCGGAGTATACCTGACTAACTTCTTCTGTCAGCAAATGCTGGCCATTGTATGAAAAAAGTTCACGGCGGCGGGCACCGCCCTGGTTATATTCAATAATTACGGGATCCCCCACGGTGTTGTAGCTGATTTCTTTAGTCTGATACAATGCCCAGTCGGTCCCCCAGTTATACTCCTCGACATGTCGGGGATAACTGCCTTCGACACCGGTTTTCAGTTGCAGGGTATTTTTCTTCATGGCCTGCTTCTGGAGCCATGGAATATTTTCACCCTGAGCCAGGCAATTTGCAGCAAAGAGGATGGTGCAAACGGCAATGAGCATTCCCGTTTTTTTCATAGCAATGTTTATTAAGGTTATGCAGGTTCTAGCTCAAAGGTAAATAAAAAATCCCCGGGTTATCCCCAGGGATTTTTTTAGTATTTAGTGCGTTTTTTATACCTGACAGGTTTTCAAAACCTGTCAGGTATAAAAAGAATTACATCATTCCGCCCATGCCGCCCATGCCACCCATGCCTGGAGCACCGCCGCCATGATCTTTTTCGTCAGCGATATCAGCGATGATAGTCTCGGTAGTCAGGATCATACCGGCAATAGATGCTGCGTTTTCCAGAGCTACGCGGGCAACTTTAGTCGGGTCGATAACACCGGTCTCATACAAGTTCTCATACTTTTCAGTACGGGCGTTGAAACCATAGTCACCTTTTCCTTTTTTAACTTCCTGAACAACCACGGAACCTTCGATTCCAGCGTTGGCAACAATCTGGCGCAGCGGCTCTTCGAGAGCGCGGCGAACGATTGCGATACCGGTTGTCTGATCGTCATTATCGCCTTTCAGGCCGTCGAGTGATTTGATTGCACGGATATAGGCAACACCGCCACCAGGGATAATACCTTCTTCAACAGCTGCACGAGTTGCGCTCAGTGCATCGTCGACGCGGTCTTTCTTCTCTTTCATCTCGATTTCCGAAGGAGCACCGATATAGAGAACGGCAACACCGCCGGCCAGTTTAGCCAGACGTTCCTGCAGTTTTTCGCGATCGTAATCGGAAGTGGTGGTTTCGATCTGAGCTTTGATCTGGTTAACGCGGGCAGAAATCATTTTCTTGTCACCGTTACCGTTAACGATCGTGGTATTTTCCTTGTCAATAGTGATTTTCTCAGCAATACCGAGCATATCGAGCGTTGTGGTCTCGAGTTTCATGCCGGTTTCTTCTGATACCACAGTACCGCCAGTCAGAATAGCGAGGTCCTGCAGCATTTCTTTTCTGCGGTCGCCGAATCCCGGAGCTTTTACGGCTGCAATCTTCAGGCTGCCGCGGAGCTTGTTGACAACCAGGGTTGCCAGAGCTTCACCTTCAACATCTTCAGCGATGATCAGGAGCGGACGGCCGGTCTGTACGCTGGCCTCGAGCAAAGGAAGCAGATCCTTCATCGATGATATTTTCTTATCATAGATCAGGATATACGGATGTTCGAGAACGGTTTCCATCTTTTCGGTATCGGTAACGAAGTAAGCCGAAAGATATCCGCGGTCGAACTGCATACCTTCCACGATCTCAACCGTAGTATCGGTACCTTTTGCTTCTTCAACCGTGATAACGCCTTCCTTGTTAACCTTGCTCATTGCATCGGCAATCAGTTTACCGATTTCAGAGTCGTTGTTGGCGGAAATAGTAGCTACCTGCTCAATTTTCTTGAAGTCGTCGCCAATAGTTTTCGACTGTGCGTTCAAGCTGGCAACAACCTTGGTAACTGCCAGGTCGATACCGCGTTTCAGGTCCATCGGATTGGCACCAGCGGTAACGTTTTTCAGACCAACGGTCACGATCGACTGTGCAAGAACAGTAGCAGTAGTGGTACCGTCACCGGCATCGTCAGAAGTTTTTGAAGCAACTTCCTTGGTCATCTGTGCGCCAATATTCTCGAATTTGTTTGCCAGTTCGATTTCCTTGGCAACAGAAACACCGTCCTTGGTGACCTGTGGCGACCCGAATTTTTTCTCGATGACAACATTGCGGCCTTTCGGACCCAATGTCACTTTAACGGCGTTAGCCATTGTATCGACACCCTTCTTGAGCAATTCGCGGGCTTCGCTATCGTACTTAATTTCCTTAGCCATATCAGTTAAATTTTTAAGTTTTTACAATTATTCAATTACTGCCAGTATATCAGACTGCTTCATGATCAGATAGGTCTTGTCTTCCACCTTGATCTCAGTTCCGGCGTATTTGCCATACAGGACAATGTTTCCGACTTTAACCTCCATAGCAACATCTTTGGTTCCCGGACCTGCTGCCAAAACTTTACCTTTTTGCGGTTTTTCCTGTGCTGAATCGGGGATAATGATGCCGGAGGCTGTTTTTACTTCAGCTTCCTGAGGTTCAACAAGAACCCTTTCTCCCAGTGGTTTTACGTTAACTGTTGCCATAATTGACTATTTAGATTATTGATAAATTTTTTATATGACCTCACACATCATATAGTATGCCATCTCTTTTTGACTGACAGGATGACATAAAATAACAATCCCCGCGTAGGCGGGGATTGACAGGTCGGTAATGTGTCCGTTTATTTTGTTGGAGCGGGAGCTGGTGTTCCTGCTGCCGGTTTGTCTGAAGGAACTCCGGTAGGAATCTGTGGAATCTCCGATGGATCAACCGCATTCTGGATCTGGTCCTGTATTGCAGACTGGTTGGTTTGGTCGCCTCTTGATATGGAAAGGCTTGCTGCAATGGACAATACCAGGAGGGCAATGGCGAGAGACCAGGTGGCTTTTTCCAGGAAGTCATTGGTTCTCCGAACACCCATAATTTGTTGTGAGGATGAAAAATTAGCAGCCAAACCACCGCCTTTGGAGTTCTGTACCAATACGATCAGCCCCAGCAGCACACATACAACCATGATCAGAATGATGAAGAAAGTATACATATTGTGTTGAATTATTGATTCTTAATAAGTTCCCTAACCATTTCAATTTGACTCGCAAAGTAAATACTTTTTTCAGGAATTTTCAAACTTAGTTTTTCGTATGCCTGAATTGCTTTTTGAAGGTACCCCTGTTGCACGTAAATCTTTGCCAGAGTTTCAGTCAGAAACTCGTCATCCTCTTTTAAACTGCTCTCTGATATGTCATTATCGCTGACAGGAATCTGATCTGGCCGCAGGATCCGGGTTGCCGGGTTATCAATAAACCGGTCGATAAGATCGTCAGCGGGTGTTTTTCGAGAAATCCTGATATCACCTGCAGGCAAACCGCCGCCTACATGCATCGACCTGACTTCCGGTTTGGGCACCCGCTGGCGGCTCAGCGGATCTGTCTCGAGAAACTCGCGGAGCAGCTCATCGCCGGGCTCATTATCGGGTAAAAATTCCGGTGCCATGTTTTCTGACGGTACTTCAGGAAGATCATCCTCCCGGTAAACGGGAAAATCGAAAAGCAGGAGGTCCATTTCGGCAATTGGCAAAATTTCTTCCACCTGGTGCACCAGTCCGGGATGCACGCTATCCGGTCCGGGTTTATCGGCCAGCTTGCCGGACACAGGCTCCGCGGCAGGCTTAACTCTCGGGTTGAACAGCTGAAGGTTCAGTAATTCGTATAGTATCCGGCGATCTCCGGCATAAGCGGCGGCGAGCCTCAGTTGCTTGTCAAACCGCGTATCACCGGTATTCTGCATACCCCTGATTGACAAAAGCTGCGCGGGCTGACAAAAAGGATATTCCCCGATTACCCCGTCCAAAGCGGCCAGCCCATCGGCATCGATGGATCCGGGTGACTCCAGGTAATCTTTGAATTGTTCCGCTTTCATATTACCAGTTAACTACCGAACGGTTAAAAATATCTTCAATAAGCTTTTCCAAAATCATCGGAACCAACTCACCTTCAACCTCATCCAGCCCCCTGTCGCTGCTGTAATCTTCGTAAGCCGTAAACTTCGACTCGAAATTATCTTTTGGCACCTTCTGATTTATGAACCTGATATTCACCGTAACGGTCAACCGGTTTAGTGATGCTTTGTCGGTCTGGTTGTTCCCGGTGATGGCTATTGGCTTGGTTTCATAGCCGGTAATCTCCCCTTCAAAACTCAGGTCGCCCTCGCCGGAAATCATATTGAGACTGGTCTGGGAGATGAATTTATCCTTCAGCTTTTCAGTAAGCTCCTGGCTGAGTGAAGGGTAGACTATTGGAGCCCGATTGGGAATATAGGCAATCGAGATGGTTTTAACATCAGGATTAATGGCCGCACCGGTAAATGAGTAGCGCACTTTGCAGCCGGCAAGTCCGGCAGCCAGCAAGACTACCAATATAATACGTGTCAGGTGCTTCATTCCTCGATCCCGAATTCTTTGATTTTCCGGTACAGGGTACGTTCGCTGATGCCCAGCTCCTGGGCGGCGAGTTTGCGTTTTCCCTGATGTTTGCGGAGCGACTTGTTGATCAGTTCGATCTCCTTGTCCTGGAGGGATAATGATTCTTCGATGATCTCCTCTGTGTCTTCGATCTGGGAATCATCGACCCGCTGAACGTGGATCTGCGGCTGAGTGGCAGGCTGGCTATTGAATCTCATATCCTGTTCCTGATAGAGCCTGTCGAGGAGGCTCTGGTTTTCAGGTTCGATGAAAGGCATGCCTTCTTTTCTGTCCATCAGTGTATTAACCAGCTTTTTCAGGTCATTGACATCCCTCTTCATATCGAACAATATCTGGTAGAGGATTTCTCTTTCCGACTTGAACGACCGTTCATCGGCATCACGTGGCATCAGCACCGGGAGGTTCGAACGGTTATCGTCGGGGAGGTAAAGCTTCATCCGGTCAGCTGTAATCATCCGGTCCTGCTCGATGATCGACAGTTGTTCGGTAATATTTTTCAATTGCCTGATATTGCCCGGCCACCGGTAATTTTCGAGTACCAACTGGGCCTCCTCATCCAGCCGGATCACGGGCATCATGTATTTCTCGGCAAAATCCTGTGCGAATTTCCTGAATAGCAGGTAGATATCCTCCTTGCGGTTACGAAGCGGGGCGATCATGATAGGTACGGTATTCAGCCTGTAGAACAGGTCTTCGCGGAACCGTCCTTCCTGTACGGCCTTCTGGATATCCACATTGGTTGCGGCTACCAGCCTGATATTGGTTTTCTGGGCTTTGGATGATCCTACCCTGATAAACTCCCCGGTTTCCAGCACTCTCAGCAGCCTGACCTGGGTTGACAGAGGCAGTTCACCGATCTCATCGAGAAAAATCGTTCCCCCGTTCGCCTCCTCAAAATATCCTTTCCGGGCCTCATGGGCGCCGGTAAATGATCCCTTTTCATGTCCGAAAAGCTCGGAATCTATGGTCCCCTCTGGGATTGCACCACAGTTAACGGCGCTGTACGGGCCATGCTTGCGCGTGCTGTGCTGGTGAATTATCTGGGGAAAGCGTTCCTTACCCGTTCCGCTTTCGCCGGTGATCAAAACCGAAAGATCGGTTGGGGCAACCTGAACAGCAACTTCTATAGCGCGATGAAGAGCCGGTGAGTTCCCGATAATTTCGAAACGTTGCTTTATCTTATTTACGTCCATACGGCAAAGTTACTACATTCCGCGTTTTTTTTAACTTAATGGTCTGAAATACATCAACGGCAAAGTCAGCCAAATGTTGCAAAACGAAGACATCCTGGGGATCATTCCCGCCCGTATGGCCTCCACCCGGTTTCCGGGGAAGCCGGTGGTCTTGATCAACGGTATACCAATGGTTATCAGGGTTTACCGGACAGCCTCCCGGGTATTGCAGCATGTTGCCATCGCCAGCGGAGATGATGAGATCGAAGCTGTTGCGATCGAATACGGCGCCAGGTTCATCCGAACGCGGAACGATCATACCACGGGCACCAGTCGATGCGCCGAGGCTTTGAAAGCATATTCAGCAGATTCCGGGAGAATTTTCGGGGCGGTCCTGAACATCCAGGGCGATGAACCGCTGGTCACGGTAGAAGCTATCTCGATGCTTGCGAAGGATATTTCAGATCCTGATACCGGCATCTCCACACTGGTCAGACAGGAAACCGATCGCACAGCCTATAATAATCCCAACCGCGTAAAAGTCGTTTTCAACAGCGGAAGTTTCGCTCTCTATTTTTCACGGTCACCCCTGCCCTATTACCGCAATCCCGGGACTTCCTGGTTTTCGCATGTGGGTATGTATGCCTATAAAAGCGACATTCTGGAGCAGATTGTCAGGCTGGAGCCCGGAACGCTGGAGATGGCGGAATCACTGGAGCAGCTGCGATGGCTGGAACACGGGTATAACATTCATTGCCGCGAAACGGATTATGCCGGGTTCGGAATCGATACCCCGGAAGATCTGGCGGAATTGACCAAATCAGGATTGATATAGCTTATTGATCGCGGGGGTTCAGGCCTGTCCGCTGCCCAGGTGCGCACTCAGACTTTCCATTTCCTCCCTGAAATCAAGAAAAGGATATCGTTTCTGCAAGGAAGCCATCTTCTCCGTTTGTTTGGCAACAAACTTCCGGTGGGCATCGGTCAGGTGAGCTCCCGGGCGGTGGTCAGCGGCTTTCACCAGGGCCTCGACCTCATCCATCAGGGGTGCTGCTGCAGGATCGATGCAAGCCCCGACGAAACGGCTCCACACATATTCGATGCCCGGAGTTCCGGGATGCATCATGTCGGAGTCGTAAAAGCGGTAATCCCGCAGGTCGTCCATAAATATCTCGTAGGAAGGGAAATAGTAGAGGTCCGGGAATCTTTCCATGAGCCTGCCAATAAAAAGAAACAGGATCGATTTGCTCATCTGGTTTCCGGTAGGACCGCTCTTGAAATATCGTACCGGACTAATGGTCAGGCAAATACGAAGACCGGGATTTCGTGCGAATAAAATTTCCAGCAAGGGTACCCAGATATCCACCAGTTCATCAGGCGAGGGCTGTCTGGTATAGAACTGGTCGGCAGGCAGCTGGTGACAGTTGGAGACCAGTCGATCGCCTTCTTTCAGATAAAACGCATCAGCGGTGCCAAACGTAAGCACCAAAACATCGGCTTTTTCAAGAAATACCGATGAGTTTTCGGCTTCCCGGTTTATCGATCCTATGAGCTTTTCGGGATCCGGATCTGAAAAGCGGCTGTGGTGCATCCAGGAATGCCAGAGATCCTGATTAAAAACCAGATGACCGGTAGTGAAGCCGGACGGATTGAGTAAATATTGCAGCTGTTCGGCGATGGACAGCGGATTGTACACGATGCCGAACGGATTGAGGTTAACGTTGAATTTCAATTTTTTCAGGCGGTTGCCAATATGCTCGGTAAAGCAGGAGCCGCTGAGCATGATGCGGTCGGAATAGGTAATCGGAGGAATCAGCCGACCGGGTTCGACCACCGTCCTCAGGTCCTCGCGCTTAAAGATGGATGATTTTGCATGCATGGTTCGGCCGTTCAGGATTGCTTGGTTATAAAATCAAAGTTCCTCAAAATTCCCGACCATCCGGTACGTTCGACGGGTGTGCCTTTAAATAATTCGTGAAAAGCCGGTTCATCCATGCCTTCCAGGGTTTCCCGGGTTAAGGAAGCCAGTGCTGCCCGGGGCTCCAGTTCGCCGATCGTGGAGTGCAGCGGCTTGCTGTTCCACGGACACACATCCTGACAAATATCGCAGCCAAAAATCCAATCGTTCCAGGTGCCGCGGAACTCTTCGGGGATGGCGCTTTTATGCTCGATGGTGAGGTAAGATATACACCTGCGGGGGTCCATGGTACCGTCGCCGGCCAGTGCCCCGGTCGGACAGGCATCGATGCAGCGGGTACAGCTGCCGCAATGGGAAGACGGAAGACGGGAAGACGGAAGAC
>CAYHCO010000032.1:38413-41661 GCA_964355105.1 uncultured Porphyromonadaceae bacterium
AGATCGAGGTCTAAAATTAGTTCGGTGAGGAAGAGCCAGGAGCCTTGTTTCGGAATAATGAGGCAGCCGTTTTTGCCGATCCAGCCGAGGCCGGCGCGGCGGGCCCATTCACGCTCCAAAATGGGGGCCGAATCGGTGAATACCCGTCCGGTGACCGGCCCGACTTCGGTTTGAATCCATTTCAGGAGTTCGTGCCCGCGCGATTTGAGGATATTATGATAATCATTGCCCAGCGCGTAGCGGCTGATCCTGGGATTGCCGGGAACATGCGGCGAAAGCGGGTAATAATAGGGTGCTGCCAGTGAGATGACCGTTTTTGCACCTTCAACAAGTTTTCGGGGATCAAATCGTAAATCGATATTCCGCTCCAGATAGCCCATCTCCCCTGCCCTGCCTGAATCGAGCCATTCCTGGTAACCCGGGCGGTGTTCATCCAGCGATCCGGCAGGTGCAAAACCACAGGCAGAAAAACCCAGTTCCAGGGCTTTCCGACTGATCGCACCGGCTATTTCGCTTTTTGAGAGCAATGGTTTTTATAGGAATCCTAATTCAAGCTTGGCTTCATCGGTCATCATATCCTTATTCCAGGAAGGGTTAAAAGTCAGCTTAACCTCAACTTCATTCACTTCCTCAATATCCTTAACCTGTTCATGGATCTCCTGGATCAGCTCGTCGGCCATGGGGCATCCGGGGGATGTCAGCGTCATCAGGATATTCACCTTGCCTTCCTCCAGAACATTCACCTCATATATCAGTCCGAGATCGTAGATATTCACCGGGATCTCCGGATCATAAATATTCCGGAGAACGTGCACTATTTTCACTTCAGTCTGCATATCAATTCTGCTGTTTTGCCTGATAGGCCATTGCATAATATCTCATCTGGTTGATCATCGACACCATACCGTTTGAGCGGGTTGGCGACAGATGTTCCTTTAATCCGATCTTGTCGATAAATCCCAGGTCGGCAGCGATAATCTCTGCCGGGGTATGACCGGTGAACACGCGGATCATGAGTGCGGCGATCCCTTTGGTTATTATGGCATCCGAATCGGCGGTATAATGGATGATCCCGTCAGCATAGTCGGCATTCAGCCACACCCGCGACTGGCATCCGCGGATCAGGTATTCGTCGTTACGGTAAGCCTGGTCGATCATCGGCAGGCTTTTGCCCAGGTCGATCAGGTAATTGTACCTCTCCATCCACTCGCCCAAACCGACGAATTCCTCAATAATCTCTTCCTGTATCTCTTTTATCGACATATCATATTTTATATCAGCCCATTAAATCGATGACCGCCTGGAGTGCCTCGCACAGCCGATCCACCTCTTCTTTGGTATTGTAAAAACAGAACGATGCCCGCACGGTCCCGTGTATCCCGTAATGCTTCATCAGCGGCATGGCACAATGGGTGCCGGTACGCACCGCTACTCCGTATTTATCGATGATCATACCGGTATCGTAAGGATGCACGTTGTTGAGCACAAAAGAAAAAACGGCCGCTTTCTGAGCGCTGGTGCCGTAAATCCGCAATCCCGGAATGGCACTGAGCTTCAGATGGGCATAATCACGAAGCTCCGTTTCATATTGCTTGATATTATCCAGGCCAATAGCAGTAATGTATTTCAGCGATTCGGCCATGCCGATGGCTCCGATATAGTTGCTCGTGCCGGCCTCAAATTTAAACGGCGGTTCGTTGTATGTTGTCTTTTCGAAGGTCACCTGATCGATCATGTCGCCTCCACCCTGATAAGGCGGAAGCCGCTCGAGCCATTCCTGCTTGCCGTAAAGCACGCCAATGCCGGTAGGGCCGTAAATCTTATGTCCCGAAAACGCGTAGAAATCGCAGTCGAGATCTGTTACGTCAATTTTTTCATGCTGCACGGCCTGTGCCCCGTCGAGGAGGACCGGAACCCCATGACTGTGTGCGGTCTGAACAATTTCCTTTACCGGATTGATGGTTCCCAAAACATTTGAAACATGCGTGACGGAGACCATGCGGGTGTTGGTTGAAAACAGCCCTCGGTAAGCATTCAGGTCGAGCTCTCCTTCATCGGTAATCGGGATGATCTTGAGAACAGCTCCTTTTCGCTCGCAGGCCATCTGCCAGGGAACAATATTGGAATGATGCTCCATGGTCGACAGGATGATCTCATCGCCGGGTTTCAGCAAACTTTCTCCGACCGAGAATGCCACGAGATTGATGGAACCCGTTGCTCCTGAAGTAAAGATGATTTCTGAAGATTTTCGTGCACCGATGAAATTCTGCACGGTCGACCGCGCCTCCTCGTATGCCTGTGTCATCTTGTCGCTCAGGAAATTAACCGAGCGGTGAATGGAAGAATTCTGCTCCCGGTAGATGCGGTTGATGACATCGATCACCTGTACCGGTTTCTGTGTGGTGGCACCATTATCGAGGTAAGCAACCGGCTTGCCGTAGACCATCTGCGAAAGAACGGGAAAATCCTTCCGGATCTTGTCAATGGGAAAATCGTTCATCATATCAGCATGTTTCCTGGCAGTGAAGCGGGCAACTGTTGCAGCGGGTTAATTCGCCGCGAAGTCTTTTGTCGACTAAATCGGAAAGCCTTTCCCGCAGGGGCTCCACCGATATCTTATCCAGAATTTCATGCCCGAAGGCATACATCAGCAGCATGCGGGCTTCCCGTTTGGAGATGCCGCGGCTCTGCAGGTAGAAAATGGCGTTGGGATCGAGCTGCCCGATGGTGGCACCGTGACTGCACTTCACATCGTCTGCGTAAATCTCGAGCTGAGGCTTGGTATTCACGCGGGCATCACTGGTCATCAGGATATTGTTGTTCTTCTGATATGCCTCGGTTTTCTGGGCCTGGGGCTGAACCAGTATCCTGCCGGTAAATGCGGCTGTGGCGTGATCATCGAGGATGTACTTGAAATTCTGTCGGCTGGTGCAGTTTGGAACGGCATGATCAACAAACGTGTAGCTGTCGATGTGCTGGGTTTTATCCACCAATGAAAGACCAAGTGTTTCATTAACAGCCCCTTCACCGTTCAATCGGGTATATACATTGTTCCTTATCAGGCCCCCGTGGAGGGTGATGGTATTAAACACCGCCGAACTTGAGCGTTCCTGGTGCACGAAAGAGGTGGATATCTGGTTACAGTTATCGTTCTCGTTCTGGAGTTTAACGTAATCAAGGTGCGCATTGGGTCCGACAAATATCTCGGTAACCGAATTGGTGAGAAAATTGCGGGCAGAGAGGGAATG
>CAYHCO010000032.1:41761-44435 GCA_964355105.1 uncultured Porphyromonadaceae bacterium
CTGCCGATAATCATTCCGCCGGGCATGACCTGGAGCCTCGGGCGGTTCTCGTAGAACCAGCCGTTCACTAAAAGGACCAGTTCGGTATCGAGTTCCGGAATATCGCAATGAAAAAGGTCCTCCACGGCAAAGATGATCTTGCGCTGTTCGATATAGCGGGCGAGTGGTGGCTGGAAAACCTTCGGTATGTTGGTCGATTTGTAATTTTCGATTGTCGCATCAGGAATCCCCAGCTTTCGGAAGCTCTCCATAGCAGCCGGCCGCACGGAGTTGAACACCGAGTTTGAGGCGCTCATGAGCTGATCGCGATTGGAGAAATACCAATCCGCGAGTTGACTGTCCAACGTCTGCTTGTCTGTTACAGGTTCCATTTTACTCCTCGTTTTCCTCTTTTATCCAATCGTAGCCCTTTTCTTCGAGCTCCAGGGCGAGGGATTTACCTCCTGATTTGACGATGCGGCCGTTGGCGAGCACATGAACAAAATCAGGAACAATATAATCGAGCAGTCTCTGATAATGAGTGATGACGATCATGGCATTATCGGGTCGGCGGAGGCGATTAACCCCGGTGGCAACAGTTTTCAGGGCATCGATATCGAGTCCTGAATCTGTTTCATCCAGGATGGAAAGTCGCGGCTCGAGCATGGCCATCTGGAAGATCTCATTCTTTTTCTTCTCCCCACCGGAAAAGCCCTCGTTTACCGAACGGCTTGCGAGTGCGGAATCGATCTCCATCAAAGCTTTCTTGTCGCGCATGAGCTTCAGGAATTCGGTGGCGTTCATCTCCGGCAGGTTGCGGTATTTGCGCTGCTCGTTGATGGCGGTGCGCATGAAATTGGTCATGGAGACACCCGGAATTTCCACCGGATACTGGAAGCCGAGGAATATACCGGCTCTGGCGCGGATCTCCGGCGACATATCTAAAAGTGTTTTACCGTCGAACAGCACTTCGCCGCCGGTAACAGTGAACAGGTCGCGACCGGCCAGCACGGAAGCAAGAGTGCTCTTGCCGGATCCGTTGGGACCCATGATGGCATGAACTTCACCCTCCCTGACTTCCAGGTTAATCCCCTTGAGGATTTCCCGTCCGTTGATTGCCGCTTTGAGGTTCTTAATTGATAACATACAAGAATTTACGCTATACGGTTTATAACTAGCCTACGCTGCCTTCGAGGCTGATCTGCAATAACTTCTGAGCTTCAACGGCGAACTCCATAGGGAGCTTGTTAAGCACTTCGCGGGCATAGCCGTTGACGATCAGGCCAATTGCGGTCTCGGTATCGATACCGCGCTGGTTGCAGTAAAATATCTGGTCTTCCCCGATTTTGGAGGTTGTGGCTTCATGTTCGACCACGGCCGTTTCATTGTCCACCTCCAGGTACGGGAAGGTATGTGCGCCGCACTGGTCGCCCAGCAGAAGCGAGTCGCACTGCGAAAAGTTCCGGGCATTGTCGGCGTTTTTTGCTACCCTCACGAGTCCGCGGTAACTGTTCTGGCCCTTGCCTGCGGATATCCCTTTCGATACGATGGTGCTGCGGGTGTTTTTGCCGATATGGATCATCTTGGTGCCGGTATCGGCCTGCTGATGATTATTGGTGACTGCCACGCTGTAGAACTCACCGACCGATGATTCGCCGCGAAGTATGCAGGAAGGGTATTTCCAGGTGATGGCCGATCCGGTTTCCACCTGTGTCCAGGAGATTTTCGAGCGGTCGCCCAGACAAATACCGCGCTTGGTAACAAAGTTGTATATCCCGCCCACCCCGTTTTTATCGCCGGGATACCAGTTTTGGACGGTGGAATATTTCACTTCGGCATCCGTATGTGCAACGATCTCAACGATAGCCGCATGCAGCTGGTTCTCGTCGCGCATCGGGGCTGTGCAGCCCTCCAGGTAACTGACATAGGCACCCTCTTCCGCTACGATCAGGGTTCTCTCGAACTGACCGGTATTGGCGGCGTTGATGCGGAAATAGGTCGACAGTTCCATCGGGCATCTGACGCCTTTGGGAATATAAACGAATGATCCGTCGCTGAAGACCGCTGAATTCAGGGCGGCAAAGAAATTATCGCGGTAAGGGACCACCGAACCCATGAACTTCCTGACCAGGTCGGGGTGTTCACGAACGGCGTCGCTGAAAGAAGAAAAAATGATGCCCAGCTCACCGAGTGACTCCTTAAAGGTGGTTTTTACCGAAACGCTGTCCATGACAGCATCAACGGCAAATCCCGAGAGGTGTTTCTGCTCATCGAGGGGAATGCCGAGCTTGTCAAAGGTTTTCAGCAGTTCGGGATCGACATCCTCGAAGCTTCCAACCGGAGTCTTGCTTTTCGGTGCCGAATAGTATATGATATCCTGATAATCGATTGGTGGTATTTTGAGATGCGCCCATTCGGGTTTTTTCATCGTAAGCCAATATCGGAAAGCTTTCAGCCGGATTTCGAGAAGCCATTCGGGCTCCTCTTTTTTTGCTGAGATCAGCCTGACGGTATCCTCGCTCAACCCTTTTGGCAACGCATCATTATCCAGTTCGGTTACAAATCCGTATTTGTATTCACCCTGGGTAACTTCCTTGATAATATGATCCTGATTGCCGTTCATAATCGCGTGAAATACAGAAATAACTAAGGCTGCAAAGTTATTTAGAATATTTCTAAATAGAAAGCAAAGTTA
>CAYHCO010000033.1:0-44060 GCA_964355105.1 uncultured Porphyromonadaceae bacterium
TAATGGCCACTGGATTTTAAGTCCAGCGCGTCTACCAGTTCCGCCACCTGGGCGAAAAAAAACCTGAATGCGGTAGATACATCCAGGCTATTTTCTGAGCGAGAAACGGGACTCGAACCCGCGACCCCGACCTTGGCAAGGTCGTGCTCTACCAACTGAGCTATTCTCGCTTTTGGGATTGCAAATATAAAGGAACTTTGCTTTTATCGAAAAATTTTGGGCACTTTTTTTTGCGGGGAATTTAACCCCCCAGCTCGGCGTAGCGGAAACAATGAGTCAAATGATCGTTTACCATGCCGGCAGCCTGTAAAAACGCATACACGATTGTGGACCCTACAAATTTGAATCCCCTCTTGATCAGGTCCTTACTGATGCGGTCAGACAATTCGGTTTTTGCCGGCATACCTTTCAGGGAGGTCAGCGCGTGATGCTCAACTTTACCCCCGGTAAAACCCCATATATACGCGTCGAAACTACCAAACTCCTCCTGAATCCTCAGAAAAGCCTCTGCATTGATCACCGCTGACCTTATCTTCAGCTGATTCCTGATGATTCCTGCGTCGCCCATCAGTTCCTGAATCTTCTTTTCATCATACCGTGCAACCACCGATGGATCGAAATGATCAAATGCATTCCTAAAATTCTCCCGCTTATGAAGAACAGTTCGCCAGCTCAGCCCGGCCTGGAAAGCATCGAGAACGATAAATTCGAACCACTTCCGGTCGTCATGCACCGGTGTTCCCCATTCGGTATCATGATAAAGGATCATGAGCGGATCATTGGAAGGCCATTCACATGTTGCCATAGGGTTTCAGGGTTTCAGTATCAAAATGAAAAATATTTTATAAACTTGGTAATAAAAGCTGAATCATGGAAATGAAAATTGTCAGTGAAAACGAAGTTAATCTGGTATTGGCTTTTAAAGGAACTCTCGACACTAACGGTGCAGATTCAGTCGCCCATTGGTTTTATGGCCTTCTTGATGATATTAACAAAAATGTGGTCATCGATTTTTCCGGAGTTTCCTATTTATCGTCAGCCGGCATACGCTTATTGCTTTCGGGTGCAAAGCTGACACTCAGGAATAATTTCAAACTGTACATCACCGAGCCGGTCCCGGATGTGCTGAAGATTATTAAAATGGCCGGCCTTGAAGAGCTTCTTCTATTTCCTCATTAGCAAATTTGCAAATTTGCAAATTGACACATTCGCAAATTATTTCAGCCCCGTAATCCTCTTGATGTCGTTAAGCTTGTTCAGCGCCTCCATGGGCGTCAGGTTATTGATATCAAGCTTTGCGATCTCATCCCGGATCTGCTTCAAAACCGGATCATCCAGCTGAAAGAACGACAATTGCATGCCCTCGCGATGACTGGCCAGCTCCTTCACCGGCTCACGGGTGAGCTCGGTGCGGTGCGATGCTTCCAGTTCCTTAAGGATATTATTTGCACGGGCCACGATCGACTTAGGCATGCCGGCCATCCTGGCTACGTGAATACCAAAACTGTGCTCGCTTCCGCCTCTCACCAGCTTTCTCAGAAAGATCACCTTATTGTCGAGTTCCCTTACTGAAACATTATAATTCTTTACCCGACCGAACGAATTCTCCATTTCATTCAGTTCATGGTAATGCGTGGCAAACAAGGTTTTAGCCCTTGCCGTAGGGTGTTCGTGTATGTACTCCACGATCGACCAGGCAATGGAGATACCGTCATAGGTACTGGTTCCCCTGCCGAGCTCATCGAAAAGCACAAGCGATCTGGGTGACAGGTTATTGATGATACTCGCCGCTTCGGTCATTTCAACCATGAAGGTGGATTCCCCCAGCGACAGATTGTCCGATGCCCCCACGCGGGTGAATATCTTGTCGACCAACCCAATGGTAGCCGATTCAGCCGGCACAAAGCAGCCGATCTGCGCCAGAAGCACGATCAGTGCTGTTTGCCGCAGTAAGGCCGATTTACCTGCCATATTAGGTCCGGTAATGATGATAATCTGCTGTGTTTCGGTATCCAGGTTCAGGTCGTTGGCAATATACTTTTCGCCCGTGGGCAATTGTTTTTCAATAACCGGATGCCTTCCCTGATGAATGTCCAGAACATTTTCTTCGGTGAGCACCGGCCGGATATAGCGGTTCGAGACAGCAACTGAAGTAAATGACCGTAAAACATCCAGTGTGGCAATCAGCCTGGCATCCAGCTGCACCGGGGTTATATAATCGGAAAGGGCAACAACCAGCTCATTGAACAACCGGGTCTCAATTTCAAGGATCTTCTCCTCGGCACCCAGGATCTTGGTTTCATATTCCTTGAGCTCCTCATTGATGTACCGCTCAGCCCCGACCAGCGTCTGCTTCCGGGTCCATTCCTCCGGCACTTTTTCCTTGTGCAGGTTCCTCACCTCAAAATAGTACCCGAAAATATTATTGA
Organism: uncultured Porphyromonadaceae bacterium; assembly: GCA_964355105.1. Taxonomy (GTDB): domain Bacteria; phylum Bacteroidota; class Bacteroidia; order Bacteroidales; family UBA12481; genus UBA12481. The sequence continues at coordinate 2,430 of CAYHCO010000033.1, forward strand.
ATCCAACTTTCAGCGAAGTGATCCCGGTCCGCTGACTCTCCCTTTCCTGCAGGTTAGCCAGATAATCTTTACCGGAATAGGCCATCTCACGCAACTCATCCAGATCGGCAAGAACACCCTGGGCGATCACCCGGCCTTTACCAACCTGGTTAGGGGCATCAGCCACGATCTCTTTCTCAATGCGGTCGCGGATTGTCCTACAGGGATTCAGCTGCTCCCCGATCCGCCTGAGCGTAGCATCGTCGGCAGCTTCACACGCAAGTTTAACAGGTTCGATAGCCGAAAGCGCAAAACGGAGCTGCACTACTTCCCTCGGACTGATGCGGGCCACGGCAGCTTTTGATATCAATCTTTCCAGATCTCCGATATGCCTGATCTGATCCTCGATATGCTCCCGGAAATCGGGGTGCTTCAGAAAATACTCAACCACATTGAACCGCTCGTTCAGAAGTTGCATATCCTTTAAAGGCAGTGCCATCCAACGTTTGAGCATCCTGGCGCCGACGGGCGAGATGGTCTGGTCGATCACGTCGATCAGCGTTTTGCCACCTTCGTTTATCGACTGGAACAATTCCAGGTTCCTGATGGTAAACTTATCGAGCCAAACGAAATTATCTTCCTCAATCCTGGAGATCGACTGGATATGCCGGGTGCGCTCATGCTGGGTGAGATCCAGATAATGAAGTATGGCTCCCGCGGATATGGTGGCGAACTCCATGTTGGCGATGCCAAACCCTTTGAGCGTTGTGGTCTCGAATTGCTGCAGTAGACGTTCCTGTGCAGCATCCGAGGTGAAAATCCAGTCGTCAAGCTTATAGGTATAAAACTTATACCCGAAATAATTCTCGAAAAGCTTTTCCTTGCCGCGTTCAAACAACACCTCTTTAGGTGCAAAATTATTTAACAGCTTGTCGATATACTCAAACGATCCTTCAGCCGTAACAAACTCGCCTGTTGATATATCCATGAACGACACCCCAGCCACCTGCCTGTCGATATGCACGGCGGCGAGGAAATTGTTTTCCTTATGCTCAAGTATCTGATCGTTGATTGATACACCGGGAGTTATAAGTTCGGTTACTCCCCTTTTGACTATCTTCTTGGTAAGTTTAGGATCCTCGAGTTGCTCGCAGATGGCAACCCGTTCTCCAGCCCTGACCAGCTTGGGCAGGTAGGTATCAAGAGCATGAAAAGGAAAACCGGCCAGCTCAACAAATGAGGCAGCCCCATTGGCACGCCGGGTCAGGGTGATCCCCAGTATCCTCGATGCCTTGATCGCATCATCGGAGAAAGTCTCATAAAAATCCCCTACCCGGAAAAGCAAAACCGCATCGGGATATTTATGCTTTACCGCCATGTACTGCTTCATCAGCGGCGTATCTACCAGAGGTTCGTTGCCTGCCATTCTTGGTTTTTCGATTTGAACAAAGATAAAATTTATCCTGTAGTTGCCTTGTCCAAATCGCTTTCAAACCGGCTCAATTGTGTACTTTAGCAGAACAACCGAATATCTGAAACAAAATGAAACGCATTCTGGTACTGGGCTCAGGATTAAGCACGTCGAGCCTCATTGATTATCTGCTTTTTCATGCCGAAAAGGAAGACTGGATAGTCACCGTTGGGGATATCGACCTGCCTGCCGCCAGGCGTAAAATTGACGGGCATCCCCGAGGCACCGCTATTTCATTCGACATATTCAAGGAGTCGGATAAAAGCAGGCATATTCGCGAGGCTGATATCGTTATATCGATGCTTCCGGCCCGTTTCCACCCCATGGTGGCCGATGCCTGTCTCGAGAACGGCCGGAGCATGCTGACCGCATCCTACGTTTCGCCTGAGATCCGGCGCCTCGATTATCTGGCCCGCCAAAAAGGGCTTCTGTTTTTCAATGAGCTTGGCGTCGACCCGGGAATCGACCATATGTCGGCCATGCGGGTTATTGATGCCATCCGCGCCAAGGGCGGCAAAATAACCGGATTCCGCTCCTTTACCGGCGGTCTCATTGCCCCGGAGTCCGACAATAATCCCTGGAATTACAAATTCACCTGGAACCCACGGAACGTGGTGCTGGCAGGCCAGGGAACGTCAATATTCATCCGCGACGGACAATATAAATACGTACCGTATCACCAGCTTTACCGGTCTGCCGAAAAGACATCGGTGCTAAACCTGGGGGATTTTGAAGTGTACCCCAACCGCGATTCCCTTCAATACCGCGAAGTATACAACCTTCCGGATGTCAAAACGCTAATCCGCGGAACCATGAGGCGTCCGGGATACTGCGAGGCCTGGAATGTTTTCGTCCAGCTCGGCATGACCGACGACAGCTATACCATGGACTATTCCGGCAACCAGACCTGGCTGGAGTTCACCGAATCGTTCCTTCCCGCAGGAGGTAGCGGATCCGTACCCGAAAGACTCGCCGCCTACCTCAATATCCCTACCAATGGCAAAATCATGGATAAGCTCAGCTGGCTCGGAATCTTCGAGCCCATTCCGGTTGGGCTGCACAACTCCACTCCCGCCCAGATTCTTCAGCACAAGCTGGAGCAGAAATGGGGGCTTGAACCCAATGATAAGGACATGATCGTGATGCAGCACATCTTCGACTACCAGGTAAATGGGAAAAAATTCCGGCATAAATCATCGCTGGTGGTTATCGGCAAGGACCAGAACCAGACCGCCATGGCAATTACCGTCGGCACACCGCTGGCCATTGCCACCCGGCTCATACTCACCGGAGCCATACGCGCTGTCGGGGTACAAGTCCCCACCACCCGCGAATTCTACCTTCCGATACTCACCGAGCTCGAACAACACGGCATACGCTTCATCGAAGAGGAGGAGGAAATTTAAGAAAATGTGATAATTTGCTAATTTGCTAATTAAAGATAAAACTCTTCCGTCAATCGCCGGTAATCCTCCGTGTAAACACCCCGCACGCCGGTCTCAATAATTAGTTCCGACACGTCTTCTATACCTTCCGTGCGGCCCCACTGCAGCAAAACACGCTTGACCGGTGCGCCGGGATTGCCGCGAACATGCAGTCGCCGGTTCAGATACAAACCATTCTTTATTGCAACACCCAAAACTTCATCGGCGCGGTCGGCCGGAAGTATAAGGGCAATACTGCCTTCGGCACTGAGCAGAGAGCAAGCTTTCCCGATCAGCAGGGCCAGCGGCAGCCCTTCATCGTGCCGTGCAGTAGCTCTCAGAGTATCCGGATTCTTAAGGGATCGCGTAAAAAAGGGCGGATTGCAAACAATCAGATCAAAAGTCAACCCTGAATCGGGCGAATATTCCATAAAGTCTCCTCGAACAACATTTATGCGGTCGGCCCACGGGGAAGCAATAATATTTTCTTGAGCCTGGCTGGCAGCCGCCTCATCTATCTCGATGGCAGTTATACGGATTTCGGGATTTCGCTGGGCAATCATCAGTGCAATCAATCCGGTGCCGGTTCCCACATCCATGGCAGTTGCACAATGGCTGCAGTCAGCCCACGCTCCAAGGAGCACCCCGTCAGTGCCCACTTTCATGGCCGACCGGTCCTGCCTGATCAGGAATTCGCGAAAACGGAACCAGGTATTTGACATATCAGAAGTGTTCAAATAAGCCTAACCCAAACAAACTGAAATCATAACGGCAAGGATCCAGCGGATCAATCTTCCGCAGCGAGGCAGTCAGCTCAGCAACTGCCTGCCAGTCATTGGTCTTCCGCTTTAGCAATCCCAGCGACCGGGCTACCCTGCCAACATGGGTATCCAGTGGGATCATCAGATCAGATGCCGGAATATCCTGCCATAAACCAAAATGAACGCCCCGGTTATCATTTCGCACCATCCACATCAGGAAGAGGTTCAGCCGCTTAGCCGCTGAGCCCTTTTCCACATCGGAAACATGCTTTAAGGTATGCCCGGATAAGCCTGCATCAACAAAGACTTTCCTGAAATGAATGAGCGAACCGGTAATCCCGCCTGCTTGATAACCCTCGGTGAAAATCTTTTCCAACCCACCATGATCCCGGTAAATCAGCTGCAGGCACCTGATAAAACAGGTCAAGTCACCGGAATTGAAGGTCCGGTGTACAAACCCTTCCATCCTGTCCAGGTCGTCATCATCAGCCGAAAGGACAAAATCATAGGGCGCGCGGTCCATCCTGTCCATCAGTGTGGATGCGCTTTTTACTATGGAAAGCCGGTTACCCCAGGCGATCGAACTGGTAAGAAACGAAGCAATCTCGACATCTTCTTTCCGTGAAAATGAGTGGGGAACCTGGATCGGATCCTCATCCACGAATGCAGGCGTATTGTATTGATCATGCTTGGCATTCAGCAGATCGGCCATATCTTTCCATCTGAGCGCCGGCATGGCCTAGCTGGCGGCAATAAGGCCGTCGCGCATGGTAATCACGCGATCGGACAGGGTGGCAAGCGCAGTATCGTGAGTCACGATGACAAAGGTCTGATGAAATTCATCGCGCAGCCTCAGAAAAAGCTGATGAAGATCGCGCTGATTTTCCGAATCCAGATTGCCCGACGGCTCATCGGCCAGGATGACTGCCGGATTGTTCATCAGGGCCCGGGCAACCGCCACCCGCTGTTTTTCACCGCCCGACAGTTCAGCCGGCTTATGATCCATCCGGTCCGACAACCGCAGGTAATCCAGCAGTTCAGCAGCCCTTTTCTCTGCGGTTGAACGGGAGATATTTGCAATAAACGCCGGTATGCAAACATTTTCAAGCGCGGTAAATTCAGGCAGGAGATGGTGAAACTGAAAAACAAACCCGATCTCTCGATTGCGGAAAGCTGCCAGTTTGCGGTCATCCATCGAACTGATTTCGGTATCCCGGATATGAATCCTTCCCGAATCAGGCCGGTCAAGCGTGCCCATGATCTGCAGCAATGTGGTCTTTCCGGCACCGCTCGGCCCAACAATCGACACAATCTCTCCGGGTTGAACCACCAAATCGATCCCCTTTAAAACTTCAAGGCTGCCAAATGATTTTTTTATTTCCTGGACACGGATCATAAACGGGTATCTTTCTTCGATAAAAGTAGCGGAATATTCCGTTCCCGGCAATAATTACCGGTTCTTGCCCGGAAGCACCCGCTTGTAATCGAGGTAATAGATCACTTTAATGGAAAAAGAATTGGTCTGAGGCGAAATCAGGGTGCCCTGAAGATTCTCAAAATAAGAAAGAAGTGCCTGCGGATCAATAGTCTCGTCCCTGGATATGTTGTTTTTCCACACCACCGTCAGGTAGCTGCCGGGTGCAAAATTAAGCGCGTACTCCAGGTCGATATTGAAGATGTTGAAATTCTGATTTTTGTTCTGATCATACTCCGGATAATCAACCAATCCACCCTGCGAATCCAGATGATAGTATTTCAGGTAGCGGACTTCCGACCAGTAATGCCGTAGGGAAAGGCTCAGTGCCGACTTGTTGTCAAACACATATGACCCTGACAATGAGTTCGTAACAGTTTTAATATTTCGTGTCCCGAATACCAGTGATCCGTTACCCTCATTACTCACATATCCCTCATCGCCAAAATCGTTAAGGAATCTGACAGACGGGTAAAAACTGAATTTATTGTTCAAACGGAACCGGGGCATCACGTTAAACTGAAATGCATGATTGCCTTTTGCGTTCCTGAACCACTGAACTCCGGCGTCGGCAGCCACTTTTCTCCGGTAATCGGTTGACCCCCCGAGATTAAACAGCCAGTAGGTCGGCCTCACAAAATAACGCCCGGCCATTCTAGGCTCATACCAGTCATGCGTCTCAACAGGGGCAAATTCCAGTTGAATTCTTGTATCCCAATAGTTCCGGTATAACACATGAGTGGACCAGTTAAGGTTAAACTCGGAATATTTCCTGCCGGTATAGATCTGGTTGTACTCCAAAGACAGGCTGTTGGTAAGGGAGTTAAGTATCCAGAAAGGTTCCACGATCTTATGGGAGAAAACCAGGTCATGCCCGATGGAGTTGTTGTTCCTCAGGTATCCCATGTCGTTGGGATTATAAGTATCTGAAATCAGGCCGAAAGCATACGAGGAGGTAAACGCACCGCCGTATTTGCCAATTCCAAAGTTCATCGAATGACCGGCCACCGGTTTACCCGACAGGGAATCGTAAATTAAACTCGCCGCTCCGCTGCCTGAAACCCCGTATTTATTATTCTTGTCGCGCAGCTTAACCGCCAGGTTGGTTACGTTGGCCATGCGGTTGGTGGAAGGAGTGAGCACGTTGGTGTTGGTCAGGTTCACATAGGAGTTCCTGCCAAAAACCTGATCCAGTACAATCATGTTGTAATTACTGAACGGGTCGGTCAAAACGCGCCTCTTCTCTCCCTCGGGATTCACCACCTCGGCATAAGTATTGGCTGTCATGGCATTGAGAAATCCTACGCCCAGGTTCTTCGTATTCCTTCCGGAGATCTTGGTCACATTGATCAGCTTCGATTCCTCGGGATTCTGAATGACCGACTCACCCTCCTGCAATCCCTCCCAAGCCGAGTAATACCCTGCTGGTCGTTTGCCTATCCTTCTGGAGTAGAACAAACCCGATTTATCAAATAATTCCATCCCTTCGGTGAAAAACTGCCTGTTCTCCTGATACTTCACCTCATAGGGGGTGAGATTCAGGATGATCTGGTCCGATTTTCTCTGGCCGAAATCGGGGATAAGGGTCATGTCGAGCGTGTAGGCATCGTTGATGCCGTATTTAAGGTCCATCCCCGCAGCGTAGGAAAATCCATTGCTCCCGGGGGAGACTTGATAATAACCGGCTGCAAACGGATACAGCTCGAGCCTGATGGGTGACTTCACGGATTGTATGCCAACCAGCTCCCCAACCTGACTTTCCTCGCCAAAGTTGCGGTCGACAGGGTTCCAGGTAGTTATTTCACGTGTACGGCGTACGGTCCTCTGAAAATTGATGCCCCATTTCTGCACATCCTGCTTGGGAAAGCGGATGGCAGCAAACGGAATCTCGACTTCCAGCACCCATCCGTCATCGGTTATTCGGGTATTGCTGTACCAAACAGTGTTCCATGAAGGATCGCCGTGCCGGTACATCTCGCTGCTGCTGCTTCCGGACGCGGAGGATTGCTTGGAATCTGCCTGAACATTCGCAGCCGAAACCTCGAATGCAAACAAATTCTGTCCGTCGTTATAAGGATTCAGGGATATTTTAAAACGGTCAACATTCCCGCTTTCCACCTGGTCACGCTTGGTCAGTTCCTTCATGATGCTGTCAGGGGCGGAATCATACATACGCACTCCGAAATATACAGCCTTGTTGTCATAAACCACCCTGACTTCAGTCCGCTGGGTTTCCGGCAGCCCCATCGTGGGAGAATAAGTAACGAAGCCGGCAGCCGACTCAGCTTTCTGCCACTGGACCTCATCCAGCACCCCGTCGATGGTAATTTTGCCGTGCGACCTGGCTGCACTCAGCTGCTTCTTTTCTCCAAGTCCAAAAACTGATAAAACAGGTAATAAAAGGAACAATCCCAGCAGTACGTTCTTCATAAAGGACATTTTGCGCAAATATAAGATTTTGGGAGGGCTGAAAGCCTTGACAAATCAGATGATTGAGGGGAAATCTGTTAAAAAAAGTTAATCCGGTCAGCCTTTAATCTCGTTGCCCATGTCCTTGATGTCTTTGGCAACTTCTGACTCGTCGATGTAATTGCGGATGTTCTTCTGAGCTTCCTCGGCATTCTGCTTAACCTCGGACGTAACATCATTGATATCGGTTTTGATATCACGGGTGGATTCTTCGAATTCCCGCTTGATATCATCGGTAACCCGTCGGAATTCCTTCATGCCTTTTGCCAGCCCTTTGGCCACTTCCGGCATCTTGTCAGCACCGAAAAGCAGCAGGGCTGCCAACAATACAACTATGATCTCACCACCACCCATGCATCGTATTTTCAGCAAATATATAAAAAAACCCCGGAGGTCATCCGGGGTTTTCATATATCAGAATATGTTATTCATTCTCGGGAAGACCTTTTCTTCTTCGCGACCAGCGGTCCAGGTCATAAGTAATTGACGAGGCAACGAAGATCGAGGAATAAGTACCGAAAGCAATACCGAACATCAGGGCAAATACGAATCCCCTGATCGAAGGTCCGCCAAATATGAAGATGGCGATCAACGTGATCAGGGTGGTACCTGCGGTGTTCAATGTACGGCCAAGCGTGGAGTCCACTGCCTGGTTAAACAGGTCATGCCGCCCGCGTTTGCGGTAGAGCGTCGAGTACTCTCTGATACGGTCGAATACGATCACCGTATCGTTAATGGAGTACCCGATAATGGTCAGGATCGCCGCTATAAATGCCTGGTCAACTTCCATGGAGAAAGGCATAATACTGTAAAGCATTGAATAGATACCGAGTACGATCACCGAGTCATGGAAAAGTGATGCAACGGCACCGAGAGCAAACTGCCAGGTATTGAAACGAACCAGGATATAGAAGAACATCACGATCAGTGCAAAAACTACGGCAAGGATGGCACCCCTGATAATGTCCTTGGCCACGGTTGGTCCGACCAACTGGCTGTCGAGTCTGTTTTTCTCCATAAATTTGGCGAAATCAGTACCCGGAGCAAGTTCCGACTTACATCCTTCATATAATGCCTGGTCAACCAGGGTAGCAGCATTAGGATCGGTATTGTCAACAAGGTAAGGGGTAATCACCTTAACCTGGTTCGATGTACCGAACACCTTAACCTGTGCAGGCACCCCTTTGCAGGCATCTGAAATGCTGATTGCAAGTTTTTCCGTATTAACCGGCTGGTCAAATCGCACGGTAAACGTACGTCCGCCTTTGAAGTCAACACCCAGGTTCAGCCCGCGGAATGCAAGTGAGCCGATCGACAGAACCATCAGGGAAATGGAGAATATATAAAGATATTTCCTCTTTTCGATAAAGTTCAATTTAGTATGAACCAGAAAGTTATCTGTAAACTTATTACCGAACCTGATTTTCTTGTCCTTCTCCAGCAACCATTCAAATACCAGTCGCGAAATAAAGATAGCTGAGAACAGGGAGGTAAGGATACCGATAACCAGAGTCGTAGCAAAACCGCGGATCGGACCTGAACCGAAAACGTAAAGGATGATACCGGTCAGCAGTGTTGTTACGTTACCGTCGATAATAGCCGACATGGCATGGTGGTAACCCTCCTTGACCGCAAGCTTAATGCCCTTGCCCGCTCGAAGTTCCTCCCGGATACGCTCATAGATAATAACGTTCGCATCCACAGCCATACCGAGAGTTAGCACGATACCGGCGATACCAGGCAAGGTAAGTACTGCTCCCAGTGAGGCAAGCACACCCATGATAAAGAACACGTTGCTGACCAGCGCCATGTTTGCGATCAACCCGGCCTGGTTGTAATACAGTGTCATGTAAAAAAGAACCAGGATAAATGCGAGCACGAAGGACAGGAGACCTGAATTAATGGCTTCGCGTCCGAGTGAAGGTCCGACAATCTCTTCCTGGGTGATTTTTGCAGGCGCATCCATGCGGCCTACATTCAATATGTTTGCTAAGTCCTGAGCTTCCTCAATGGTCATGCCGCCACCGGAAATCGATGAACGTCCGCCGGAGATCTCATTCTGAACGGTCGGATTCGACCTGACATAATTATCAAGAACGATAGCGATGGAACGGTTGATGTTTTCCTTGGTCAGACGCTGCCATATCTTCGCACCCTCATTGTTCATGTTAAGGGTAACTTCAGGCTTGTTTCCGGCACCACCGAGGTCATACTGAGCGTTGGTAACCATTGCACCGTCGAGTGCAGGCTTACCTTCACGGTTCGAAACCTTGATGGCCACCAGGGAGAACATCTCCGTGCTGCCGTCAATCGGTTTTGCCGACCAGTAGAAACGCATGGTCGACGGGAAAATACTTTTGATCTGCGGCAGTTCGAGTGAACGGTTCACTTTTGCCGTATCGCGGAAATGTGCGTATCCGACAACAGGACCACCCATGAGCTGGTTGTTGTTGTCAGCATTGGGCCTTAGAATGAAAAACAGCGGATTCTGCTGTTTCAGTTTTTCAATATCTTTTGTATCTGTCGTTTTCGCACTGTCTTTTTCGAGCTTGTCGAGAAGGCTGGTCTTGGTCGTATCGGAAACAGCCGGAGCATCTGCGGCTTTAGCAACGGTGTCGGCCGGAGCGGCGGCAACCTTTTCCAATTCAGCAAGCTTGTTGTTTGCATCCTGCAGGAACCCGTATACTTCACTGTTCTCATAGGTTTCCCAGAATTCGAGTTTAGCCGACACCTGGAGAAGCTTACGGACGCGTTCGTGATCCTTGATACCAGGAAGTTCGATCATTACCCGTCCTGATGTTCCCATTTCCTGGAAGTTAGGCTGGGCAACGCCGAACTGGTCGATACGAGCGCGGAGGATCTTAACTGAGTTGGTAATGGCAACCTGGGTCTCCGCTTCCAGCACGGTCAGAACTTCTTCGTTGGTCGAATTGTACTTAATGCGGTCACGCAATTGCATGGTATTAAATACGGCAGCAAGCTTGGCATTCGGGTCAACTTCCTCAAATGCTTTGCCGAACAGTGTAACAAAATCATCCTGGCTCTTGGTCTGCCTTTGCTTGGCCAGATCCAGCGCCTTCAGGAAAGTAGGATCGGTGGAGTTGTTTGACAATGACTTGATGAGGTCGGTAACAGATACCTCCAGCATCACGTTCATCCCGCCTTTCAGGTCGAGACCGAGGTTGAATTCCCTCTCCTGGCACTGACGGTAGGTGTACTTTTTCAGCCAGAGGAAGTTGTATACCGGTACTCCGGCCAGTGAATCCTTGTAAAAAATCTTCTTTACAGGATCGCCCTTGGCATACTCGGTCGCCTTTTTCTCGATACGGGCTGTCACAAAGGTGAAGGATAACTGGTATACGCAAACCAATGCCAACAATATAGCTACCAGCTTGATCGCTCCTTTATTACGCATGTTTTTCCGATTTAAATTATTCTTTTATAATCCGTTCCAATTTGAACGCGCAAATATAATGGATTTATTTAAAAAAAAAGAGGCAATTCCGGGATCGGAATCACCTCTTTTCAATCATCTATTTATCTATTTAATCAAGTCGTCGTAACTCTGCTCCAATGGAGCATTTCTCTCGAAATCCCACAAAGTGGTTTTCCTGACATTGTAAAAATAATTCCAATAGGTCCTCAGCGCGCTCATATAATTCGTGATCGCCCTGTCTTTCTGTGCCAGAGCATCATTCAGCTTTAACACATCAAGACTCCCGAGCATGAATTTCTGCTTGGTGATATCGTAACGGGTCCTGGAAATGGTATCTGTCTTGGCTGCCAGGATCAGCTGCTCATCCTGCATATTGAACTGCATAATGTCCAGAAACACCTGCTGTACGAAATCGATCTGCTGCTGCTCGACATTGGTTTTTGTTACATCCAGACTGGATCTCGCCATCTTTACCTGCCCCTTTCTCATGCCCCAGTCGAGGATCGGCACTGTTACCCCGATATTCAGTCTCTGCGACTCCTGCGGCGCCTTATAAACCGATGCAATATCGGTGGCCCGCTGGGTTAGCCCGTACTGTGCCACCAGGTTGGCCTGGAACCGGGAGTTCGATTGCACTTGCGCCAGGTTTTGCTGGGCTTCCAGAACCGTGCGCTGCATGGATATCATCTGCGGATTGTTTTCACGGGCAAGCTCTATGGCCTTGTCAACGTCCACCTTCAGTTTAGGCACATCAAGGGTGGTCTTAAGCTCTATGTTAATCTGGTCAACAAACCCGAGAAATGTCCTCAAATTCGATTTCTTCACTTCCAGATCGAGAATGGCCTTATTGAGGTTGTCGGTACTGGTCAGGAGGTTAAGCTCCATCTGCATCAGGTCGCCCTGGTCAATCATGCCTTTTTCACGCCGGCCAATGGCAATTTTGTATAAGGTATCGTTATTGGCAACATTGAATTTCGAAGTCTTGACATTCATCTGCGCCAGCGCCAGATCGTAGAAATATCTCACAGCCTTGAGATTGACATCTTCCATGGAGCTGAGGTAGTTCTTTTTAGCCTCCTCATATTTCATGGGCTCAATCTTCTTCTGCCACTTGAACTTATTGAAGGCAAACAGCGGCTGCATCAGTCCGATACTAACCGGAGTCGACATCAGCGAAGCGGGATCGTCATTCAAAAGGTCGAGACGGCCAAGTTCGGAACTCACAAACACCCGGCCCCCGGTAATCGGGATATTCTGGCTGGCCTCCAGGCTGACAGTCGAGCTCAGCCGGTTCGACGGGGCATATTTGGTTACCCACTCCCCGTTTTCCAGAACTACGTCCTTAACAATGGAACGGCTCAGGTCGACAATGTCGGTCTGTAAAGAAACCGACGGAAGGTAATTTGCCTGATACGACCGGAATGACCAGTAACTGCTTCTGAAGCGGTGCTTGGCTAACAACGCGTCGAGGGAATTATCCTGGGCCAGCTTGATCACTTCCTGCAGGTCGAGCTGCCTGGCCTGCGGTTCCTGAGCTCCAAGAAATATCGGAAATAAAAGACCGGTAAGGATTAATATACCAATGCTTCTTCTCATGTCTTAAGTTTCTATTTGTCTTTTAATGAATTCACTGTCAGGACGCCCGCAGGGATTCCACGGGATCTTGCTCCGAAGCCCTCTTGGCCGGCAGATAACCGAAAATGATTCCTACCGCGGCCGAAACGCCAAAGGCTATAAATACCGAGAAGGGCTTGACGATAGTTTTGATATCGGCAAACTGGGTGATAAGCCCGGAAAGAATAATGCCGAGGATAACACCGATTATACCCCCAACAATACTGATCAGGGTGGATTCCGAAAGGAACTGTACAATAATGTCTTTCCTCGAAGCGCCGATAGCCTGACGGGTACCGATTTCGCGAATACGTTCCATCACAGATGCCAGCATGATATTCATAATGCCGATCCCCCCGACGATCAGGGAAATGCTGGCAATGGCTCCGAGAACAATATTGAAAATATCCTTTGCCCTTTGCTCCTGCTTGAGCAAAAGCTCAGGTACCGTAATCTTGAAATCCGCTACGCCATTGTGCCGGCGCATCAGCATCCGGGTCATGATCTCTGTGGTTGTCTGAAGCTCAATCGTCTCATTTACCTGAACCACAATCTTGTCGAGCTGGTTGTAGTTTACATTTTCCGTCGTTCCCTGGTCCGATCCGGAGGTGATGGTCTGAGCCATCATCATGCCCCGGCCCATTCCGCCGAACATCTGGATATTGGTCGATACCTCTCCGCGCTTGCGGTTGGCAATGGCACGGTTCAGGTAACGGATTAGCATGGTTTTCGACGGGATGAATATCTCGTCATTGGTATTTGATATACCGAGACCGGCTGAAGAAGATGCCACCATAACATCGCGCTGGTTTAGTATCCCTATAACGCGAAGCCAGTTATGGCCAACCTTAACGAACTGGTCCAAAGGATTCTCTGCCGGAAAGAGAAGTGCTGCAACGTTGGATCCGATCACGCACACAGCCTGACCGGTCTCCTCGTGAATATCGTTGAACAGGTTACCCTTCTCCAGTTCAAGATTAAAAAGCTTGAAATACGATGGACTGACGCCCATGAGCACGGTCGGACGGCGTATTTGGCTATGCTGCACAAAGGAATTAAGCTGAATCTCAGAGCTGACTGCTTTAACCGTCGGTATCACCTCCTGGATTGCTTTTACGTCGAGCAGGTTCAGCCCGTTTGAGAATTTCTTCGATTCCTTCTTGCCCTCTTCCGAAGTGCTGGATGACGACTGGTCGATGATAGGCTCAATTATGATATTGTTTACCCCTACCAGCTTGATCTGGTCAAGGATTTCTTTCTGCGCGCCCTGACCGATAGCGAGCATGCTGATTACGGCCGCCACCCCGAAAATGATCCCCAGGGCGGTAAGCACGGATTTCAGCTTATTGGCCATGATGGCCTCAACCGCAATGATTATGTCATGCAAATAACGTCTGAACATAGCTGGGATATTATCGTGATATCTGCATTCTCATGGATCCGCCACCCTCACCCTGAGCTCCACCCTGCATCATTTTCATCCCGCCGCCCTGCTTCATCATTTTCTGCATCTGCTCACGCTGCTCCTTGGTCATGTTCTTCATGTCGAATTTCGGCATCCCTCCGCCCGGCATACCTTTGGCACCACCGGAATCCATCATCATTTTCTCACGTTCAGCCTGTTCACGCTGCATCCTGGCCATATCCTCCTTCTTCTTCTCTTCTTCGAGAATCCTGCGGGCTTTCACTTTCTCAAAAATCTCCCATCCCTTGATTTCCCATTTCTCGCCCTGCTCAGGAACGGTCAGAAAAACTTCCTTGCCGGCATCAATGCCTTCATTAACAATGATAAAGTTCTCATTGGCCTCGCCAAGATCCACGATCTGACGAATCTTGGAATCGGTGAGGTAAACGAATGACATGGAGTCATTGGAATGAACAGCTTCCAACGGAATGAATTTAACGCCGTCATAGGTATTCGTCCGTATTTGTGTCACGGTTGTCATCGCCGGGCGCAATGTGGTATCGCTCTCATTCAGAAGCACCTGAACCTCGAATACCTTGGCATCCGAGTTTGGCAGCTGTTCCCCGACGTTGGCCACCACCGTAACTTTACCCGTATAACGCTTTTCAGGAAATGCATCAACTCCGATAGTTACTTCCTGTCCAACTGCTATCTTGCTGATATCAATCTCATTAACATAAGTTTTCGACACCATTTTCGACAGGTCGGGAAGCGTAGCTACAACCGGATCCCATGCTGAAATCTGTGAACCGACCTTCCTTTTTGCACCACCCCACTCCTTCTTGTAGATAACCATTCCGGGCTGCGGAGCAAAAACGGTAAACTGATCGAGTACCTTGACAATCTCATTCCTTTGCTGATACTGCCTTTTAAGGTTTATCTCCGCCTTTACCATCGACGCTCCTGACTGTTCCTTGCGAAGTGAATAGTTGTTTTTCGCCTGTTCATAAGCTCTTTTAGCCTTATCGAGGTTCATTTCGGCCTGCCGTATGGTTGCCGGCGGTTCAAACTTCGACTGATCCAGTACAATCTGTCTCTCTTCAAGGGCATATTCCAAGTCCTTGATCTGGTTGCGGTAATCGCGCAGGCTCATGGTGGTATCAAGCTGTGTCTGACGCAACGAGGCCTCGTCACGCTCAATCTGGTCCTCCATGGACTGCAGTGAACTGGTTGCTTCCGTTTTATCCAGGCTGGCAATATAATCGCCTGCCTTAACAATCGTTCCTTCCGGAACCAGGTCAACTAGCTTTACATTGTGTACCCTTGCATCCCTCAACCCTTCCGGGCCCCTGATATCAACAGAATTTAATGCCTGAAGCTCACCGGTAGTACTAACAATAACATCGAATTTACCAGCCTCAACCTTGGCTTTAAGCATGATGGTCTTGTCTTTTCTTGTGGCGCTGTATAGGACAATCGCGCCGAGAACGGCAACGATTATTACCACAAAGACCCAACGTCTTTTCATAACAAATGGGATATTTAGATTGTTGAATTAATTTCCGGATACAAACTTAATCCAACGAATCGTGAAGAAAGAAGAAACCCTTAGCAATTAGGGTTTTTTAACAATTCTTAACAAAATCAAGGATTTCGTGAACAAAGCGTGTTCCCAGCTCTTCCGCTTCCCCTGCTGATCCTGCTTCAGTGTATACCCTGATAATAGCTTCGGTGTTCGACTTGCGCAGGTGAACCCAGCTGTCCGGAAATTCAATCTTCAGCCCGTCGGAGGTAATGACCGGGAATTTTCCATAGCTCTTCTCTATAGCTTCCAGGATTCTGGTAACATCAGTGCCAGCCGGCAGATCGATCTTCTTCTTGGCCATCGCGAAAACCGGATATTCACTTCTTAACACCGTCATTTTTTTACCTCGTGCGGCAAGGTGCGACAGGAAAAGCGCAACCCCCACCAATGCGTCCCTGCCATAGTGCAAGGCCGGGAAAATGATCCCGCCATTGCCTTCACCACCGATAATCGCATGTGACTTTTTCATACCGGTAACCACATGGACTTCACCCACAGGAGTTGCGAGATAGGTGCCCCCGTGTTTCTCGGTTACAATTTTCAGTGCCCGGCTTGACGAAAGGTTGGAAACCGTGTTGCCGGTCTTCCGGGATAATATATAATCTGCAACCGCAACCAGTGTGTATTCCTCTCCGAAAAAAGCACCATCCTCATTTACCAATGCCAGACGGTCAACATCCGGGTCAACGGCTATGCCGATGTCAGCTTTATTTTTGACAACTTCTTCCGACAGGGTTAGCAAATGCTCCGGCAGCGGTTCGGGATTATGTGCAAATCTGCCGTCCGGCGTACAGTTAACACAAATAACATTGGCTACGCCGAGCGACTTAAGCAATGCGGGAATTGCAATACCGCCAACTGAATTAACCGCATCAACAACAACGGTAAACCCGGCACCGGCGATGGCTTCCCGGTTGACTTCCGGCAATTCAAGAACCCTGGCAATATGATAATCAAGAAAATCCTTGCGGGTAGTCTGACCCAGCTTATCGACCGTAACAAATTCAAATTTCTCCTCCTCTGCCATGGCAAGGACATCCTCCCCCTCTTGCCCGGAAATGAATTCCCCGTTTTTGTTCAGCAGCTTCAGAGCATTCCATTGACCCGGATTATGACTGGCCGTAAGAATGATGCCGGCAATGGCATTGCTTTCGGTCACCGCCATTTCCACGGTGGGCGTGGTGGCCAGGCCTGCATTGATCACGTCGATCCCCAGGGAGTTGAGCGTGGCACAAACAATGGCATCAACCAGCTCACCGGAGATCCTGGCATCCCGACCGACAATCATGACCGGCCTGCCGGCCGATGCATGACCCTGTTGCAACGCCCAGGTTCCGAAAGCAGCAGTAAATTTAACGATATCAAGAGGGGTCAGTCCTTCACCGGGGAGGCCGCCAATAGTGCCTCGTATGCCGGAAATTGATTTGATGAGTGTCATAGGATGTTCGTCTGAACCGGCAAGGTATTGAGTTTTCGTCATAACTTTGCAATGGGCAACGATTTTTTGCCAACCTTTGCAGTCTCAATAATTTAAGGAAAGTGAACAGGAGACCGGTCAACGTAAATAAGCCCGAACGATATGAAAAAGTAAGGCTGAACAGGTACATAGCCTCGTCGGGCATATGCTCCCGGCGTGATGCCGATGAGCTGATCAGTCGCGGTGTAGTGGAAGTTAACGGGGCAAAAGCCACCGAAATGGGGATACAGGTGAACCCGGGCGATGTGGTAAAAGTGAATGGCAAAACGATCAGAAACGAACGGAAAGTCTATATCCTGCTCAACAAACCCAAGGATACCCTCACCACAACCGACGATCCGGAAGGTCGCCGCACCGTTCTCGACCTGGTACAGAATTCCACCACCGAACGCATCTTTCCGGTTGGCAGGCTCGACCGCAATACCACCGGAGTCCTCCTCCTGACAAATGACGGGGATCTTGCAAGTAAGCTAACACACCCGAAATACAAGGTGAAAAAGATTTACGAAGTGAGGACCGCCCAGAATGTCACCGAAGAAATGATGGATAAAATGCTTCAGGGCATCGAACTCGAAGATGGTCCGATGAAAGTGGACGCCATCATGTACCTCGATCCCATGTCGAAAAAGGATGTTACCGTTGAAATCCATTCGGGAAAAAATCGCATTGTCAGACGAATGTTTGAACAGCTCGGTCTGGAGATCGTCAAGCTCGACCGGGTATATTTCGCCGGATTGACCAAGAAAACCCTTGCCCGCGGAAAATGGCGGTTCATGTCACCCAAGGAAGTTGGCTGGCTCAAAATGAATAAATAACATGAAATCCGGCTTTGTAAACATAATAGGCAACCCCAATGTTGGAAAATCCACATTGATGAATGCACTGGTCGGTGAGCGCCTCTCGGTTATCACAGCCAAATCGCAGACCACCAGGCACCGGATTTTCGGCATTGTAAACGGCGACGATTACCAGATCGTTTATTCCGACACTCCCGGCATGATCAAGCCGGTATACAAGCTGCAGGAAGCCATGGTCAGGGCAGCCCGTTCGGCCTTGTCCGACGCCGACATATTACTTTATGTCACTGATGTTCTGGAGACTTCCGACAAGAATCCGGACATCATATCTATTGTCCAGCAATCAAAGGTACCGCTGATACTGATAATCAATAAAATAGATATCAGCAATCAGCCGCAGGTTGAAGAACTGGTTGAAAAATGGAGGGGCATATTTCCAAAAGCGGAGATATTCCCGACATCCGCCTTACTGAAATTCAATCTGGATAACTTGTTCAACCGGATCCTCGAATTATTGCCCGAGGCACCGCCGTATTTCGATCAGGACCAGCTGACCGACCGGCCGGAAAGGTTTTTCGTGACGGAAATTATCCGTGGCGCGATTCTTGAAAACTATCAGAAAGAGATTCCATACTCGGTTGAGCCGGTGGTGGAGGAATTCAAGGAGGAAGCAGAGATTATCCGCATCCGTACCGTTATATATGTAGAGCGCGATTCACAGAAAGGGATCCTTATCGGCCATAAGGGAGAATCCTTGAAAAGGGTCGGTATGCAGGCGAGAAAGGATCTTGAGGTGTTTTTCGCCAAGAAAGTTTATTTGGAAATGTTCGTAAAAGTGGCCCAGGATTGGAGAAACAGGCCCGATAGCCTCAAATCTTTCGGGTACGAGCTCTAATTCAGAAAGAGAGTATTATGGCAAATATTGTTGCAATCGTTGGCCGGCCTAATGTCGGCAAATCAACCCTGTTTAATCGTATCACCCAGTCGCGCCAGGCGATCGTCCATGAATCCAGCGGTGTAACCCGCGACAGGCATTATGGAAAGGCCTTCTGGAATGGCCACGAGTTTTCACTCATCGATACAGGTGGATACATCATCAATTCGGATGACGTATTTGAAGAGGAGATCCGCAAGCAGGTCATGCTCGCAATCGAAGAGGCTGATGTCATTGTTTTTGCCGTTGATGTGGAATCCGGCATTACCGATATTGACCAGACCATCGCACGGCTGCTGAGAAAAGTTAAGAAGCCGGTGTTTCTCGCTGTTAATAAGTCGGATAACAACACCCGGTACATGGAAGCAAACGAATTCTACGCTTTGGGCTTTCAGGAAATCTACCCGGTTTCCGCAGTGAGCGGAACAGGTACCGGCGAACTGCTCGATGCGGTGACCGGAGCCTTCGAGAGGGCTGAATTCGATGAGGATCCGGATATTCCTAGATTCGCGGTCGTGGGCCGTCCAAACGTGGGAAAATCATCCTTTATCAATGCCATCATCGGAGAGGACAGGAATATCGTTACCCCGATATCCGGCACAACCAGGGATTCCATCAATACACGTTATCAGAAATTCGGTCTCGATTTTTTCCTGGTCGATACTGCAGGTCTCCGCAAGAGAGCCAAGGTATCGGAAGATGTAGAATTCTATTCGGTCATGCGGTCGATCCGCGCCATCGAGAACTCTGACGTCTGCCTGCTGATGATTGATGCTTCCGAAGGAGTGAAGGCTCAGGATATCACCATTTTTGGTAATATCCAGCGGAACCGCAAAGGGGTGGTAATTCTCGTCAATAAATGGGATCTTGTTGAGAAGGACACCAATTCAACCAAGAAATTCACCAAGGAGATCCAGGAAAGGATTTCCCCCTATACCGATGTACCGATCCTGTTCACCTCCACAATATCGAAACAGCGAGTACTGAAAGCACTGGAAACAGCCGTTGAGGTTTATAACAACAGGCGACAAAAAGTACCAACCCACAAGCTGAACGAGCTGCTTCAGGAATTCATCGAGGCCTATCCGCCGCCAGCAATCAAAGGCAAGTTCATCAAGATCAAATATGCCACCCAGCTGCCGAACCAAACTCCCTCATTTGCATTTTTCTGTAACCTTCCGCAATACGTTAAGGAACCTTACAAACGTTACATAGAAAATAAAATCCGCGAGAATTTTAATTTTACCGGCGTTCCGCTTCAAATATTTTTCAGGGAAAAATGATCCGCATGATGTTCAGAACAAAAATTCCGGCTCTCGGTTTCGGCCTTCTGATTCTTTTACTGGGGTGTAAGAAAACAGTCGATTATCCGGATATTCCGGCTGTCAGCTTTACTGAGGTCACCAGTATGGACTCAGTTGATGCGCTTGGGAACCGCGTAAAAAGGGTGACCGTAACCTTCCAGCTCATCGACGGTAACGGGGATATGGGACTCGATGCAATCGACAACACGGGTCCGTTCGCCGAGGACAGCGCCTACTATTTCAATCTGATACTAAAAACCTTTAAGGGTGAGAATGGCATATTTACGGCCGTTCCCGATTCAGAAGGGATAAAAAAATACCGGATTCCCAATATCACCCCAAGCGGTCAGAACAAAACATTGATCGCGGATATATCAGTAACCCTCGAATACCCGTTCTCCAATGCAGGATCTCTTCCTTTCAAGGAGTTCCGTTATGAGTTTTATGTGATCGACAGGAGTCTGAATTTCAGCAACACCGACACAACTTCGGTCATCGTCTGGTAGTTCGTTTATTCAGGCTTGAAAAGAGGCCATTCCAGGAAAAAGCTGGTTCCGGCATTTTTTCGCGTCTCAAACCAAATCTTACCGTTCGACCCTTCCATGATTTTCTTGGCAATGGCAAGCCCAAGGCCCATGCCTGAAGTCTTGGTCGTAAAGTTGGGTTCAAACAGCCTCGACTGCAAATCATCAGGAATGCCGATACCATTGTCTGTTACCTTAACCACAACGACATCAGGGCCATCTTCTATAGAGATGTCGACTACCGGATCCGTACCCTCCGGCACCGCCTGTATGGCATTTCTGATCAGGTTATTAAAAACCTGTATTACCTGTTCCGGATCGGCGTAGATGAGCACATCCGGATGGCTCTTTCCTTTTCTCACCAGATTCACCTTGCACGTATCTTCAAACAGGTGAGTAATCCGCTGGATCTTTTGAGTCAGGTCGATAGCCTCAAAATGTGCGCCGGGCACCTGGGCGAATTTTCCAAATTCGCTGGCAATGTTCGAAAGGGTCTCTATCTGGTCAATCAGGGTATTAGTGACCCGGTCGACATGCGAATCCAGATCCGGAGCCCCGTCCTTCCATGCTTTGCGAAGATGCTGCACACTTAGCTTCATTGGGGTAAGCGGGTTTTTTATCTCATGGGCGATTTGTCGGGCCATCTCCCTCCAGGCACTCTCCCGCTCCGATCGGGCCAGTTTTTCAGCACTGGCCTGAAGCTCATTCACCATACGGTTATATTCCTGCACCAGTCGTCCAATCTCATCTTCCCGGTGATATTCAATAGTCTGATTTTTCTTGCCTAACCGTAAACCCGCGATCTTGGTCTGCAAAAGCTGCAGCGGACGGGCCACCTGGTTGGCAAGAACCACTGCCAGGATGATGGTGAGCAATATCAGCACGAAGTAGCCATTTACCATGGCAACCACAATCGTCGAAATTTCACGGCTGGTCTCACTTTGCCTGCTGAAATAGGGCAGGTTCAGATATCCGAGCAGCTTGTTGTACTGATTGTATAAGGGCACATAGGAAGAATAATATCCAAGACTCTCAATGCTCTCCTGAATAATGAACAGAGGTTTCCCCTGATGATGCATCGCGTAGTAAGCAAGCTGATTCATCTTGCTTCCGGCCAGGTTGTATTCGAACACTTCGGGCCTCGATGAAACCACCAGGTTTCCGTTGGAATCGAAAATATTCATATCGGTATTGAAAACATACGAAAACTTGATCATCAGTTCGTTGAGTCCCCGATAATCCGCATCATGCCAGTCGCGGGTAAGCGTATTGGCCTTCGATAGCTTATTCTGGAGATCAGCAAGGAGAGATTCAGTTTTCTCAATGATCAGTTTTCGGTTGTTTAGCTTGTATTGCTGGATCACGTAATAAGTCATGCCTCCTCCGGTAAGTATGAATGAGAAGACCAGGAATGAAACCATCGTAAACTGGATGCGCTGTTTAAGCCCGAAGGTCGGCAATTTAATGCCGCGCGGCCAGGTCATGATCAGGTTCAGCAGCAGCCAGCAAAGGAAAAGAACAACAAAGATGTAGGAGAAAGTGACCAGGCTGTCAACGGTCTTCTGCGACCTGCGGCTGATGACGATCTGATTGTTGTTGTCGATGCTGTTGATCCAGTGGACATAGCCATCCATTCTGAATTCAACTACCTGGCCAACCTTGCCCGGATAAACGTCACTGGTCAGGCTGTAATCGTAATCTCCGTTCGTCAGCTGCAATGACCCCAGATGGTACTTGGCGTAGGAATAACTCTGGTCGAGGCTGTCGCGGTTTATTTTTCCCGTAATCAGGAGCTCCGGGTAGCCCAGTTCCTGAGCAACGAAACGCGAATAAATATTGATGATCAGACTGGTGTGATCCTTCGAATTTGCTGTGGACTGATCGTATACACCCAGATATTCGATAACTCCATCGAAATTGTCAAGATAATAAAAGCCTTCGGTGCCGTTCAGCTTTCTGCCAAACCGGTCGCGCATGTCGCGCAGGAAATAATCAAGGCAGCCTACCTCCAGGTTGTCTGGCTGAATAACAGTCCTGCTCTCGGCAGTACAGGAAAAAGCCTGTATTTCAAATCGGTTCCAGTATAAGCCAAAATACTTATTCTTCAGATAGTTTGTGATAACTACCTGCTGATCATCCGCATTTCGCCGCCGGTCGAGCACCAGTTCGCGCAGGACAGAATCAGCCCGGATATCTGGATCAATCTGAGTGAGCAGCATCTCTGCAATCTGGTCATGCTCAGATGATAATTTAGTCAGCATGGTATTATGCTGATCTGCCTCCTTAATCCGGTTGACCTCCTCAATGGAATAAACCATGAATCCCGAGATCAATATCAGGATAACCGTTACCAGTCCGTGGTTCAGTTTTGGCCTTGGATATTTCTGAACCAGCAGAATCACAACAGATATAAGCAGGAAGAACACCAGGTTGATCCAGTGGCGATCGGTCGCCGCTTCCAATACCCCCCCGAGGGCAAGTGCCGCGGCGAGCCCGGTAAAACTCATGGCCAGCGACTGTCGCGACCGGATACGGTTGATCAAACGGTAAAGCACCAGTACAAAAGCGATGAGTATCCCAACCAACATCAACGAATCAAGTATATTCGAAAAATTGATGGTGAGAATGCGCTGCATCTCCAGTAGCCCCGGCCTGTGCACCAGAAGATAATTCATCATCCAGGCAGTGCCCAGAAAACTGGCGAATGCCAGGAGCCAGCCCACGATTGAGACTATGGCAACCGCCCATTTATTTTTTGTTTGCTTCAATGCCCGCCGGCGACCGGGAAACAATTCGAAATGCTTGGAGAACCAGGAGGCGAAAAAGACCAGGAGCATGACAGATATCAGCACATCACCGCGGGATTCCATGAACAGCACCGGTTGTCTGAATGGCTCAAACAGCGGCAGGTTAAAAACGCAATGCGGCTCACGAAAATGCCAGAGAAGCCATCTTACGAAAAAGAGGTCGATAAACAGGGGGACCAGCCACCAGGCGGTTGACCGGAACCAAAGGGCGAGCCGCATAAAATCATTATAGAAAAGCAAAACAAACGCAAACACTAAGAAATAAAGGATTAGCGTCAGCCAATGGAGACCCTCGCGCGAGGTCACCTCGTCGCTGGGAACCAGGCAAAAAACGAATTTCCCCTGGTCATCGTTAATATTTATAGCCCCCGGAACGGGTGGAATGCTGATCTTGTAAGATTCCGGTATATCGCCACCCACCAGGAAAGCATTGGATACCAGCTCATTATTGTAAGGAAAGAATTTTTTCAGGAACACCACTCCAACCACTCGTGTATGATCAGAACGGTAAACACGGGCATAAACGGAGGAATTGGGAAGGTTATACACTTTACCGCTTTCCATCAGCAAAAGATCCCTGGTACCGACTACCAGGGAATTATCCGACCAGAAAACCATCGAATCTCCCTGGATAATGAAAAGGGCTATGCCGTCATTATTTTTAGCATAACGAGCGGTAAAGTCAGGATCCTCAACGAGGACACCCGGCCAGCCAAAATTTACAACCCGAACCAGTGCATCGGACCCGGTGGTTTCAAGGTAAGCAATTTTACGATGAAAATCCTTTTCAATCCGCGCCGGGCTAACCTTCACCGGTTCCTTTCGGTGTGCCAGCGGATCGATAATCAGGGCTACGACCAATATGATGGCTGCAATCAGGAGAAATCGAAAGGAAATCAGCAGGTCGCGGGGTCTGATCTCAGCCGGTTTTTTCATAAATCAACGGGTCAATAAAGGAACATCAATTTACAATTTCCGCGCCAATTTATAGTTTCTTTATATTTTTGAATCAAACAATTCCGATGTCAACCGATCCACTCGATAAATTCATTGCCGATGCCCTTGCCGAGGACATCGGAGCGGGCGATCACACCACTCTAGCCTGCATACCTTCAGATGCCATCGGCAAGGCCGTCCTCAAGATCAAACAGGATGGTGTGATTGCCGGCGTTGAAATGGCCTGCAGGGTTTTCAGGACTTTCGACCCGGAAATGACGGTCGAGGTGATGATCACCGACGGAACCCGCATACACTCAGGCGACAGGGCATTTATCGTAACCGGCAGGCAACAGTCCATCCTTCAGACCGAACGGCTCGTGCTCAATATCATGCAGCGAATGAGCGGGATTGCTACCCGTACCGCCATCTATGTCGACGAGATAGCCGGTACGGGCGCCAAGGTACTTGATACCCGCAAAACAACACCCAACATGAGGCTTCTGGAAAAAGAAGCTGTCAGGATTGGTGGCGGATTCAACCACAGGATGGGTCTTTACGACATGGTCCTCATTAAGGATAACCATATCGATTATGCCGGTGGGATATCCCGGGCCCTCGATAGGACCCTCTCTTACATTAAACTCAATGAACTGGATCTGAAAATTGAAATAGAAGCCAGGAATCTCAGCGATGTAAAGGAAATTCTCAGCCACGGAGGGGCAAACCGGGTTCTTCTCGACAATTTTACCCCGGATAAAATGAAAGAGGCGGTAACCCTTATAAACAAGCGTATTGAAACAGAAGCTTCCGGTGGCATCAACCTGAAAAACATCAGGGATTATGCCCTGACCGGAGTAGATTTTATCTCCGTCGGGGCCCTCACCCATCAGATTTTTAGTCTCGACATGAGCCTGAAAGCAGTATCATCAACCTAATGAGACCGTTACGGATCATACAGAAAGCCGGCATTGTTCTTGGCAGATTGGCGCAAAAAACTTTTCTGCCGGGATTCGGAGGGTTAAATCTGTATGAAGTATCCAGTTTTTTTATGAAAGGCGTTAACAACGGAACCCTTACCACCCGCGCCTCCGCCATTGCCTACAACTTCTTTCTGGCAGTATTTCCGGCCATAATCGTACTATTTACCCTGATACCTTATATACCGATTGAAAATTTCCAGCAGGTGCTGATGACGACACTGAAGGACCTGATGCCCACAAATGTTTATTCGGCAGTGGAAAGCTCGATCCAGGAAATCGTAATGCGTAAAAGGAATGACCTGCTTTCATTCGGTTTTGTACTCTCCCTGTTCTTCGCATCGCGCGGCATCGCTGCCCTGGTAACTGCCTTCAATGCCACTTACCATAAGCGTGAAAGCCGCAAATGGATTAACCGTCAGGTAATTTCCATTATCCTGATCATCATCTTTTGCATGCTGATCTCCCTGGCAGTTATGCTGATTATCTTCTCCGGTATTGTTATAGACTTTCTCGAAGCCCGAAAAATCCTGACAAGCAAATTCCTAATAGCGGTGCTATTGAACGGGAAATGGCTTATCGTTTTGATATCCACATTCTTCAGCATTTCCTTCCTGTATTACCTTGCCCCGTCAAGGCGAAGCGAATTCAAGTTCATCACCCCGGGAAGCATCCTGAGCTCCTTTGCCATCATCCTGACATCGGTGGGATTTTCGGTTTACATCAACAATTTCGGGCAGTACAACAAATTCTACGGTTCCATCGGAACTCTGATAGCCCTCCTGATCTGGCTTTTTGTAAACTGCATGGTGCTGCTCATCGGGTTCGAGCTGAACATGAGCATTAATCAGGCTAAAAAGAAAAAAACGGGATCATCGCATCACATATGATGCAGGTACTTGTATACCAGTGTCCTTATCTCATCCGTCTTCCCGTACAACCGCTCACTCAGTCCCTGGTCGCCATATGACCTGAGCTTCATGATAAAACTGTCAATTGATCTGGCCGGAAAAATCGAATCCTTCTCAAAAACATCCCTTCGGCGCTCCAGCAGACTGGCCGATCCGTAGCAGCAATCAGGCAGCTTTTCCAGCATATTTAGCCGCTGCCTGTTCTCATCGCGGAAAATATTCACATCAACATACAAGGCTTCAGCCCTTTCCAGACCGTCCGGCATCTCGAGCCCGTGAAGGGAAGCAATCACCAACCCGGCAAATAAATGGTAAAGGTCGGCGGAACCGTCAGGGCTCCTGATTTCGATCGTCTGCTTGCTGACCCCTTCGTATTTGAGGCTTGCATCCTGCGGATTGGCATCACCCACCATATTCTTTCCGGTAAGCCATCCGAGCGGGACCCTGACCAATACCGAGCGGTTGCGGTCGCCCCAGCAAATGTTGGTCGGAGCCTCCTGATGGGGTACGAGGCGCAGGTAGGATGTTGGAATGGTATTTCCAAAGGCGGTAAGCGCACCTGCAAGGTCCATCAACCCGGCAATCATTCTTTTTGCGGTATCGCTAAGCTTCCCTTTGTCAACCATCATGTTCCGGCCATCCTTCTCAAGATACATGTGCACATGCAGGCCAGAGCCTGCCTTCCCGACCGTAATCTTGGGTGCAAAACTGATATTCACCGCATATTTTTCTCCCAGTTGCCGAAGGATCCATTTAGCCAGTACGAGCTGGTCAACAGCATCTTCAACATCAACGGGAAGGAATTCTATTTCATGCTGCTCAAAGCTTTCGGCATCAGTACTGAAATTCCCCACCTCACTGTGACCGTACTTGATCCGGCCGCCGCAGCGCGCTATCAGGTCCATGGCTTCAAGCCTGATGAATTCATAATTGCTGAACGGACTGGCCGTATGATAACCTTTCTGGTCATCAGCTGGATACAACTCCTCCTTTTTGCCCTGCACGTAGTATTCAAGCTCACCCATGGCTTTGAAAGTCAAGCCTGTGCGCTGCTTAAAAAGCCGGTGCGCCTTGCGCAGGATATATTCCGGGGCGGTCTCGAGAGGCAAACCCTCACTGGTGTAAAACGAGCAGAGAATATCCAGTGTCGGCACAATCGAAAATGGGTTCACATAGGCTGTTGAAAATCTTGGAATCACATACAAATCACTGGACGCCGCCTCAATATAGGAGAAAAGACTGCTTCCGTCCACGCGCTCTCCGGTGGACAAAACAGCCTCCAGATATTCGAGCGAATGGATCGCAAAATTCAGGATCTTCAGCTTCCCATCCTCAGCCACATACCTGAAATTGAGCATCTTGATACCATTGGATGCGACAAACCTCACGATATCATCTCGTGTGAATTCTTTGGATGGCTTTTGCAGAAACTGCTCCAGCGGATTTGCCCTGAACGAATAACCTGAATCTTCCATAATCAATTTTTAAACTGCCCCCCGGCAATGAATTGCCGGGCTATTGATACTGCCCCCGGCAATGAATTGCCGGGCTATTGATAAACCCCCTGCCAACTGCAGACTGCCTACTGCCTACTGCCCAACTCCTCTAACTGCTCGCGTAACGCCCTGATCTTGGCCTCGGCATCGGCCTGCTTGGCCTTCTCCGTTTCAACAACCTGGGCCGGAGCATGATTGACAAACCGCTCGTTGGCAAGCTTTTTCATCGTTGAGTCCAGGAACCCGATGGCATACTCAAGCTCCTTGTTAAGTTTTTCAATCTCTGCTGCTGCATCCACAGCACCGTCAAGCGGCACGTAATATTCCACCGACCGGATAACCTGACTGGCCGCACCGGAAGTTTTCTGTTCAATCTCCGTAACCGAAGTCAGGTTAAGAAGTTTTAGCAAAATGGGATCCAGATAATTGTCGTACCCAGCCTCTCCCGTTTTAACCTCGAGGGACAGCGCGTTTTTAACCGGGATGTTGCGCTCGGCACGGACCGACCGCACAAAGGCAACCACTTCCTTCATCCGCTCGAAACGGTCGATCTGTTCAGTGGAAAAGTCCTGGGCCTCAGGCATCGGGCTGATCATGACAGATTCACCTTTTTTCCGCGGGATAATGTGCTGCCAGATCTCCTCGGTGATGAATGGAATAAAAGGATGAAGGACCAGCATGAGCTTTTCCATCATCTCCATGGCCTGGTCAAGGGTCAGCTTGTCGATCGGCTTCTGGTATGCGGGCTTGATAATCTCCAGATACCACGAGGAGAAATCATCCCAAAACAGTTTGTAGGCTGCCATCAGTGCCTCTGAAAGACGGTACTTGGAGAAATGGTCGTTCAGCGTCGCAAGCTCCTGATTCAGTCGTGCGGACAGCCATTCATAGGCCAGCCTCGAAGTTTCGGGCTGAGGTATGCTTTCAGAAACCTCCCAGCCGTTGATCAGGCGGAAAGCGTTCCAGATTTTATTTCCAAAATTTCTTCCCTGCTCGGTCAGCGATTCATCAAACAGCAAATCGTTCCCAGCCGATGAGCAAAGCAACATGCCTACCCTCACCCCGTCGGCTCCGTATTTGGCGATCAGGTCGAGCGGATCGGGAGAGTTACCCAATGATTTCGACATTTTCCGGTGCTGCGCATCCCTTACCATTCCGGTCAGGTACACATTGCTGAACGGCTTTTCACCCCGATATTCGTACCCGGCAATGATCATGCGTGCCACCCAGAAAAACAGGATGTCGGGTGCGGTAATCAGGTCATTGGTCGGATAGTAATAGTTAATATCCGGATTTTCCGGATTCCGTATACCATCAAAAACCGATATGGGCCAAAGCCATGAGGAGAACCAGGTATCCAGCACATCTTCATCCTGCGATATGTCACCAGGCTGTAAACCCGGATTACCGGTTAACTTTCGTGCCTCCTCCAGAGCCTCATTCTCATCCATGCCCACCACCACGCGGCCGTCAGCCAGGTACCAGGCGGGTATGCGGTGGCCCCACCACAGTTGTCTCGATATGCACCAGTCCTTGATGTTTTCCATCCAGTACCGGTAAGTATTTTTGAATTTAGCCGGAATGAGCTGAACATCATCATTCATGACATGCAGAAGGGCCGGTTCACCCAGCTCCTTCATGCGCAGGAACCATTGTCTCGACAATTTGGGTTCGATCACAACATGCGTTCTCTCCGAATATCCCAGCTTATTGACATACTCTTCAATTTTCACAAGGCTGCCGCTCTTTTCCATCTCCTTAACCGCCAGCTTTTTGGCCTCAAACCTATCGATCCCGGCAAACAAACCGGCTTTTTCACTGATGGTCCCGTCGTCATTGAACACATCAATGATCTCCAGACCGAACTTCATTCCAATATTGTAGTCGTTGACATCATGTGCCGGAGTAATCTTCAGCGCTCCCGTACCAAACTCAATATCAACATATTCATCGAAAATAACCGGCACCTCGCGGTTTACCATCGGAACGATGACCTTTGCCCCCTTAAGATGCCCGTATCGCGGATCAGCCGGATTTACGCAAACCGCCGTATCGCCGAGTATGGTTTCCGGCCGGGTGGTTGCCACAGTCAGGTAGCTGTCGTCGGTTCCAACGATCTTGTACCTGACATAATAGAGCTTCGACTGTTCTTCCCTATAGATAACTTCTTCATCCGAGATGGCAGTCTGCGCCTGGGGATCCCAATTAACCATCCTCACGCCGCGGTATATATAACCTTTGCGGTACAGGTCGACAAACACTTTCAGCACACTTTCCGACAAGGCCGGGTCCATCGTAAAGCTGGTGCGTTCCCAGTCGCAGGAGGCACCAAGCTTTTTCAGCTGCTCCAGAATGATCCCGCCGTGCTTTTCAGTCCATTCCCAGGCATGACCGATAAATTCGTCGCGGGTGATATCGGTTTTCTTTATCCCCTGATCCCTCAACTTGGCAACCACGCGTGCTTCAGTCGCAATCGAAGCATGGTCGGTTCCCGGCAACCAGCAGGCATTTTTGCCTGTCATCCTGGCCCTGCGTACGAGAATATCCTGAATGGTATTGTTCAGCATGTGTCCCATATGAAGCACACCGGTAACGTTCGGTGGTGGGATAACTATCGTGTAAGGCTCCCTGGAATCGGGAACGGAACGGAAATATCCCTGTTCCATCCAGTATGAATACCATTTATCCTCGGTTTTGGAAGGGTCGTATTTTGCAGGCAAATCCAGATTCTTCATTCGCAGTTGTTAAGATTTATCGGGTTTTATCCCTTGAAAAAAAGTGCCGTAAAATTAACAACATTCTGCCACAAAATAATGAGGGTACATAAGCCGTTATTAAGAGTGTTTAATATAAATTTGTAGTTTTTAAAATAAAAATAGTCAATTATGAAACAGATTGGTTTACTGACACTTGCATTTGTTTTTTCATTTATCCAGGTTGATGCGCAAAAAGCAAAAGACAAAGTGGAAATGGCATTTGATAAAACTGTCGACGGAATTACCGCGCACGATTTCGGTTCCATCGTTTTCGGCGCTAACGGTAAAGTCGACTTTACATATACCAATAACGGCACTAAGCCAATTTTGATTTCCAACGTGGAGTCATCCTGCGGATGCACGGTCCCAACCTGGACGAAATCACCGGTTGAACCCGGCAAGCAGGGAACAGTTTCGATAGAATATGATACAAAACTGATCGGGGTATTCAACAAAACGGTTGTCGTATATTCCAACGCCAGCAATTCACCGGTCCGCATCGAGATCAGGGGAAAGATCAATGCCAAACCATCCGATCTGACAAAACCAACCGCCCCGGTATCCGACGAATCTGCCCAGGGTCAGAACATCGCAGCTCCTCGTGTTGGCGATAAGAACCTACAGGAAAAGAAAGCAGCTGAAGCCCGCCTGGCAGCCCAGAAACTGGTGGCCGGTGAGAACGCAAAACCGGAAGCCACAAAGCCCGCAGCAGCAACAAAACCTGCTACCACAGCAACCAAGACAACGGGAACAGCTGTTAAAAAGAATTAGCCGCACGAATATCTAATATTTTAACAATGCCATCAATCAGCCACAGGGGTGATGCAATGCCTCCCTCCCCGATTCGCAAACTCGTTCCTTTCGCCGATGAGGCAAAGAGGAAAGGCCGCACCGTTTATCACCTGAATATTGGTCAGCCCGATATCAAAACTCCGGATACGGCCATGAATGCCCTGCGCTCCATAACCAAGCCGGTACTGGAGTACTCCCATTCGGCAGGTTACGAGTCATACCGGCGAAAACTGGCTGATTCATATGGCAAAATCGGCATCAATGTCGATCATACACAGATCATCGTTACCACCGGCGGTTCCGAAGCCATCCTGTTTACCCTGATGGGCACCATGGATCCGGGTGACGAAGTGATTGTTCCTGAACCGTTTTACGCCAATTATAATGGGTTCGCTGTGGCTGCCGGAGTAAATGTTGTTCCGGTACCGTCATCCATTGAGGACGGATTCGCCCTACCTCCGATCGAGGCATTCGAAAAGCTGATAACCCCCAGAACAAAGGGGATCATGATCTGCAATCCCAATAACCCCACCGGATATCTTTATTCCAAAGAGGAATTGTTGAAGCTCAGGGAGATTGTCCTCAAGCACAATCTTTACCTGTTCTCGGATGAAGTCTATCGCGAATTCTGCTACGACGGGGCCAGACATACCAGCGTACTGGAACTCGAAGGGCTCGATGAGCATGCGGTCATGTTTGATTCCGTTTCCAAAAGATACAGTGCCTGCGGTGTGCGTATCGGATGCGTGGTTACGCGAAATTGCAGTATCCTCTCCACCGTGCTGAAATTTGCACAGGCCAGGCTCAGTCCTCCCGGCCTGGGACAGATTGCTGCCGAAGCCGCCCTCGAAACACCCGCTTCCTATTTTGAGGAGGTGGTTGAGGAATATATCGCTCGCCGGAATTACCTCGTTGAAGCTCTCAACGCAATACCGGGCGTCTTTTGCCCAAAACCTAAAGGAGCTTTTTATACCACCGTCAGGCTGCCGGTTAAAAATGCCGATGATTTTGCCAAGTGGCTGCTGACCGATTTCCATCATAACAACCAGACAGTCATGCTGGCACCTGCCGCCGGTTTCTACGCGACCCCCGGACTGGGGCTGAACGAGGTAAGGATAGCTTATGTTCTTAAGCTCGAAGATCTCCGGAATGCCGTGGAATGTTTGCGTATAGCCCTCGAACAATACAAGGACTGATCACCTGCTAGCCTCCCGGCACTGAAGTGCCGGGCTATTGATACAGCCAACAGCCAACTGCCGACTGCCGACTGCCGACTGCCTACTGCCTACTGCCGACTGCCAACTGCCTACTGCCCCCGGCACCAAGGTACCGGGCTATTGATAAAGGAGATACCTCGATCGCGTGACGCGGAATTTTCTCAGTCCTTCCTTCCACGTCTCCCTGATCTCGTAGGCAGACTTGCCCTGCTGAATCTGCAACCTAAGCTGATCCGTCCCGGCAAGCGTATCGAAATAACCGATAAAGAAACTGCCTGACCTGTTCATCTTCTGCCAGGCATCGATGATCCATTCCAATCGCAGTCCCGGTTTCTGAGCAATTTCGGCAATCCCCGCCTTGCGTAAGTCGCGTCCGTGGCACACCTTGTTCTCATGAAGCGGATGAGCACTGGCTCCGGGGATGGAAACAGGGGTAAAGGAAAAGCCATCCTTCATGTCAGGATGCCCGTATACCTGAAACGGGAAAGCGGTGCCCCTGCCAATGCTGATAACCGTGCCCTCAAAAAAGCATAAGGTAGGATAAAGGTATACAGAGATCTGCCCCGGAAGATTAGGTGAAGGCTTAACCGGAAGAACATATTCTGTATGATGATCGTATCCCAGGCAGGGAATAACCTGCAACCCGCACTGAATCCCTCCGGCCAGCCAGCGCTCACCATTGATCATCTGCGCGTATTCCCCTATGGTCATGCCGTGAAGCACAGGAACAGGATGCATCCCGACAAACGATTTGAAAGTGGCGTCCAACACCGGGCCATCGATACAAAATCCATTGGGATTTGGCCGGTCAAGAACAATCACAGGAACGCCCTGCTCGGCACAAGCCTCCATAACCAGATGAAGGGTAGAAATATAGGTGTAAAAACGAACCCCGACATCCTGGATGTCGAAAATTACTAAATCGAGCCCTTTGAGATCTTCCGGAGTCGGCTTTTTGTGATTGCCGTACAGTGAAACCACCGGAATTCCGGTCACCGGATCCAGACCGTCCGAAATTTTGGCACCCGCCTCTCCCTCTCCCCGGAATCCGTGCTCGGGTGCAAAAACCTTAGCCACTTTAATTCCGCTGCGTACTAGGGTATCCAGCAGATGCACCTGCCCGATCCTGCTGGTTGGGTTGGCAACCAACCCAATATTCTTTCCCCGGACCAGATCGAGGTATTCGCCGGTTCGCCCGGCACCACAGGTCACCGCAGATTGTCTGAGTCCTGGAAAAATCTGGGCTTCCGCCGTCACAAAGGTTATCAGCAGGAATGCCAGACTGCACAGAGGTTTTAACTTCATAATTGGTACATTTGCCTAAAATCAGGTTTCGCCTGTGAATTTCGAACTTTTCATCGTAAAAAAAATCATCCGGAACCGGACCGGTAAAAAATCAGGGGCCAATACCCTGGTTAATGTCTCGGTTATTGCCATTGCCCTCAGCATGGCAGTCATGATCCTTTCTGTCGCAATCCTTGCCGGTTTCAAGAAAGAAATAAAAGATAAACTTACGGGTTTTGGCTCCCATATTCAAATCAGCACGCTCACATCCAACAGCTCCTGGGAAACAAGCCCCATGAGCATTAACCAGCCATTTCTCGAAGCCCTGCGGAAAGATAAGGACATCAGCGGCGTTTACCCATTTGCCACCAAACCCGGCATGGTCCAGTCGGGCCGGGAGTTGCAGGGAATTATCCTGAAAGGCGTTGCGGATGGATATGATTGGGGCTTCTTTGAAAAGAACCTCGTGTCAGGCCGGCTACCCGACCTGAGAAATCCCGATTCATTAGAAGTCCTGGTTTCAAAAACCCTCGCCAACCTCCTCCGGATCAACACAGGCATGAAAGTGCCCACCTATTTTATCCAGGATCCTCCGAGAATGAGGCCTTTTAAAGTCAGCGGAATATACGAGACCGGCCTTGAGGAATACGACCGTGTATTCGTTTATTGCAGTCTCAGCCAGATCAGCGAAATAAACAACTGGCAGCCGGGCGATATCAGCGGATTTGAGGTCAGGCTCAAAGATCCTGACCGGATGAATGAGGTCGCAGCCCGGATCACGGAGGCAGTGGATCAATCAACCGTTCAGTCAGGTAACATCATGCAGGTGAAAACGCTGAAAGACCTGGCACCGGGGTTCTTCGACTTCCTGAACCTCACTGATACCAATGTATGGGTTATCCTGACCCTCATGATTCTGATTGCCGGATTTAACATGATATCCGGACTGCTGATCATCATTCTCGATCGCACCCGCATGATCGGTACCCTAAAAGCCCTTGGGACCGATAACCACTCCATGTCGAGAATTTTCCTGTATCAGGCCGCGTACATAATCGGAAAAGGATTACTGCTGGGAAACATAATCGGACTGACACTGGCCATACTGCAAGACCGGCTGAGAATCATCCCGCTCGATCCCACATCCTATTTCGTTGATTCTGTGCCTATTCATCTAAACCCCCTTCACCTGATACTCCTTAATGCCGGAACGCTGGTACTGACGCTGGTTATGATGCTCATCCCATCAACATTTTTATCAAAAGTCAGCCCGGCAAAAACAATAAAATTTGATTAATTTTCAAATTTCCCACCAATGTATGAGAAACTCTTTTGATGCTGTACGTAACCATTTGGATTCCAGAAATGCTATTGGTTACGTCCCTCTTTCCGAAGCTACAGCCGACGATTGGAAAAGGATCGGATTCATGTCCGGCCTCGAGGTTCACCAACAGCTGAATACCGATCATAAACTTTTTTGCAGGTGCCCTGCCGGTATCTACCACCAGGATGAAGACTACGATGGAGAGCTGATACGTCATATGCGGCCCACCCTCAGCGAGATGGGTGAATATGATGGCACCGCGCTCATGGAATTCAGAACCCGGAAAGAGATCATCTACCGGCTGAACAATGAAAATGCCTGCACCTACGATATCGACGATACTCCGCCATTCAAGATCAACCGCCAGGCGCTGGATTATGCAATCGAAATCTCCCTGCTGTCGAACCTGAATATTGTCGGAGAAGTCCATATCACCAGAAAGCAATATCTCGACGGGAGTATCCCGACCGGTTTTCAGCGGACAGCCATCCTTGGAGTGGAAGGCGAAATCGAGATCTCAAATAAGAAAATCAGGCTGATCCAGCTGAGTATTGAAGAAGATTCTTGCCGCGAGATATCAGATATCGGACACCGCCGGATGTACAAAACCGACCGACTGGGCATGCCGCTGATCGAAACGGTCACCTACCCGGATTGTGAAACACCCTATGAACTTCGCGAAACTGCCGAATATATCCGGTTCCTCAACCGCAGCACAGGGCGCGTGAGAACCGGCATCGGCTCCGGACGTGAAGATGTCAACGTGAGCTGCCGGGGAGGCGACCGGGTTGAGATTAAAGGTGTTTCTCATAACAAATGGATACCAAAACTCAGTCACAATGAAGCCTTCAGGCAATTCGCCCTCCTGAGGGTATGCGATATTATCAAAGAACGGATTCCTGACAAAAGCAGCTGGCATATCAAGTCCGTCCCATTGGTTTACGAAAAGCTTAATTCAGATCACCCGGTAATCAGCGATGCGAGAAAATGCGGCTACCGTATCATGGCTGTAAACCTGCCCTCCTTCCAGGGGATACTTTCACACTTTACCCAACCCGGAAAATCCTTCGAGAACGAAATTTCCGATCGACTGAAGGTTATTGCCTGCATAGAGAAACCTAACATGACCAGTTCGGAATCCCTGAACGGTGATCATGCAAATATTGATTTCGACAAAGTAAGAAAGTGGCTGAATGCAGGTGAAAACGATGCACAGATCATTTTTTGGGGACCGGAAGCCGATATCAAGACCGCACTGGAAACGATCGAGGAGAGGTGCCTGATGGCATTCGACCATATCCCGCGCGAAACCCGCAAAGCCCTCCCCGATGGCACCACCATCTTTGAAAGGGTACTGCCGGGTGCCGACCGGATGTATCCCGATACCGATTCCGCACCCATCCCGCTTGCCGACGAATATATCGATGCGCTGAGGAAAAATATGCCGGTGGCCGTGAGCAAGCGGATATCCCAGATGCAGGAGTGGAGAATTCCCTCTGATACTTACCATTACCTCCTGAAGAAAAACCTGGTTCCGCTGCTCGAAAAAATTGCGGATGATTTTGGGTTCACCCATAAATTCATAGGAACATTCCTGGGACATACCCTTAAACACCTCGAAGGACAGAAGCAACCACACAAGGAATTCTCAGCCCAGAAAATATACGATCTCTTCAGTTTCATCCGCTCGAACCGTTTGGATCAGGCGATTGCCCGCCCCATCCTTGCGGTTATGATGGATTATCCGAAAATGGATTTTGCCAGCATCCTCACCAGCCTCAAATTCAAGAAGCGATCGCAGGAAGAGCTCCTGGCTCCTGTCAGTTTTCTGATTGGAAAGTTCCGGGAAATTAGAAAATCCAATAATTCCGCGGTCACGCTGAACTGGCTCATGGGCCAGATCCGCACGCAGGCGCTCGGCAATCTCCCGATGAACGAATATAGCCGGATGATCCAGGTGCAGGTAGATAAAGAAATTTCTGAACAATTGTCCACCGATCAATTATGAACGAAGATTTTTTCCAGGGATACAAGGGTGAAGGCCTGGACATATTGAAGAAATTCAATGTCAGGGTTTGGGGAATTGCTGAATTTGAGACCACCCGCGGCTTCTTCAAGGGAACGGTTCTGCCGCGCGCCGAAAATGACGATCACCACCATATCGTCGTTAAGATTGCCACCGGTTACAATATCGGGATCGATACGCATACGATCCTGTCCATGAAGGAGGTGAACTATTTCAAGGCAAATTACAAGATTCCTGAGAAGGAGTTCCCATTTACGCCAAACCTTCCCAAAGTCAAGCTGATCGGCACCGGCGGCACCATTGCAAGCCGGCTGGACTATCGTACAGGAGCCGTCATTCCAGCCTTTTCACCCGGAGAATTGTACGGCGCCGTGCCTGAACTGGCTGAGATTTGCAACCTGCACACTGAGAAGGTATTCGCTGTTTTCAGCGAGAATATGGGACCCGATCAGTATAAAGCACTGGCAATAGCCATTAAAAAGGAAATCGAAAGTGGGGTCGACGGGATAGTGATCGGTCATGGAACCGATACTCTGGGACATACTGCGATGGCTCTGTCTTTCATGGTTCAGAACTCCCCTGTACCCATCATCCTGGTCGGATCACAACGCTCCTCCGACCGGCCATCGTCCGATGCCGCGCTTAACCTGATGCACTCGTGTTATGCCGCGGGTCACGGGGACATTGCCGAGGTCATGGTATGCATGTTCGGGCCCACCTCTGATGAGTACGGTTTTCTGCATCGCGGAACCCGGGTCAGAAAAATGCATTCATCCTACCGTTCAACGTTCCGGACCATTGGCGATACTCCGATAGCCACCGTTAGAAGAGGGGAAATAAGGCCCATCAAGAGAAAATACAATCACCGCCGCAAGGACCGTAATGTCGATATATACCCTTACTTCGAGGACCGGGTATCCATGATCTACTTTTATCCTCATATGCATCCGGATACAATCGATTCGCTCGTTGATCTGGGTTATAAAGGGATCATAATCATCGGCACCGGTCTGGGCCATGTCAACAAGGAACTGTATCCCGCCATCGAACGTGCGCGTGGCCGCGGAGTGGCAATTTACATGACCGTTCAAACCCTCTGGGGTTATGTTCACATGTACGTTTATGATACCGGACGCGACCTGATGGCGATGGGTGTCATCCCGCTTGAAAACATGCTGCCTGAGGCTGCATACATCAAGCTCGGCTGGGCTTTAGGACAGACATCGGATCTGAATGAAGTTAAGCGTATCATGTTAACGCCAATCAATGAAGAGATTACAGGACGGGAGCCCTATAATGGCTATCTGGTTTACCAGGGTGGTGTACCTGAAGTGGAAGATTTTATCAGGAAGTACAGGAAGTAAAAATCCGTTCGAATTCGCTCATGATCATAGCGGTGGCACCCCACACCCGGTGACCTGAAACATCATAATAGGGTGCGGTGATTTCAAGTCCCGCCCGGTTGAGGATCATGGTTTTCTTACTACCAGGATGGAACAGGCTGGCCAGCGATGAAATAATCACCCCGGCAACTTCCTTTTTATCAGGCACAAATTCCGGAAGTGTATCAACGAATCCCACAACCGGCAATATCATGTAATTGGAGTGCGGAACATAAAGTGGTGTCAGCTTCCCGATTACCCGGATATGATCAGGATTAACCCCTACTTCTTCATGCGTTTCCCGCAAGGCGGTGTATGAAAGATCAGGATCGGCCCTTTCCTGTTTACCACCGGGAAAGGATATCTGCCCTCCATGCGGACCCCCGTCGGTACGTAATATAAACACAGTACTTAAGCCTTCATCGCCGGGGAAAAGGAGTATCATGACTCCGCTCGAACGGGGATTCGACCCATCGAAACCTTCCAAGCCTGAAGGTCTTATGGAGGGAGCCATCATGAGCTGTGCAGGTTGTCCGGGCAGCTGACTGCTCAGGCACTCCTCCAGGCGGTGCATCTGTATCTTAATCATAGAAATGCCAGTAAATACCGTATTTCAGGTGAGGACGCATCGACGGATAATGAAGAACGGCAAAGGATTGCTCCGGCAAGAGGTCGGCAAAAGTCTCGCACCACTGAACGAAAACCCGAGTCCGTTTAACTTTTATCTGGGCAAAAACGTTCAAGCCGGGATAATTTCCCAGAAGCTTCTCGTCCTGGGCAAAGAAAATGCCAGTGGCGGGCATATAGGAATAGCCGTAAAATGGCGTGCTGTAGCGCAGATCAAACCCATACTCCACCTGCAATTCCCCCAGGGTTGCAGGAAACCGGATATCATGATGAATATAGGTTGATGTGATCCCTGTAAAGAGTGGAAGCCTTATTTTATCCGAGGTACTGTATTGGATCAGCGCGGTGACACTTGACCTGAATACTCCGGCAACAAATTCCTTGGTTCCCCCGGCCGAAAACACCGTCATCCCGGTGGTCAGCTGGGCAGGAAAACCGTTGCCATCGAAATAGATCCAGCCTTTGTTGGTGACAATGCCGGCATTCAGTTCAGTCGCAATTTTAGGGATGCCAAATTTCAATTTGGCTCCGGCCTCATTGGTGCGGGAAAAATCATTTGTCCACCGGAAGTGGTTTGAGCTGTAATTACTGAGAATTGGATCGGGGGTAGATCCTTTTGCATATAGCTCCAGGGATAATTCCGGTCCACCGGTCTTTTTACCCAAAACCTGGCTGTATGAGGCCCTGATTTTATAATCGCCAGCTGAATAACCTGCGGCAGTCCAGGTTGCAGACAGTTCCATGCCGGACAATGAATCCTTTTTTTCTATCTTTCCGTTAAGGCCGAGTGCATATCCGTAACTAATGGTATCGGTTTGCTGGTAACGGTAAAAGTCGGGATTGACTCCACCGCTTGCAATAAACGGCAGCTTGAGTAGGTGAATCGTATCGGTCAGCAGATCGATGGAATTGGTCCACGAAAGAAAACTCACTGAATCCTTGGTCGCCAAATTCTCAGAATAGGTATTTTGATAAAAGGAAGCATCGTTTTTGGTATCTGTATATTTTCGCGAAATATTGGATATTCTGAACAGATGCCTGACGCTGAGGAATTTTTCGTCGGTGGGCGGCACTGGCAGGGTATCTGCGGGGGTTGCGGTAATATTCTTTGGTGCCAGAGAATCCTTTGGAATTGAATCCACAGGGGCAGGCGGTGCGCTACGATGCCTGGAAAGGGATATATTGGCTGATTGAACCCCCTGGAAAGTCAATGACGACATCTTGCTGACAGCACCTGAGAGGTTTACCGGCAGATATTCCGGTTGTCCCGTTCCGGAAAGATCCGCGTCGGACCTGAGTCCGCCATTCTCGGAAAAGCCGAATGACAGTCGGGACAACCCTGCCACCAGACGGTAATTCTTGCGATTCAGGAGATAATTGGCTTTTATGCTGGAGGAATTGGCTTTCTGGGTACTGAAGTGTCCCTCTGAATTGTAGTAATTCCCGAAGATTGTGAGGTTCCCGTTACTTTTCAGGTTACGGGCATATTGGGCACGTATGGTTTGTCCGTTTTTATCGGCAGTTCCTCCGCTATTGTAATTCAGAAGGGTATACGGTGATTTTGCCCGGATGAAGACAAGCTCAGACTCATTCGCGCCATAACCGTCGATTCCTTCGAACATGAGTGGGTTAAAGGCATCCCTGACGGGGCGGTATTGATTGATCAGGGCGGGCAAGCCTGTATTTCCCAAATCACTCCAGGACGTTGTGGTTGAAAGGGCTGCGTGGTTCTGGCTGCCGGACAATGCGGTATCTACTGGTTGATAGGAAATTACCTGATTGTTTGTCTGAAATCCGTACCGGGTCACCAGGGGTTTGGTTGTCTGGCTGTAGCTGGTAATTGAGATTACAGCCAGCAGAACAATAGGGAGTACCGGATTTTTCATGACATGTAAAGATAAAAAAAGCCCCGACTCTGATGAATCGGGGCTTTTAAAAAAGTCGGCGGCGTCCTACTCTCCCACACGAATGCAGTACCATCGGCGCTGGCGGGCTTAACTTCTCTGTTCGGAATGGGAAGAGGTGGAACCCCGCCGCTTAAGCCACCTAAAGCTCATGCCCTAATGAAAGGGATAATATGATTGACACACTATAAGAAAATTCTAGAAGTAATATTGAAAAAATCAGCTTCTGCCATAAAGTTACGGGTAATTAGTACTGCTCAGCTTTGACATTACTGCCTTTACACCTACAGCCTATCAACGTCGTAGTCTACGACGACCCTTAAAGGAGATCTAATCTTGAGGGAAGCTTCGTGCTTAGATGCTTTCAGCACTTATCTCTGCCATACGTAGCTACCCTGCGATGCAGCTGGCGCCACAACAGGTACACTAGAGGTATGTCCAACACGGTCCTCTCGTACTGGTGTCAGGTCCTCTCAAATCTCCAACGCCCACAACAGATAGGGACCGAACTGTCTCACGACGTTCTGAACCCAGC
>CAYHCO010000034.1:0-41993 GCA_964355105.1 uncultured Porphyromonadaceae bacterium
CACTATTCGTGGAGTCGCGACAGCCGGACCTTGATTGCCTACCTGCCCGGGCAGATTCCGGGAAGCACGATAAAACTTCAGGGGTTCCCGGACGAACCTTTGCACTATCGCCTCTATGACCTCGACAAAAAGGTTGCCGTTGCGACGGGCGATTTTCGTAAAAGCGGCGCTTTGACGTTGCCGGAGAAAGGAGACAGCTTCTTCCTGTTGGTCACGCCGAAGGAGTAAGTAATTCGAGGCTGACAGAAATGAATATCGGGAGTTAAAACTATTTAGAAATGAAAAATCAACTAACCACAATTCTTTTTATCCTGTTTTTATCAGGTTTGCCGAATGCTGATTGTCAGGCTGAAGTCAGGCTGCCCGCCATTGTCTCGTCCAACATGGTGTTGCAGCGCGATGCCACCATCAACTTGTGGGGCTGGGCTGCGGCCGGGGAAAAATTGGTTGTCACGGCATCCTGGCTGAATCAACCGTTAAAGATCACTGCAAACGGGGCCGGAGAATGGAAAGCGGAGGTTCAGACAACTGGCAGTAAAGAGCCTCAAACCATCAGAATTAAGAGCGCTGGTTCCGACATCTTCCTTGAGAATGTCCTCTTTGGAGAAGTGTGGCTTTGTTCGGGACAATCCAACATGGAACAACCCGTCAGGGGGCATTTTGGTCAGCCCACCATAGGGGCCCAAATGGCAGTTGCAACTGCGAACAACAGCAATCTGCGCTTGTTTACAGTGAAAAAGCAGGCAGGGATTTCTCCAAAA
This sequence comes from uncultured Porphyromonadaceae bacterium, assembly GCA_964355105.1. Taxonomy (GTDB): domain Bacteria; phylum Bacteroidota; class Bacteroidia; order Bacteroidales; family UBA12481; genus UBA12481. The sequence goes on from CAYHCO010000034.1 coordinate 762, forward strand.
AGCGACCTGGAAGGTTACACGGGTTGGCAATCGGCCAGTCCGGAAAGTGTGAAAGAATTCAGCGCGATCGCCTATTTTTTCGGACAACAATTGCAGAAGATACTCGATGTACCTGTGGGAATGATTCATACTTCATGGGGTGGTAGTTTGATTGAAGCCTGGATAAGTTCTGAAATGCTTGGCTCCATTGAGAAATTTGACCTTAAAAATGCAGATCTCTTGCGGGGCAATCGTTTCCCAACAGTTCTGTTCAATGCCATGATTAATCCGTTGATTCCCTATACCATTAAAGGGGTATTGTGGTACCAGGGCGAGGCCAATGCGAGTCAGCCGGAGAAGTATAAAACGCTGTTTCCCGCCATGGTGAAAGACTGGCGAACCCGATGGGGAATCGGTGATTTTCCTTTTTACTATGTTCAGATTGCTCCGTATGACTATGGGTGGGATGGGGCCGACAATTTTGTCCCGCTCATGCGTGAGGCACAGGTACAATGCCTGGATCTGATTCCTAATTCCGGCATAGCCATTACCCTGGATATCGGCGAAGAAAAGATCATTCATCCCGCAAAGAAGATTGAGGTGGCTGACCGGTTGCTTTTCAACGCCCTGAACCAAACTTATGGACAGGAGGCGGTGGATTTTTCAGGGCCGGTAGTGGATTCTGTTATCCAACTGGATGAGCGGATCAGGTTGGTTTTTAAGTATGCAGAGTATGGGACATACTGCCACGATTCATTGGAAGGATTTGAAATTGCCGGATCCGATAAGGTGTATTACCCTGCGGTGGCTGTAATTAAAAGGGATGGCATTTATGTAAACAGTGATCAGGTTAAAAAACCCGTAGCTGTTCGATATGGTTGGCGCAGTTGGGTGCAGGGAACTTTGTTCGACACCAATTTGCTGCCTGCCTCCTCTTTCAGAACCGATCGCTGGGAGGATGCTACCCGGGTCAAAGAGCTAAAATAGGGAACAGTACACTATGAAAAAGAAAAAAATAGAATTTTTCGTTTACCTCCTTTTAGTTTTGTGCACCTGTCCTGCCTTTGCCCAGCAGAAAGCATCCAAAGTGCTGCCGATCCGCGAGGCTCATATTGGCGGGTATATGGTGGCGAATGTGGTGAACGTGAACACAGCATACAATGCGGGTTACTCAATGTATGCGGCAGCTTATCCTTTGGTGAGGGAGTATCCGGGAAGAGAGTTTCAATCGGGCCTGTTTGGCACCTGGATGTTTCCGCAAAATAACGGTCCTTTACCGGTGAAGGATTTCTATACCGATATTGAAGGTGGGCTTGGCTGGTGGCGCGATACAGAATATGCGACAGAAACACCCAAATTTATTATGGGTGGAGTACAGCTGAACTTTGTTGGTTGGGCAAACGGGCCGGGTGCCGGACAGGGCAGAGACTGGAACAACCCTAAAGGAAAATACGGTGTGGCACAGCTGAGCCCATGGATCTTGTGGCCTCCGGATGGATTAAACCTCAAGCAGGGCACCTGTGGCGAATTGTTTGGCAGTGGCTATCTGCCTCTGCCTCTCACTGAGCCGAAATCCACTACGGCAGGTACAGCCGTTACTACCGGGAATCAGTGCTGGACCCTGTTCCTTAACACCGGGAATTTCAAGGGCCCGGTTGCATTCTTTACCCCTTTCTTCTGGTCCGAGGCATCCGCTAAAGACCCACGGTTGGGCGGATTGTTTCTCGATCAGCGTCCCACTGAGGCCAACAAAGCTTTTCAGATGGAAACGCAGCATATCCGTTCCGCTAAAGCCATTGACTCTAACGGAGTTACCTATGCTCGCGTGGCCCCGACACAATATCCTTTGGGACCTGATGGTAATTCTGATCTATTGCATCGCCTGATGGTCTATAAAAAGAAGGCGCTCTGGGACAAGGTCGACGCCTGGTTTAAGGGAGGCGCACCGGCTGATGGAACCATTGATCTTACCGGATCTTACAATCAGAAATTCAATAAAGGAGTATGGTCAAACTGGAGTTTGTATGCTGATGATATCCCTTCGGATAAACGAGCCTATCTGAATATTACTTCTTATATGAATGCAAATGTCACCGATAATTCAACTTTGAGGGTTCGTTGGGAAGGTGACCTGATCACACGGAGAGAGACAGGCAACGGTACTGTGGTGACTCTTCCTGAATATTATAAACTGGTAAAAACCGGAAATGACACCATTGGTGAGTGGATTGCAGTGGCACCCGGAGAGGTGCCGGCAGAAACCGGACTACAGAATGTTAGTTTCAGCAATACTGCCCCAAGGACCCCCGTGGCGTACATCACTCCTGCGAATAGAGAAAGCTGCTGGAATACACCGGGTCCGGTTGCCGGACCGTTCGAGGCAAACCTGGGAGACGGCAGTACGGTAACCTACTTCTGGTACCGATTTGCCGACCAGCCTGCATTGCTGAATGCGGACCTGAGCAAGGAGGAGCGTGAAGAAATGCAAAGGCGTGTGGAATTGCTGCACCGAAACTGGACAAAGGACCGTGAATACCTCCCTTCACCCACTATCGGGAAATTGGCGGAAATTGACCCTGCTCTGATAGTCACGCCGCCAGAAGGCCTGGAAGCAGGATATGTTCCGATCGTTATACGCCAGGAAATAACAGTGGTGAATTCTATCCACCGTGATGGCTTCGACAAGGTTCCTGAAATTGAAGTGTTTCCAAATCCGGCATCAAATTATTTAAACATTTCGCTACAGACCATTCCCGACTCCAATACAAAACTTCAACTCATGGATATAACGGGAAAAATAATTCAAACGGTAAAATTGTACAACACAAGGGAAGTGCTGGATATCAGGTTTCTTTCAGAGGGTCAGTATATTCTGAATTTCACCAATGGAGTTTATTCAAAGTTCATTAAGTTTATTAAATCGGAATAAGGTAAAAACAAATCGAAATCGTAATTACAATCTAACTATGAAGTACTTATTTAACATCCTCATCGCCTTACTGTTGACCACCATGGTTTCGGCACAGGAGAAAGCCTCCACAGGTAAAGCGATCCGCGAAGCAAATGTCGGCGGGTATATGATTACCAAGGTGGAGAAAGTTGATACAACCTTTAATGCGGGATACTCGATGTATGCGGCCGCGTGGCCATTATTGAAGGAATATGAGGGCAGGAGCTTCCAGTCGGGCCTGTTTGGCACCTGGATGTTCCCGCAGAATAATTCACCGTTGGCCAGAAAGGATTTCTATACCGATGTTGAGGGCGGTCTGGGCTGGTGGAACGATACCGAGTATGCCACCGAAACGCCTAAATTCATCATGGGCGGCGTTCAGCTGAACTTTACCGGATGGGCCAACGGGCCCGGCGCCGGTCAGGGTCGGGACTGGAGCAATGACAAAGGGAAATACGGTGCGGCGCAGCTGAGCCCATGGCTCCTGTGGCCGCCTGATGGCCTGAACCTGGAGCAGGGCATGTGCGGTGAACTGTTTGGCAGCGGCTACCTCCCCTTGCCGCTCACAGAGCCTAAATCGAAAACTGCCGGCAAAGATGTTCCGACCGGAAACCAGTGCTGGACCCTGTTTATCAATACAGAAAATTTCAAGGGCCCGGTGGCCTTCTTTACCCCTTACTTCTGGTCCGCGGCAACCGTTGATGAACCGCGTTTTAGCGGGATGTTTCTGGATCAGAGACCGACTCAATCCAATAAGGCTTTCCAAATGGAAACGCAGCATATCCGTTCCGCCGAGGCCACCGACTCCAAAGGCCAGACCTACGCACGCATCGCTCCAACGCAGTATCCGCTGGGCCCCGACGGGAATTCGGATCTGTTGCATCGCCTGATGGTTTACAACAAGAAAGCCCTCTGGGACAAGGTGGAAGCCTGGTTCAAGGGAGGTGCCCCGGCCGACGGGGTCATTGACCTCGCAGGAGGAACGATGCAAAAGTTCCAAAAAGGTGTCCGGTCAAACTGGAGTCTGTATGGCGACCATATCCCTAAGGAAAAGCGTGCCTTACTCAACATTACCTCCTATATGGATGCCATGGTGACCGACTCGGCTACCCTTCGCGTACGTTGGGGCGGGGATCTGGTAACCAAAAGAAAAACAAAAAACGGTTCACTGGTCACTCTTCCGGAATATTATAAGCTGGTAAAAACCGGCGACGATGATAAAGGTCAGTGGGTTGCCGTGCCACCGAGCGAGGTGCCGGCTGAAACCGGCTTGCAGAAGCTGAGCTTCAAGAATACCGACCCACGGGAGCCCATGGCATACGTAACTCCTGAAGAGAAAGCGAGTTCCTGGAAAACCCCGGGTCCGGCTGCAGGGCCGTTCAAGGTAAAATTGGGCGACGGCAGCACGATAACCTATTACTGGTACCGGTTTGCCGACCAGCCTGCATTGCTCAATGCCGACATGACCAAGGCAGAGCGTGAGGAAATGCAGAGGCGCGTTGAATTGCTTCACCGAAACTGGACCAAGGACCGTGAATACCTTCCTTCGCCGATGATTGGAAAACTGGCGAGAATCGACCCGGCGCTGATCGTTACCCCGCCAAAAGGCATGGAGGTGGGATACGTTCCGATCGTAACCTCGCAGGGACTGAAATGATCTAAGGAGGACTAGCGATTCTGGTAACTGTCATAGATCCGCTGAAGTTGGCTCTTTATTTCCTGATATTCAGGATTATCAGCCAGATTATTGGACTCCAGCGGATCTTTGCTGATCTGGTACATTTCTTCAACTTCAGGATTTATATTGACGTATCGAATGTATTTCCATTCCTCCGAGCGCACCCCTCTGCTGTCGGGGATAGGCGTTTCAACGTCAATAATTCCGACATGTTCCATAAAAAAGTCCTTCCTTCCGGGAACCTCCTGTCCCCTGAGGTAAGGGAGCTGGCTCATTCCATCCATTTCGGCAGGAACGGCGATGCCCGCAATATCAAGTATGGTTGGGGCGATATCAATATTGAGCACCATGTTATCAGCCCTTTTTCCCTTCATTTTGCGGGGTGTTCCAGGCATATCAATAATGACCGGCACGCGGATGGATTCTTCATACAATACCCACTTGCCGCCAAGTCCATGCTCCCCCCACAAATAGCCGTTATCTGACAGGTAAATGATTACTGTGTTCTCGTCAAGCTTCAAATCCTCAAGGGTTTGCATGATTTTTCCCACCGAGCGGTCCAGACTGGCCACACATCTCAGGAAATTCTTTTCGAACTTATTCCTGGTTGATTCGTCCTTTCGCTCATCAAAGTAACACCACCGGTTCAATGAACTATCCATAACCCGGGAAGACATGGCCAGGTATCCTTCCGGCGTGTCAGTAACTCTTTTTGGGATGGTTACGTCTTCAAAGAGGTCCTTGTCGCGTCCGTCGGGCTGATAGGGGTGGTGAGGTGCTTTAAAGCATACGGTGAGGCAAAAAGGTTTCCCGGTTTTTTGGAATTCCAGGAATTTCCTGGCTTTCGCGGCCAGCCACTCCTCATTATGAACCTTTCCGCTGTCGGTCTTATGAAAATAGCTTCCCTGGTCAGCCCACGCATCGAAGAGGTCGAAAATTTTACCGGTGCCCTCCGTACCCATTCCCCATTTCCCGAGCACCGCTGTTGTGTACCCATGATCGTGAAGCAATGCGGGATACGTCTTGGCAAGGACATCCGGAGTCATCGGAGTGTTAAAATGATTCATCCCGTGCGAGCTTGCATATCTTCCTGTCATGATGCTTGCCCTCGATACCGCACAGATGGGGGATGTGACAAATGCATTCCTGAAGTAGACCCCACTATTGGCCAGCCGGTCGATATTCGATGTTTTCAATTCAGGGATAATCGGATGGTCGGCGCAACTCAGCTGGTCCCACCGCTGATCATCAGCAATCAATATAAGGAAATTAGGTCTTTTAGCAGGCCTTGCTGTACAGGCTTCCAGCAATAATAACGGGTAGAGGAGGAATAGCTTGCCGGAATGTATATTCATAGCTTTTTGTAAAGGATCATAAATATAGGATGATTTATTCCATTCGGATAATTCGTTTTATTGCAATAAATTGAAAGCCTCTAAACCATTGGAATAAATCATGAAATATATTCTAATTCTGCTTGCTGTTTTCATTGTATTACCAGCCGCAGGACAAATTGATCAACGGATAAAGATGGTCAGCGACCGCATCCTGTTTGGTAATACACCTGAAATGACTGCTGATTTTATCCTGGCTGATATTTCACTCAAGCCTGAATTCAAGCGCAGGTTTACAGATTTCAGCGGAGATATTTCCGGACGTTATTTCGATGTTTTTTCCTCCTACCCGGCGGAAAACAATCCTATCGACATTCATAAGCTGATGCAGGAGGCTCTTCAGTACCAGCGTCGCGACGGTCGTTTTGGCAATCCGGATCTGTTATTCGATGCTGAAAAACTGGGTAACAAGCAGATGGCCCTGCTTTGGGGCAACGGTCGATTGCTGGTGGGTCTGCTGAAATATTACCAGAAGTATCGCCAGCCTGACGTACTGGCTTCGGCCAGAAAACTGGGGGATTTTATCGTGGGCACGGCTGCCAGCTGTATCAATCCGCAAGTGGTTGAACGACTGAAGAATAACGATTATATGGGTTACATCTGCTTTACCCAGCTGATGGAAGGCCTGGTACTCCTCTGGGATGAAACCAAAGAGGATAAATACCTGCAGACCGCCTCACAAGTCTATACTTTGCTCCCTCCGCCCGGCACGCAACACAGCCACGGATACCTGAATACCCTATTGGGTACTCTGATGCTTTACGACCGTACAGCTAAGCCAGAACAGCTGAAATTCGTTACCGACCGGTTCAATGAGCTGATCAATTCGCCGGAATATCTGATAACCGGAGGCGTACCCGAGTATTTTGGAGAAGTGGGCGTTTCAAAAGAAGCGAGGGATGAAGGTTGTGCGGAAGCTGATTTTATCATGCTTTCGCAGCATTTATGGAAAACGACCGGGGAAATCCAATACCTTGAAAAATCAGAGCACTGCCTGATCAACCATCTGTTTGCGAACCAATATGAAACGGGCGATTTCGGACACAGAAGCCTGGATCCGGAAACGGGTTTCGTGAACGATGAAAATATTGCGCGATCCTGGTGGTGCTGCAATTTCCATTGCCTCCGTGCGCTTCATGAAACGAAAGAAATCATCTTCACGCTAAAGGCGAATACAGTTCAATTCAACCTGCTCCTCGAAGGGGATTATACCGATAAGGAAAACCAGTTGAGTGCGGAACAAGTTAACAACCACTCCAACCAATTGAAGATACGTGTCGCGAAAGCCGCGCCGGGATTACGTCTGGCGATCCGGAAACCCGTCTGGGCTCGTAATGTTGTTTTGACTCTCGGCGGTAAAAAGCTTGAGGCACAGCAGAAAGGCGATTACCTGGTTCTTGATCGCGCACTGCAAACCGGCGACCAGATTGATGTTCAGCTGGATTATCAGATGAAATGGGTTGACAAGGACAAAAAGGAGATTGCTTTCCCGATTACCGCCAAAAAGCAGGCAGCCCTGTTTTACGGTCCTTACCTGATGTCGGTGGATACCAATTTTCAGCCGTTCTTTGATGCGGAACCCAGCTACAGCAATTATATCGCGCTGCAGGATGGGCAGAAATTCGATCCTGAAAAGGCCCCGTCGGGTTCAAATATGAAGAATACTTATCTGGTCATGCAGCATGTTCATTCTGATATGTATGGGAAATATCCGGTGGTGATGAGGCCCATCAGTGAAACCACCTGGCAACCGCCCTGTAACATGCGCGTTTGGTTCACCATCAGTCAATAAATGTATGAGGAGGACAAAGCAATATGAACCCGGCAATTAAAAAGCTACTCATTTACGGACTTCTGTTTTTTATCTTTTCTGATAGTTTTTCACAGGTCGACGGGGCAGATCAGGTTATTCTGACCAATGAAAAGGTTTCCTTTTCATTCGATCTGTCAAGCGGCACGTATACGGTTACCGACAAGGCAACCGGACAGGTGATGGTGGACCAGGCGGGTGTATCGGCGGATTCATGGAGCAATACCGACGGCATGCGTTTCACCGGGAAACAGGAGGAGGTCAGTGACTTACTGGGTCGCGGCCGACGGTTGATCGTAGAAATGGAGCATCCCGGGAATCGGGCCATACCGGTCTACCTGTTCAGTTTTACCGTGTATGACGGTCGGGGAGCGGTAGTGATGGGTTTTGGCATGCGGAATACGATGCGCCAGGGAGCCCGGTTGATGAAGGCCTCGCCAATGGTCCATGGAAGGTTACTGGCCGGAAAGCCACTGGCAGTGCCGCAAACACTCAACGGCGCGGCAGGTGCCGATGTTCCGAGGGTCGAGACGGGCTTGAAGCGCTCCTGTCCAAACAGCCTGCTGTTGACCTGCACGGCGGAGGGGAAACGGCTGTCGCTGGTGTGGGGCGGTCTGGCCAACGGGGATTTTGGCAAATGGGTAGCCATGGGTGACGGCAAGATCGACCTGAGGGCTGAAGATCCGGTGGGGCGTCTGGTGGATCCCGGGGCAACCTATATCTCAGAGGATAATTTTTACCTGGATGTTACACAGCCTGACCCGTTCATCGCTCTTGAAACTTACGGTCTTGCCATGCGTGCGGCAAACCAGGCGCGGCCCAACGTGTATGATTTCCCAACCTTGTGCGGATGGGCGGTGGGTGCGTTGAGCGGACTCGGCAACATCAACAACAGCGTGGCGCTGGTTTCCGAGCTGGAGATGGGGCAGAAGGCAGGCATCACGAAATACACCAAAGTTGCCATTCGCCTCGAGCCGGATACCTATTGCTATAAGGACGGCAACACCGAACAGGGGTGGTGGGATGATCAGCACTGGTCGAAATACGGCCATCTGGTTGCCCCTTATGAAACATTTGCCAAGTGGTGTGCGGCGCTGAAGGAGCGCGGCGGCATCCCCTTCACCTATTTCCAGGTTGGACTGCCATCCGACGATTACGCACTTGCGTTTCCAGGCCACATGCTGTTCAACGATATTTCCCGGCTGCATGTCAAACATCCGCATCATCAGCCGCTGGTAACCTGCGACTATACCGATCCGGATTTCCGGAAACATGTTCAGTCTACCTGGCAGCGTCTTAAGAACGACGGCATGACAGGCATAAAGTTCGACTATCCGGAGACTGGCTGGCGGCCTGAGGGAGGATTCGAAAACAAATATGCCACAACGGCCTTTGCATACCGCGAAGTGTTCCGTCTGTGCCGCGAAGGGCTGGGCCCGGACGCTTTCATTCATGAGCGTAATCTGGGAGAAACCGGCCGGCCCATGCTGGATGTCACTGCTGGCCTGGTGGATATGCAGCGCGTATGGGGCGACTCCAACGAGTATGTGCCCGGGATGGTAACCACCTGTGGTCTGCGCTGGTATAAGAACCGGGTGGTGTTCAACTACTACCCCGATAGCAAAGCGGTTCACGAACGCACACCCGAGGTACGCCAGTCGCTCCTCACCATGATATTTCTGACCAGTGGACGACTCGAACTGGCAACATCATTCCGGTTGTTCACTCCTGATATCCTCCATGATGTTACCCGCATCTACCCGCTGTATCGTGAGCCGCGCAGTGCGCGTCCGCTCGATGCCTTCACCGGGGTTGCCAATCCGCGCGTTTATGACCTGGAATTGACGCCCGACTGGCATCAGGTGGCGCTGTTCAATCCCGAGACGGCCAGTGCCGGCACGGTATCGGTGGCGCTGAGCGGAGAACATGCCGACGGGGCCATCGGACTCGATCCCGCCGCATCCTATTATGTGTATGATTTCTGGTCTGACTCGCTGGTCGGCAAGTTTTCCGGTACAGCAAAAGTGGAGAAACTTTTAGGGCCCACACATTGCGCCATGCTTTCTATCCGCAAGGTGCAATCGAATCCACAGGTGTTGTCGACCAACCGCCACGTGCTGCAGGGATGGGTTGATCTGGCTAAGGTTCAGTGGGACGGCAGCGAGGGTCAACTGTCAGGCGTGGCCAGCGTGATCGGAGGCGAACCGTTCAAAATCGTGGTAGCCGGCAATGGCAGTAAGGCAGTCAGGGCAATAGCCCCGGGTGCCAGGGTAAAGCTCAGCAAACAGTCCGCCGGCGGACTGGTGGAAATCATCCTGGAGCGCCCGGATAATGGGGAGGTCGTATGGCAAATCAACTTTGAGTCAAACAGCAAATCTGAATGGCGCGGCATCGGACGCACCGGGGTCTACAACGAATCCGGGCTCATGAAAGTGTGGCCGGAAGGCGCTCCGGAAAAAGTGTGGGTGGCTGATGACCTCGGCACCGGATATTCCTCACCGGCATTTGGCGGGCAATACATTTATGTAACCGGTCGCAAGGATAGTGCCGACATACTTACCGCGCTGGATTTCAATGGCAAACAAGTATGGCAGCATCCAATCGGCCGGGCATGGACGGGTTCGTATGGAGAAACCCGCACAACACCAACGCTTGAAAACGGGAAGCTCTATATGATCAGCGGGATGGGTGAAGTTGCCTGTCACGATGCAAGGACCGGCGAGAAAATCTGGTACAGGGATGTTTATACGGAGTTTTCAGGCAAGTGCAATCTTTACGGTGTAGCCGAGTCACCGCTGATCGTGGGCGACAAGGTGTTTTACACACCGGGCGGCAATGAAACCAGCATGGTAGCATTAAACAAGCATACGGGCGAACTGATCTGGAAAACACGCAGCCTGGCGGATTCCGCCGCTTATGTATCGCCGCTGTATGTAAAACACAACAATCAGGAGATGATCATCAACCTGATGGGGAATATTCTTTTCGGAGTTGATCCCACCGATGGCCATATTCTCTGGGAATTCAATTATCTGGCCTTGAAGGGCCCGGTAGAGAATCCCTTTCTAAAGGTGACCAACTGCAATACGCCGGTTTACCATAATGGTGAGCTTTTCGTGGCTAAAGGGTACAACCATCCTTCGGCTATGTTCACGCTCAATGAAGCCGGCAACGGGATCACCCTGAAATGGACCAACACGCTGCTCGACACTCATTTTGGCGGCAATGTGCTGATCGATGGATACCTGTACGGATCAAACTGGGTTAACAACAGCAACGGTAACTGGGCGTGCATTGACTGGAAAACCGGCAACAACCAGTGGGAAGCCCACATGAACAATAAGGGGGCAATCATTGCAGCCGATTCCATGCTATATTTCTATGATGAAAAAAAGGGGCAGCTTGCCCTTGTTCGTCCCGATCCCGCTAAGTTCAACCTGGTTTCCTCCATCCGGATTGAGGATGGAACCGGCCCTCACTGGGCGCACCCGGTCATTCACAATGGAATGATATATGTGCGGCACGGGGATAAACTCATCGCATACCTGCTCCGAAAATAACTGAATATGCACATAAAATATTTTTCCGCCTTTAGTCTCGGAGCTCTCCTGCTCTTCGCCTTTACCATCCTGGGTAACGCTTCAGAGGTTGATTCGAAACCACTGCTTCATCCGCTTTTTGCCGATCATGCCGTTCTTCAGCGCGACACGAAAGTGCCGGTCTGGGGATGGGCTGAGCCGGGCGCAACGGTCACGGTCAGCTTCGCGGGCCAAAAGAAAACAGCCACCGCCGCAGCTGACGGCAAATGGATGGTTTACCTCGATCCCATGCCGGCGAGCGCCAAAGGCCGTGTATTGAAAGTCCGATCGGCGACCCGGGATCAGGAAGCTAAAATAACCGATATCCTCGTGGGTGATGTCTGGATTTGCTCGGGCCAGTCGAACATGGAGATGGGGATCGGTGCGTGCAAAGTGCCCGACGATATCGCAGCTGCCAATTTCCCCCTGATCCGCCTGCTGAACGTCCCCAAGAAAATTGCCTTCACCCCCGAATCAACGCTCGACTGTAAATGGCTTCCATGTAGTCCGGCCTCCCTCTTAATAGGTCCCTGGGGCGGATTTTCAGCAGTAGCCTATTTCTTCGGCAGGGAGCTGCACCGGGATCTCAATGTTCCCGTCGGACTGATTGAATCGTGCTGGGGAGGAACTGTTTGTGAGGCATGGACCAGCGGCGAAGCACTGGCTCACCTGTCAGATTTCACTACCGCGCTGGAAAAGGTAAAGGAGGTTTCTGCCACCCCAGGAACCGATAAAATTGGGACTGTTATGGAAAAGTGGTATCAGTCCAAGGATCCCGGAACGTCAAAGGCCTGGTACAAGCCGGAGACTGATGTATCAGCCTGGAAAACCGCAAATATGCCGGCAAACTGGCAACAATGTGGATTGCCCGGCTATGAAGGGGTTGTCTGGGTTCAGCGGACCTTTGAAGTGCCTGCCGCCTGGATCGGCAAAGATCTCAAGCTCAGCTTCGGCACAATCGGTGACTGCGATGTAACCTGGGTTAACGGAACCGCCATTGGGCGGACGGATTACTTCGATCAGCCGCGTAACTATATAGTCCCGGGATCATTAGTGAAAACGGGTACCAACGTGATTGCCATGAGAGTGGTTAATTCCGGAGGCGGTGGATTTTTTGGAAAAGCGGAAGAAATGAAAGTTTATCCGTCAGGGGAAGAGTCCTCTGCCATTTCCCTTGCCGGACCCTGGAGAGTTCAGGAAACCGCCCCACGCGCGGTCACCGGAGCCCCGCTGGTCGGTAATCCGAATATCTGTTCGGTGCTATACAACGGTATGATTGCTCCCCTCATCCCCTTTGCCATCAAGGGGGCTATCTGGTACCAGGGCGAGAGCAATGCGGATCGGGCCTATCAATACAGCGGATTGCTGCAGACCATGATCGGCGACTGGCGTGCACGCTTTGAGGTGGGTGATTTCGGATTTCATATCGTCTCCCTGGCAAATTTTATGAAAACGCGGGAGTTGCCTCAGGAAAGCGCCTGGGCAGAACTGCGTGAAGCACAGGCCAACGCGTCAAAAGCGCTGCCTGGTTGCGGCATTGCCATGGCCATCGATATTGGGGATGCATCGAACATTCACCCCCTTAACAAAAAGGAGGTCGGCCGCCGCCTTGCCCTCAGCGCGCTGGCAAATACTTACAGACAGGAAATAGAATGGTCGGGACCCTGGTACAAATCCATGGAGATCACCGGCAATGTTGTCCGTCTCACTTTCGATCACGCCCAAAGCGGACTCGTGGCCAAAGGTGACAAACTGACCGGGTTTGCGATTGCCGGTGCCGACAGGAAGTTCGTCTGGGCCGATGCGGTGACAGAAGGATCTACCGTACTGGTTTCATCACCGGCAGTATCCCGACCGGTTGCTGTCCGTTACGGTTGGGCTGATAATCCCATGTGCAACCTGTACAACAGGGAAAATCTGCCGGCAGTCCCGTTCCGCACCGATAATTGGCCGGGCGTTACCAAACCAACTGACCAGCAGGTGATCCACCGGCCCTCCTATATGCCCGTTGTGGACATGCACACGCACATGGATGCCAAAACCCAGTATGCGAAAGCCGTTGCGACCATGGATCAGTGGGGAGGCACCATCAGCGTTACCCTGGCCGGATTGTTCTGGGTGAAGGACAACAACGACAGTGCTGCCAGTCCGGCCAGCGTGAAGCAGATACCGGGCAACGACATGGTGTTTGTGAAGGAAAAACTCGATAACCGGATCCTTTTTGTCCCCGGCGCCTTCACCATACCTTCCAATGGCGTCTGGTGGGGTGTAGATGAAATAAAAACCTTTAAAAAACAGGGATTTGTGGGCATTAAACTGTGGCCCCACGGTGCGATCCTCTCCAGTAAGATTCCATTGATTCATGAACAGCTCGATGAAGCCGGAAGGCAAGGGATGCCACTGGTGGCCTATCATACCGGTGACCCGGGCACCAGGGAGGAGAACAGCCCGGCCTATCCGAAGTTTGAAGATGATGCGGTGGCTGTTGCCAGTCAGCACCCCCAAACGACTTTTATCTTTGCACACGGACTCTTCATGATGGAAAACGATGAAGGACTCGATAAACTGGCAGGTATTCTTGATAAATACCCGAATATTTTCGTAGATCTGGCGTACGTCCACAACATGCGTCAGGTGGCCCGTTACACAGTAAACAAAGCCCGGGATTTTTACATCAAATACCGCGACCGCCTCCTATTCGGTACCGATGTTTTTGCTTCCGACGCTGGTGCGGCCGGATTCCTGAATGAGCGCAAACTTCTGGAAACCAACCAAGTAACTAGCGGTCTGCACAAAGGTCCCCTGCTCGAAGGGTTCAATCTCCCCGATTCTGTTTTAAACCACATCTATTACTGGAATTCCGCCCGGCTCATTCCCCGGGTTCGTGAAGAGCTTAAAGCGCGTGGATTCAGGATAGGATATGAACTGGGCAAATTCAAATTCGACCGGCTGCCTCCGGATGTTACCGTGAACAAAGTCACCATAAACGGACAAACTTCCGATATCACAGGCACGCTGGGTAGCGTGACCGACAGCCTTGTGGTGGAAATCGCAGGCAAAGTTTACTCCGGTGTTGATAATATGAACGGCACCTGGAAACTTCCCGGCGACCGGATTGCCGGCCTCCCGCCGGGAACCTACGATGTTAAAGTGACTGCGAAAAACTCCATCGGACTGGTCAGGACTGATTCGACCACGAATGAGCTGACAGTTTTAAGTATAAAAACAGGCAATAAACTCAACAGGCAGCCTGCCCCTGAGCCTGCCGACCCCGATAATCCGGATGAGTCGGTATGGAAAAATATCAAACCGGGTATTCACTCCGGTTTCGGATCCACGGATGTTGCGTATTCCAAAAGCACCCCTCCTGCAGGAAAAGTGACGGAAGGGATAATCCTGCAGGGCTGGAAGGGTGAGCGGGTGAATTGCCAGTTGCTGGTCTGGTCGGCCGGTAATAAAGAAGAAGTCAGCATAAAGGCGAGCGGGTTTCACAACGATAAGCATCAGATTGATAAAGAAATAGCCTCGATTTCAGTTGTCAGATATGTCTTGTGCAATGAGTTTGCGGGAGGCTGTGGCACCAGGGACCTGAACAAGGGTCCGGTCCATATCAGCCCCGACCGGCTAAGCAAATCAAACAGTTTTGCGCTGGATAAGCCTGAAACCCGTCCGGTGTGGATTTCTGTGGACATCCCATCGGACATGCCAGCCGGAACCTACAAAGCGACAGTTACCCGGCAATCGGTATCCGGCACAGCCGATCATGAGATTACCCTCGAAGTGCTGGATAAAGTGCTGCCGAACCCTTCAGAATGGTCGTTCCATCTCGATTTGTGGCAAAATCCTTACGCCGTTGCCCGGTTTCACCAGGTGGAACCCTGGTCGGCAGAGCATGTCAGCCTGCTAAGGCCGCTCCTGACCATGCTTGCGCAGGCCGGGCAGAAATGCATCACCACAACCCTGATTAATGATCCGTGGGCGGGTCAGACCTATGACCCGTACGGTTCCATGATCAGCTGGATCAAGAAAACAGACGGCACCTGGAGGTACGACTACTCGGTTTTCGATCTGTACGTAAAACTGGCTATGGAATCAGGGATTAAGGAACAGATCAACTGCTACTCCATGGTGCCGGTAGGAAACAAGTTCTCGTGGTTTGATGAAGAATCCGCCAGGACCATTACGATCGAGACCACACCCGGAACGGCAGAGTATGAAAATATCTGGCGTAACTTCCTGAGCGACTTCAAAGTACATCTCCGTAAAATGGGCTGGCTCGATAAAACAGCCATTGCTCTGGACGAACGGGAAGATGAAGAAATGCAGAACATGTTCCGTTTTTTGAAGGAAACAGCGCCTGAATTGAAGGTATCCATGGCTGGTTTCTATTTCGATAAGATCAACTCCTCCATCTATGATTTCAGCTCCAACTGGAGGCACATCGATAAAATATCAGGGGAAATCATGGAATCCAGGAGACGTTCAGGCCTGAAGACAACTTACTATGTGGCTTGCGGAATACCAAAGCCCAATAATTTCACCTTTTCACCTCCGGCTGAATCCTGTTACGAAGGCTGGTTCGCAGCGGCACTGGGCTTCGACGGGTTTCTGCGGTGGGCCTATAACAATTGGGTTGAAAATCCGGAGGTTGATTCCCGGTTTATAAGGTGGCCTAGCGGCGATACTTATTTTGTGTACCCCGATGCCCAAAGCTCCATACGATTTGAGCGGCTGAGGGAGGGTATCCAGGACTATGAAAAGATAAGGATACTTCGCAAAGAACTGTCTGAAAATAAATCGGTTGAAGCCGCTGAGGCAAGGAAAAAACTCGATGATTTCATGAATTCCATCAACACAAAAACGCTGGAAAACCGGTCAGCTGCAGAAGTTGTCAATGAAGGGAAACAGCTGGTTTACCAAGGGTCTACTTTGCCAATCAGCAACATTCCGGCTGGTCAATGAATCGATTAAATCTTCAGAACAATAAACCATGACAACCAGAAGAGAATTTACGAAAACGATTTCTCTGGCATCCTGTGGCACCTTTGAAAAACCTACATAATACTGACATAATGAATTGTAACACGGTTAAGGTTTTTGTATTGATGGTTTTATCGATTATCTCTTTATCGGCTCCTTTCGCGGAGGCACAAAGCAATAATTCATTTAAAACCGATGACAAAATTCGTGCTCAACAGATCGCCGATATGCGTTTCGGCATGTTTATCTGCTGGTCGTTCAGCACCTTTTCGGGAGAGGAATGGACCCCGACTGAAGGGAAGGATGCTTCCTATTTCAAAGCAACCGGATGCAATACCGATCAGTGGTGCAAGGTGGCAAAAGCGGCAGGGATGCACTATATCCTCTTCCTGACCAAACATCACGATGGTTTTTGCCTGTGGGATACCCGTACAACTGAAAAGAAGGTGACAAACAGTCCGTTAGGCATCGATGTTCTGGCGAAACTCAAAAAGTCATGTGATAAGTACGGGATTAAATTAGCCCTCTATTTTTCTGAAGGCGACTGGACATTCCCCGGTGCCTCCTTTTCAAAAAGCGGAGGAACGAATGCTGAAATAAAGAAAGCACAGTTGAAAGAGCTTCTAACCAGTTACGGACCCATTGAGTACATCTGGTTCGACCATGCGCAAGGTGATGGCGGTTTGAGCCATGAGGAAACCGATAAATGGGTTGCGCAGTTTCAGCCCGACTGTCTCCCGGGATACAATCATGGAACTCCGGCAGGCCGGATCCGCTTGGGAGAGATGGGTGGTCCATCAGCATTGGATGATATTTCCGGTGCCGGATACAACAAGCATGCTGCTGATTACAAGGGTTACATCGCTGCTGAATTCACCTACCCGATACTGCCCGAGCATCAGGGCGGGGCTTCGTGGTTTTATTCGCTGCCAAAGCATGACAATCTTTGTCTCCCGGCGGAAAAATTGTACCAGGATTATCTGGGCGCTGTTAAGTTCAAAAATATCTTTTCGATAGATGTTGGGCCGGATTACAAAGGCGAAATCAGGAAGGTAGATGTGAAAACCTTAAGGAAAACAGGTAAACTGATCAGAAAGAATCCCCGAAGCGATAACCCATGATGCCCATGAAAATCTTAACCTCTCTGATCATTTCAGGATTACTACTCCTGCCGATCGCCCGGCAGGCTTTCAGCCAGACCGACGCAAACACGAAGTACAAGGGAATTGCGATCTATATTGATTATCCTGATGTACCGGCTTCGGTAACTCCGGCTCGGCTCGACAGCCTCCTCAACAGCATGAATTACCAGGAAACGGGAGCATCCCGGAGTTTCAGGAAATACTGGTATGAGCAATCCCGGAGAAATGTCGATTTTACCCACGATATATTTTTCTACACGGCTCCACAGCCGTCAACCTATTATGAATCAATTACCTGGCAGCAAGGTATTCTGCTCTGGAAAGACGCGCTGGAATGGATCATTGCGCATAATCCGAATTACGACTGGCGTTCACTGAGTATAACCGACGATAGTTTCGACAAGGCGTGGAAGGGCGGACTGGCATCAGTCATGGTTCTCAGCTCAAAATGGGGCCCCCTGGGAGTTGGGGCTTCGCATGGTCCGAACTGGACCCTTTCCAACGGGGTAAAAATCACGACGATTTACGGGTCGGTCCTGAAATCGCCATGGGATACGACACCGGTAAATCTATTTATGAACCTCCACGAAGGGGGTCATGGAATATTCGGTTTCCCTGATACTTACGATACGGATGGCGGCACGGAACATTCCGGCGGAACGGGTTTTTACAGCCTGATGTCGGGAGGCCTGCCCGATGTTGAACCCATCGGCGGACCATTTCTTGCCCAGTATAAATGGGGGATGGCAGTAGAGCCACTACCCGGAACCACCACGGTAACTCTGAGAGCCGATGGGGACAGCATTGTTGTATTGCGAAATCCTTACGATCCATACGAATACTTTACCATCGAGGCGCGTAAAAAGTCGAACATAGGTAATTCACTTTTTCCGGCCGATCTTGGGTTGCTGATCTGGCATACCGATTCCAAGGTTTTTACTTCAAACCGGCTTTCGGATATGACCCCATTAAAACACTACCGCAATTCCATCGAGCAGGCCGACGGGAGGTTTGAACTGGAGAAATCGGCCACCAACCGGGGCAATATCGGAGACTTGTATCGCCCGGGAAAAACCTTCACTCCCGATTCAAAACCTGATACCAAATGGTGGGATGGCCAGGCATCAGGCATCGAAATCAAGGACATCCAATACGTGGGAACCGACCATATCAGCTTTACGGTAACCATACCCGAGCCTGCCGTCCGATTGCCGGAGATTCCTCAAAAAGACTGGCGGCTGGTCTCGGCACCACCTTCACAGTCGGGGTATCAGGGGACCAAAGCTTTCGATGGAGATTTAACCACGTATTACCACGTACCGTGGGGAAATACTTCACCCCGGCCGCATGAAATGGTAATTGATCTGGGTCAGGAATACCAGATCAATGAATTCTATTATACAGCTAACACCAACTGGACCGCCCCTTGGGAAGGTCGGGTGGCGGATTATAAAATCTACCTGAGCACTGACGGTTATACATGGGGAACCCCGGTTGCTTCCGGGACCTTTTTTTACACAGAACTCACACAGTATGTGCTGTTTGCCAATAGCACCGGCAGATATCTGAAGTTTTCGGCAGTCAATTCCTGGCTGGGCGACGGAACCCAGACCGATGTGAGAACATCCATCGCAGAGATCAATTTACGGGGTTCGAAATTGCCATCCGGGATACCTGATTCTGGTATCGGCGCCATAGGATATTCACTTTATCCAAACCCGGCAAACGAGGTGCTGAATGTTCAAACATCCGACTCAAGGGAAACTGTTGTTGAAATATACAGTTTGAATGGTAATCTGTTGGTAACAAGCACAATAACAGGATCGGCAAAAATAAATATATCTGATTTACCCCGCGGATTATTCCTCTTGAAATTAAAAACGGCGGAGCATCTAGAAATCAGGAAATTCATCAAAGAATAAATTACCCCGATAAAATTGCCGCTGTTCAGATCCCTGGCAACCGCAATATTCTGCAGCCTTGCTTATGTTTAAAGTCATGGTTTATAATTCGCCGGCTATCTACTTTGGTGACCATCAATAAATCAGGTAAATTTGTTGTTTCCTGATCATGATCACCAGAATAAACGAGGCTCAACATGAATACAGCAACCAAAAAAATTGAAATCACCCCCGCCGATGTAAAACGCACACTTCATCGGTATCGCGTCTCCGAAGAGGCCTTGCGCATCATCGAAACCGAAAACCTGCTGCCGGCAGGGCTTGCCACCCGCCTCCATAACTGCTACCCGCAGCACTCCGGTTTCACGCGCACCGACAAGGCCCTGTTTTCAGGAAAAACCTATTATAACGGTCTCGAGGGATATCGCGAAATCCTGGAGATCCTGGCTGAAAACGGCATCAGAATCGACAACATCGACGAACGGGAATTCTTCATCGAAGTATACCGGTTCCTTGCCTCCAGGCATGTTCTCAACTCCATCGACTGGACGGATTTCGAAAACGATCCCCTCTATCAGTTGGTTTTCCCGCAGCCTGACATGATCGCCTTCCACGAGGTTAAAAAATATCTTGATGAAAAGGATCCGGCTGCACGTAAGCGCATCGCCGACGATTACATCCATAAAACCAATCCGCACGACGGTAACCAGAAGCTCAACAAGCCCTGGTTCCTGAACGAAAACGGGCAACTCGAG
Organism: uncultured Porphyromonadaceae bacterium; assembly: GCA_964355105.1. Lineage (GTDB taxonomy): Bacteria > Bacteroidota > Bacteroidia > Bacteroidales > UBA12481 > UBA12481. The sequence goes on from CAYHCO010000034.1 coordinate 20,929, forward strand.
GTCGTCCAGGGATGTCAGCACAAGTACCCGCCGGTGGAACTCATCTTCGACAAGAGCACGCAAAACTGTTTTTCTTTCTGCACTTACTGCTTCCGGCATGCCCAGGTTCGCGGCGACGAGGATATGTTTGTTCAGGAGGATATCGGCCAGGTACACCGATACCTGAAGAAGCACCATGAGATAAGCGACATCCTCATCACCGGCGGCGACGCGGGTTTCATCACTCTCGAACGCCTTACCGAATACATTGAGCCGCTGATCAACGACCCGGAACTCATCCATGCAAAAACGGTCCGATTGGGCTCACGGTCCCTCACTTTCCTCCCCGAGCTGGTGCTTTCAGATAAATTCGTCGATCACCTCAACCTCATGCGCCGCGCCGTGGACAATGGCATCCAGCTGGTATGGGTAGGCCACTTCTCCACCCCGAAGGAAATCATGAATCCTGCCACCGTTGCAGCCATCCGTCGCCTTAAATCTTATGGTGTCACGGTGAAGAGCCAGAGCCCCATCATGAACCATATCAGTCTGTTCACAGATAAAAACGGCAAGGTCGATGTCGACCGGTCAGCTCAAAACTGGATCGATCTCGGTAATATCATGGCCATGATCGGCGTCGGCTTCCACTCGATGTACTGCGCCCGCCCCACCGGCGAGCACCACTATTTCACCGCCCCGCTGGCCGCCATCAATGAAGTCTTCTGCAAGGTCTGGAAAACCCTCGTCTCCATTAACCGGCCTTCGCGTTACATAACCATGACCTCCTCCGGCGGCAAGATCTCAATGATGGGCACTGCCGTGATCGACGGCACCAAGGTGTTCGTGCTGAAATTCAACGAGGGACGCAACATGGACTGGATCGATAGCGTACATTTCGCCCTTTACGATGAGCAGGAAACCACCATTGAAAAGCTCAAGCCCTACCATGCCGACAAGCATTTTTACGCTGATGAGCTGAAGGCCATTGAGGACCAGCTGCACGAGGCGCTATACCTGGAATTGCAGAAATCAGGTCGTAATGATTAATAAGATAGTCAGTTCCGCACGTGAGGCGGTAACGGGCATCACCGACGGAACCACCATTCTGATCGGTGGTTTTGGTGAGGCCGGCAGCCCCATCGAGCTGATCCATGCGCTCATCGACCATGGGGCGAAAAACCTCACCGTGGTGAGCAACAATGCAGGCAGTGGCAGGGTGGGCCTGGCCGCCCTGATCGAAAACCGTCAGGTCCGCAAGATCATCTGCTCCTTCCCGCGCACACTCAACTCGTGCGTGTTCCCCGATCTTTACAGCCGTGGAGAGATTGAACTGGAACTGGTGCCCCAGGGTACACTTGCCGAGCGAATCCGTGCCGGCGGTGCCGGAATACCAGCCTTCTACACGCCCACATCGGTTGGCACGCCACTCGCCGAAAACAAGGAAACACGCGTATTCAACGGAATAACCTATGTCATGGAGCATGCCATAACGGGCGATTTTGCCCTGGTAAAGGCCAAAGTGGCCGACCGCTACGGCAATCTCCTGTACAATAAAACCGCCCGTAATTTCGGACCGGTGATGTGCACGGCTGCAAAAACAACCATTGTGCAGGCCAAACAGGTCGTCGAACTGGGCGGCATCGATCCCGAATGTGTGGTTACGCCCGGCATCTTCGTTAAAAAGGTGGTGGAAATTTCCAACCCTGATGATGAATCGAAACTGGTAGCCGAGAACAGGAGGTACCCATGGTAGCAGAAGCGATAACGGGCTGGAGCACCGAACAGATGGCCCAGAAAGTGGCTGCTGATATCCACGACGGCGCCTATGTGAATCTAGGCATCGGCATCCCCGAAATGGTGGCTGGCCATATTCCGCCCGGCCGCGAGGTGATCTACCATACCGAGAACGGTCTGCTGGGCATGGGCGGCAAGCCCGGTCCGGGTAGTGAGGATCCCGAGCTGATCAATGCGGGCAAGAAATACGTGACCGCCATTCCCGGCGCCTGCTTTTTTCATCATGCCGACAGTTTTACCATGATACGCGGGGGCCATGTGGACATTTGCGTTTTGGGCGCATTACAGGTATCAGGCGATGGCGACCTGGCTAACTGGTCGACCGGCGAACCCGGTGCCATACCCGCCGTTGGCGGTGCCATGGACCTGGTAGCCGGGGTGAAAACCATCTATGTGATTATGCAGCACACCACCAAGACCGGCGAATCCAAGATCGTGAAGCAATGCACCTACCCGTTAACCGGCAAAAATGTCGTAAGCCGCATTTATACCAATCTGGCTATTCTCGATATCATTGATAGAAAATTGTTTGTCAGGGAAATGGCTCCCGGAGTCACTTACGAGTACCTGGCTGCCAATACCGATGCCGATCTGCACCCGGCTTCCCTATCCACCTGAAAAATCCTTTCCCATGACACCTGACCACAGTGAGGAAATATTCCGGAAAGCATGCGACCTTCTGCCCGGCGGAGTGAGTCGTAATACCGTATACCACAAGCCTTTCCCGCACTATGCTTCGTCGGCCTCCGGTTGCCGGATCACCGATATTGATGGCGTGGAGCGTATCGATTTCGCCAATAACATGGCATCGCTCATTCACGGCCATGCTCACCCGCTGATCATCGAAGCGGTGACCGCCCAGATGCACCGGGGAACGGCCTACACCATGGCTACGGAGATCGAAGTAGCTTTTGCCGAACATATAATCAGCCGTTCCGCCGGGTTTGAAAAGATCCGTTTCCAGAATTCCGGCACCGAAGCGGTTATGGCTATGATTAAGGCAGCCCGCGCCTTTACCTGCCGGCCACTGATCGCCAAGGCCGAAGGGGCCTACCACGGCACCTACGATTTTGCCGAGGTGAGCCAGACTGCCAACCCGGCCAACTGGGGCGACATCAACAATCCCGCCAGCATTGCCGTGGTGCAGGGAACACCAAAAGCCGTTCTCGACAGCGTTATCGTATTTCCTTTCAATGATACAGAACGTACGCTTGCCATCCTCGACCGGCATGCCGCCGACATTGCCTGTGTTGTCATCGATCCGGTACCCCACCGGGTAGGACTTTTACCGGCCTCTGTTGAATTCGTTCAGGCGGTTTACGACTGGACCCGTCGTAACGGAGCACTCATGGTTTTCGACGAGGTGGTCACGTTCCGCGTTAATTACGGTGGAGCGCAGGAGAATTACCCGGTGCGGCCCGACCTTACCTCGCTGGGCAAGGTGATCGGCGGAGGCTTCCCCGTGGGCGCCCTCACCGGCCGTTCCGATGTAATGCAGGTGCTCGACCAGCGCCAGGGCAAGGTGCCCTTCCCGCATTCAGGCACTTTCTCAGCCAATCCGGTAACCATGACCGCAGGCTTCACCGCCATGTCCCTATTTGATAAGGCTGCTGTAGCGCGCCTTAACCTCCTGACCTCCTCAGCTATCAATCAGATCAATGAGGCCATTCGGTTTGCAGACGTTCCCGTCTGCCTCACCGGCGCCGGCTCCATGTTCCGGTTCCACCTGAAGCCGGAGCCACCGGTAACCTACAGGTCTGCTTTCCAGCCCAAAGAGGTAAAAGATGTCATCGATCTGATCCTCGATCACATGTATGACAAGGAGAATATCCTGATGATCAACACTCTTGCCTGCATGTTCTCTACTGTTATCACCCAGTCGGAAGTTGACCGGCTCAGCGAAGGATTACTCAATGCTTTCCGTATCTTCAAACCGCAGATCGAGAAAGTCCAAAACCTGTAAAACAAGAATATGCAGCCCGTATATATCTGTGATGCCATCCGCACCCCGATCGGCCGCTACGGGGGATGTCTCTCTTCCATCCGTCCAGATGACCTTTTGTCCTTTGTACTTAAGTCGGTAGTCCAGCGTAATCCGGGGCTCGATCCGGCGGAAATCAATGACGTCATTATCGGGTGTGCCAACCAGGCAGGAGAGGATAACCGCAACGTAGCCCGCATGGCGCTGCTGATGGCCGGACTTCCGGTCAACGTTACCGGCGTCACCGTAAACCGCCTCTGCGGCTCGGGCATGGATGCCGTCGGCACTGCTGCCCGTGCCATCCGTGCCGGGGAAGCCGAGCTCATCATAGCCGGCGGCGTGGAGAGCATGTCCCGTGCCCCGATGGTGCTCGGCAAGGCAACTGAACCTTTTTCAAGAAGCCAGACATTGTACGACAGCACCCTGGGCTGGCGCTTCATTAACCCGGTCCTCGACAAGCTTTACGGAACCGACTCCATGATGGAGACCGCTGAAAATATCGCCAAAGACTTCAATATCAGCAGGGAAGATCAGGACCTCTTCGCTTTCAGGAGTCAGGAGAAAACCTCCAATGCACAGGAAAACGGCTTATTTAACGATGAGATCATTCCCGTTTCCATTCCACAACCTAAGGCCGATCCGCTATTAGTGAACCGCGACGAGCATCCCCGCAAAACCACGCTTGAGAAGCTTGCCTCGCTAAAGCCGCTGGTGAGCTCCACGGGAACCGTAACTGCCGGTAACAGTTCCGGTATCAATGATGGGGCAGCTGCCCTGATCATTGCCTCCGAAATGGCTATTAAAAAATACAATCTCACGCCGAAAGCCATGATCCTCGGCATGGATGTGGCCGGTGTGGCCCCGCGCATCATGGGCATGGGTCCGGTGCCTGCCACCCGCAAGCTTTTAACCCGCATTGGCCTGGATCTCAAACAAATCGACATTTTCGAACTCAACGAAGCCTTTGCCGCCCAGTCGCTGGGCTGCACCCGAGAACTCGGTCTGGCCGATGATGATCCCCGTATCAACCCGCTGGGCGGAGCCATCGCCCTTGGCCATCCACTGGGAATGAGCGGTGCCCGTTTGATTACTACTGCATTCCATCAGATGCAACGTACCGGTGCAGATAAAGCTCTGTGCACCATGTGCATAGGAGTGGGGCAAGGAATCGCAATGGTGCTTCAGCGCGTCTAGTATCCCCCATTTTCAGGCAGTATTTGTCCCGATTAACCGGCCTTTTAGCTCGTTCATCGCAGTAAATGTGAATTGGATCGGGTAATTTAGTAACCAATCTTCCCAATTTGGTATATTCAATCATTCGGATTATCCTCTATCTTATCCAAAACAAGAAAGATGAAATCAGCCCTTCTCACCACCCTGACACTTACGCCGCTGGCCCTTCTGGCTACCGAAAAGGTAAAGCCGGCCAAGCCGAATATCATCATCATTCTCGCGGACGACCTTGGATACGGCGATCTGGGTTGCTACAACACGGAATCAAAAGTCGCCACCCCGAACCTCGATCGGCTGGCGCGCCAGGGGTTGCGTTTCACAGATGCCCATTCACCCTCGACGGTTAGCACGCCCAGTCGCTACAGCCTCCTGACCGGCCGCATGGCTTTCCGCATCCCTTATAAAGGTGTTTTTGCGGGTGTCGGCGGGCCCTGTCTGATCAGGGAGGATCAACTGACCCTGCCACAGATGCTGCGTAACCAGGGCTACGCCACAGCCATGACAGGAAAGTGGCATGTTGGTCTGACTTTCTTCGATAAGGAGGGGCAGCGCATCACGAAAGGCGGGGTTGAAGGGGTGCAGATGATCGACTACTCGCGCGCCATTCCCGACGGGCCCATAAATCGTGGTTTCGAAAGGTTTTTCGGCACCGCATGCTGCCCGGCAACCGATTTTCTTTACGCTTTCATCGATGGCGACCGTATACCGGTGACTCCCACCGGAATGCTCGATAAATCAAAACTTCCCAAACATCCCTATGCCAACGACAACCGTGAAGGCATGATCGCACCGGATTATGACCTGGAAGAATTGGATATGGTTTTCCTGAAAAAGAGCCGGGCGTTTCTCCATGAACACGCTAAGAAACATCCGGATCAGCCCTTCTTTCTCTACCACTCCATGAATGCGGTGCATCTGCCCTCGCTCGCATCGAAGCAGTTTCAGGGCAGCTCGAAAGCTGGACCGCACGGGGATTTTATCCATGAACTCGATTACATTGTCGGTGAGCTGATGAAGACCCTGGATCGGCTCGGCCTGGAGGACAATACCGTGGTCATGTTTTCCAGTGACAACGGACCGGAAGTTACGAGCGTCGTTCACATGCGTGCTGATTACGGTCACGACGGCGCACGACCCTGGCGGGGTGTGAAACGCGATCAGTGGGAGGGTGGACACCGGGTGCCCTTCCTCGTTCGTTGGCCGGGAAAGATAGCCTCCGGCAGTACGAGCGACCAGACTGTATGCCTGACCGATATCATGGCAACCTGTGCCGCGATAACCGGTACCGCCTTACCGGATGGTTCAGCTGAAGACAGTTTCGATATTCTTCCTGTGCTGCTCGGGAATCCGAACGGCGGGACATTGCGCCCATACACTTTGCACCAGACCATCAGCCTGGCACTGGCTATCCGCAAAGGGCCCTGGAAATACCTTGATCATCGCGGCTCAGGCGGAAACAACTACAACAACCCGGAGCTGAAACCCTTCATGCTGCCCGACTCTGCGCCGGATGCCCCGGGCCAGCTGTACAACCTCGAATCCGATCCCGGAGAAACCGTGAATCTCTATTTCAAACATCCGGAGATCGTGACGGAACTGAAGGCCCTGCTGGAAAAGAACAAGATTTCCCCTGCACCGGATGCCAGGCAGCAAGGATTCAAAGAAACAATTAAACAATAACCAGACTTACATGAAAAGGAATCATTATTTTTCGCTGATAGGGTTCTCGGTCCTATTGCAATTGACACCATTTGTTCAGGTTGAAGCACAAAAAGTTTATGAGCCAACCTGGAATTCTTTGAAGAAATACAGCACCCCGCAATGGCTCCGCGATGGCAAGTTCGGCATCTACACCCACTGGGGAGTATATTCCGTTCCGGCACAAGGTCCAAACGGAACCTGGTACGCCAACCAGGTGTACGTAAACCCCGGGAGCCCGCAGCGCAAATACCATGAAGCCACCTATGGTAAACTGGAGGAGTTTGGTTACAAGGACTTTATCCCCATGTTTACCGGTGAAAAATTCAACGCCGAGGAGTGGGCCGACCTGTTCGAAAAAGCCGGAGCCCGGTTTGCGGGTCCGGTAGCGGAACACCACGATGGATTCCCGATGTGGAATACAAAATATACCGGTTGGAATGCGGCAAAAATGGGTCCGAAGCGCGATGTGGTGGGAGAATTGTCGAAGGCAATCAGGAAACATAACATGAAATTTCTCACAGCCTTTCATCATGCCGAAGCTTGGTTTTATTTCCCGACCTGGGATAAGCGCTACGATTGCGGGGATCCCAAATATTCCAGTCTGTACGGACCCATCCATGAACCGGGGGAACGGCCGTCAAAAGCGTTTTTAGAGCAATGGCAAGGCAAGATTGAGGAGGTTATCGGCCTATACGAACCTGATTTTATCTGGTTTGATTTCGGACTCGAACTCGTGACCGATTCCTATAAGAAGGATATGCTGGCCGATTATTACAATTGGGCTGTTAAGAATAAAAAAGAGGTGGTGGTCAGTTACAAAGGACATGATTTGCCACCCGGTGCAGGGCTGCTGGATCTGGAACTGGGACAGGAAGCTGAACTCACCTATTACGAATGGATTACCGACACCTCGATTGATGACGGACAAGGATGGGGATATGTAAAAGGCCTTGGTTTTAAATCGGTGGATAATCTGATTGATAACCTGGTGGACCGGGTCAGCAAGAACGGATATCTGCTGCTCAACGTGGGCCCGAAACCTGATGGCTCCATTCCGGAAGAAGCAAAGCAACGGCTGCTGGCCATGGGCGACTGGCTTCGCGTGAATGGCGATGCCATCTATGGCACCACCAGCTGGGTAACTCCGGGTGAGGGACCCACAAAACTTGAGAAAGGTGGTGAGTTTAACGAGAAGAACGATCTGGTTTATACCCCGCAGGACATTCGGTTCACCGTTAAGGATAACAATCTTTATGTGATCGCTTTGGATTGGCCGGGCGATAAAATACTCATCAAGAGCTTTGCCCCCAGGGGAAAAACCTGGGCCGGACTCTATCCCTCGGAAATCGTTTCCATTACCTTGCTGGGTGACGGAAAGGAACTTAAATGGGAGATGACGAAGGAAGGTCTCATCATAGAGACACCAAAATCCAGGCCCTGTGATTATGCCTATGCCTTTAAAATCGTTCGCCGCAAACCTTTATAAAACAACCACCATGAAATCAATGCCTTTCTTTATCGTCTTTTTTCTATCAGTTTTTCTTTGGAACAACTCGTTCGCGCAGAGTCGACAAATCGTTAACAAACAAACTGATGTCAATCATTTAAAAGTATCACAACCCAATTTAAAAGCTGGTGGCGATACCATTTGGAGTACTACATTCAATTGGGAAGACCAGGCATCGCCCAGGGGCTGGACCCTTCCAGCCGGTTGGGAGATTGGCGAAGTAACCGACTTTGGGTTTAACTGGATCTGGCAAAAGGATACATTAAGGTTTAATAACAATAAATCGTTTTTAGTTCCTCCTTCACATTTTAAAACCGCTAAAGATGGTTTTCTGCTCATGCCAATCCAGGCTTATAACATGGCAGACGGTATTTTTACCGGTAATGATGTTGATGCCTATATTATTACCGAACCCATTGATTGCTCGGAGGCACCCTCGGTTATTGTGAATCTGAGCCATTATTTCAGGTTTTGCTGCGGACAAATATCTCTTGACATGGCTGTATCCAACGATCAGGGCGTTCACTGGGCAGTTTACGATATGACTTTCGGAACCCCAAATAACAGTATTACTCCGCCAAAATACAGGTCGGTTAAAATCAATATTTCTGACGTTGCCGCAGGAATGAGTGACGTGCTCATCAAGTTCCAGATCCGAAATGCCGAAAACTATTATTGGATGATCGATGACCTGGTATTGACCGAAGCGTATGATGTTGACCTTGCCCTTCAGGACTATTGGGCGGAAATGAATGGAGGTTTTACTGAGCCTGTAGGGCATATCAATTACCTGCCATTAAGCCAGATCGGATTGACATCACCTGTTTCAGGCAAAATAGGAGAATACCAATTTTCCGGGGCCTTACAAAATGTCGGAGTACAAGATATCGATGATGCCTATCTGAATATTCAGATCTTAAGAAACGGGGAGCAAGTGTCATCTGTTAATTCAATAAACACTTCGCTGTGGGCGCTGGACCGGGACACCCTTTCCCCGGAGGGACCTTTTCTTCCTGTTGATTATGGTGATTACCTTGTGAATTTTGATGCCGTGGCTGCCGGGGAACTTCTTCCTGCCAATAACCAGGCCAGTTATGGCTTTACGGTTAACGACACTTTGTACCTGCGCTCCGATCGTTCGGCAGAAGATGCAGCCAATAGCGGAGGCTGGGGAGGATCGAATCAGGCAGGGGATATGGTGGGCATGAAATACGATATAAATAAAGCCACGGAAATAAACTCCCTCACTGCCTATATCACAGGTTTTACAGCTGCGGAAAATCCTGAATTTCAGTATGTACTACTCAAGTATACTCCTGAAGATGCTGCATATACTGAATGGTTGTCGACCGAGATTGTTACTATGGACTCCACGATGATTCGGACCTGGGTCACCCTGGATATCAGTAAAGATGGCGAAACAGAATTTCTTGAGCCCGGGGTATATGTGGCCTGTGTAAGGATATGGGGATATAACGGTACTGCAGGCGGAAGCCAGGGGATGTGGATCGGCCGCGACCTGACTACAAAATCGAAGTTAGAATACACATATATCTATGTGGTTAGTACTCAGGCTGAATTTGCAACGGATAAACTCCTGCTCATCGGGATAAACCTGAATGAAGCTGGCGGCCCGACAAAGGCCCCGGTCACTTTTAATGTGGATATGAACAAGCATATTGCAAACGGTGAGTTTATTCCCGGATCTGACAAAGTTGATGTGGCCGGAAGCTTTAACGCATGGTTAGGATCAGATTTTCTGACCGATTTAGACGGTGATGGAATTTACTCAATTACGGTGAATGATCTGCAGATCGGAGGGACTATTGAGTTCAAATACCGCATAAATGCCAATTGGGATACGTCAGAATTTCCATCAGGTGGCCCGAACAGGAAATACCAGGTCAATTACTGGAACATTCTCAACCATGTATATAATAATGGCATAACTAACGGGATACAAAGTTTCCTGATGGATGCTTCCATTGGTTTATATCCAAATCCCAATACCGGAGAATTTACATTAAGGCTGAGCTCTGAAAAAATGCAATCGTACCAAATCTCCATTTGCAATACTTTGGGTGTGATTGTTTATGCCAATCAGGTGCGCGACTGTTATGCCGTTAATCAGGCAATCAGGCTTGAACAGCCAGCCGGGTTGTACTTTCTGGTAATTTCAAATGAATCAGGCAGAAAAACTGAAAAAATAATTATCAGGTAATCATTAATCTGTTGCCGGCCCTACCCAAGAAATTGCCAATATAAACAAGCCGGTTAAGGGCTGGGATCATGTATAAGATAGAACAGAATATCTGCCACTGGAAAAGAACAGCCGTTGTGCTAACCCTGGCAGTCGCCTCATCGGCATCAGCTGAACAGCGATTTAAAATGATAAGTCACTAACCTTCAAAAAACAACTATGAAATTCCGAATCCTCATCTTATTGTGCCTGCTGGCTCCACGGCTTGATGCACAAGTAAAACCGGAGAATTTAAATTATCCTCCGATGGTTTGGAAATCCACACCTCCTGCCGATTGCCCCTTTCCGGCTTCCAAAGAGATCACCGGCATCACCCTGCTCGGAGTTAAAAGCGGTTTCCGTTTCGGCGATACCTGGTATCCCACCTGGGCCGAAGACGGAAACCTCTATTCCCCCTGGACCGATGGCGGGGCCTGGCGACTGGATGGATCGTACGATACCTCACAGTCCGGCGGCGAAGTCGGCGCCGAACGCACCGGCCATGGCGTAATCGAAGGAGACGATCCGCTCAACCTTAAAGTTTACAGCCTTGGGATCAGCTTTGCCTCACCAAACCCCTATCATGGCCGCTATCCGTGCGGAAGCCTGATATACAATGGCGTATGGTATTATGGCACGTACTGCCTCGATCCTGCGGCGTGGGCACAATATGGCAACCAGTGGATCAACTGGCCCTGGATGGGGCCCTTTGTAGGATTCAGAACCAGTACGGATTATGGACGTACCTGGACAGAGACCTCGCTGACTCCTGAGAAGCCCCTGTTCGGGGAGACAGGCATCAATGGTTATCCGGTGAAGATCGGAGCACCCCATTTCGTGGATTTTGGTAAAAACAACCAGTATTCTCCTGATGGAAAGGCCTACCTGGTAGCACATGGAGCCGATACCACAGACACGAAATTTCGTTTCTGGAACGACAGCTGGATCACGGGCGACCAGATTTACCTTACCCGGGTCGTCCCTTCTCTTGAAAACATGAACGATGCATCGAAATATGAATTTTATGCCGGCACCGATCCAACCGGGAAACCGGTTTGGACCAGCGATTTCAAGAAAATAAGACCTCTGCTCGAATGGAATAACAACATGGGCTGTGTTACCATTACCTACAATGCCCCTCTTAAGAAATACCTGATGTGTGTAACCGACGGTGGCAATACGTGCGCAAGGATGCATACCTATATCCTTGAATCCAAAGAGATTACAGGTCCCTGGAAACTGGTCACCTACCTTAAGGACTTTGGGGAACAGGCCTATTTCGTGAACATTCCTTCAAAATTCATCAGTTCGGATGGACGCACCGCTTGGCTGTGGTATTCAGCGAACTTTGCCAAAAAATCAAACGGGATGAGTATTAATGAAAACCCTCCCGGAAGCCATTACGGCCTGGTTATGCAGAAGATATCACTCAATAAGTGATCTTAAAAAATGAATCGATATTTTATTCTTACACTCTCCCTTGTTTTTTGTCAGAACCTGATGGGACAGAGTGCAGGTGAAATTGGCAATCAACCCGCGACCGCTGACAAATCGACCAGATTGTACCTGGAACTGGTAAAGACTGAGCCCGTTCCGGTCATCGGTTCTCATCATTCCGACGCACAGGACATACCAGCCGGATTTGAGGCGGGCACGACAGTCAAGGTAAAGATCCACGGGAAAAGTGCCTACCACATGGTCTCAACCACCATGGAAACCATCGGCCCAACGCGCTGGGCGAACATGAGGACCGAGCATTGGATATCCGAAGACGGAAGCAATTGGAGAAGGCACATGATTCTATTCCGCCCGGGCTGGAATCCTGAGACCGGGATGTGGGAGTTGACTGCCAGTCCCTTTTTCTTTTTCGATGAAAAAGAGGATCGCTGGTTTGTCTATTTCAATTTCCTGGCGTATGACCGCATCCGAAGCTGGGACACCCCGACACTGCTCCGCAGGGCAGGAGCCAAAACGAAGGGAATATCAGGGATCAACGGCGAGTTTGAGTACCCTGGAGAGATTGTCGCACCCAGCGGAATCGCCCATCCGACCGATGCCGCCGCATCAAGCATCAGTACACCTTTCAAGGCGGCCGACGGAAAATGGTATGCCTTCCTGGGCGGTGGGCCCAAGTCGTTCAATGACAGTTCAGGAAAATGGTGGGTATTGATCGTTAAGGCAAAAGGCCCGGAAGGGCCGTTCATCTACATGCCGGAGCACGCCCCCGAGCCTTTCATGAACCCGACGGGTTTCGTGGAGAATCCTTTGATCACCAAGATCACGGGACCTGTTAGCGGTAAGGAATACTGGACGGTAATCTTCGATTTCCTTCAGCCTGAGGTGACGACCGGCAAAAACTCCCAGCTCGGCTTCAGTTGTTCCCCGGACGGGTTGACCTGGCCCGTTAATAACGCCCAGATAATTGACATGGAAAAGGGACTGCCGGTCGGAACCACTGCATGGTGGCGGTGCATCCGGGTTCCCCATCAGCTCGCGGATGAGGGGAACGGTCTGTATACCTGCTTCTTCTCCGCTTATGATAAAGAGGGTGAATTTGAAAGCATTGGTAAGGCAACCTTCCGGGTGAAGGAGATTGTCGAATAACCCCGGTAAGGGTAAGAAGAAAGGAACCATTCATTTAATGAGTAAACTCAAAAACATCACAGTTGTATGCCCTTGATCAGACTGAAATTTTTTATCACCACCGGTTTGCTGTTACCATGGTTCGCCGGCCTCTTCTGGGGATGCCAGACCATTCCGCGCCATAAGGCAAACGACCCGGCTGAATGGCGATCGGCATTGGCTTTGGATGAAGTATTGGCAGCGAAGCAACCTTACCCGGGATTGAACGGCGGCACTTTTGACGGACCAGTGGTCAGGGAGTCGCCCGACCCGCTGATCGGTTATCGCTGGAAAGAAATAAACGCGGATGACGACCTGCAGGTTTATACGCTCCGGCCCGTCGGTGCCATGGCGGATGCAAAAGATGCCTTCGGGAATCTAGAATCGGCGACCGGCGTTAAGCCGGCAATTACCGTGATGGGGACGGGTTCCATCCGTCTGGATTTCGGGGTGGAGAGTGCCGCCTGGCTGGAATTCGACAGTCCTGACCTTGCCGGCGATGTAAAGATGAGCATCAGTGAATATAACCAGCCGGCTGTGGTAAACAACGGACCCGAGCATCCCGTAAAGACCGCCATCCCGGTAAAATATGGAAACACGTACCGGCTCGAACTGAACAGTGAACTTTATGAGGGAGTACGATTTGGCTGGATCCATGTTCAATCGTTTACCTCCCAATGGCATATTACGGGCATCAGGCTGGTTTGCCAAACCAAACCCACCAACTACAACGGCAGTTTTTCATGCAGCGATACCCTGTTAACAAAAATCTGGTATACTGGGGCTTATGGGGTAAAGTTGAACCTAACGAAGGATTACTTCGGTGCCATACTCATGGACCGTGGCGACCGCATTTCCTGGACCGGGGATGCACATCCCTCGCAGGCCGCATCGCTCGTTGCGTTCGGCAACTACGATTTCATTAAGAAGAACATCGCCAATACGTCGGGACAGGACAATGGGATCAGGAGTTATGCGCTTTACTGGGTACTGAGCCTGGTTGACTATTACCGGTATACGGGAGATAGCGCAACGCTCCGGACCTATATCGCCAATGCGTGCGGGAAGCTTGATGATGCCATGAAGGTTTATGGAACGAACCCGAAACTTGGATTTTACGGCTGGGACGAGCGTCTGGGCGCCGGATTTGAATACAATAGTTGCGTGGAGTCTCAGCACGCTTACCGGATGCTTTCCATAAGGGCCTGGAAAGAGTTCGCCGGGGCGATGGACCAGTGCGGCCGGACGGACCTGCGCGACAAATACAACAGCTATGCGAACGGGCAGATGGATGCGTTGCGCAAGGATGCAACCTGGTATCGGCACTTCGGTATACATGCCCGCGCGGATGCCGTCAATACCGGTCTTTTAAACGATACGGAAAAGAAGGACGTGTTCGAAACGCATTTCACCGACCGGGTGAACCGGGTATCTTACTCAGCTTTCAACCAGTATTTCATTATTCAGGCGTTTGCCCTGATGAATAAACAGGACGACGCGCTGAGCTCCATCCGTGACCTGTGGGGCGGCATGATACAGTACGGCGGCACCACCTTCTTTGAGGATTTCCGCCCGTCATGGAACAAAGTGCTTGAAAAAAACGATCCGTTACCGAACAATCAGGCCGGCTACACCAGCCTTTGCCATCCCTGGGGAGGAGGTGTTACCAAATGGTTGAGTGAGGAGGTTCTCGGTATCAGGCCAACGTCACCCGGGTTCAATACATTCGATGTGATACCGCACCTGGGCAGGACCCTCACAGCTGTGTCAGGAACAACACCCACGCCACACGGGAATATCAGCGCGAGTTTCAATGTGTTCACCGGGATCTGCACGGTTTCCGTTCCTGCCGGAACCGTGGCAAGGATAGGCATTCCCAAAGTGGAGAAAACCATCAACGCTGTCAGGGTTAACGGTACGCTCGCCTGGGATGGCGGGTTTCACCCTGTTACAGGCATCGGCGACGCAATGGCAGATGCGCAGTTTGTTTACCTTACCGATGTCCGGCCGGGGAGTTATTCTTTTGACGTGTCGTACAGCGGGGTGACACCGGCCTTTTCAGAGCCTCTGGAATCCTGGCCGGCAAGCTTTATCGGGGAGGATTCATCCACGAGTGGCAACTGGGGCAAAGTTTACGGGAAAGATGGTTTCGTACTCTGCAATTACAACGGAAACAGGAGTGATAAGAAAATGCTGCCGGTCTATATTTCTTCCTTTATTTTTCATAACGTCAGCGTGATGAATAACGCTTCACCACTGGTCTGGTCGCAAGGCACCACCGATACCCGGGCGCCGGCGCCTGATTCAAACAACACGATACCAAGAACTGCCGCTTGTATGTTTACCGACTGGGCAACCATGAGTTTTACCTACACGATCAGTGGAACAAGGGAATACTCAATAGCACTTTACTTTTTAGATTGGGATGATAAAGGCCGGAAAATAGCCGTGGAAATGATGGATGCGGAGACTCTGAACCAAATCGCACCGGTTAAGATCATCGGTAATTTCAAGGGTGGTAAGTATCTGATTTATTCTTACAATAAATCCGCCAAATTCCGGATCGACCAGGTCCGTGGCGACAATGCCGTGCTCAGCGGGATATTTTTTGATCCGATTATTAAATTAAGATGACCAAGTTTAGAATTGTTTTGGTGATTTTTATTGCTGTAAATTCCCTGAACGGTGGAATGGTCAGTGGACAAAATCTGGATTCTTTAAGAGCTTCATTTATTTCCCCTCCCGATGATGCCAAACCTCGGGTGTATTGGTGGTGGCTGTTCAATCGGGTTGATAAGGAAGGGATTACCAGAGATTTAGACCAGTTCAGATCTAAGGGGATTAGTGGGGTTAATCTGATTTGTACAGGGGGATATGCCGGGAAGGAACCGCTTCCGGGCGTAAAGTATCAAAGCCCTGAATGGTGGGAGCTCTTTCGCCATGCTGTGAAAGAGGCCAAAAGATTGAATATTGAGCTTGGCTTTAACCTTTCGGCCGGTGGCTGGACCATGCAGGGTCCCTGGGTAACCAAGGATAATGCCATGAAGAAGGTTGTATCGTCTGAATTGAAAATCTCAGGTCCAACCAGGTTTTCAGGAAAACTTCCTCAGCCTGAAACGAATGACGGGTATTACCATGATATTTGGGTTCAGGCGTTCAGGGTGCAGGGCGATACGAAAATTATTGATCCCACATCAATTATTGATTTAACAGCCCGGCTTAAGTCTGATGGACAGCTTCTATGGGATGTTCCGGACGGGCAATGGGTTATTTTACGGAATGGCTACACCTTGACAGGGCATTTGTGGAGCAGATGGTATGCATGGCCTGGCCCTCCCCAGGCCGACACTTTCGAAGGTGGTGATGGATTCGAGATTGATTATCTGAACGCTTCTGCCCTGGACGATCATTTCGAACTCCTGGGTAAACCGATATTGGAGGAGGTGAAAAAGGCAGGTGGAAATCTGGCTTACTTATGGTCGGATAGCTGGGAATGCGGCAAACTTACCTGGACCCAGGATTTTGCCAACCAGTTCAGACGGTTTCGAGGCTACGATATAAAATCTTATTTACCGGTTTTAGCCGGATATACTGTCACCAATGCAGAGGTATCTGCCCGGTTTCGTGACGATTTTGACCGCACGATACAGGATTGCATAGCAGAGAATTTTTACGGCCATTTTATGGAGTTGTGTCACAAAAATGGAGTAAAAGTGGGCAATGAGGCAGGAGGGCCAAACGACATTCCTCCAATTGATGCCTTGAAGAATCTTGGTTACTGTGATATCCCGGCGGGTGAGTTTTGGACTAACGGACACCGGACAGCACCGAACGGATATAACTCTGACAGGTGGCAGAGGCTGAATTTGAAGCAAACAGCTACTGCTGCTCATATTTACGGAAAGCGGGAAGCCATGGCGGAAGCATTTACCATGATGGATGGCGATGCAACGCATTGGGCTTTGGGCCCAGCCGATCTGAAGCCTTATGCAAACGATGCGTTTTGTGAGGGAATCAACCGTTTTATGCTGCATGAGGCAACGTGCCAGCAACCGTCAGACGGCAAGCCGGGCTATGAATTTTGTGCTGGCCAGCATTTTACTCCAAACCTAACCTGGTGGGAACAGTCGCCGGCCTTCTTTTCATACCTCTCACGTTGTCAGTACATGCTGCAACAAGGCAACTTTGTTGCCGATGTTTGTTTCTATCTGGGTGAACGGGCGCCAACACTGGCTCCTCCAAAATACATTGTCCCCTCTCTTGGCACTGGTTACGACTGCGATTACACCAATTCAGACGTGTTACTCAACCGGATGTCAGTTAAGGATGGACGGATTGTACTTCCCGACGGAATGAGCTATCGTATTTTGGTGTTGCAGAATTGTACTTCACCTTCTCAGGAAATTTGTGATAAGGTTGGGGCGTATCAGAGATTACCTGTTACATCGGTTCCTTCAACAGCCATGTCTTTGGAAGTGATAAAAAAGATCCGTACGCTTATTTTAGAAGGAGCAACCGTTGTGGGGCCTCCGCCGGAGAACACGATCGGGCTGAAAAATTATCCTGAGAGTGATAAACAACTGAGAAAAATAGCTGTGGAAATCTGGGGCGACCTGGATGGCAAAAACCGCACCGAGCGAAAGTTCGGAAAAGGCCGGATTATCTGGGGAAAAACAGCCCGGGACATCCTTCTTTCTGACGGTGTAACTCCCGACTTTGCTTTCACCGGACAGGCGGAAAGTCCAGAAAAGTTCGACTATATTCACAGAACACACAGCGATACCGAAATCTATTTCGTTATTAACCGGACCAATCAGCCGGAGAATAGGGAATTTGCTTTCCGTGTTACCGGTAAACAGCCAGAGATATGGAATGCGGTAACCGGAGAAATGCGCAAAGCGAATGCCTTTGTGCAGACGGATGGAGGTACAACCCTAAACCTGAATTTGGATCGTTTTGACTCCTATTTCATTGTGTTTCGAAAATCTGTTCCGGTTGATACGGACAGGTCGCAAAAGACGAATTTTCCCGACTTGCAGGAATTAACGGAATTAAGTGGTCTATGGAAAATTTCATTCGATCCGAAATGGGGTGGCCCTGATACCGTCACATTTCCTAAATTGATGAGCTGGACCGATTGGCAAGAGGATGGTATTAAGTATTATTCGGGGAAGTCCACTTATAAGAAAACGTTTGATTTGACAGTGGAAACTGCTGGAAATAAGAAAGCGTTGCCTGTAAATGGAAGATTATTTCTTGATCTTGGAGAGTTGAAGGATGTTGCAGAAGTTCGTCTGAACGGGAAGAAACTAGGTACACTATGGTGCGCTCCATGGCGCGTGGAAATTACTGGAGCTGTAAAACCTAAAGGCAATTTATTGGAGGTGGACGTCATCAATTTATGGGCCAACCGCGTGATTGGTGATCTGAATCAACCCATAGAAAAAAGGTTTACCAAAACACATGATGGTTTTCGTTTTGATTTCCTGACTGGCAAAACGCCTCTGCTCATATCAGGATTACTTGGCCCGGTTAAGTTGTATGTGGCAGGCGAAAAATAGTCCGGACTTGAATCCGATATCCGGAGGGAAAGAATGGATGTTTTGTGTTAAAAATATAACGTAATAAGCTCATTTTCAAGGTATGAATAAGAGTATGCGGAACTTGACTATTATGATCATAGCAGTTATGCCGGCATTCACCTTTGCTGCTGTCAACGGTCAGGGGGGCTCTTTGACTGTAGAGCAATGGACGCGCTTTGAAACTTCGTTCACCTCTGCCCGGAAATATGACAATCCGTTCACGGATGCGGAGGTGGATGTGGTCTTCAGGCTGGGTGAAAAAAAGTGGAAGGTTCCAGCATTCTGGGCGGGCGGCGATAACTGGACGGTCAGATTCGCACCCCCGGCACAGGGGGAATATACCTACCGCGTAGAATGTTCTGACACAACCAATCCAGGGCTCAATGGAAAAGAGCAGAGGCTTTCCGTCACCAAATACAAAGGCGACAATCCGCTGCTGAAGCATGGTTTTGTGGAGGTCAGTCGGGGGAAGAGTTACTTCGTCCACGAAGACGGCACGCCATTCTTTTGGCTGGCCGACACCTGGTGGAAGTGCCTGTGCAAGCGGATGACCTGGGAGGGATTCCAGGAGCTTACTGCCGATAGGAAGGCCAAAGGATTTTCGGTCGTGCAGATTGTTTGCGGGCCCTATCCCGACGAAAATTTCTTCGCACCAAGCCTTGAAAATGAAGGCGGTCAGCCCTACCTGGCGGAGGATATGAGCGTGGTCAATCCAAAGTATTTTGACTTTGCCGACCGGCGCTTCGGGCAGCTGGTGGACGCTGGTTTGGTTCCGGCGATTGTCGGTGCCTGGGGGCGCGGCGACTGCAACAGCATGGAGAAATTCGGGGCTGTCAATATCAAGCGGCACTGGCGCTATCTCATCGCTCGCTACGGCGCCTACCCGGTGATGTGGGTCCTTGCGGGCGAGATTGCGGATGAAACTAAGTGGGGCCTGGGGCCATGGGCGGAAGTAGCAGAATATGTCAGACAGATTGATCCTTACAAACATCCATTAACCTGTCACACCGGAAAGGGCAGACGAGGTGCAGAAGGAGATAAATGCCTGATTGATTTTGACATGGTTGGCGGGAGTCATGATCAGCGGGAAGCCGTGGCTGAGGGTACACTGTGGCTCCTGACGGATGCCTGCTCAAAAAAACCGGTCATGCCTGTCCTGTGTGGAGAAACCTGCTACGAGGGGCATATGCAGCAGGGGTTTGGAGACACACAGCGCCATATTTTCTGGAGAAACATCCTTAGTGGCGCAGCCGGACATACCTATGGTACTGCTGGTGTGTGGCATGCTGGTGTGGAAGGAGATCACGGAAACTGGGGCGCCTGGAACCGCCAGCCCTATGACTGGACCACCTGGAAAGAAGGGATGAACTACCCGGGATCAAACCAGCTGGGAATCGGCAAGAAACTGCTGGGGCAATACCCCTGGTGGAACTTTGAGCCACATCCGGAGTGGGTTGAAAATAATTGCTACGCCGCGGGTATTTCACGCGAAGTGAGGTTTATCTATCTGCCGCGACGAAACATCTATAACTGGGATGGCCCCGAGGTAAAGAATCTTGAGCCGGAAGTGAGTTGGCATGTCTATTATTTCGATCCTGCCACTGGCCGTAAATTTGATCAGGGAATAATTGAAGCCACTGCAAAAGCAGGTGACAGTAGCGCCAAACCCGTTACTTTTAGAAAAAACGTTCCCTCGCCACAGGATTGGATTCTTGTGTTTGAGGCGATGTTGTAATCCTGATAGATCCCAAACCACCAGGACGCCTTAATTCGTATTTTCACAAATGAAACCTAAGACCGAGATCGACATCGGATTCATAAGAAATTAACCCATGACAAAAAAACCACATCTCCCTAAATCCGCCATTTCCCGCCGTCACTTTTTGTATTCCGCTGGAATTGCGACCGCAGCGCTGGGCGTTCGCCCGCTTGCCGGAATGGCTTCATTATCACCCCAAAACCCGGGCTTGCAGGATTCTCCGGGCAGGTTATCCCTATGGTCCGACCGACCGGCAGAAGCCTGGATGACCGAAGCCTATCCGATCGGCAATGGACCCATGGGGGCAATGCTCTTCGGTGGCACCGCGATCGAGCGGATCCAGTTTAATGAGATCAGCCTCTGGGGCGGAGATCGCATGGCCGTTGAGGGTCTCGATGATGAAGGCCAGAACATGGGGTCCTATCAGGCTTTTGGCGACATTTTTATCCATCTCGGGCATGATTTCTCCAAGGTGACCCAGTACCGGCAGGAGCTCGATATTGATCGCGCTGTTCATCAGGTAACCTACGAGCATAACGGTGTGCGCTATCAACGAACCGCCTTCGCCAGTCATCCCGACGGAGTCATTGTGATCCACCTGACTGCTGACAAGCCCGCCGCCTATACCGGCAGTGTTCAGCTTGCCGACATGCACCAGGCCCGGATTG
>CAYHCO010000035.1:0-27649 GCA_964355105.1 uncultured Porphyromonadaceae bacterium
GGCAGTGGGCAGTGGGCAGTTGGAAGTGGGCAGTGGGCAGTCGGCTACATTTCCACCAGTTTTTCCTTGATCGCGTACACAACCAGGCTGGCAGTGTTGCGACATCCGGTTTTCAGCAGGATATTGGCCCGGTGACTGTCGACAGTCCGCTTGCTGAGGCAAAGGGAATCTGCTATTTCCAGGGTCGACATGCCCTTGCATATCAGAAGGATAATCTCTTTTTCACGGTCCGACAAAGGTGAATCGGGAGCCATATCTTCCGGTGAGTTTTTCAGCGAATTGACGAGGTTCATGAGTAGCTCGCGTGAAAAATAGTTGCCGCCTTCCAGCACGGTTTCCAGCGCCATCCTGACTTCGGTAAAATCAGAATTCTTCAGTAAGAATCCTTTTACGCCGGCATCCACCATCTTAAAATAATAATCCTGCTCTCCGAACATGCTCAGTGTAATTATCTTAAGATCAGGATATTTCAACAAAGCCTGACGAGCCGCTTCTATGCCATCCATCTCAGGCATGGCAATATCAAGCATAACAACATCTGGGATCGACTGGTCGAGCAAATTAAGAAATTCAACACCGTTGGATGCCTCGGCAGCAACCTCGAACCGGTTAAGCGTATCGATCAGCATCCTCAGCCCCTTCCTGAAAAGCTTGTGGTCATCGACCAGCATTACCTTATATTTCATGATTTCTTGTTTGCTTTAACTTTTATGGATACCCTGATCCCCAATCCAGGCTTCGATTCTACGGTCAGGTCACCTTTAAGCGATTTTATCCTCGACTCGATATTTGTCAACCCCGACCCGTCCCGTTTCTTCTCCTTCATCACACGATCAGCCTCAAATCCAATTCCGTTATCCTGATATTCAACCACCAGCTCTCCGGTTTCATGCATTAAGGAAACGCTGGCCTTCGTAGCCTGTGCATGCTGTATAGTGTTATGAATGAGTTCACTGCAAACACGATAAATCACAACTTCCAGATTCTCATCGAACCGTTCATTCCTGAGATTGGTCTTAAAATCAATTTCAAGCTGTCCGGTCTGGACAATCTTATTCACATAATTGGCCAGTGCCCTGATCATCCCGAAATTCGACAATACATGTGGGCTTAAGTGGTCGGAGATATCTTTGAGGCTTCTTATCGCCTCATCTACTGTTTCAGAGGCATTTCTGATAATGACCTGGCTCTGCTGATCGCGGGCGAGGTTTTCGAGTGTGGAAACCGACATTTTGACGGCACTCAGGAGCGGCCCCATCCCATCATGAAGATCCTTGGCAATACGGGTCCGCTCGGCCTCTTCAGTCTGAATGATGGCGGTAAGGAACCTTCGCTCCGTTTTTCGCCGTTCAACCTCCACTTTCTTCATATAATTGAATATCTGCTGGATAAAATAAACTCCGGTTGCGAAGAAAACAGAAGTAACAACACCCATCCAGATATACAATTCCCTGAAATAGTCGGGCTTGAAATCGCTGATAAAGGGAAGGAACTCCATGAACCTCAGGATGACCATCAAAAGGAATCCTATTGTGATCAGAACCCACGACAATGCATACTTGGTAACGCTGAACAATCGAAGGGCGATCCCTGCTGCAATTAGCTGCAGAATGATAGATAGGGCAAGGAGAATCTTCAGCATGGCTATTCCTTTTACATGTCCAAAAGTAATCAAGTAAATAGTAACTTTGCCCAAACTTTTTTTATAATGAAAAGGATTCTGCGGCTCCTATTCGCTCTTCCGGCTCTAGCCGTTCTGATTATTTTCCAGTCGTGTACCAAGGAAAACCAACCTCCGGTTGCACTATTCACTATTGATCCGGCTACCGGCAACGACCAGACTATATTCATGATGGATGCCGCCGGAACCACTGATCCCGACGATGATATTGAAGCCGTGATGGTTATGTGGGACTGGGAAGGCGATGGCATTTTCGATTCGCAGTACGCCACCAGGAAAAAGGGAGATCACAAATATTCAAAGCCAGGCACCTATGCTGTTACGATGGTTGCCAAGGACCCACGCGGACTTTCTGATACCCTGAGAGTTCCCCTGGTGGTAGCGAGCTCCAATCTGCCGCCTGAATTACCTTTTGATCCGCAGCCGGAAAACGGTCAGACTGTCCTCACGATTAATCCCTGGATGAGATGGAGCAGCAGTGATCCAGAGGGCGATCCACTGTTTTTTACCTGTTATTTTGGCAAGTCCAACCCACCACCTCAAATCATTGCCAGCCAGATGTTTGGCACCTTCAGCCCTGGCAAGCTCGACTATGGCACCACCTATTACTGGAAAGTTAAGATCCGCGACACCAAGGGAAACATTACCGAAGGACCCGTGTGGAGCTTCAATACCTACGATTTGCATATCGGTACCTTGACCGATTCCCGGGATGGCCAGTCCTATCAGACCATTCAAATGGGCAATGCCTGGTGGATGGCTGAGAACCTCCGTTATGACGCCGGTGAAGGAAGTTATTGTTATGAAAACACGGATTCCAAATGCGTGACCTACGGCAAATTATATACCTGGAGTGCCGCAATGCGCGCCTGTCCCGCCGGTTGGCACGTACCTTCTATCATGGAATTCGAAACCATGATAAATGGAATCGGCGGTAGCGAGATAGCCGGAGGCAAACTGAAAGATTATGAAAAACAGCTGTGGCGGGAAGTGAATGTCGGGGCAACCAATGAGGTAGGATTCAATGCACTGCCTGCCGGACGCCGCTATGATTCCGGTCTTTTTGCGGGTGCCGGGTACTATGCCCAGTTCTTCGCATCAACCGAATACAACAGCACGGAAGCATACAATATGACTATCGGATATGATTACGCCAACGTATTCATTTACAATTACAAGAAATCATATGCAATTTCGGTGCGGTGCGTGAAAGACTAACAGGCTAATCTTCCGACATTTCTTTCATCAGTTCCCGGTATTTCGAGAATACCCGCGCACGGCTCACACAGCCAACATATTTGCCCTGGTCGAGAACAACCAGGATGTATTTTCCGGATGATTGTATCTTTTGTGCAATCTCCTCGACCGAATCCGTGGCTTCAACGATATAGTCAGGCGTATACATCAGGTCGCGGCAAAGTGTCGTGTCATATTGCTCCGTATGGAACATCACGGGACGCAGCCTTTCCATAATAATCAGCCCCAGAAACATGCCCCCGGCATCGAGCACAGGGAACACGTTCCGCGTTGATTCGGCCACCACTTTTACTAATTCGCCCAGTGTTTGCGAGGGACCCACAGCTTTGATGTCATGCTCTATCAATCCTCTGATATTCATCCGGGTAAGGGCAGCCTTATCCTTATTGTGGGTAATCAGTTCCCCGCGGCTTGCAAGTCTTCGGGTATAAACGGAATGAGGCTCTGCCAGGTGAGCGGTGAGGTAGGCAATCGCAACCGTGAGCATCAAGGGAATGATCAGGAGGTACCCTCCGGTGATCTCCGCGATCAGGAACACCGCGGTAAGCGGCGACCGCATTACACCCGACATGACGCCAGCCATTCCGACCAGGGTAAAATGAGTTTCAGACACGTTCACCATGCCAAAGGTATTCAGCAGCCGGGCCAGGAAGAATCCACTCATTCCACCCAGGAATAGGCTCGGTGCAAATACTCCGCCTACCCCTCCGGCACCAGTGGTTACCGCAGTTGCAACAACCTTCATGAGAATGATTCCCATAATGGCGATGAGGAAAATCCAGGGATCCTGAATTTTAGTGAACCACCAGCTATTGGCAAAAACCTCTCCCGCATTTCCATTAAGAAGGCTGGTCAGTGAAGAGTACCCTTCCCCGTAAAGTGGAGGAAATAAAACGATCAGCAATGATAAAGCCAATCCTCCGAGGAGCCACCGAATCCATATCGAGGAGATTGACTCCATTTTTCCCTCCACAAATTTCAATCCCTGCGAAAAATATATCGATACTGCGCCGGTAAACACGCCAAGAATAAGAAATGCTGGAAGCTCAGCTACCGTAAAAATATCTGTCAATGAATAGGAAAACAAAACTGAATCGCCCATGAGCAACCAGGCAACTGAAGTGGCGGTAACGGCGGCAATCATCAGCGGAAGCAGGGATGCCATGGTTAGATCAATCATCAGCACCTCAAGTGCGAAGAGCAGGCCTGCGACCGGAGCTTTAAATATTCCGGCGATCGCACCCGTGGCACCACAAGCAACCAATAAGGTGATTGACTTGTAGTTCAAATGAAAGCGCTGCCCCAGCCAGGATCCGAATGCCGATCCGGTGAGTACGATTGGAGCCTCGAGACCGACGGATCCGCCAAATCCAACGGTCAGTGTACTCGCAACCATCGAAGAATGCATATTGTGCCGCCTGAGCAGGCTGTTCTTTTTGCTAATGGCATAAAGAATTTTACTAATACCGTGAGAAATGATATCCTTAACAAAGTATTTGACATACAGGACGGTCAGCAATAGCCCTGCCAGCGGATAGAGCAGGTATTCCCAGTTAGCTTCCGAAATATGAAAGCCGCTGGTCACAAAAGAATGGGTATAGTGTACTGCACTTTTCAGGATCACCGCCGCCAATCCACTGAGCAATCCAACCAGCATGGCCAGTAAATAATTCAGCTGGCTGCTGTTAGGCTTTAAATATTTGTCTTTAATGTCGCTGAAAACCATAACATCAATCTTCGCTCCATTTCTTCAGGAGCTGCCGGTATGAGGTAAACAGGCGCGCTCTTGAAATGAACCCGACGTAGCGCCCGTTATCAAGGACGGGTATATTGAAGGCACTCGTCTGATGAAACTTATGTGCCACATCCTCCATGCTTTCACCCGGAGAAATCGTAACCGGAGATTTCGACATCAGATTGCGGATAAAAACCGTATCATACATTTCGCGGTTGAACATGATTTCCCGAACACTGTCCATATTCAATGCCCCGTAATAATTATTTTCATCATCCAGCACCGGGTACATGTTCCGTTTTGAACAAGCGATTACCCTGACCAGGTCTCCGAGTGTAGCATCCAGTTTTATCGGCGAGAAATTGGTTTCAATCAGTTTGTCCACCTTCATCAGCGACAAAACAATTTTGTCCTTATCCTGCGTAAATAGTTGCTTTCGCTTGGCGAGTTGAATATGATAGAAAGAAACAGGCTGAAAAAACCTGATGGTTATGAATGACATTCCGGCGGTTATCATCAGCGGCAGAATAAGGTTGTAGGCAAGAGTGAGCTCCGCCATCAGGAAAATAGCGGTTAGCGGCGCATGCAGAACCCCGGCAAATACTCCTGACATGCCAATCATGGCAAACAAAACCAGCGAAATATGAGCATCGAAGAAATAATTGTACACGGATCCGAAAAGAAGACCGACCACCATCCCGGTATACAGGCTGGGAGCAATAATTCCACCGATACCCCCGGCGCCAATGGTTAGGGCTGTTGCCACAACCTTCATCAGGATCAGCAGTACCATGATCAGTATTGTCGATCCAATTTCACCTGAGAAAGTATAGTAGCCCGTATTGTCAAAGATAAACCCCAGATCCCCGTTCAGGGCCCGGTTAATGGAATCGTATCCTTCGCCGTAAAGGCTCGGGAAAAGGAAAATCACCAGGCCCAGTAGGCTGGCGGCCAGAAACCAACGTGACCATTTCGATCTCATCTTGTTGAAAAAATCATCCACCACCGTGATGACGGTGCTGAAGTAAAGGGAAACGAAGCCGGTAACGGCACCCAGTAAAACAAAAAGAGGCACCTGCTTCAATTGGAAAACCTCGGCAATCTTCATGGAAAGCAATACATCCCCTCCCAGGAATAGGTTTGAGGTAAGCGTTGCACTGACAGAAGCCAACAATAGCGGGACCAGTGATGATAGGGTCAGATCCAACATCAGCACTTCTATCGTGAAAATGATCGCAGCGATCGGAGCTTTGAACAATGCCGCGATGGCACCAGTCACGGCACAGCCGATAAGCAGTATGATCTGCCTGTAATTCAGGTGTAACAATTGTCCGAGGTTTGAACCGATGGCTCCACCGGTCAGGACTGCAGGTCCTTCAAGACCGATTGAGCCTCCGAAACCTGCGGTCAGCGTGCTTGTGAGGGCGGAAGAGAACATGTGGTGGGGCTTTATGGCTCCCTTAGTCCCGGAAATTGCATGAAGGATTACCGGCAGCCCCAGTCCGATCCTTACCCGCAAAACATAATGCACCAACAGGACCACCAGGGCAATGCCCACGGCAGGGTAAACAAAAAACCAGAAATTGTGCATCTCAGCACTGAATCCGTGTGTAAGGAAAGTTTTGATAAGGTGAACACTTTCCTTCATCAGGACTACCGCAAGACCGGAGAAAAGACCCATAACCATTGCTGTGAACAGGAAAAAATTCCGATTCGAAACATTGCGGACTCTCCATCTCAGAAACCTAACAAGCAGGTTATATTGTTTGCGGCTTTTAGCACTCATGCCTTCCAAAAGCAGTGGTTAAAAAATTGAGAGGTGAATATAGTTTAAATTCTTTTACGGGATATTTTAAAACAGCTTAACCGGGCGATTCAACCGGAATCCTTATCTTTAGCGGTTCGATAAAACAGTAAATCCATGTTTATGAAAAGAGATACCGCAGTATTTGATTTGATCATAAAAGAGCAGGAAAGGCAAAGGAACGGAATAGAACTTATTGCCTCAGAAAATTTCGTCAGTAACCAGGTACTGGAAGCTATGGGCTCAGTGCTGACCAACAAATATGCCGAAGGTTATCCGGGGCACCGGTATTATGGCGGTTGCGAGGTCGTCGACGAGACTGAGCAGCTCGCCATAGACAGGCTGAAGGAGCTGTACGGAGCGGAATATGCCAATGTGCAACCACACTCGGGTGCACAGGCCAACATGGCTGTTTTCCTTACAGCGCTAAAGCCGGGCGACACTTTCATGGGACTCGACCTGTCGCATGGAGGTCACCTTTCGCATGGTTCACCGGTAAACAGTTCCGGAATCCTGTATCGCCAGGTCTCATACGGTGTTAAGGAAGATACAGGCCGGGTGGATTATGACATGATGGAGGAAGTAGCCATGCGCGAAAAGCCGAAAATGATTATCGGTGGGGCATCGGCTTACTCCCGCGAATGGGACTACGGAAGGATGAGAGCCATTGCCGACAGGATCGGCGCATTGCTCATGATCGATATGGCCCATCCGGCAGGACTGATTGCCGCCGGTCTGCTGGACAACCCGGTAAAATACGCGCATATCGTTACCTCAACAACGCATAAAACCCTGCGCGGTCCGCGTGGCGGGATCATCATCATTGGTAAGGATTTTGACAATCCATGGGGTATTGCGACCAAAAAGGGAGAAGTCAGGAAAATGTCGTCATTGATTGATTCAGCCGTATTCCCAGGCATACAGGGAGGTCCGCTGGAGCACATCATAGCTGCCAAAGCAGTGGCTTTCGGCGAAGCGCTGAGCCCTGAATTCACGATTTACCAGAAGCAGGTCAAGAAAAATGCCGCTGTCATGGCTGAAGCATTTATTAAGAAAGGTTACAAGGTTATCTCCGGGGGTACCGATAATCACAGCATGCTCATCGACCTCCGCACAAAGGTTCCTGAGGTTACCGGCAAACAGGTTGAAAACGCGCTCGTAAGAGCTGATATCACCGTAAACAAGAACATGGTTCCTTTCGATTCACGTTCCCCGTTCCAGACTTCTGGCCTCAGGGTTGGAACGCCGGCCATCACAACCCGCGGCATGAAAGAAGCTGACATGGAGCCCATTGTCAGCCTGATCGACCGGGTCATAACCAATCTTGAAAACGAAGCCCTCATCCAGACAACAAAAAACGAGGTAAACGGGATGATGAGCGGATTACCGATGTTCGCCTATTAATATCTACAAGTATTACTTGACCATGAGAAAATTGTTATTGACCACCGGTATCGTGCTGTTAACAGCTATAGGACTGGCAGTGATTCTGATAAATTTCGGACGGGATGCCCGAAGAGATTATGAGAAATTTCTGGTATCGGAATACCGGGGTCTGCCGTCGTCTGATCATGATGCACTCAAAGGATCACAAAAAGAAGAGATGGACCGACCGGATGAAGCGGCCTTTGCAGATTACATCAAAACGCTGGATCCGGCAACCAAAACCGTTCCTCGCGAACGGCTGGTCGCTGCAAATCAGGCGACGGATGCACTGGCCGGGCTGAAATCGGGCATGGAAGCCCTCACCTGGTCCTCCCAGCCCACCAACATGGGCGGACGCACGAGAACCCTCATGTTCGACCCCAACGATCCGACCGGATTGAAGCTTTGGGCAGGATCGGTAACCGGTGGATTATGGTATAACAATGACCCGGCAGGCGGAGCAGAATGGACTCCTGTGAACGATTTCTGGTCGAACCTTTCCATCAGCTGCATGACCTATGACCCGAACAATAAGCAGATCTTTTATGCCGGTACCGGGGAAAGTCAGACTGCGCTCATCATTTACCGTGAATCTTCCGGTCTGGGAACGGGAATCATGAAATCGGCCGATGGCGGTCAAACCTGGGCACCTATCCCATCAACGCAGAACTGGCCTTATGTAACCGATATCCTCGTAAGAAATGAAAACGGCCGCAGTATCATTTACGCCGGTGTGGCTTCCGGATTTTACAAGGGCGCCGTTCACCAGGCAACTCCGACCAACGGACTGTATCGTTCGGCCGACAATGGCGTTACCTGGCAGCAGGTACTGCCTAATATTCCGGGTAAAGACTACGCTTACGCGCCATCGGATATTGAAACCACCTCCGACGGTGCCAATATCATTGTCGGGACCACCTATGGTATGGATTCCAAAGACAATGACAGGTCCGGTGCCGCCTGCATCCTGACATCCGCAGACGGAATCTCATGGACAGTGAACAACACTTATCAGCAAAGAATCCTGGCTGAAACGGTAAATAAATTTCCAGGCAGGGTGATGCTTTGCCAGGCACCTTCCAACCCTGATGTAGTTTTTGCCATCGTTGCTTCAGGTTATGTACGATCGGACAAATTTATCGGCTACGGTTGTCAGTTTTTACTGAAAAGCACCGACAAAGGCACCACCTGGAACACCCTGAATTTCCCCAGCGGTTTCGCTTCGCTGGCATGGCATGCATTTGTCGTAACAGTCAGCCCTCTCAACCCCAACATAATCTGGGTGGGCGGATTGGATACCTGGAGGACGGTGAATGGAGGAACCACGTGGATCAAGCAGTCCGACTGGGCTGAAATGTACGGCAACGGTGCCGACGATTATGTTCATGCCGACATTCATGTGCTCAAGTTCAGACCCGGAACCGATACTGAACTTTATATCGGAACAGATGGTGGCGTTTTTATTACAAAAACGGCAAGCGCCCCCGATGTCGGGATGAAATTTTTTGAGGTGGCAAATAATTACAGCACACTTCAGTATTATTCCTGTGCCATGCATCCCGAAGCCGGTGCAGTTCATTTTATGGGAGGACTGCAGGATAACGGAACCATGTTCTACCGCAAGGATAACACCCCCACCTTCAGGGACATGCTCTCGGGGGGCGACGGAGCTCTCTGCTTTATCGACCAGAATGAACCCACCATTCAGATCACGACCGTTTACCACAACTCCATCTACCTTTATAGCGGAGCCAAGGAATCAGATCCGCAGGGTTCAGGATATAAAGGGCTTGGAACCGGAACGTTTGTCAGTCCCATGGATTATGACTGGAAAACAAATACCCTTTTTGCCAACGGTGCCAACGAGCAGCTGCAATACCTGAATACCCTTCACGTATTAACGGTAGCGGCCAACAGTATTACCGGCAGCAATACCGGTAAGGCTCTTGCCACTCAGTCGCAGGTGCCTTATTCAAACATCAAGTGGTCGGAATATTCGCCCGCTGGCCAGTCAAACATCTTTATTGGCACCGAAGCAGGAAAACTTTTTAAATTTGCGGATGCCACCCACACCGGAACCCTGACCGAATTTTCGTCCACGGGCTTTCCGACAGCCAATATTTCCTCCATTGATATTGCCGGATCTGAGGACACGCTGCTGGTTACCTTTTCCAATTACGGAGTACCTTCAGTTTGGCTCAGCGTGAATGCCGGGGCCAACTGGAAAAATGTGGAAGCCAACCTTCCCGATATGCCGGTACGATGGGGTATTTTCCATCCAAAATCAGGTAAACAGGTGATGCTGGCAACAGAAACCGGTATCTGGACAACTGAAAATATCCTTGCCCAAAACGTAGTCTGGACCCCCGACAACAATGGCCTGGCGAATGTGAGGATTGATATGGTTAAGTTCCGCAAGTCGGACAATACCGTTCTGGCAGCTACTCACGGACGGGGAATGTTCACCACCACATGGAAGCCGGTGTACACCAGTGGGGTCAGTGATATCAGCACTGCCGGTGAAGGCGTGAAAGTGTATCCTAACCCATCCACGGGAAGGTTCGAAATCAAACTGGACAATCCTGGAAAAGCAGAACTTGCCATCATGGATGTTTCTGGAAGAATCGTTCTATCCAGGGTCATCGAAGGCAACCAGGGTACCTGGCAGCAATCCTTTGACCTCAGCAGGGAGACAAAGGGAGTTTACCTGGTAAAAGTTATTTCGGCTGGTAAAGTCTCTGCTTTGAAGTTATTGCTGCAATAGATCTATGGCAAAAGGCAGAGGGCAAAGGGCAGAGGGCAAAGGGCAAAGGGCAAAGGGCAAAGGGCAAAGGGCAAAAATCAGTCATAAGAATAAAGTCATAGGTTTTAAGGTGACAAGTGCTTGATTCAGAGTTTGATAATCCCCAAATGTCAGCCCCTTATTAATAATCCTATTACTTTTTCCTGATTTTTGCCCTTTGCCCTCAGCCTTTTGCCCTAAATTGAGCTTACAGCAGCTTGAACTTGTAGGTAATCGTCCCCTTTGAATATACGGGGGCATCGGGTGAGGTTACCTTGTTGAATTTCGCCTTAACCGCTGCCTTTCGGGCGGCTTCCCATAATGTTGAATTGGTAGTGGTGGTTCCCTTGGCACCGGGAACAGCCGAAATAACATCGCCATTTTTATCGACCGTTATTGCCACAACCACATCACCGTAATCGTTAACGGAATAATCAGGCTTGGCCAATCCGCCAACCAGGCCCCTGCCCTCCAGGCTGAAGGTGATACCTGCGCCCTGGCCGCCTCCGGGACCCCGGTTCTTTGAATCCACGGATCCCGTAGGATCACCCTGGTTACCGCTTCCCTGGGTATTGCCCTCGCCCTGCGTTCCACCATTGACCGCTGCACCTCCAAAAGATTTGCCCATGCGGCCCTTAATGGCATTTACCTGAGATTGCTGCTGCTCTAATTTTTTCTTCTCCGCCTCGATGCGCTGGTTTTCCACTGCTGCCTCCCGCTGGCGCTCGAGTTCAGTCTGACGGGCGATTTCTTTATCTTCCTTTTCCTTTTTCAGCTTTTCCTCGCGCTCTTTCCTGAGAGTCGGAGCCTCCTCATTGTCCTGGGTTAACAACTTGGGAGCGGCTTCCCTAACCTTTTCTTTTACCGGTTTAGCTTTCACAGGCGCCGGCTCGGTGCGTACCGGCGTTACCGGCTGAGCAACTTCCTGTTGGGCAGCTTCCTGCATGGCAGGCTCCTCCGCCCCCATGCCTGCGACATCCGTACCGAAATTCACCGTGATCCCTTCTGCATCAGGCGGTTTAATGCTACCGCTTAACCGCAGCAACACCAACAGCAATATGATGATTGCATGCAGAATGACAGTACCAATAAATGCCCGGTATTTTGTCGCTTGTTCCATCCTGCTAATTGGCCACTGTTGCCAATATCAGTTTGTACTTGTTGTTCTTTGCTATATTCATCACTTTAACAGCCTCCTCAATCGGAATGGTCCGGTCGCAATGCAGGCTGATCACCCTCTCCTCTTCGGGAACCCCGTCGAACTTTACGCGGAGGGCCGCCTCCAGCCTGTCAAATTCCACCGGGGATTTTTCCAGAACAAATTGCAGATCTTTTGTGATCGACACCGTCGTTGCAGGCTTGTCCGATACCTGGCCGTCACTTCGCGGGAGCAGCAATTTTAGCGCATTGGGACTGATCATGGTCGTGCTGATCATGAAAAACAGAAGCAGCAGGAAAACAATATCCGTCATGGAGGCCATGCTGAACTCAGGTGAAATCTTATTTCTCGTTTTAATTGCCATGAAGTCGGTTTTTACAAAGGCTATTTAGCAGGCTCATTAAGCAAATCCATGAATTCAGAAGCTCGCGTTTCCAGAATAAATACTACCGTTTCAATTTTTGAAACCAGGATATTGTAGAAAAAGAACGCGGGTATGCCAACCAACAAACCAGCAGCTGTCGTTACCATAGCGGTATATATACCATTTGAGAGCACCCCGATGTCAATGGTACTTCCGGCCATCGACATGTCATAGAAAGCCCTGATCATCCCCAGAACCGTACCCAAAAACCCGAGCATCGGAGCCGCACCGGCTGCCGCGCCCAAGGTAG
The DNA here is from genome assembly GCA_964355105.1 of uncultured Porphyromonadaceae bacterium. Classification (GTDB taxonomy): domain Bacteria; phylum Bacteroidota; class Bacteroidia; order Bacteroidales; family UBA12481; genus UBA12481. Next base: position 12,518 of record CAYHCO010000035.1, read on the forward strand.
CCAGGCCACGCTCCAGTTTGTATATCTCCAGCCTGCCAACATTCTCGATGGCCGCATTCACGTCCGACATTGGCCTTCCGATACGGGAAATCCCAACCTCAATCATCCTGGAGACAGGTGTATTGGTCGATTGTGACAACCTGATGGCAGCCTCAATCTTACCATCATGAATAAACTCCCTCACTCGGTTCATAAAGCTCTGATCCTCAGTACTTGCTTTACGGATAGCAAAATACCGCTCGATAAAAACATAAACCGCGATAATCGATAAAAGGAAAATCGGGATCATAATCCAGCCACCCTTTAAGGTCAGGGACCAGACCGATAAACCCGAATCAACCGCTTTTGCAGCACCAGCTGCTCCGCTTGCCTGAAAACCTGCCTGTAATATTAACATCAAACTCATGATTGTTGAGATTAGTTATCCTTGTAAAAGTATGGAGAAAACGAATTTACCGGGCTGTTTAGTATAACCGGTTTTCAGACGAGTTGTTAACGCCTATTTCCGGAACCACTTCTCGCGGTATTTATTCAGCAAATCATTGAAAGTATCGAACTCTTCCCGGTAAAAAACGCCAACCCCTTGTGTGTAAGGGGCATACTCATACAAAAGATGGTCATTGGCACGTGTAAAAGCCTTAACCCGCACCTTACCCGATGGCTTAATCTTGTATTCCACATCCACGTCGCCCACCAGTTGGCTCGTATTGCCCGTGGTTGGCCTTACGTCGTAGTTCCCGTTCACATTGATGGTCATGCGGTTATTCAGGAACTGTTTCGACAGCGCCACCTCAACTTCGTCGCTGGTAAGCTGGTCGCCCGGACGGTAATTGAATCCGACATCAAAATCGTTGCTGATCTGCGACAGCCAATAGCTGAGCTGGTTCGACAGCACTTCAGTAGTGGTGGATATCCCTGCCTTTTCATACCGGCTGGCCGTGCCGCTTCCGGTTCCCTGTAATGGAGTGAAACGGTTAAGTACCAGAAGTGAAATTACCTGCTTGCCAAGTTCCTCTTTCGATAGGTTTTCGAGCTGCGTTCTGGCAATATCGTTACTCGTTGGCGGCAGGTTGATATTGAATTCAACCACCGGACTCTCGAGAAAACCGGTCATCAGCAAATGACATTCCACCGGTAACCGCTGCATGAGGTCGGTATTCGACTCATCCTGCAACAGATCATACAGAGAGGCTTTGGTGCGGTAAACCGCATCAATATCCAGCTGGGCATTCGACACGTCGCCGGTCCACTTCAGGGTAGCGCCGGGCTCAATCTGGAGTCTCTTGACCGGCATATTCTGTAACGTAAACTGATAATCACCCTGATCGATCGTATAATCGCCGTTGAGTGTCCAGCGTGAGGTTGGAGGTATCAGAACATGCAGGTTGCCTGTTCCTTTTGCATGGATCACATCACCGACCTTGGAGTCAAAAATCAGTTGAACATCTGCTTCGTTGGTCACCTCCAGGTCTATATTCACGGTCGCTCCGTTCAAATTAACCTTGTATCCTTCAGGTTTGCCGGTGGAAAAATCCAGCAGGTCATCATCGGCCTCTTCCCGGGGCTTCTCCACATAAGTGATAAAGTCCATCAACCTGGCTTCATCAGTGGTGGATACCGGAACATAAAACTTTGTTTTCTTGCTGGTCCGGGCCGAGACATCAATGGTCAGATTCTTCACTGGCCCCCTGATGGTTCCCACGCCGGTTCCGTATCCACGGCCCCAGTAGCCCTCATTTCGAGACTCTACTTCATTAAGCAGGACAAAATCCTGGAAACTCGCCTCAAGATCAAGATATAGGGTACTGAACTTATTATGGCGGACAAATCCCGACACCTGGGCATGATTCTTTTCCTCATCGAGCACATCAACGTTCGATACGGTAAAGGCATCCGGAGTGACCACTACATTATGACTGAAGGTAAATCTTGTATTGAGGTAATCCACAATGAACGATGCATCCTGCAACCAGATATTCCCATTGACCATCGGAAGCGCAGGTGTTCCCATGATCTTAGCTTTGCCCGTGGCTGTCCCTCTGAGATCAAGCAACTCGTCATATACGATGGAGTTAAAAATATCCAGCCTGATCTGATCAACATCAAGATCGAAATCCAGACTATCAGTCCTGGGGTTGTACTGCCCGTGCAGTTTTAATGTTTTCAGGGAGTTCCGCTCGATCAAAACATCCATCAGCACCGGTTCGCCGGCACCGGAACTGCGGCTTGACAGGGTTGTGAGACCCATGGGCTGGCCGTTAACCGTCAAACTGTCTATTCGGGCTTCAGTGAGAAACATGCCCCGGTTTCTCATGTCGTACAGTCGGGCTTCTCCCGTTATATGGCCTTTCAGACTAAAATCTTCGTGCCCGATAATCCCTGAAAGATTATCAAGATCAACCCGGTTGAAACCGATATAAAGAGTATCGAGCGGGTTTACCGATATGGCACCGTTCAGGCTTAGATTCTCCGATCCATGGGACAGGAGGAATTTATCTATCAAGATCTTGTCCCGGTCAGCATAGATCCGGAAGGGTTCAATTCTCCACAAACTATCGTTAAGGATTAACTCATTGACCGGAAAGCTGAAACTTCCGTTCAACAATCCATCATCGGTTTCAGTCATAAGACCGGTGCATCCGATTTTCCCCCTCGGCCCGTTGGTTCCATTTAGATTGCAATTCAGGAGAAGGGCTAACCGGTTTTCGGACAAGGAGCCCGTCAGGTCGATTTTCTCAAAAACCGTGTTCCGGTCAAGTTGGATTTTATCAACTGCGCCGGACAGAATCAGCGAATCACCCCTGGATTGCAACCGAATGTCAATTCCCGTATATTGGCTGCCGCCTGCAACGAATTGCGGCGATTTACCTTCGATTGAAATGGTTTGTTCCACCGCGTTATAAAATCCTCCGATCCGGGAATTGTCCTTGCACTGAAATCCCGGGAAAAGAACTTGGGTCAACGGTGTGAAGTTCTTGATCTGAAAATTGAAGGCAAAGTCGTTGAGGTGATCGGGTCTTACCGCCTGTGTTTTAGTGACAGCCGGAATAAAGCGTGCTACCAGCGTTTTCACCTGTGCCGTAAAATCGTCGGCATGAACATCGCCGACCACCCGGGCATCGACGTATTCCGACGAAAGAATGATTTTCCGGCGACCGTATTCAGGCACTGATGACAATGTCAGGTCGTTGACTGGCAAAGTCCCGCGGCTGTTAGTGTAGCTTGAGTTTTTTACGGTTATTTCCCCGTCAGCATTGTCGATCGCACTTCCCTTGAACCGCCCGTGCATATCCACTACCAGCTTCGATACCGTATCGTTGCTTACCAGGTTCAGCGCTGATAAATCGGCGTTCCTGATCAGCAGTCTGAAATCCAGTACCGGTCTGGACTGCCCGAAATCGAAGTCACCGGTCAGGTCCACCGCTGCATTGGGATCTCTAAGTTTCAAGGATCCATCGAATTTTTTACCGGTCAACATGCCATTAATGCTCAGGTACTGGAAATTGTATCCATTTAGCGTGAACTGTCTCACATCACCTGAAAGCATAGCTGTTACCGTAGAATCGCCTTCCCAGACACCGTCAACATCCAGATTGAAAGTCATGTCGGAAACCCCGGAGGTAAAATCAACCCATTGATCCGGATTAAAATCTGCCGAAGATATTGAGCCCTTGAAATTATAACCATTAACCGGCCTGTTCTTATTAACCTGAAGATTAGTTGTAAAGGCACCGTTCTCAAGTTTCCAATCTCCTGAGGTAACGAAATTCTCCACCGTCCCTGTAAATACACCGCTGTATTCTATCGAACCCAGGTTGGTCAGCACCTCGGGAACCTCGAGTTCAAATCCGGGTATCTGCCCGGAAAGGACATCCCGCACCAGATTTGGCATATGAAGGACCAGCGACCTGGTTTTCATATCGAAGAACGACTCCTGTAGAGTTCCGGCAAAATTGTATATCAGGTCACCCTCGAAACTGATCAGGTTTTCCCAGTTGAGGCTGGCATTCTGCAAACGGGCATAATCCGTTGACCCGTAAAACAATCCTGATATTTCAAGTGGCGTCTCTATACCGGTATTTATCCCTGTCAGCAGGGTAAGGTCGGTTGGACTGAGATAGGTTTTCCTTCCCAGGACCACATCCAGATTGATTTTATCCTGATTTCCGGCCTGTTTCCAGACATTTACTGCGTTGGCAGATGGCGACTCCACCAGGCTGTTGCCTGTTTGAAGATATAAATTGGAGGTATGTATGCCAACTGAATCGATCAACACGCCAGCTGAGAATTTATTAACCGCAAATCCACTCTGCTCGTTACAAGAAAGCAGATCTACCGATGCTTTCACAGCTCCGTCAGCCCAATCGAAATGCTTTATGGCAATTTCGATATTGCTTACTTCCAGATGATCCCAGTTAACCTGCCCGGGTTTCATCAGGCTTCCAAACTTCCGGTATTGGAATTTCCCGTTTCGAATCAGGAACTGACTGGCATCCAGCGTAAAAGGGTGATCCGAGGGTAGTGAGTCCGTTGACTTTAAAGCTTCGAAAAGCAGTTCATAATTCATTTGCCCCGATGGCAGCTGGCGAAGCTGGGTAATGGGATTTTCAACCACCATCCGACTGATGCTCAGCCGGTTCTTGTCGAGATTAAACTTGTTGACAGAAAACCGGATTGAGGAAGAATAGAACAGGGTATCGTTCAGCGGGTCCAGAATCAGTAAATCCAGGAATTCTATCCTGTGGGGCCATCTTACCAACACCTTGCCCACGGATACTTTTCCTTCGTATTTCTTTTCCAGGCCGGTAAAATAGCGATTAACCACCCAGGTCTGAAAACGCTGCATACGAACGGTGGCAACGGCTGCCGTAACCAGCAGTGCTATCACCATGAAGGCCGCCAAGGTTCTATTTATCGCTTTTTTAGGCAAGGATTTAAACTTTAGTATTTTTGCCCCATAAAAATCATTCCAAAATTACAAAAAAACGGTCGGGAGCGGCAGATAATATGAGCGTTACCATTCTTGCCATCGAATCCTCGTGCGACGACACCTCAGCGGCAATTGTCCGCGACGGGATCCTGCTGTCGAATCGTATTGCAAATCAAGATGTTCACCGCATTTACGGCGGTGTTGTCCCCGAGCTGGCCTCCCGTGCACACCAGCAAAATATAATACCCGTGGTGGATACCGCCATGAAAGAAGCCGGCGTAAAGCCTGATGAAATCAATGCCGTTGCCTTTACCCGGGGTCCCGGACTCATGGGATCGCTTCTCGTGGGAGCCTCATTTGCCAAAGGATTTGCCACCGCCCGCAATATTCCGTTGATAGCAGTCAATCATCTTCAGGGCCATGTGCTCGCCCTCTTCGTCCAACGCCCCCAAACTCAGAATTCCTTTTCTGTCATTCCCGCGAACGCGGGAACCCGATACCCTGCATTCCCGTTCCTGTGCCTGCTGGTCTCGGGTGGCCATACGCAGATCCTCGTGGTCCGTGACCATCTCGACATGGAAATCATAGGCCACACCATCGATGACGCCGCCGGCGAGGCTTTTGACAAATGCGGCAAGGTGATCGGTCTCCCCTATCCTGCCGGACCGGTAATCGACAAACTGTCCAAGGAAGGCGACCCTCTTGCATTTACATTCAGCAAGCCAAGGATTGCCGATCTCAACTACAGCTTCAGCGGATTGAAAACTTCGTTTCTGTATTTCCTTCGCGACCGGATTCATGAGGACCCGGCTTTCATAGAGAAAAATCTGAACAGCCTCTGCGCATCGCTGCAGCACACGATTGTTGAAATCCTGATGAATAAGCTCCGACAAGCCTCCAAACTGACCGGCATACGCGAGATCGGACTAGCCGGCGGGGTTTCCGCCAACTCGGCACTGAAAACGGCCGTTAGGGAGGAAGCTGCCAAACGGCACTGGAACGTGTATATCCCGGAATTGGCCTATACCATGGATAATGCAGCCATGATTGCCGTAACCGGATATTACAAATATCTGCGCGGGGAATTCGCCTCCCATGACGTAGCTCCATTAGCACGCATGTAACCTGCCGACTGACGACTGCCTACTGCCTACTGCCGACTGCCAACTGCCTACTGCCAACTGCCTCAGAGTTGGAAGCGAAAAAGCCTGACGTAATAGGGATATTTCTTCTCCGGGTAGAGAAAATATACGGCATCGCCGAAAACGGTAATGTTGTACATGTCAGGAAAATCAGGCAAACGCACCGGCTGGCCTACCGAACCGGTGGCGGTATTGAGCGGGAGCAAAATCCAGGAGGAATTTCTGCGCTCCAGTATGAATAACCCACGGCCCACCGGATCGGCTAATACCGTGAGCTTTTTATAACTCGCTCCTCCGTCGATTCCGTTCAGCATGACATTCCTGCAAAAGGTGAACGGTACGGCCCGCTTGAATTTCCCGTTTGGCCCGTAGGAAAGCAGTGAGTCCTTGTAAAGATTGATAATAAAAAGCGTGTCGCGCCAGGCAAAGAGGGGTACCTTAATAGCATCCTCAATCATCGCATTTATTTTGGACCCTGCTTTTACCGGATATCTGGAGGCAAACTCAGTCCACATGGTTGGTACACGTTCGTCCATCCTTTTGTTCAGATGAGCCAGATGATCCTCAACCACTGTGAGTTGCCTCAATCCCCAAAATCCAGAGGCATGATAATAGATTTTTGCCTGCTGCTCATAAGAATTAATATCCGTGTAAACGAGATTGTCCGCAAAACCCGCCCGAATGGGCTTCATCAGGTTGAAAAATTCTTCCCGGTCGAAAACGTAAGGGTAAACGATCTTCCTGGTTTCAGTATACAACTGAAATACAGTATCCTTCAGAACCAGGTGAACAGTACCAAACACATCCCGGAACAAAGATTCGGCACCCCTGACAGGCACCGACGCGAGAGTATCGCCAAACCAGGATGCCAGCCATAAGCGGCCTTTGGTGGCCTGGTTGTTTGTGTAACCCAGCAGCCAGAGGTTTTCTTTGTCGAAAGCAAAATCCTGTATCGAAAAATCATCCTTTTCAGTTAGAATTCTCAATCTTTTACCGGATATCTCCACCTCACCCAACTGGCTGACAGCCTCATCCAGCTCAATCACCAGCTCAGTGGCAGGAGCGCTCCGAAGGCTGACCTCCTTATCGAGATAGGATATATGCGAAATTTTTATGACTGCGGGAAAGGTTGAAATCTTCAGGGTAAACTTACCCTGATCAAGCGAATTCGCCCCACTTCCGTCGGACAAAACCAGGTTGGCTGCCACTATCGGCTCACGGGTTTTCTTATCGATGACACGACCGCTGACCACTGTTTTCTGAGAAAAGGCGGCCGGAGCGAGGGTGACGATCAGCAGGAGCAGAAGAACAACCCTTTTCATAAGGTAAAATTAGTCTACTTTTGACTTCTTCAATCTAAAATATGGAATACACGCGATACCTGCTTGATAACGGACTCCGGATAATTGTTAATACTGATTACAGCTCACCGATGGTTGCCATGAACATTCTGTACGACATCGGGGCGCGCGATGAAGATCCTTCCCTTACCGGCTTTGCGCATCTCTTTGAACATCTGATGTTTGGCGGTTCTGCCAACATACCTGATTTCGACTCACCCCTGCAGTTGGCAGGTGGTGAAAACAACGCATTTACGAATAACGATTATACCGATTATCACCTGACCATCCCGTTTCAGAACCTGGAAACTGGCTTCTGGCTGGAATCTGACCGTATGAACGAGCTGGCCTTTTCACAGGAAAGCCTGGATGTTCAGAAAAAGGTGGTTATTGAAGAGTACCGCCAGCGTTACCTCAACCAGCCTTACGGCGACGCCTGGCTTCTGCTCAAACCGCTTGCCTACCGGGTACACCCGTACCTGTGGTCGACCATCGGCAAGGAGATCCGGCATATCGAAGAGGCAAATCTGGAGGATGTAAGGAAATTCTTCTATGGTCATTATGCGCCGAACAATGCGATTCTAACGCTCTCGGGCTCGATAAAGCCGGAAGAGGGCCTCGAGATGGCGAAAAAATGGTTTGGCCCTATCCCATCTAGACCAGTTAAACCAAGGAATATACCGGCAGAGCCGGAACAGAAAGAATACCGGTATCTCGAGGTCGACAGGCCCGTACCCAGCCCAGCCATCTACCTTGCCTGGCATATGGGCGACCGTTTCAGCCGTGAATATTATGTACTGGACCTTTTATCCGATATTTTATCCAACGGCATGTCGGCACGGCTTTTCCTCAATCTGGTAAAGGACCGCAAACTGTTCAGTGATATTGATGCATACATAACCGGCGACCGGGATCCCGGGCTGTTTGTCATCAGCGGAAGGCTTGCCAGCGGCATCAAGCCGGAAGCGGCTATCCAGTCGGTTCATGAGGAAATTGAAAGGATCATCAGCGGACCCATCAGCGAAAGGGAGCTTAACAAGGTTAAGAACAGGGCGGAATCGCACTTTCTCTTCAGCAACATGAATGTACAGAACAGAGCCCTTAACCTGGCTTATTTTGAATGGCTTGGGAGTGCCGATATGATTGACCGCGAGATGGACCTGATCCGTTCAGTAAGTATAAATGAGATTAAGGAAACGGCAGCGAGGGTTTTCAAGGAACCCAACTGTTCCTGCCTGGTGTATAAAAATAATGGGGACAAATAAGATGGACAGAAAAACAATGCCGGATATCAGGACCGTAACACGTCTCACCTTACCCTCCATTGAGAAAACCACTTTATCCAACGGAATTCCCGTGGTGATCATCAAGGCCGGTATCGAACCGGTTTGCCGTGTCGACCTGGTATTCAACGCCGGAAGCCGTTATCAGGATATCATGTTCCAGGCCTCACTCACCAATCAGATGATACCCGAAGGAACAGGAAAGATGACCGGAGGAACTATCGCCGAGGAATTCGAGTTTTACGGCAGCTATTTCAATATTTCCGCTGACCGTGATGAAGCCGATATCACCATACACAGTCTGGAAAAACACCTGGAGCCTGTTCTCAGCCTGATGAGCGAAGTGCTGATCAATCCCTCGTTTCCGCAGGAGGAACTTGACATTATCAAGGCTAACCGCATCGAATCCATGAAGGTTGATGATCAGCGGGTTGAGAGCCTTGCCCGCAAGCAGTTCAACAGAATGATATTTGGCGAGAAGCATCCTTACGGGGTGGTAGGGGAAATCTCCGATATTGGTCCGGTGACCGTATCTGACCTCAATGCCTTTCATCGCCGCTTTTACTGCCAGTCCAATTGCCGCATCATGATTACCGGGCCCAACCCCGGACAGTATCTTCCGCTGGTGGATAAGTACTTTGGCAAAAACTGGCCGCTGGATGACGGTAAAGGTGAGCTTGTTTTACCGGTGCTGCCAGCGCTCCAGACCAGCCCCGCCGGCCGGGGCATCATCACCCGCAATGATGCCGTGCAAACGGCAATCCGCATTGGGCGGCCGCTGTTCAGCCGGCTGAATCCGGAATTCATGGGACTGACCATTGTGAACACCATTCTCGGTGGTTATTTCGGGTCCAGACTGATGAGCAATATCAGGGAAGAAAAAGGGTACACCTACGGAATATCCTCACACCTGCTGGCCATGAGGGACTGCGGGTATTTTGTTATCGGATCAACCGTCAGGGCCGAAGTGTGGGAAGAAACGGTATCGGAATGTTATAAGGAGATGGACCGCCTGTGCAGTGAGAAGGTCAAGCCCGGGGAGTTGGAACTGGTTAGAAATTACCTCACCGGCCAGGTGCAGCGAACGGTCGACGGGCCCTTTCAGCTGGCCGATCAGATGCGCGCATTATGGATCCACGATCTTGATCTGAACTACCTCACAGGGTTCATGGAAATGATAAACAGCATCACCGCAGAAGAGATCAGGACCCTTGCAGCCAGGCATCTGAACCATACAAATATGAGTGTGGTAGCAGCCGGACCCATCAAAAGCTCAGTTTGATTTAGTAACTTCACGGTGGAATCTAACCGGAATGTTTGAGCTAACCGCAGAAGAAAAATCAAAAGTTCAGGAAGCGTTCGACGAATTGATGAACGGCCTTCCCAAGAACCTGACCAAGGCCGACAAGGACTTGATCCGGAAGGCTTATATGTTTGCCAGCAAAGCCCACGGCAATGAAAAAAGGAAATCCGGCGAGCCTTACGTCCTGCATCCCATTGAAGTAGCCAGGATCGTCTCGGAAGAGATCGGCATGAGAACCAAAAGCATTGTAAGCGCATTGCTGCACGATGTAGTGGAAGATACCGAATACTCACTCGATGATATTGAGAAGGAATTCGGCTCACAGGTAAGGTCCATCATCGATGGGCTCACTAAAATCACAGTCGTTTTGGAAGGTGACTCCTCCTTGCAGGCATCTACCTTTCGAAAACTGCTTCTTACGTTGGTGGATGATGTCAGGGTAATCCTGATAAAGCTGGCCGACAGGCTGCATAATATGCGCACGCTGCAGGCGCTTCCCCGGAAAAAACAGATCAAGATTGCCAGCGAAACGCTTTACCTGTTTGCACCGCTGGCACACAGACTGGGATTGTATACCATTAAAACCGAACTCGAGGATCTCAGCCTTAAGTATAAAAATCCGGAGGTATATACAGAGCTGGCCAATAAAATCAACCATTCAGAGAAAATCTCCGCTCATTTTATCAATAAATTCATTGAGCCGGTCAAGGCCAAGCTCCTGGAAGAGAAGTTTAAGCTTGAAGTTTACGGTCGGCCGAAAACCATCTATTCGGTCTGGCGCAAGATGCAGGAGAAGAGTGTTCCTTTTGAGCAGATTTATGATATTCTGGCCGTCAGGATTGTTTTCAAGCCAAAACCCAGAATACCGGAGATTACCCAGTGCTGGCATATATATTCAACCATAACCCAGCTGTACAAAGCCAAAACCGACCGGCTTCGTGATTGGGTCAGCAGGCCCAAAGCCAACGGCTATGAAGCGCTGCATGCCACCTTTATGGGACCGCACGGTAAATGGATAGAGGTACAGATACGCTCCGAAAGGATGAACGATATTGCCGAACACGGGTTCGCGGCCCACTGGAAATACAAAACCGGCGATTCCAAGGAGGGCGAACTCGACCGGTGGCTTAAGGGCGTATCCGACATGCTCAAAAACCAGGAAACCGGCGATGTGGAATTCCTGGAGGATTTCAAGCTCAATTTGTTTGATGCCGAGATGGTTACCTTTACACCAAAGGGTAAGGAAATCATTCTGCCAAAAAGTTCTTCCGCGCTCGATTTTGCATACGAGATCCACACTGAGATCGGAAAGAAAGCCATCGGCGCCAAAGTAAACCACAAACTCGTGCCCCTTTCCACACAGCTCAACCCCGGTGATCAGGTGGAAATCCTGACTTCCGACATACAGAGTCCGCAACTGGAGCAGCTCGAATTTGTTAAGACAGCCAAAGCCAAATCATCCATAAAGGATTCCTTCAAGGAGCATCGGCGTAAACAGATTTTCAGAGGCCAGAAAGTTCTGGAAGAGCAATTAAAACAGCTGAATTACCGGCCCCAGGCCAGCGTTTTCAGAAAGCTTTTCGATGAGTTCCGCGTCAACAGTAAGGACGACCTGTACCAGATCCTTGGCAAACAGGAAGTCCCTCTGGAAGAGATCAAAAAGATCCTTCGCAAACGATCGAAAAGCAAAACCGTGAGGTTCTGGGACCTTCAATTCTTCAGCTCCAAGAAAACGGAACAATTGCCCCTTGACTCAGACTCCAATGCCAGTCTGGTAATTCAGGGCAATCCCGAAGGAAACGAATTCCGCCTTGCCCGTTGTTGCGAGCCTATACCCGGTGATGCGGTAATCGGATACAGGAATGATGATTCGTCGGAAATTATTATCCATAAAACGACTTGTCCGATAGCCAATAAACTGATGTCGAGCCAGGGCGACCATATCGTTCCTGCAAAATGGACCTCACACCGGATCATGGCATTCCTGGCCCGCCTCTACATGTCGGGTATCGACCGGCTTGGACTAGCCAACGATATCACCAATATTATTTCCAAAGAATTGAGTGTCAATATCAGATCGATGAATCTCGATTCCCACGATGGAGTTTTCGAGGCCACAATCGATTTATATGTACATAATACTGAGGACATTAATAACCTCATACTCAACCTGAGCAAGGTTAAGGGAGTTGATTCTGTTAAACGAATGGAAAAAATTGAAGATTCGTAATTTATGAACATCGACAACATCCAGACAACCGTCAAGGAGATCTTTTCGGAATACATTGAACGCAAGGGACATAGGAAGACTCCTGAGAGGTTTGCCATACTCGACGAAGTATACCGGCAGAACGGTCATTTCGATGTGGAGCAACTGTATATCCACATGAAGAACAACAATTACCGCGTAAGCCGGGCAACTCTCTATAACACTATGGATTTGCTGCTCGACTGCGGTCTGATTGTCAAGCATCAGTTCGGAAAAAACATTGCGCAGTTTGAGAAAGCCTATTTGTTTAAGCAGCACGACCATATTATATGTACAACCTGCGGCAGGGTTGATGAATATTGCGATCCCCGGATTCATGAAATAGAGAAAACCGTGGCGGGGATGATGAAATACCGCATCAGCCATCATTCTCTTTATTTTTATGGCACCTGTCAGACTTGTCAAAAAACCAAGTAGAATTTTCCCTGTTCAGGCCGTTTAAATTTCTATTTTTGCGTTTCCGTTTGTTTGATTTTTTTCATTTAATACCAGTTCTAATGAAAGTGGATGTTCTTCTCGGCCTGCAGTGGGGCGATGAGGGTAAGGGCAAGTTGGTTGATGCGCTTACCGGGGACTACGATGTGATCGCCAGGTTTCAGGGCGGTCCGAATGCAGGTCATACTCTAGAATTCAACAACCAGAAGCATGTCCTTCATACGATCCCTAGTGGGATTTTTCATTCCGATAAGCTAAACCTGATTGGCAACGGCCTGGTGATCGACCCGGTAGTGTTCAAAAAAGAGGTCGACCGCATAGCCGGTTTTGGGATGGATGTCCACCAGAATCTCTACATCTCAAAAAAATCGCACCTCATCCTGCCAACCCACCGTTTATTGGATGCAGCGTCCGAAACCAGCAAAGGTGAAGGGAAAATAGGATCCACACTGAAAGGCATCGGACCCGCCTATACCGACAAAACCGGTCGGGAAGGCCTGCGCATTGGTGACATTCTGGAAAAGTCATTTTTATCAAGATATGAACAGCTGAGGGATCAGCATCTCGCCAAAATAAGCCAGTACGATTTCACTTTCGACCTGAAACCGTTGGAAGACGAATGGCTTGCCGCCGTTGATTTCCTTCGCACCTTCAAATTCGTCAACGGTGAATACCTGGTTAATGAATGGCTGCATGCCGGCCGCCGCATACTCGCTGAAGGAGCCCAGGGCAGCATGCTCGACGTGGATTTCGGCAGCTATCCTTTTGTAACCTCCTCGAGCACAACCTGTGCGGGAGCCTGCACCGGTCTGGGCATTGCCCCGCGTCATATCGGCGAAGTCATCGGTATTTTTAAAGCCTACTGCACGCGGGTCGGAAGCGGGCCATTTCCCACCGAACTCCTGGAGGAAACGGGCGAACTGCTCCGCGCATCCGGTCGCGAGTACGGCTCAACCACCGGAAGGCCCAGACGTTGCGGCTGGCTCGACCTGGTAGCCCTGCGCTACACGGTAATGCTTAATGGTGTTACGAGGCTGATCATGACCAAGGCTGATGTACTCAGCGGGTTCGATACACTCCGTGTTGCCACCGCCTACCGGATTCACGGCAAACTGACTACTGAGATTCCTTTCGATACGGATACGCCCATTGAGCCGGTTTATACCGATCTGCCGGGCTGGTCGCAGGACATCAGCGGCATGCGCGACAAAAAGAGCCTGCCGGAAAGCCTGGCCGGATACATCCGCTTCATCGAGGACTACCTGCATGTGCCGGTTACCATAGTATCCGTTGGACCCGATCGTGAAGCTACCATCAGCATGAAATAAAAAAAGGCGCCTTACAGCGCCTTTTTCATTATTATTTCACCGGAACTTCTTCCAGGATCTTCACCAGAAAATCCCAGATCTTTTGAACCGTCTCTATGTTCACTTTCTCATCCGGAGAATGCGGAAACCTGATAGTCGGCCCGATTGACAACATATCCCAGTTGGGATAAACGCCGCCCAGAATACCACATTCCAACCCGGCATGAATAGCCTTGATCTCAGGAATCTTTCCGTACAATTTCAGATATACCTCGCGTGATGCCTTCAGAATGGCTGAATCCATGTTGGGTTTCCATCCCGGATATTCACCGTCGAAACCGATGTTGGCTCCTGCCAGGGTAAATACCGATGCAAACATGTTTTTCAGATCTTCCCGTGCCGAATCCACCGAACTGCGGAGCAAGCACTTGATAAAGACCTCATTCTCGTTAGACTTAACAATTGCCAGGTTTGTTGAGGTTTCAACGAGCCCGATCATGTCGGTGCTCATGCGGATTACTCCGTTTGGACAGCCGTAAATAGCCCTGATCAGTCGGGACGCACAATCCATCTCCAAAACCGTAGCGGGTTTATCCGTATCCTGAACCTGCACCTTCACGCCCGGATCAGCCGAGGAAAGTTCATTTTGCACAATCTTGCCGAACGAGGCAACCAGGGCATTAACATTCTGGAGATCCTGATCTTTGACCATGATCACCGCTACCGCCTCGCGAGGGATGGCATTACGGAGGTTTCCCCCGTCGACCATGGCAATCCTTACCCCATACTGATGGGTCAGCTCATAGAGCAACCTGAACAGGATCTTATTGGAATTCCCTCTCTCCAGGTTGATATCAACGCCTGAATGACCTCCCTTAAGGCCCGATATAACAATTTTCAGAGCCTTACCACCGGCCGGGGCAGGTTCGCGGTCGATCGGCATGGAAATATTCGCATTCGTGCCGCCGGCGCAACCGACATACACTTCACCCTCATCCTCGGAATCCAGGTTGATGAATATATCCCCATGGATCATTCCTGCCTTCAGGTTGAAAGCGCCTGTCATGCCCGTTTCCTCATCGATGGTCATCAAGGCTTCAACAGGTCCGTGGCGGAGGTTCTT
>CAYHCO010000035.1:27749-38415 GCA_964355105.1 uncultured Porphyromonadaceae bacterium
GCTGCAGCCTCTTTACCTGACGGTCTCGGAATCTGGGTAAGGTCATAGAAGTATTTCCAGACTTCCTTCGGATTCAAATTCAGTAATTCGCTCATAATAATATGTTTTGGGGTTTCAGGTTTCAGGTTTCGGGTTTCAGGAAAGAGCAGCCTGATACCCGACACCCGATACCCGATACCTATTTTTTAATGTTCGGAAGCTCCAGTCCATAGCCCATCTTCTTGTCTTCGGCTTTCAGTAATAGCGCAAATACGATAGCCAGGATACCCAGCGACATGAAAATTAGCATCGGAATGGTATAATTGTAAGTATTCACTGATATGCCGTTTTTCATAATCTGACCTGTGATACAATACTTATCCAGAACCCAGCCGATAAGGGCAGGAACCCCCATCAAACCCCAATTCTGAACCCAGAAAATCATCGAATAGGCAGTACCAAGCTGTTTTTCAGGAATAATTTTCGGAACCGATGGCCACATGGCGGAAGGTACGAGAGAGAAACCAATCCCCAGCACAATAGTCAGGAAAATGGCAACAGGAACCTGGTTCAGGAACGGTATGGCAAACATTGCATGAACAAAAATCAGAATAGCGGCTCCGAGAAGCATGATCGATGCTCCCTTGCCTTTGCGGTCATAAAGGTTTCCAAAAAACGGTGTCAGGATGATGGTACCAAACGGCAGCATCATCGGAATTGCCCCGGCAAGTTCCTCCGCCACTCCAAACTTATTCACCATCAGGTCCTGCGCATATTTCAGGAATGGGAAAACGGCAGAATAGAAAAGAACACAAAGAATGGCAATATACCACCAGCCCTTATTGGTAAAAATTTTCCAGATGTCAGAAAGTTTAAAGGATTCCTCAACATCAACAATTGAATTATCCTTGGCATAGGCGGCATCCTCGGCATCCAGTTTCTTATCCATGAATGTATAGATAAAGAAAGAAATCAGACCGATACAAAGAAGGACGAGGGCAAGCAAAATAGGTGCGGAAACTTGGTCAAAGGCTCTTGCAAATGGCAGCGATGTACCGATGGCAAGTCCGGTACCCAGACGTGCCATGGCCATTTCCAAACCCATGGCAAGTGCCATTTCCTTGCCTTTAAACCATTTGACAATGATTTTTGATACGGTAATCCCCGCCACTTCCACACCAACGCCGAAAATAGCGAATCCCAAGGCCGCCATGAAGACTTGTGCTTTCATGTCAAACCAGAGAATATGCCAAACCTGTCCGTCGAGTGCAGTGGTAGATACCGCCCAGTATTTGATTGCAGTTCCCACCACCATTATTGAGGCTGCCATTAATCCGGAAAAACGAACTCCCATTTTATCAGCAATAATCCCGCCGATAATGAGAAAAAACAGGAATACATTAAACCACCCGTATGCGCTGGTGAAAAATCCGTATTCTGAACTGCTCCAGGAGAGCTTTTCCTCGAGCATTCCTTTCAACGGTGCCATAGCATCGGTAAGAAAATAGCCGCACAGCATGGTAAAGGCCACTATTGCAAGGGCAGTCCACCGGGCTGTTTTGGAGTCGCGTAGTGTTTGTCTTAGTTTTTCCATGAAAATGTATTATTGATTTTAATCGCTAAAAGTATAAAAAATGATTACCTGCGGAATATATTCTTTATGGAGCCGAAAGCCGGATAAAACTCGATGGAGGTTGCATCGTCCTTGAGCACACCGGCCGGTACGAAATCGATCCTGCCGTGCTGGGCAACGAGGAATTCCCTCGAAAAAACCAGATCCCTTCCCCGGCTGATCTCGACTTTTGCTTTCTCGGGTATACGGTATGCCAGACCCGGGACCTTTTCTATTTTTGAGTCTTCCAACCATTGAAGCTGGTCCATGGGATTCAGATCGCCCTTGGTCAGCTGCAGAACTACCGGATCAGCACCGGCTGTTTCAGGCGCTTCAACCCCGTTTGCCATTGAGAAAGAACAAAACGTGAAAGTTTCAACTGATCCCTGGCCATTGGGAGTGTAAACAAATTTAAGGGTCTGCCGCTCAGTCTGGGTGCGGCCGGCAAACAATGAAACGTAACCGTCTTCCATGATCGCCAGCTCCCGAATGATCACTTCCAGGGAGGTTCCTTCCGGTATCCGCGTACCGTCATTTTCCTTGTAAGCATAATCGCCGTTCAGCAATTTAAACCTTCCCGTCCTGAGAGCCATGATGTTATCGGCTGCTTCCTTGGCTTGAAGCTGGATAGTTTTTTGATTTTCTTCCAGACGAATCAGCGGAATTTTGATGAATGAAGTATCCGTGCGGACCAGCCGATAAACGGTATCCGGTATTGGTTCCGTGCTCTTTCTCAGGGTCAGGTCGGCAAACTGGGGATTATCGAACTGCCGTTCGGACAGTTTCTGAATGGCTCCATGGTTAACAGCCACATCGGGCACCAGAGGCAGGTTAATTCCACGGATCAGTCCATCGGCTGTCAGGCTGATCCTGGCCCCAACAGGCCTTCCACTGGTTTCAATCCGGTACATCTGTGCAGGATCTTTCTCAGCGTGTGAATTTACCCGGATTTCGGTGATGGTATACTCAACGGATTCCCGGGTCGGCACATTCGACAGGCCCAGAAACCGCTCGGCGTAGGCAGCAAACGGACCAGGCTTGGTGATTTTTTTGTCAACCACAACCTCGATATCAAAAACCGTCCGGGGCAATGAATAATACATCGCATAATCGCTGGCTTTTATTCCGGTCTCCACTTTCCTGACCATCGTGGAGGTAGGCATCTCGGTTTGAAGGGCACACCCCACTCCAGCTATTATTAAAACAAGAATTACGGAAAATTTCAGATTGTTCATATTCAGTTATGATGGTTTTTTATGTATTCTCAAAAAAGCTTTTCCAATAAACCCAATAATATCACCTGCCGTAAGAGCTTCCTCACCCGTAACCTCAGCAGCCAGGTCCCCGGCCAGGCCATGCAGGTAAACACCCAGCCTTGCCGCAACGGCAGAATCGTAGCCTTGTGCCACCAGACCGGTAATTATCCCGGTCAGTACATCGCCTGATCCGCCAGTTGCCATTCCAGGATTACCGGTGGTATTGAACCAGACCGACCCATCGGGACCGGCAACGGCAGTATGGGCGCCTTTTAAAACCAGGACGATATTATATTGTACCGCCAGGTTTTTCAATCGCACCAGCCTGCTGTAATCATCCGGATCATCACCGAATAAACGTTTGAATTCGCCCGGATGAGGTGTAAGTATACTGTTTTTTGGCACCTGCAGCAAAGAACCGGGATTCAGCGAAAGCAGATTCAGTGCGTCGGCATCCAGAACCATCGGCACCTCGCTCAATATCAATAATTTCTGAAATGCTTTCCAGGTCAGCGGATCAATTCCCATCCCGGGTCCTACGCCGATAGCCGTAAAAGGATTGATATCCGGCACACCGGTCCAGCAATACGGATCGCTGTCGGGAATAGTCATGGCTTCGGGAACTGCGCCCTGTATGATGGGATTAACTGAGCCGGGAGTCATCACGGTGGTAAGTCCGGAACCCGACCTGACGCACGCTGACGCGGCCAGCACCGCTGCGCCACCCTTCCCGGTAGAGCCGGCAACCAGGAGTGAATGTCCGTAAATTCCCTTGTGACTGAATTTCCCTCTGGCCTTAAGCCAACCTGCAGAATCCTCGAAGGAGGTGTAATTCCAGGGTGTCACAGCGGATTTTATGTAATCAGGGTGCAAACCTATCGGTATCACACTCCACTCTCCCACGTAAGCAAGGTTCTCTGGAAAAAAGAAGCACAACTTGGGAAACTGGAATGACAGAGTTTGGTTTGCCCTCACCACATGATTCCGGGTATTCTGTCGGTTATCCTCCGCGAATAATCCGGAAGGGATATCGATGGAAACAATGTAATTTCCGGCTGAATTGATATGGTCGATAATCCTGGCCATCAGTCCCGAAGGTTCACGGGTTAAACCGGATCCAAAAAGTGCATCAATAACGACATCGTCAGGATCTGTTTCAGGTAGCGGAGAAACTTCCTCCAGGTAGGAAACTGAAAGACAATCTTCATCAGGCAGACGGTCGATATTGGCGCGGGCATCATCGGACCAGTTTTTCTCCGGTTTAACGATATAAAGGCTGACAAACTTTCCTTTTTCAGACAACAGGCGTGCCAGTGCGATTCCATCGCCACCGTTGTTTCCGTATCCGGCAAAAATCCTGAAATTCCGTGAGCTCCATGATTGTTTCTCGATGTACCCGGCAAGGCCCTTTGCGGCCCTCTCCATCAAGTCGAGTGACAGGACCGGTTCATGGGCGATTGTGTAAGCATCGGCCCCTCTCACCTGTTCGGTTGTCAATACCTTCATAAAGCCTAAAACTACGCAATTTCGAAGGATTTTGAGCCGGTGTTAAAAGATTTCTATATTTGTAAGGGACGATAAATAACCAATTAACAAACTACAAAATCAACAACTATGTTCAAAGGACATCCCAAAGGTCTGGTGGTCGCTTTCTTCGCGAATATGGGAGAGCGATTCGGATTCTACACGATGATGGCCATTCTGGCTCTATTCCTGCAGGCAAAATTCGGTCTCACCGAAGAAAAAGCAGGTGACATATACAGCTGGTTCTATTTCGCCATTTATGCCCTCGCGCTGGTTGGCGGTATTCTGGCTGATGCGACCAAGAAATACAAGACTGTTATTCTGATCGGCCAGGTCGTCATGTTTGCGGGTTACGTGCTGATGGCGGTACCCGGATTGTCACTCGCCGTGACCATTATGGCCCTGTTCACCATTGCTTTCGGTAATGGTCTTTTCAAAGGAAACCTGCAGGCTGTGGTTGGTCAGATGTATGATGATCCCAAGTATTCCAAACTTCGCGATCCGGCCTACATGTTGTTTTACATGGGTATCAACGTGGGCGCCTTCTTTGCCCCGTTTGCTGCAACAGGGATGCGGAACTGGTGGCTGACTGCCAACGGATATCTGCACAACAGCAGTCTTCCCGCCCTTTGCCACCAGTATCAAGCCGGGACCCTTCAGGATCCGAGCCAACTCCAGACTCTTGCGGACAAGGTTACCATGGCTGGGCCTGTAACCGATTTGTCGGCTTTTGCCCAAAATTACCTGGATGTTTTCTCACGCGGATACAATTACGCATTTGCTATTGCCGCCGGAGCCATGGTTGTTTCATTGCTCGTTTATGTTTTCTTCAGCAAGATTCTGCCCAACAAGCAAAAGGCTGCCAACGAGAAAACCATCACAGTCTCTGAAAAACCGTGGGCAATCCCCATGGCACTCATCGGAGCCGCAGTTACGGTTCTGCTGGTCAGTCTGGTTAAAGATGTTTTAACCGGATGCGCTTTCGGACTTTTTGTCGGCTTTGTACTCTGGATCATCGGCATTTCGAACAAGGAAGAAAAGCCCCGCGTTGCAGCGTTGGTGATGGTGTTTATTGTCGTCATCTTTTTCTGGATGTCATTCCACCAGAACGGATTAACACTCACGTTCTTTGCGCGCGACTATACGGTACAGAACGTAGATCCGGTGACAAACATGTTTTTCAATCTGGCCAATATTCTCACCGTTGTTGCTTTCATTGCCGGTATCGTGATGATGGCCGGGAAGAAATATGAAAAGAACACCAGGCTGATAGGAGTCGGACTATTCCTGATTGGCGGCGTCGCCGGAACTTACCTGTTTCTTCAGGGTAAAGCACAAAATCCTATCGGACCGGAGGTATTTCAGGCCTTCAACCCGATGTATATTGTTTCGTTAACCGTACCTGTCATGGGTTTCTTCGCATGGATGGCTAAGAAAGGCATCGAACCTTCGACCCCGCGCAAGATAGGCTACGGCATGATCATCGCTGCTTTTGCTTTCCTGCTGATGCTCGTTGCCTCTCTCAACCTTGTTTCCCCCAATGAGCTGAAAACCGTGGATGCCATAACAGGTGCCATCAAGTACAATCCCGTGCCGGATTCATCCCGGGTGTTACCGCACTGGCTCATGTCGACCTATCTGATCCTGACCATTGCCGAGCTCTTTTTAAGCCCCATGGGACTCTCGTTTGTCTCTAAAGTGGCTCCAACGCGATTCCAGGGACTGATGCAGGCAGGATGGCTTCTGGCCACTGCAGCCGGCAACAAGCTGTTATTTGTCGGAAGTACCTTCTGGGGAAAAATCGCCCTGTGGCAGTTATGGCTGATTTTCATCGTTTTCTGTCTGCTCTCGGCGTTGTTTATCTTCAGTATCATGAAGAAACTGGAGAGGATAACTTCGTAAAGGGTTTTGAACAGTTGTTCATAACGACGGTTGAAACGATGTGCATACAAAGAGGATAAAAACTATTGACAAATTGATTTTGGCCATTACCTTTGGTCGTACCAAGTGAGCGATAAAGGCCGCAATCAAGGTGAGGTTCTTTGAACGGGATGAAACAGCAACGGCTTAGGCCACGCTGGCTGCAAGGGCAAATACCGGGCCTGATGATCGACCGGCAGGAAACAACCGGAGCAATCCGGGGACTCTAACCGATCGAAAGTAAGCAAGGAAATTACCTGCGGCGTTTTGCACGGCACCATCTGCACCTGTAGGCAGACGCAAGTTGGGCCAAAGATGGAATCAGGTACGTGCACGACAGGAAGGATCAAACCCATCCCACCAGGTTAAAAGAATTAAACACCAGGCAGCAATAACAGTAGCTTGGGCACTGACGGAAGCTACGGCGACCGGAAAGTGAGAAAGGGAAACCATCGCAAGAGGGTTTCCCTTTCGTGTTTTATAGCAGTCTTAAAAAAAGTTTCGGGTATTGGGTTTCGGGTATCAGGTATTACATTTGTTTAAATCTCTCAGATTTAAATCTATGAAACCTTCCAGCCTGATACTTTGCATGCTTGTCGCCACAGGATCGCTAGCAGCACAATCGCAAATCAATAAAGAACTGTTCAAGGAACTCGAATACCGTAATCTCGGAGCCTTCCGGACAGGCGCCTGGATCGCCGACATCGCAGCTCCCGTAAATCCAGATGCAGCCAACAAGTACACTTTTTATGTTGGCACCCGGGCCGGCGGGGTGTGGAAAACGGTTAACAACGGCACCACATTCTCCTGCATCACGGATAAGCTCGGCGTAACTTCGATCGGAGTTGTTGAAGTGGCGCCAAGCGAACCCAGCACCGTTTGGGTGGGAACCGGCGAATCCTACAACGCCCGGTCATCCTATTCAGGCAATGGCATTTACGTGTCGAAGGACGGTGGAAAAACCTGGACCGACAAAGGACTGAAAGATTCCCACCATATCAACCGGATACTCATTCACCCCACAAATCCCGAGATCATTTACGTAGCTATCATGGGTCACCTGTTCACACCCAACGAGGAACGCGGGGTTTTCAAGTCCACCGACGGAGGAAATACCTGGCAGAAAATATTGTTCATCAATGACCGCATCGGAGTTATCGACCTGACTATGAACCATGCCAATCCCGATATACTCTACGCGGCTACCTATGAAAAATACCGTACCGCATGGACATTCGAACCGGGAGGCCCCGGCAGCCGGATCTACAAGACAACCGATGGGGGTAAGAACTGGAAAAAACTGGAAAACGGATTGCCCGGAGGCGATATCGGCCGCATCGGGATTGATATTCACCAGGGCAACCCCAATATCCTATATGCAGCCATACAAAACCTGAATCCGGATCCTGATTTTGACCCGAAAAACGCAAGGACCACATCAGCAAATGTTGATGCCACCTATGATGCACTGATCGGCGGCGAGGTCTACCGTTCCGACGACGGCGGCGATTCGTGGAAAAAAGTTTCGGACAAGAAAACGGATGTCAGCGGCAAAGCTGCCTATTCATTTAACCAGATTTATGCCGATCCGGTAAATCCGGACAACGTGTACATTCCTGGTGTGTCGATGTTCTATTCCTTTGACGGCGGCAAAACATGGCCGATGGGATGGCGCGGAAGAGACCGGTTTGTAAGCAATTTTGGCGATGTACGATGCTTTTGGATCGACCCGGCCGACCCTAAACACATGATGCTCGGGAGCGATGGCGGAATCTATGCAACCTGGGACGGCGGCCTGACCATGAATCACTTTGCCCACCTGCCTACCGGCGAAATATATGATGTTGAAGTGGATAACTCTTTCCCTTACAATATTTATATAGGCCTGCAGGACCATGAATCATGGAAAGGTCCCAGCAACAG
Source organism: uncultured Porphyromonadaceae bacterium (assembly GCA_964355105.1). Classification (GTDB taxonomy): domain Bacteria; phylum Bacteroidota; class Bacteroidia; order Bacteroidales; family UBA12481; genus UBA12481. The sequence continues at coordinate 35,964 of CAYHCO010000035.1, forward strand.
CTGGTCGGGATCGGTTGGCTTTGAGGAATGGGTGGTGACCGGTGAAGCCGACGGCATGTATACCAAAGTGGATCCGGAGAATAACCGCTGGCTATATTATACAGGCCAGTTCGGATTGCATCACCGGGTTGATCAGCTTACCGGAACACGGGTCGACATTGCCCCAAAAGCGGCAAAAGGCGAGCCGCCCTACCGCAATACCTGGACCACACCGCTCGAGTTGTCGCCAAAAAATCCGGCAATCATCTATACGGGAGGCCAATATCTGATGCGCTCGATCGACCGGGGAGATACCTGGGAGAAAATCAGTCCCGACCTGACCACCAATGATCCGGCTAAAATCAACGGTAAAGGCCATATGCAGTTTTGCACACTTTCTACCATCTCGGAATCACCCGTGAAATCAGGAGTTATCTGGGTTGGGACCGATGATGGACGCGTTCATCTCACGAAAGATTACGGTAATATCTGGGAGGAGATGACCCTGGGTCTGTTCGCTGTCGGGGCTCCCAAACACATGTATGTAAGCCGCGTGGTTGCTTCAGCCTATGATGCGGGTACCGCTTACGTTACCAAGACAGGGTTTCGCGACGATGTATTCAAGCCATTTGTTTACAAGACAACTGATTACGGAAAAACATGGGAAGCCATTACCACCGGACTGCCCGATGCCCCGGTATCCTGCATTTGTGAAGATCCGGATAATGCCAGTATGTTATATCTCGCAAGCGACAAAGGCGTTTACCTATCGCTGAACCATGGCAAATCGTGGATTTCCTACAGTCTGAACATGCCGCCCGTGCCGGTCACCGACCTCACGGTTCATCCTACAGCCAGGGACCTGGTGGTTGGCAGCTATGGCCGAGGACTTTGGATCACTGATGTTTCGCACCTTGCCGAACTTACGGACAGTATTATGAACCAGCCGTTTTACCTTTTCAATATTGAGGCCAAACCGCAATTCAATTATTCCGACCGATCGGGATGGGGCAACTATCACCTTACTGGCGACAACAATCTCTACTCACCCAATGAAACCAATGGTCTGGAAGTATATTATTACCTGAAAAATGTTGAAGACCGCGATCTGGTGTATCTCAGGATTACCGACCAGAATGATAAGAACACCGACATCAAGGTTTCGAAAGAACCCGGTCTCCATCACCAGTACCTGCGGACCGAACGCCTTCAGCCGGGCAATTACAAGGTGAGCCTCCTCGTAGGAAAGAACAGGACAACTAAACCGGCAGTAATCCTGGAAAGCCCGGTGTGGCCAGTTGGATATATTACACCAGGCACAGTAAGATAAAAATCTATATCCACAGATGTCTGCCCTCGCGAAGGCGGGGGTCACTGATGTCACAGATAAACTCAGAGCCATCTGTGAAATCTGTGTCATCTGTGGACAGTTTTAAAAAAGTTACGCATATGAAGCCCTTATTGCGTTTTTGTTTTCTATTAGGATTCACGGGCATTTTTGATATTTGCCTAATGGGCGCTGGCCAGGAACCGCAAACAATTGTCAGGCAAAACTGGCCAAAAGCCTATCGCGCCTCCTACGGATTTGAAGCCATTGCGGACCACAACGGGGTGATCATCGTTTCATCGGTGGACACCACCAGTCAGGCTTACCAATTGGGTGTGCGGCCGGGAATGGAGATTCTCGGGTGGAATACCTTGCCGGTCAAGCGAAAGCTATCAGAGATGAATGTAAAAAAGTACCGCAAGAATTTCCCGGGGCTCACTGAGGAACAAGTGAGGCTGGCCCTGTTATGTCGCGGCAGACCGGGCGACAGCGCAGAAGTCTTTTTTATGACGCCGACCGGAAATAACCGTGGATTAAGGATCAGTGCGAAATAGGGATGGTGGGCTACAGCCCGAGGATTATCTGCCTGGCTTCCTCCATTTGCCAGGTCGGGGTTGAGGTAGCCCCGCAGATACCCACCTTGTTTCCATCAGCGAACCAGGCAGGATCGATCTCTTTTGCGGAAGAAATCTTGTAGCTCTTCTTGTTCACTTCCCTGCAAGCTTCATACAGCACCTTGCCGTTGCTCGACTCCACCCCACTAATAAATACGACCACATCCTGACGGCGGCAGAACATCTGCATTTCCTCTTTCCGTCCGGACACCTGTCTGCATATCGTATCCTTGAGCAGCACGCTGATACCGGCATCCTCCAGCTTCTGCCTGACAGCATAGAGTTTCTCTATGCTCATCGTGGTCTGGCTGTAAAGGGTAACCTTTGGCGGCAGCTTGGTCAGGTCGAGCTCCTCAAAATCCTTAAAAACCATGCCCCTGCCATTGAGGTGGCCCATGAGCCCGACAACCTCCGGATGATTGGTTTTACCGTATATGAGGACAAAATCGCCATCAGCCTCCGAATGTTTAATCCGGTCCTGCAGTTTCAGCACAATCGGACAGGTGGCATCGAGGATCACGTTTCCGTTTTT
>CAYHCO010000036.1:0-3425 GCA_964355105.1 uncultured Porphyromonadaceae bacterium
CCGGGAACCGCATTTGATATTACGATCACCGCTCAGGATGTCAATAACAATACCGTCACCGGATTTACCGGAACTGCCGACCTGTCGACAACAGCCGGCACCATTACTCCAGCCGTTACTCCGGCCTTCGTAAACGGGGTAATTACCGTATCGGTATCCGTGACCAGCTCAGGAACACTGAGAACGATTACCGCAACCAGAACAGGCGGATCGGAAACCGGCACCAGCAATGGATTTACCGTGACACCGATTGCTCCAGTGGTTGGTACCCTTACACAGCCTACCTGCTCAACTTCAACGGGTAGCGTGGCATTGAGCGGCTTGCCGGCAGCCGGCACCTGGACCGTCCGTGAATCCGTGGGTTCAACCACCATCAGCGGCACCGGTACCACTGGCACCTTCTCAGGCCTTGCTCCGGCTACCTACACGTTCAACGTTACCAACAGCGCTGGAACCACTTCCGCGGCATCCGGTAATGCAGTGATCACCGCCAGTGTTTGTGCTGATCTGAAGCTTACCATGACAGCCACACCTGAGCCGGTTGGCGCAGGACAGGTAATCACCTATTCCATCGCGTTAACCAATCTTGGTAATTCAGAAGCACAGTCAGTTTCAGTAAATGATGTTCTGCCGGCCGGACTTACCCTGGTCAGTGGTACTCCATCGATCGGAACCTGGTCTGCTCCAGCCTGGACAGTTGGAAAACTGGGTGTCGGAAAGACTGAAACTCTGGTTATCCTGGCTACGGTGAGCCCAAGTACTGCTGATGCTACTGTGATTACCAATACCGCTTCGGTAACGACCACTACCTTCGATCCGGAGGTGGCAAATAACACCGCTTCGGCCGCCAGTCGTGTGGAAGCTACCGCTGATCTGAAGATAACCAACACCAGCACTCCTGATCCGGTTGTTGCAGGAACTACCCTGACCTATACCGTTACCCTGGAAAATCTGGGTACCGGTGATGCCCAGTCGGTTTCAGTAACTGATTATCTGCCTGCCGGTTTCACGATTGTCAGCGCAACTCCTTCGGCTGGCACCTGGACTGCTCCGTTATGGACTGTAGGTTCGATGGCTGCTCATGCAACCGCCACTCTTACTATAGTGGGAACGGTGAATGCCACCATACCTGCAGGGACCAACCTGTCGAGTACTGCCCATGCCGATAGCGGCACCTTCGATCCGGATGACAACAACAATAACAGCATCGCATACAACCGGGTTGATGCATCGGCTGATTTGTCGATTACCAAGACTGCAACTCCGAATCCGGTAACGCCCGGACAGGAACTCACTTATACAATCAGCATCAACAACATCGGGCCAAGTGATGCCCGCAATGTTGAAGTTACCGATGCAGTTCCCGCTACCTTGAAAGATGTTACCTATTCGCCTGATAACGGATCCTCCTGGCTTGCCTGGACCGGAACCTTCCAGCATGGTACACTGGCAGCAAACAACGAAATCGTTGTTCTGATACGCGGAACGGTTAACCAGAATGTTGCTCAAGGCACCGTGATTACCAATACGTCAACGGTCAGCAGTACAACCACTGATCCCGTTTCCGCAAACAATACGGCAACTCAGCAGACATCGGTTAATGCATCAGCCGACCTGTACATCACAAAATCCGGTACTCTGCCCGTCATTGGCAGTGCGGTAACCTATACGCTTACCGTAAACAATATCGGGCCGAGCGATGCTCAGTCGGTTGTTATTACGGATGCCCTGTCGACCCCGGTACCGTTTGTCGCCGGAACTCTTGAGTTCTCCGAAAACGGCGGAACCAATTGGAATACCTGGACCGGATCGCTGAATGCCGGCACCCTGGCAGCAGGAAGCTCCAAGGTCATCCTGGTTAGAGGTACCCTGAGCAATGCATTTACCGGTACCATACTGTCCAATACGGCAACGGTTTCCTCATCAACCGCTGATCCGGTTGCAGGGAACAACACTTATACCATTGAAACACCGCTTGATAAAGCATCAGATCTGTCGATCGTTAAAACCTGCAATACCGCTACGGTATTTGCCGGCCAGCCGATCGAATATAAATTGACTGCTGCAAACGCAGGCCCGAGCGATGCTACTGGCGTGGTAATTACTGATTTTATCAGCAGCACCTATATCAGCAGTCCGCAATATTCGCTCAACAACGGTGCAAGCTGGCTGACCTGGAACCATACCTACGCGGTCGGTAACCTCTCCAGCGGGGCAACCTTCAGCCTGTTGATCAAGGGTAATGTACTGTCAGGCGTAACCGGCACAATTCCGGGCACCGCTTCGATCAGCAGCCCGGTAGCCGACCCGGTTACCTCGAATAACACTTCGACGATCAGCACGACGGTCACTCCGATTGCCAACCTGTCGATGGCACTGGCCTGCAATACCAATCCTGTGGTAGCCGGACAATACATCCAGTATGCGGTAACCATAGCCAACGCCGGTCCTTCCGATGCACTTAGCGTATCAGTGGCCGACGCAGTGCCGTCAGGTATTGTTAACGCTGAATATTCACTCGATAACGGATCTGCATGGATTCCCTGGACAGGCTCGTATCTCAGCGGTACCCTCCAGAACGGAAATAGTGTGTCTATGCTGATACGAGGCACAGTGAACAGCAGTCTGGCTGAAGGAACGGTCCTTGCCAATACGGCAACCGTTTCCAGCACCACTGCTGATCCAGTGAGCACCAACAACAGCGGCTCAGTATCGGTTACGGTGACAACCAGCGCAGACCTTGCTGTCGTGCTCACCGATTCACCGGATCCCGCAGTGGCAGGTCTCGATCAGACTTACAGCATTACGGTCACCAATAATGGTCCGAGTGATGCCCTTGCGGTTTCACTGGCCGATGTGGTGCCTGCTTCCCTGGGTACGGTTCAGTATTCCCTGAATGGCGGATCGTCCTGGTCGACCTGGAATTCAGTGTACGACAAGGGAACCCTTCCTTCAGGCCAAAGCTTTGCAGTACTGATCCGCGGCGTGGTTGCCACTAGTGTAAACCATGGTACGATCCTTACGAATACCGCCACCGTTACCAGCACGACTGCTGATCCGGTAAGCACCAATAACAGCGATACGGAACCGACCAAGGTGAACGCCAGGGCTGATTTGTCGATAACCAAGACTGATTCGCCGGATCCGGTCATTGCCGGTCAACCTCTCACGTATACCATTACGGTTGCCAACAGTGGTCCTAGCGATGCCCGCACCGTTTCCGTGGCCGATATCGTTCCGGCTACCCTCCAGGCTGTTCAGTATTCAACCGATAACGGTACCAGCTGGCTTACCTGGACGAGCCCGTATAATTACGGAACCCTTGAAGCCAGTAGAAATTTTGTCCTGCTGATTCGCGGAACGGTTAACAGCAATACCTATCATGGTACCCTGATAACGAATACCGCCAGGGTTACCAGCGCAAC
>CAYHCO010000036.1:3525-34264 GCA_964355105.1 uncultured Porphyromonadaceae bacterium
GCAATACCTATCATGGTACCCTGATAACGAATACCGCCAGGGTTACCAGCGCAACCGCCGATCCGGTCAGTGTTAACAATACCGCTACCTCCACTACTCAGGTGACCACCATTGCTGATCTTTCGATCACGAAAACAGCATCACCTGATCCGGCCCTTATCGGCCAGGTACTTACCTACACTATTACAGTGGGTAATGCCGGCCCGAGCGATGGCCGACAGGTTACCGTGAACGATGCGGTTCCTTCCTCACTGGGTAATGTGGAATATTCACCGAATAACGGATCAACCTGGCTTCCTTGGACGGGCAGCTTCTCCAACGGTACTCTGCCGGTTGGCAACAGTTTTGCCCTGCTGATCCGCGGTACAATCAATACCAGTGTGGCTGGAGGTACGGTAATTTCCAATACGGCAACCTTGACCAGTTCCACCCTCGATCCGGCAACTGCCAATAACACCTCAACCGCCACGTCAACGGTAAATGCCTCGGCCGACTTGTCTCTCGTCATCGACGGAAGCGAGCCTTCGCTTGGCAGTCCGGTGACTTACACGCTGACCGTGTTTAATATCGGTCCGAGTGATGCCCAGGCAGTCACCGTTAGCGATGCCCTCAGCACTCCGCTGCCGTTCAATGCCGGAACTGTTGAGTACTCACTGAACAACGGATCCAGCTGGAATACCTGGACCGGATCACTCAATACCGGTGCACTGGCAGTTCGCGCATCGCGGATAGTTCTTCTGAGAGGAACTGTCAGCGGCAGCTACAGTGGCACAACGCTATCCAACACCGGCACGGTATCCAGTACAACGGCTGATCCTGACAATACGAATAACACTTATACCACGGTTGCTCCGTTGGTTCTGGCAGCTGATCTGTCAATAGTCAAAACGTGCAACACACCTACCGTGGTTGCCGGACAGGCTATCGAGTATCAGTTGGCAATTACCAATGCCGGACCCGGACAGGCTTCCCTGGTATCGGTAACCGACTATATTGATAATGCTTATGTGAGCACTCCTGAATACTCTCTGGATAACGGTTCTACCTGGATTGCCTGGACCAATTCCTTGAACATCGGAACCATGTCAAGTGGCTCAACAACCTATGTTCTGCTGAGAGGTACGGTATTATCAAGTGTTAAAACGTCGTTCGAGAATATTGCTTCGGTAACCAGCCCGACCGCAGATCCGAACCTCGCAAATAACAGCTCCACCTATACCACGGTGGTAACAACGAATGCACAGTTGTTCCTGACCAAGGAATGTAACACCAATCCGGTTATTGCCGGTGAACGCATCCAGTACACGATTACCGTGAGCAATCCGGGACCGAGCGATGCGCAAACGGTTACCATTACCGATGATGTACCGGCCCTGATCAGTGATGTTGAATATTCACTGAACAACGGTTCATCATGGATAACCTGGGCTGGCTCTTATAACCTCGGTGCACTGCCCGCAACAAACAGCGTTGCCATGCTCATCAGGGGAACAGTAAATTCTGATGTAGCTCCGGGTACGCTGATTTCCAACACCGCAACGGCAAGTTCCACAACCGGACGTTCCGGTGCCCCGGGCGCTAGCGGTTCATCCAGGCTGAAGAGCACCAATACCGGTGACATCAGCGCAACCGCGAACTCAAGGGTATCTACGAGGGCTGATCTTATGATTACCGATGTCAGCACTCCTGACCCGGTAATAGCCGGACAGAATGTTACGTATACCATCAAGGTAACCAACATGGGTCCTTCGGATGCTACCGACGTTTCGATATCGAACAGCCTGCCGGCCGGTCTGACACTGGTCAGCTCGTCTGCCACTGCCGGAACCTGGGCCAATCCAAACTGGACAGTTGGAACCCTGGTTGCCGGACAGACCACTACCCTGATCCTGGTTGGCAGCGTAAATGTTAACACACCTGACGGAACCGTACTGGTTAATACATCAAGGATCAACACCACGACCTACGATCCGATGTTCAGCAACAACCTGGCCAGCGAAACTACACGCGTCTATTCATCGTCCGACCTGAGCATCACGGTTTCAGGAACACCTGATCCGGTGATTGCAGGCAACCAGATTACTTACCTCATCACGGTTAACAATTCAGGTCCTTCGGATGCAAAAGGAGTACAGGTTACCGATCAGGTTCCATCCACAGTTCTGAATCCGCAATGGTCAACCAACGGCGGTACTTCCTGGAATACCTGGGCAAGTACCTATAATTACGGATTACTGCCGTCAGGAAGCAATTTCAGCTTCCTCATCCGCGGAACAGTCGACCCAACCCTGACGCCTTCATCGGTTCTGAGCAACACGGCATCAGTGATCAGTACGACCTTTGATCCCGATGGAATCAACAGTAAGGCAACCTTCACATCAGTAATCGGTGTTTGCCAGACGCCTCCGGTCGTGGGTACCATTACCCAGCCGACCTGTGCAGTGGCTACCGGTAGCGTGGTATTGACCGGTCTGCCGGCAGGTAACTGGACCATCAATCCGGGTGCCGTCAAGGGTTCAACATCCTCGGTCACTATCACCGGATTGGCAGCTTCTGCTACCTATAACTTCACCGTTACCAATGCCAGCGGATGTGTTTCCCTGTCATCTGACAATGTGGTCATCAACGGCCAGCCAACTGCACCGGCTGCTCCGGTTGCCAACAATCTGACAGTACCTTACAATGGATTGGCTCATACGGCATCGGCAACGGTTGCATCAGGTGAAACGGTCGACTGGTATACCCTGGCAACAGGAGGCAGCATAACCACTGCACCTTCGGCAACTGCGGTCGGTATTTACACCGCATGGGCACAGGCCAGAAATACGACAACCGGTTGTGTGAGCGCTACCAGAACGCAGGTAACCCTGACGATTAACGCTACCGTACCGGTCATCTCCAGCAGTGCAACTGCAGGATCAACCTACGGGACCGGCTCCACTTACCAGATTATCGCCTCAAACAATCCGTCCAGCTTCAATGCAACGGTATTGCCCACCGGTATGACCATCAATACCAATACGGGCTTGATAACTGTGGGTCCGAGAACGGCAGCGGGAACACATACCATAACGCTGTCTGCAACCAATGCCACCGGTACCGGATACCTGACGCTCGTTTATACGATCGGCCAGTATAGGGTTACCGCGTTGATAAATGCCAACAGCAAGTGCTACGACGGTACGCCAGCCGCTACGGTTAACAGCTGGATAGTAAGCGGTGTACTGGATTCCGATCCGGTAACCCTGACTATCGGAGCTGTCAACTTTGCCGATGAAACGGTAGGAAACGGTAAAACGGTTACTGCTTCGGGTCTGACCCTGGGCGGAGCAGCAGCGGGCAACTATGTATTGACTTCGACCACCGCAACCGGTAACGCCAATATCTATGCACAGCCTGGTACGCCGACTGTGGTGCTTACACAGCCAACCTGTGATGTTTCCACCGGGACGATCGAGGTGGTTTCACCTGTCGGCAGTGACCTTACCTACAGTGTGAACGGCACGGATTATCAGTCGTCAACCGTCTTCAATGGCCTGGCTAACGGATCATACTATGTCTATGTCAAGAATCAGACCGGATGTACATCGGTATCAGCCGTCCAGAATGTCAATTCACAGCCCATCAGACCGGTTGCCCCGACAGTCCTCATTACTCAGCCAACGTGCGATGTGGTTACCGGTAACATTACCGTAACCGCTCCTCTGGGCAGCGACCTTACCTACAGCATCAACGGAGTGGCCTATCAGTCATCCCCAATCTTTACAGGAGTGCCTGCAGGTACCGTTTACCAGGTTACCGTTAAAAGTGGCGGTGGATGCCTATCACCAGTTACCACGGCCTTGATCAATGATTATGTAGGCACACCGGCAGCTCCAACGCTGACTACCGTGCTTCCGACCTGCGATCAGCCTTACGGTGCGATTGTGGTATCATCACCGATTGGTGCCGGTCTGCTGTACAGTATTAACGGGATTGACTTCCAGACTTCCAACTGGTTTAACGGTCTGGAACCCGGAACCTATCAGGTAACTGTCAAAACAACCACAGGTTGCCAGGCACCGTCGAAGGAAATCATCCTGAGCCCGATGACTCCGGTTCTGGTTGCTAACGACGATATCGGTGAATTGTTAAACGGATATTACGGCGGAACTTCGCTGGTTGATGTGCTGTCGAACGACCTCAGCACCTGCGGTCCCGCAAGCCTTGATAACGTAACGGTTACCCTGATCACCTCAACACATCCGAAGGTAAGGTTGAGCGGAACTTCGATAATCGTTGATCCTGAAACACCGAGTGGATTCTACGTGGTGGTTTACCGGATATGCGCCAAGAATAACCCGTCCTTCTGCAAGGAAGCCTCGGTCACTGTTCCGGTTCAGAATTCCGGTCCGGCCCTGATGATGGATGCATTCGATGATGCAGGCAAGGTTCTGGGTACCACCGGCGGTATCGCTGTGAGGGATGTGCTCGCCAATGACAAGCTTGGATCTGCCTTCGTTGATCCGGCCAAGGTTAACGTGACCTTCATCAGCTCAACGAGCAGCAAGGTTACATTGGACGGCGCGGCAGTTGTTGTAGCCGAGAATACGGCGGCAGGCACCTATACACTGGTGTACAAGGTTTGTGAGAAACTGAACCCCACCAACTGTGATCAGGCTACCGTAACGGTAACCGTTGAATCATCGAGTGGCGTGGATCCGGTTGAGCTTACGAATTTCAACCTTAACCTGTCGAACTACCCGAACCCGTTCAGGCATGAAACCACGATAACTTTTGATCTGCCCGAGGCAGGTGAAGTAATCCTGAAGGTTTACGACATGACCGGCAAGGTGGTTGGTCAGATTGATCAGACCGACTTCAACCAGGGTTCCAATACGGTTGTCTGGAGAAACTTTGATTCGCAGCAGGGCATGTATATCCTGAGAATGATTTACAAAGGCCGGACCGCTGCTAAGACTATTTCGATTATTAATTGATCCCCACTTCAGATAAGTTAAAGGCTGCCCCTGAAAAGGCAGCCTTTTTTGCAACATTGGGTAACGAAAAGTTGTTAAATGCACATGAATAATCCGTTTCATTCCATCCGTAAGCAGTATACCCGGGGTGAGCTGCTGGAGAGTCAGGTCGATAAGGATCCGCTGAGGCAGCTTGACTTTTGGCTGGCCGATGCACTCGGGGCCGATTGTCCCGAGCCCACAGCCATGATGCTCTCCACGGTGGGGCCGGATGGCCGGCCATCCTCACGTGTTGTGCTGATGAAGGGCCTGGATGCGGAAGGCATTCGCTTTTTCACCAATTACAGCAGCCGAAAGGGCCGGCAATTATCATCGAACCCGTACGCTTCTCTGCTCTTTTTCTGGCCCGAATTGGAGCGTCAGGTTCGGATCGAGGGGAAAGTGATCAAGGTGTCGGAAGAGGAATCGGATGTTTATTTTGATTCGAGACCGGCTGCGAGTCGACTGAGTGCTGCCGTATCGCCGCAAAGCGAGGAGATAACTGACCGGGGGGAGCTGGAGAGACTGATTAAGGCAGAAGGCAGAAGGCAGAGGGCAGAAATTGGGAATAAGGAAGAAGAAATAGGTGAAGGAGTACATATTAAGAGGCCTGAGGGGTGGGGCGGATATTTGCTGGTGCCCGATTATTTTGAGTTCTGGCAGGGCCGGGCCGACCGGCTGCACGACCGGATCATTTTCAAGCAAGTGGCCGGCGGCTGGCACATCGGTCGGCTGGCGCCGTAGGACGAAGAAGAAAGACAGAAGACGGAAGACGGAAGACCGTTAGACGAAGAAGGAGATCGGTGGACGGAAGGCAGTCGGCATTATCAATAGCCCGGCATTTCAATGCCGGGAGACTTCATGATTTGTTTTTTGTTTGGGAATGGGGGCGATGTTTTTCGCCCCTTTCTTATTTCCCCTTGAGGGTGGCGCCGGTACAATCAAAAACCGTAACCTTCACCATATCACCGGGTTTGTGATCCCCCCTGGGGAACACAATAACCTTGTTCTGCTGATTGCGCCCGTACAGCTGGGTCTTGGATTTCTTCGATATTCCCTCTGCCAGCACATCAAACGTTTTCCCGATATCTCTCCGGTTACTGGCCAATCCGATCTCCCCCTGCAGGTGGATAATCTCCTGCAAACGGGCCGATTTCACCTCCTCCGGAATATCATCGGGCAGATGGTCGGCCGCATAGGTGCCGGGCCGCTCGGAATATTTAAACATAAAAGCAAAATCAAACTTTACTTCCTGCATCAAAGCAAGGGTATCCTGATGGTCCTCATCGGATTCACCAGGGAAGCCGCAAAACACGTCGGTGGTGATCCCACAATCCGGAAGTATCTCCCTAATCGCCCTGATCCTGTTGAGATACCACTCGCGGTTGTACTTGCGGTTCATGAGTTTCAGCACTTTATCGCTGCCCGACTGAACCGGAAGATGAATGTGCCTGCAGATATTTGAATTTCGCGCAATCACCCTTAACGTCTCGTCCGACATATCCTTGGGATGCGAAGTGGTAAACCGGATCCGCATGGCCGGCACCTCACGCGCCACCTGCTCCAGCAACCGCGGAAAGTTCCACTCCCCGGAGTCCTGGGTTTCGTGTATCGCGTCTCGCGTCTCGTGTTTCGTTCCAAAGGAATACGAATTCACATTCTGCCCCAGCAGCGTAAGCTCTTTATACCCGCGCGAATGAAGATCGAGCGCTTCGGTAATGATATCACGCGGATCGCGGCTTCGTTCACGGCCGCGGGTATAGGGTACAATGCAGTACGTGCAGAAATTGTTGCAGCCGCGGGTGATTGAAACAAATCCCGAAATGCCGTTGCTCTCCAGACGGGTAGGGCAGATCCCGGCATAAGTCTCTTCCGTGCTTAGCTCCACATCAATGGCATTGCCGGCAGCCGACGATTTGGCCAGCAGATCGGGCAGAGTGCGGTAGGAATCCGGACCGGCAACGAGGTTGACTCCCTGCTTGGTTATCAGGTTCTCTTTTACCCGTTCAGCCATGCATCCCAGCACTCCCACAATAACTTCCGGATTGGCCTTGCGCAGCTGGCGAAAAACGGCCAGCCTGCCGTAAACCCTGGTCTCGGCATTCTCCCTAACCGAACAGGTGTTAACGAGTACCACATCGGCCGCGTGCATGTCATCCGTCAGTTCGTATCCGCTTTTCGACAGGATGGAGGCAACCGTTTCACTGTCTGCAACGTTCATCTGGCAGCCGTAGGTTTCTATATATACTTTGGACATCAGGGTCAGCGTTTTGATTGGCTGCAAAGATATAGGATAAATTAGTACATTTGCGGCGTCTAAAATCGATAAGCAATTTCAGGAAAAGATGAAAATATCTAGACTCATTCTACTGATTATCTTGATTTTGCCAGTTTCCCTTTTCTCACAGGAGCAGAAAGCCGCAGTGGTCGCAGTCGATTCAGCCGATCTTATCATCAACAAGCTTGAAAACGGCGCCAGCGACGGGAAAGTGAAAATCGTACAGGATGAGCGCCTCACCAGCATCCTGCGCAAGCATGTCGAGTTCAATAAAACCAGCAGCGTCCCCGGATGGAGGATTCTAATATATAAAGGCCGCGAAATGTCGCGCGCAAATCAGAATAAAGCTGAATTCGAGGAGTTCTTCAGCCAGCTCGCCATGAGGGTGAATATCGAATACAGCGAACCAGATTTTTCAACATTGGTAGGCGCGTTCAGAACAAAAGAGGACGCCTTTCGTTATAAACAGAAGCTGAGTGTGAAATTTCCCCAGGCTTATCTGGTCCCGGCCCGGATAGCGCTGGATTGATTGATGAACCGGTTCTTTTGATATTGGCGAGATAAAAAATGAGCGATCCATTAAAACATGAATGCGGGATAGCCTATATCAGGCTTCTCAAACCGGTATCTTATTATCAGGAGAAATACGGCAGCTGGAAATACGGGCTGAACAAGCTCTACCTGCTGCTCGAAAAACAGCATAACCGGGGACAGGACGGCGCCGGAGTGGCCAACCTGAAACTAAATCTCGGACCCGGAAATCCCTATATCTACAGACAGCGCTCGAACCAGCGCGAACCCATCAGACACGTTTTTGAGGTCATACACGACAGCATAGCCAAAGCCGTAGCCGAGAATCCCGCAAAGGAGAAGGATCCTGCCTGGGCATACGATCATGTTCCCTATACCGGAGAAGTATTTATCGGTCATCTGCGCTACGGCACTTTCGGAAGGAATAACCTCGAAACCGTGCATCCGGTGATGCGCGCCAACAACTGGAAATCACGCAGCCTCGTGCTGGCCGGGAATTTCAACCTGACCAATGTCGATGAGTTGTATGAATCGCTCCTGCGGATCGGACAACATCCTGTTAATTATTCAGATACCGTTACGATACTCGAAAGGGTAGGCCATTTCCTCGATGTGGAAGTGGAGTCCCTCTACCGAAAATACAAAGCCGAGGGATATGAGAAATCGCAGATCACCCCGCTGATCGCCGATAATCTTGAACTGTCGAAAATCCTTATCCGTGCCAGCAAAAAATGGGACGGCGGATATGTCATCACCGGCATGACCGGTCAGGGCGACTCATTCATCATGCGTGACCCGTGGGGCATCAGGCCCGCTTTCTGGTACCGCGACGACGAGGTTCTGGTTGCCGCCTCCGAGAGACCGGTCATCCAAACCGTTTTCAATGTGCCCTCCGAGCTGATCAATGAAGTGAAACCCGGGCACGCAATCATCGCCAAGCGCAATGGCCTCATAACCGATGTTGAGGTTCGGGAACCGCAGATCCGGAAATCCTGCTCCTTCGAGCGGATCTATTTTTCCAGAGGTTCCGATCAGACAATCTACCGGGAACGCAAGATGCTCGGCAGCCTGCTCGTCCCCGAGATCCTCAACCAGGTGGATCACGATCTTGAGAACTCAGTGTTTTCCTATATACCCAATACTGCAGAGTCAGCCTTCTACGGCATGGTTGAAGGACTGCATGATCACGTGGCAACCATCACCAAGGAGAAAATTCTTGCCGGGGTAACGCCCGAAGAGCTTGATAAACTGCTCAGCCTACGTCCGCGGGTGGAGAAAATAGCCATCAAGGATGCCAAGCTGCGCACCTTTATCACCCAGGATCAGGATCGCGACGATCTCGTGGAGCACGTATACGATATTACTTACGGCACGGTGAAAAGGGGAGTGGACAACCTCGTGGTGATCGACGATTCGATCGTGCGCGGCACCACCCTCAAGAAAAGTATTGTGCGAATCCTCGACCGCCTAGGTCCCAAGCGTATCGTGGTGGTCTCCTCATCACCCCAGATTCGCTATCCCGACTGTTACGGCATCGATATGGCCAAACTGGGCGATTTCATTGCCTTCAGGGCAGCCATCGAGCTGCTGAATGAACGCGGTCTGTGGGAAATTGTCCACCAGGTATACCGTAAATGCAAATCTTCGCAGGGTAAACCCAAAGAAGAAATAGAAAACCACGTTAAGGAGATTTACGCCCCGTTCACATTCCAGGAAATATCGGACCGCATAGCCTACATGATGCACTCCGACAAGATAAATGCCGAGATCAGGATTCTTTACCAGACCGTGGAAAACCTGCATCTCGCCTGTCCGAACGACCTCGGCGACTGGTATTTCACCGGCAACTACCCGACCCCCGGTGGCAACAAGGTTGCCAACCAGTCATTCATCAATTACTACGAGGGGAAAAACCAGCGAGGATACTAACAGGGCAAAAGGGCAGGAGGGCAGAAAGGCAAAAAGTAAAGCCTTAAGTATCAAGAATTAAGACATAAGTGGTACTTTATCCAAACTGTCAGATTAGATCCTGCTCTCTACAGATGAGGAGATGGACGCTTGCACCATTTTTCTTAAAACTTATCATTTTCCTTTTTGCCTTTCTGCCCTCCTGCCCTTTTGCCCTGCTTTTCAGCCCAGGTTCGGCGTCGAATGCCGCCGCCGTCTTCTCGGACTGACCTCGCCGTTTTCTTCTTTCCGTTTGCGCGCCTGCCTGATTCCTTCGCGGAAAATCTGGGGATAGCGGATGCGGATGTGACGGAGTTTGAAAGGCCTGATCCGGAGCATATCGCGGATGTAGGCTATATAATGCCGGCTGGCTTTTTCTTCGTAAATATCAGATATCGTGATGAGTATGCCGGTTTCCTCCACCATCCCGAACTCGTCGTTGATGGCCGTGCCGAAGGTTTTCATCGTCGGCGTGAGGTTCATGTACGAATTGATCAGCGGCGGCACACGCAAACCCAGCGACCGGATCTCCTTCGAGAGCTGCTTGTAATCATCGGCGTAATTTCCGTGATTGAAGACTTTGGCATATTCCAGCAGGTTTTCCTTGCTGATCAGGCGATTGACCGGCGTGACAAGATTTTCGTTGTCGGGGAAATACTTTTCCAGAAAGCCGAGGATCAGGTTCCTTCCGTCCGGATTGTAATCCGTATACATGGTGACTTTGCCGAAATAGTATTTTGCCTTGTGATATTTCAGGATCAGCGCCCCCAATCCGTCCCATAGGTTGTCGAGCGCGTACATGCCCTTGCGCATCAGGCGGGTCGACTGGTACAGCGGTTGAACGAATGAGCGGCCCAGCTCAATGGTGTAAGGCATGTATTCCTTGATAAACTTGGGCGAGAAATGGAACAGGTGGGAGGTGGCCAGGTTATCGGTGGCATTCTCCGAACAGGCGACCGAATCGCACACAAAATAACGGTAGCCGCCGAGGATCTCCCGCTCTTTGGGATCCCATACTATCAGCTGATGATAGGGGTATTCAGAGGTGTCGTAATGGTCGATATCCAGACTCTCACCGGTTCCACCGCCAGCCTCCCGGAATGAAATTTCCCGCAGTCGCCCGATCTCCTGCATCAGGTTCGGACAATCGCGGGCCGTGAATGAATAGATCTGGTTGTGAGAGTAATTCGTCTCGCACAGGTACCACTCCGGGGTGAGTTCACTGAGGAGCTTCTGCCGGCTTACCCGTGGCGCAATTGGTTTCATCTGAGTTGTAATTCGGTATGTAAAAATGTGCCGGTCAACGGGAACGACCCATCTGGTATACTTGTTTTTTTACCTCTGCTGCCCATTCTTCCGCACTTTTACTGGAGTTAAACGACCGCCAGGGTAATGGCTTCCCAAACTTTATTACAAGATGCATGCCTTTTTGTTTAAACATCTCGTTCGGAAGATAAAGCATTTCTATGTTTGCCTTGATGCCCAGCAGCTTCCGGAGATTGGCCAGACGGTAGAAAAATCCGGAAACCCGTCCGCTGATGAAGACCGGAACAATATCGCGCTCGTGAAGAAAGGCCTTCTTGACAAAAGTGCTCTTCCATTCCACATCTTCAATCTTGAACCACTTTCTGCGGCTCACCAATCCGGCAGCGAAAAAGATCACCGGGTCGTTGCCTTCGAACACACGGTGCATCTCCGCAACGTAATCTTTTGAATTGCCCCCATGCTTGTTCACCCCGATCATGCAACTTCTGAGTGGTTTTACATTCATCAGGAGGTCGTTCGATATGCTTTTGGGATTGGGCCTGATATGCTCGTGAATGGCACGGATCAAACAGAGCCCGTCGACTCCCCCCAGCGGATGGTTCGATGCGAAAATAAACCGCCCGTCTTTAGGAACATTCTCAGCACCAATAACCTGTACGGTAATGTCAAGGTATTCCATCACCTTGTGAATGAACTCAATTCCCTCAACTCCCTCATTTTCGCTCAATAGCGCGTTTATCTCGTCCTGATGCACGATCCTCTTCAGATAGCGGATCAGAAAGTTCGGAATCCGCTTCAGAAGCTTGGCATCCTTCGATGCAAAAACCTTCTCCACATCAATGAGTTGGAGTTGCCTGGGGTTGGATTGACCGTCCATAATCGGGTTGTTCATTAACTGTTATAAATGTACGAATAAACCATTAGGTCCGCAACCAACCTGCATTTCATGAATCTTAACCCAAAAAGTTATCAACATGAGATAAAAATCGGTGTCATAAATTGGGAGGAAGTGGGAAGATGTGTTTATTTTTACGCAAAATCAAAACCAGAATGTCTCGGTTCAAGGGTGATCATTATTGCAAGGTTGATTCGAAAGGACGGATCCTCTTCCCGGCAAAGCTGAAAAAGCAGACGCCGCCGGAAGCCGGTGAAGTTTTTGTCGGAAAGCTGAGCTCCTTTGAAAAAAGCCTGGTGCTTTATCCCGAGAATGTTTGGAACCGGTTGGTGGATAGAACTTTAAGAAAGCTGAATCCATACAATGCGAAGCATGATCTTTTCCGTCGCGACTTTTTTAGGGACATCGTCGAGCTGGAATTTGATTCATCAGGCCGCATTTTATTGCCAAAGAGGTTCCTTGACGTACTGCAGCTGACTCCCGGTGAGGGTGGCGATGTGGTTCTGGCCGGTCAGGGCGACCGTGTCGAGCTCATGGCTAAGTCCCTGTATCTTGGAACGGAGATGAGCAGCGATGACCGCAAGTCCCTTTCTGCTGAAGTTATGGGTGATTTTAAGTGGGATGATGAAGACTGATGGTTGCAATAG
Source organism: uncultured Porphyromonadaceae bacterium (assembly GCA_964355105.1). GTDB lineage: Bacteria > Bacteroidota > Bacteroidia > Bacteroidales > UBA12481 > UBA12481. Next base: position 16,087 of record CAYHCO010000036.1, read on the forward strand.
AATACCACATACCTGTACTACTTTCAGAGAGCGTATCAGGACTGGCTGTCAAACCTGACGGCATCTATGTCGATCTGACCTATGGTGGTGGCGGCCATTCCCGCGAAATTCTAAAACAGATACGCAACGGTAAACTGATCTCCTTCGATCAGGATCCGGCCGTCAACGACCGCCTCATAAAGGATGACCGTTTCGATTTCGTTCAGCACAATTTCCGCTATTTCGGAAACTATCTCAATTATCTGGGATACAATAAGGTAGATGGTATACTGGCCGATCTGGGCGTGTCGTCTGAACATCTGGATAATCCCGAACGCGGATTTTCTTTCCGTTTTGAGGCTGATCTGGATATGCGGATGAGCCCGGGCCTCAAAAATACCGCCGCCGACATTCTTCGTGATTCCGATGAACAGGAGCTGAAAAGAATATTCAGGGAATACGGTGAGGTGGATAATGCCCATCGCGTTGCCTGGAAAATAGTTGAAACCCGCCAGTCGAAACCCATTACAACCACTGTTGAACTTGCCTCCTGCCTGCGTCCCCTGTTTCCGCAAAACCGCGAGAACAAGATGCTGGCCCAGGTTTTCCAGGCGCTCAGGATCGCTGTGAACCAGGAGATCGAGAGCCTCACGGATATGCTGGAGCAGACAGCCCGGTTCCTGAAACCCGGCGGCAGACTGGTGGTCATCAGTTACCATTCACTCGAGGACCGGCTGGTCAAGAATTTTATCAAGGGTGGAAACGCCGAGGGAACGGTTCATTCGGATCTTTTCGGACAAACCCTGATCCCGTTCAAGGCGGTCAACCGTAAGGTGATCGTGCCGTCGGACGAAGAGAACAACGTGAACAGCAGGGCTCGAAGCGCCCGATTGAGAATAGCAGAAAGAACAGAATATCAGGCAGATGTTTAAGAGGAATAAAAAAACGAATCAGGAATTCATTCCTACGGGACAGGAGATCCGGGAAGCCTCAAAGTTTTCCGTGAAGGACCTGTTGGGCGGCACTGTCCTGTCGAAGGAAGTGGTTACCCGACAGATACCGTTCCTGCTTTTCCTGGCTACCGCCATTCTTCTTTACATTTTCAACCAGTACAGGGGCGAAAATATCATGCGCCAGATCATGTCGCTGGAAAAACGGATTCGCGAGATGCGATCGGAATCGGTGTCAACTGCTTTTGAACTTCAGGAAATCAGCCGGCAGTCGGAAGTATCACGGATGATCCTGGAAAAGGGATTGACTTTACAGGAAGCGAAAACGCCTCCTTACAAAATAATAATGGAAGAGTAATATTGGAAATTAAGAAACCCATATTATCCAGACTCGGTGTGGTCTACATGGTCTCCTTCGCGGTGGCGCTCGCCATTCTCGCGCAGGTGATCTATATCCAGATGGTCAGTGGCGACACACTGCGCCAGGAGGCCGCCACCTTCTCTGAAACCCATCGCCCGATCCCTTCCACACGTGGAAATATCCTTGCCCGCGACGAGAGTACGCTCGCCAGCTCCCTTCCCCGTTTCGACGTGGCCATGGACCCGAACAGCTCCGGCATGGACCAGGCGCTCTTCGATAGAGACCTTCCCAGCCTCTGTTCGGCTCTGAGCGGACTTTTTCCCGACAAGACAGCCTCACAATATAATATGATGATCACCAAGGCCAGGAGCGAGCGCAAACAATATGTACTCCTGCATAAAGATGCATCCTTCGATGAGGCCCGTATGGCGAAAACCCTTCCGCTGTTCAATCTCGGACAGTACAAGGGCGGACTTATCCTGTCGCAGGTGAGCAAGCGCGAACGTCCGTATAAATTACTGGCCAGCCGTACTATTGGTTATGTTTCAGAAGGCGAGACAGTTGTTGGGATCGAGGGGTCGTTCGACTATTTCCTCAAGGGAACCGATGGCCTGCGCCTCGAACAGCGTATCGGCGGCGGAACCTGGATGCCCCTGAACACGGAAAACGAGATCGATCCGGTCGACGGTCTGGATGTGGTTACCACCATCGACGTGAATTACCAGGATGTGGCCGAGACCGCTCTCAACGAATGTCTGGTGAAGTATCAGGCCGAGTACGGTTGCGCCGTTTTGATGGAAGTGGCCACAGGGGAAATCCTCGCGATGGCCAATCTGGGCAAGGCCGACGACGGCAACTATTATGAGATAAAGAATTATGCCATAAACGATTGCCTCGAACCGGGATCAACATTTAAGGTGCCTGCCATCATGGCGGCACTGGAGGACGGATACGTGGATACCGCCGATATGATCCAGACCGGAAATGGCAAGGCAAGCCTTCATAACCAGCCGATCACGGATGCCCACACCGGGGGGCACGGCCTTATCTCTGTTAAGGAAGTAGTGGAAGTATCGTCGAATATCGGCATGGCCACGATCATCGACAGGCATTACGGCTCAAACCCCGAGCATTTTCTGGAACGCATATATTCAATGGGTATCAATAAGCCGCTCAACCTCGAAATTGAGGGGGGCCAGGATCCGCGGATCAAAACACCGGCAAGCTCCACCTGGTCGGCTGCAACCGTAGCCTGGATGGCATTCGGTTATGAAGTGGAAATGACCCCGCTGCAAACCCTCACTTTCTATAACGCCATAGCCAACGATGGCACCATGGTGAGGCCGCGGCTGGTGAAGGAATTGAAATCGCACAGTCAGGTGGTGAAGCCGTACAAGTCGGAGGTGATGAAATCATCGATCTGCTCCAAGGAAACGCTGAAAATTGTCCGCGAAATGCTGGTTGGTGCTGTGAACGTCGGCACCGCCAAAAATCTTAAAAACGATCTGTACCAGATAGCCGGTAAAACCGGAACGGCCGTAATCTCGCAAGGCGCTAAGGGTTACAAGAACGAGGGCGGCAGAAAAGATTACCGGGCATCCTTCGTTGGGTATTTTCCCGCCGAAAATCCAAGATACAGCTGTATCGTAGTGGTATCCCGTCCGCAGGGCCCGTCCTATTACGGCGCCGTGGTTTCAGGTACCGTATTCAAGGCGATTTCCGATAAGGTTTATGCCACCAATCTTGATATGCAGCAGCCGCTGACCGCCTCTAAGGATACCACCCTCGAGCGCATCCCGCTGGTAGCCCCGGGCTACTGGCCTGATGCCAGCAACCTTCTCAAAACGCTGAAGGTTCCTGTGATGAGTGTCAAGCAGTCCGATGTGTTTGCTGAACTGATCCGCAAGGGCGATGTGCTGCAGGCCAAAGTGGTGAATCCGCGGGATTCCGTCTGGCCGAGCTATATCGGTATGGGCCTGAAGGACGTGCTTCCGGTTCTGGAAAATATGGGCTACAAGGTGAAAGTGAAGGGGTCCGGCAGGATCATCACACAGTTCCCTGCACCGGGCACCTTCCGCAGCCCTGATGGTATTGTCGAATTTCAACTGGCTTCCCTATGAAAAAGCTCAGTGAAATAACCGGCAAAATCTGCATGCTCAAGCTCATCGGTGATCCGTTGGCCTGCATAACCGGACTGACCATGAACTCCAGGGAGGTAAAGCCGGGCATGCTGTTCGCTGCCATTCGCGGAACTCATACCGACGGACATAAATATATAGAGCAGGCCATATCGAACGGTGCCATTGCCATTCTTTGCGAGGAGCTGCCTCAGTTTGATACGGGAGCTGCAACGATTATCCTGACTGATAACGCCGCAAAGGCGATTGGTCCGATGGCATCGGATTATTACGATAGCCCGTCGGAAACGATCAAAGTGGTCGGCGTAACCGGTACCAACGGCAAAACCACCATAGCCACCCTGTTGTATAAGCTCTTCGAAAATCTCGGATATCCTTCGGGCCTCATCTCAACTATCCGGGTGTGCGTGCATCAGGAGTCAACCGTTGCGACCCATACCACACCGGATGCCATCACCTTCCACCGTCATCTGGCTGAAATGGTCGATGCCGGTTGCCAGTATGCCTTTGTGGAGGTTTCGTCGCATGCCATGGACCAGCACCGTGTTGCTGGAGTCCAATTTGCCGGAGGCATTTTTACCAACCTCACGCGCGACCATCTTGATTATCATGTCGATTTTCAGTCGTACCTGAAAGCCAAGAAATTATTTTTCGACCAGCTGGCTACACAAGCTTTTGCGCTGACCAATGCCGAGGACCGCAATGGCCCCGTCATGCTACAGAACTGCAAAGCCCGGAGGTTTTCCTATACCACCCGTGGTTCTGCTGATTTTGAGGGCCGCCTCATCGAGCATCATGCCGATGGCATGCAGGTGACGTTTGACTCGCAGGAATTGTGGCTGCGTTTTATCGGACGCTACAATGTTTCCAACCTTCTTGCGGTTTACGGCGCTGCCCGTCTGCTCGGATTGGAGCGGACTGAGATTCTTACCCAGCTGAGCCTGCTCGAGCCTGTGGAAGGCCGCATGGAGACTACCAGGCTTGGCAACGACAGGATCGGAATTGTGGATTACGCGCATACTCCCGATGCACTCGAAAATGTTTTAACCGCCCTGGCCGACCTGAAACAAGGCAATGCACAGATTATAACTGTCTTTGGAGCGGGGGGCGACCGCGACCGCGGCAAGCGGCCATTGATGGCCGAAGTTGCCTGCCGTCTGAGCGACCGCGTGATCATCACTTCGGATAATCCCAGAACGGAGGATCCGGACATGATCATGGATGATATTCGTAAAGGGATCCCGGCCGGGGCTGAAGCACGCGTGCTCAGCATCACCAGCCGTCATGATGCCATTAAAACCGCCGTTGCACTGGCCCAAAAAGGAGATATCGTGCTGCTGGCCGGCAAAGGACATGAAACCTATCAGGAAATCAATGGGGTGAAACACCACTTTGACGACCTCGAAGAACTCACCTCCCTCAGCACAGAGCCTTATCCTGTCATCCCCGCGAAGGCGGGGACCCCTAACCCTAATACGAAATTATCCTGATGCTATACTGGCTTTTCACATGGCTCGATAATTTGCACTTCCCTGGTGCCGGGGTGTTTCAATACATCTCGTTCCGGTCAGCCATGGCTTTGATAACAGCACTGATCGTATCCATGGTATTTGGTAAAAGAATTATTAATTATCTCCGGGTTAAACAAGTAGGAGAATCGGTCCGTGATCTGGGCCTTGAGGGTCAGATGAGCAAGGCAGGTACCCCAACCATGGGCGGGATCATAATTCTGGCCGCTATTCTGGTACCAACCCTGCTATTCGCAAAACTGGGCAATATATATATCCTCCTGATGCTCCTGACCACTATCTGGCTTGGGCTGCTGGGTTTCCTCGATGATTATATCAAGGTATTTAAAAAGAATAAAGCCGGTTTGGCTGCGAAGTTTAAGATTGTCGGACAGGTAATTCTCGGTCTGATCATCGGTCTCACCATGTATTTTCATCAGGATGTTAAGTTAGGGGAGAAGATACTGATCAAGCCCGGTGAAATTACTGCCAACGACAGTGTTGTTGCCTCAACGAATCAGGATGGACTCACTTATAAATACGTTACGCACAGGAGTGCCACCACAACCATTCCGTTCCTGAAAAATAATGAATTTAATTACCGCTGGCTGGTTGGCTGGATGGGCGGTAACGAAACCGGTCACCTTGTTTGGATCGTATTTGTGTTAGTCGTGATCCTGATCCTCACCTTCATCAGTAACGGAGCAAACCTCACCGACGGGCTCGATGGGCTTGCCACCGGAACCTCCGCGATTATGGGGGCAACCTTGGGTATACTAGCCTATCTGTCGGGCAACTATGAGCTTTCTAATTATCTGAATATCATGTATATTCCGGATTCCGGTGAACTGGCGGTATTTGTTTCGGCATTTATCGGGGCCACTGTCGGGTTCCTTTGGTATAATTCCTATCCGGCGCAGGTATTCATGGGCGATACCGGAAGCCTGGCCCTGGGTGGCATCATCGCGGTATTTGCTATTCTGATCCGCAAGGAGCTCTTCATTCCAATCCTCTGCGGTGTTTTCATTATCGAGAATGTTTCGGTCATCCTGCAGGTGGGATGGTTCAAATACACCCGGATACGCTTCGGCACGGGACGGAGGATCTTCCTCATGTCGCCGTTGCATCATCATTATCAGAAGAAAGGCTATTCCGAGCCAAAAATCGTGATACGCTTTCTCATCATCGGTCTTTTGCTTGCAGTAGTAACAATTGCAACGCTTAAACTCAGGTAACCTTGTCAGAGAAGATAGTCATATTGGGAGCAGGCGAAAGCGGGGTAGGGACAGCGATCCTGGCCAGGAAGCAGGGCTATGAGGTCCTGGTGTCCGATGCCGGGAAGATCAAGCCCGACTATCGCCAGACCCTGGTTGATATGGACTTCGATTTCGAGGAGGGCGGTCATACCGAAGCCCGTATCCTGGAAGCCGTCAAGGTGGTCAAAAGCCCCGGGATTCCGGATAAGGCTCCAATGATCAAGCTGTTGCACGAAAAAGGTATCCCGGTAATCTCTGAATTGGAGTTTGCTTTCCCCTATTCCCGGGCTAAAAATATCTGCATCACGGGCAGCAACGGTAAAACCACCACCACGCTCATGACTTACCATATCCTCAAAGGCGCCGGCCTGAATGTCGGACTGGCGGGGAATATCGGTCAGAGTTACGCCCGGCAGGTGGCTGAGCAGGATTTTGATTATTACGTACTGGAAATATCAAGCTTTCAATTGGATGGCATGTACGATTTCAGGGCTGATATTGCCATACTGATGAATATCACGCCGGATCATCTCGATCGGTACAATTACGAATTTCAGAATTATGTCGATAGCAAGTTCAGGATAATCAATAACATGAGACCTGAAGATCATTTTATCTATTGCGGCGATGATCCCGTTCTTCAGAAGGAGATAGCTAAACGGCAGATCATTCCGCAGCAGCTGCCCTTCGGTTTCGATAAGGTTTATAACCCCGGCGCCTGGGTGGAAGGCGATCAACTCAACATCGTCATTAATAATAATCCTTTCAATATGTCAATATTTGATCTTTCCATGCAGGGTAAGCACAACGCTTACAATTCCATGGCTTCAGGAATTGCGTCCCGCGTGCTTGATATCAGAAAAGACACCATCCGGGAGTGCCTGACCGATTTTCAGGGAGTGGAACACCGCCTCGAACCGGTCATCAAGGTGCACGGCATCGAGTTCATCAACGATTCAAAAGCTACCAACGTGAATTCCACCTGGTATGCCATGGAATCGATGAAGGGCAAGGTGGTCTGGATCGTCGGCGGGGTCGACAAGGGGAACGATTACTCAATCCTCAATTCCCTCGTCCGCGAGAAAGTCAAGTCGGTCGTCTGCCTCGGGAAGGACAATACCAAGATTCACGATGCTTTCGATGGCATCATTGACACGGTCGTCGACACGGTGACCATGGAAGAAGCCGTTCGCACAGCCTATTATCTGGCAGAAGAGGGGGATATCGTTCTCCTGTCGCCCTGTTGTGCAAGTTTCGATCTGTTTGAGAATTATGAAGATCGCGGCCGGCAGTTCAAGAATGCCGTTCGTAATCTTTGATTGAAAACGATTTAACAAAATAACGAGATGCGTAGTTTTCTGCATGGTTTTAAAGGTGATCGCGTGATCTGGGTGCTCATGGTCTTCCTGACTATCTACTCAGGGCTGGCCGTGTCGAGCTCCGTTGCCGCGCTGGCCTTCCACAACGGCGGAAACGTAACCACGCATATCGCAAGGCATATCGGATACCTGATCGTTGGATGGGTAGTGTTGTACGGGGTTCACAAGGTCCCCATCAGGTTCTACAATGTCACCGCTAATCTCGTACTCGTAGTAGCCGCCGTCCTGCTGGTTTTCACGCTGATCTTCGGTGTTCACGTAAACGATGCAACGCGCTCGCTTCGGATACCTGTGATCGGGACTACCTTCCAAACGAGCGACTTTGCCAAGCTGGCGCTGATCATTTTTGTTGCCCGCTTCCTCAGCCGGAACCAAACGGAGATACAGGATTTTAAGAAAGGATTTTTACCTGTACTGGCGGTTATCGGCGTGATCTGCGGTCTCATTCTTCCGGAAAACCTCTCCACGGCAGCCATATTGTTTGTTACCTGCATGGTTCTTCTTTATGTGGGCCGCACGAAAATCATTTACCTGCTCGGACTCGCCTTTGCCGGCATCCTGCTCCTCGGGGTGTTCATGTATATCGGAAAGAACACCAATACCAGCATCCGCGAACAAACCTGGACGAACCGCATAACGTCGCACTTCTCCAAGGATGACAATCCTGAAGAGAAATTCCAGTCCGATAAGGCAAAGATCGCTATAGCCAACGGCGGCTTGTTCGGTAAATTCGCCGGTCACAGTACCCAGCGCCGCTCCCTGCCGCAGGCCTATTCCGATTTTATCTATGCCATCGTCATCGAGGAGTACGGCTTCCTTTTCGGAGCCCTTCCCCTGATGTTCATCTATCTGATTTTACTCTACCGGGCGGGAGTGATCGTCCGAAAATGCTCACGGTCCTTCCCTGCATTTGTGGTGGTGGGACTTACCGTGGGCCTCGTGATCCAGGCCATGGTGAACATGGGCGTGTCATCGGGATTGCTTCCGGTAACGGGCCAGCCGCTGCCCTGGGTCAGTCGCGGGGGTACATCGATATTGTTTACCGCTATAGCCATTGGTATAATATTAGGCGTAAGCCGGTCAATTGAACAGGAGGCGCAAGGTGCAGAAGCATAATACATACCGGATCATGCTGAGCGGTGGAGGCACCGGCGGGCATATATTCCCGGCCATTGCCATCGCCAATGAGATCAGGAACCTGATCCCGGATGCAGAATTCCTCTTTGTGGGAGCTATCGGAAAAATGGAGATGGAGAAAGTTCCGCGCGCCGGTTATAATATCGTAGGATTGCCCGTAACGGCTTTCCACCGGAGATTGACCGCACAGAACCTATTGTTCCCGTTCAGGCTGCTGGCCAGCATGTTCAAGGCATACCGGGTGGTGAGCAAGTTTAAGCCCGGACTGGTGATCGGCACCGGCGGATTTGCCAGCGGACCGGTCCTCAAAGTGGCTGCAAGAAAAGGCATCCCGACGCTGCTGCAGGAGCAGAACTCATTCCCGGGAGTCACCAACCGCCTGCTTGCCCAAAAAGCCAACAGTATCTGTGTGGCTTATCCCGATATGAACCGCTGGTTCCCGGCCGACAAGATCGTTGTCACCGGTAATCCGGTCCGGAGCGACCTGCAGATCCCTGATACTCAGATGGCAGCCGCCAGGGCTACTTTCCATATCACCGGCAAGCGCCCCGTGATCCTGATCTTCGGGGGAAGTCTGGGCGCGAGAACGCTGAATCAGAGTCTGTTCCCGCATATTCGCTCTCTCGCTAAAGCCCCGGTGGATATCTTATGGCAAACCGGCACCGCTTTCTATCCGACTGCCAAAACAGAGGTGGAATCGGTGGATGCGAAAAATATCAGGGTGATGGAATTTATCTATGAGATGAATTACGCCTACGCACTCGCAAATCTCGTGGTTTGCCGTTCCGGTGCGATTACCCTTTCGGAGCTGTCTGTTCTGGGCAAGCCCGCCATACTGATCCCGCTGCCGAGTGCAGCCGAAAATCATCAGGCTAAAAATGCCGAAGCCTATGTGGAGGCTGGAGCCGCCAGATTGATTACCGATACCGAAGCACCCGCCCGGCTCGTGGATGAAATGCTACAGCTGATTGCCGACCCGCCTGGCCTCGCCGCCATGAGCAAAAACATGCTGCTCTTCGCCAAACCCAACGCCGTCCAGGAAATAGCAAAAGTTGCTATGGACCTTCTCTGTCATCCCGACGAAAAGCCTGCCCCCGCGAAAGCGTGGGGTCGGGACCCCTTCCCTAACAACGAACCCGATACTCCTAACCACCAAACTGATACCTGGTAATATGCTTTTAGACCGCATACAACGTGTTTACTTCCTCGGGATCGGGGGCATCGGAATGAGCTCCCTCGCCCGGTTCTTCCGCAGTCGCGGCATCGCCGTGGCCGGATACGACCGGACAAAAACCCCGCTGACCACCGCACTCGAATCGGAGGGTATCAATATACATTATACCGATGATCCCGATAAGATACCGTTCGCAGTCAGGAGTCATCCCTTTGAGCCTGAAACACTCATCATCTTTACGCCTGCGATCCCGAAAGAATCGCTGGAACTGAATTATTTTCTCGAAAACGAATATATCCTGCATAAAAGATCGGAAATACTCGGACTGATCACACGGAATTATGACAGTCTGGCCGTCGCGGGAACCCACGGTAAATCAACCGTTACCTCCATGATTGCACAGATCCTGATCGAATCCGGCGAAGGCTGCACGGCTTTTCTGGGAGCGATCAGCAAGAGCATCAACAGTAATCTCGTTCTTTCCGATACCTCGCGCTGGGCAGTTGTGGAGGCCGACGAGTTCGACCGGTCGTTCCTGCAGCTCAATCCTTACATGGCCTGCGTCACTTCCATGGATCCCGATCATCTGGATATCTATGGGGATTATGAGACTCTGATTCAGGGCTTTACCGATTTTGTGAACCGCGTGAAGCCTCAATCCAAGCTCCTCTTCAAGCGTGGGTTGTCGCTGAGGCCCGATGCCAAAAGGAAACAGGAAGTTTCCACTTACAGTCTGGATAACCCCGAATCGGGTTTCTACGCTAAAAATATAAGTCAGGTTGAACTGGGATACCGTTTCGACCTGGTAACCCCGGAAGGGGAGGTCGGGAATATCCTGACGTGCATACCCGGCATCACCAATGTGGAAAATGCGGTTGCCGCTGCTGCTCTCACCTGGATGGCGGGCATCGATGACGACAGTATACGTCGCGGTATCGCTGCTTTCCAGGGACTGGTGCGTCGCTTCGATGTCAGGTTCCGAAAGTCAGGCGTCGTGTATATCGATGATTATGCCCACCACCCCAATGAGATCAGCGCATTGATCAACTCGATCAGACTTCTGTTCCCCGATCAGAAAATCACCGGAATATTCCAGCCGCACCTTTATAGCCGGACGAGGGACTTTGCCGACGGGTTTGCAGAATCACTCAGCAAGCTCGATGAACTGATCCTCCTCGATCTGTATCCGGCGCGGGAGAAACCGATTCAGGGGGTGGATTCAAAAATGATTTTCGATTTGGTTGAGTTGAATGACAAGCGATTATGTTCTAAATCTGAATTGGTCGGATCCCTTGATGCTTCAAAACTGGAGGTTGTGCTCACCATCGGCGCAGGGGATATCGATCAGCTTTGCGAACCTATTGTAAAATATCTGAGTGATCATGTGGCGTAAGATTCTAAATATCAGTTCATGGGTCCTGCTAGCGGCTTACCTGGGGGGCAGCCTCTGGTTTACCGAGCAGCGGCTTAAGCAATTGACCTTCCGGCAGGTGGTGGTAAATATCACCGACAGCACGGAGAGCCACTTCATTTCACCCGCCGAGATCACCGAGGTGCTGGCGAAAAACAGCATCCGGACTACCGGAAACCGGTTGGCTGACCTGAACCGCGACCTGGTAAAAAATACGGTTAAAACCGTTTCAGGCGTTAAGGATGCTGTCGTTTACAGCACCCCCGACGGCACCCTCTTTATCGAGTTAACGCAGAGAACGCCGGTAATGAGGTATGTTGCTCCGTACACTTCATTTTACCTCGACAGCGATGGCCGCGAGATGGCCCTGTCACCGAAATTTACCGCCCGTGTACTGGTGATTACCGGATCGGGTGATAAGAAGTTCCTGAAGGACAGCTTGTTCGAGGTGGTGACTGCTATCCGCAACGAGTCATTCCTGGATGCCCTGATCGAAGAAATAAATATCCATCCCGATCATACCCTGGAGATTGTGCCAAGGGTGGGGGACCATAAAATACTGTTCGGCGATGCCTCCGGTTACGGATGGAAGCTCACTAAGCTGAAGGTTTTTTATGAGCAGGGACTGCCAAATGTCGGCTGGGACCGCTATTCAAAGATCGACCTCCGATTCAGCAACCAGGTTGTCGCCCGCAAGTGGACCGAGGAACAGCGGCAGGAGAGAGACTCTTTATGGGCAGTCATGGATACCACCAAAATTGAAAAACCGCAAAAGAAAGTCTGATATAGAATATGGCAAAAAAAGAATTTATCTCTGCGATTGACATCGGAACGACCAAAATCGTTGCAATGATCGCTCGTAAAACTGAAGATGGCAGGTTTGAAATCCTGGGTTTGGGCAATGCACCGTCGAGCGGCGTTAAACGCGGTGTTGTTGTTCATATCGATGAAACCGTCAGCGCCATTGAGCTTGCCAAGCAGCAGGCCGAGGAGCAGGCGGGATTCAGGATGAGCGAAGTATATGTTGGCATAGCCGGCCAGCATATCAAAAGCATGAAAAACCGCAATTCGAAGTATCTCGACAATGAAGAGATCACACCCGAGGATGTGGCCTACCTGCACGACCAGATGGCGCGCACGCCACTGGATCCGGGTGAAGAGATCCTTCATGTGATCCCGCAAAGCTATATTGTTGATTCAGAAACTGATGTAAGTAAGCCAGTCGGCATGTCGGGCAGGATGCTGGAAGCTAATTTCCACCTGGTGATCGGGAAAGTGGCCTCGGCACGGAACATATCGAAATGTATTGAACGGGTCGACCTGAAAGTGAAAAAGCTGATCCTGGAGCCGCTGGCTTCGGCTACTGCCGTACTCACGGCCGACGAGCGTGAGGCTGGCGTGGTGCTGATAGATATCGGCGGCGGAACCACCGACGTGGCTGTTTATTACAATGACGTGGTCAGGCATACCGCCGTGATCCCGTTTGGCGGCAATGTGATCACCAACGATATTAAAGAGGGCTGTTCCATCCTGCTGCGACAGGCGGAATCTTTGAAGGTTCAGTTCGGATCGGCCATGGGCGATACGGCTGCCGACGACAAGGTGGTTACCATCCCCGGCATCAGCGGTAGGGACGCACGCGAAATCTCCTTCAAAAACCTGGCATACATCATCCAGGCCCGCATGGAGGAAATTCTTGATGCCGTAAACTTTGAGATTGAAAATTCGGGCTATGCCGAGAAAGCGAGCGCCGGAATCGTAATTACAGGAGGTGGAGCAATGCTGAAAGGCCTGCCCCAGCTGATAAAATATAAAACAGGATACGATGTGCGGGTGGGATATCCCAACCAGTTCCTCGTTTCCGATACGGATGAAAAAATTACCCAGCCCCTTTATTCAACGGGCATCGGCCTGATCGTTGAAGGATCACTGGGTGGAGCAACTGCCGGGTCGAGGCCTGGCTTTACCTTCCGCAAAAAACAGCAGCCGGTAACGCTGAAGGATAAGATTCATACTACCTGGCTGAGCTTTTTTAATGAAGAAAGTAATAGGTTTTAACCAATAAATCTGACCACATGTTTGAGGACGTTTATCAATTCGAAGAACCCCGGGAATCTAAATCGATCATTAAGGTGATCGGGGTAGGCGGCGGCGGAAGCAATGCCGTCAATCATATGTATCAGCAGGGAATCCGCGGGGTAGAATTCGTAATTTGCAATACCGATAACCAGGCTTTGCAAACGAGCCCCATTCCCAATAAGATACAGTTGGGTAAAACGCTCACCTTCGGCCGTGGCGCCGGAAACGAGCCTGAGAAAGGACGCGAGTCTGCTCTCGAAAGCATCGAGGATATCCGCAGATTTCTCAGCGACAACACCAAGATGGTGTTCCTTACCGCCGGGATGGGTGGTGGAACCGGAACCGGAGCTGCTCCTGTGATCGCAGAGGTGGCAATGGAACTGGGAATTCTCACTGTCGGCATCGTTACCCTGCCATTCTCTTTCGAGGGGCAGAAGCGTTGGAACCAGGCGGTTGAAGGCATCAGCCTGCTCAAAGACTATGTAGATGCATTGCTGGTTATCCACAATGACCGTCTGCGCGACATTTACGGCGACCAGAAATTGTCGGTCGCTTTCGGTCATGCCGATAATGTTCTGGCCATGGCCGCCAAGGGCATCGCCGAGATCATTACCGTTCACGGGTATGTAAATGTTGACTTTGCCGATGTTCGCACCGTCATGGAGCGCAGCGGCGTGGCCATCATGGGATCGGGTATTGCCGAAGGTGAAAACAGGGCTTACGAGGCTATCAGCAAAGCGCTGATCTCCCCGCTGCTCAACAACAACAACCTCAAGGGTGCCCGCAATATTCTGCTCAACATCACTTCCGGGAAACAGGAAGTTTTGATGGATGAGATTACCGAAATCATGGATTTCATACAGCACTGCACCAAGATCCAGTCGGATATCATCTGGGGGAATACCGTGGATGATTCACTGGGCAATGCCCTGAGCGTTACCATAGTTGCTACCGGTCTGGAGTCGGAAACCAGTCTGGGTGAGCTGAAGCCCGATCTCGGCCGTAAGAATTTCACCAATGCACCGGCAGGCGAATACAACAAGCTTCCGAACGAGATATTCGGCTACCGGCAAAATGCCGATGAGATTCCGATGGAAGTGGAGGGTGCCACCGCCGGCGAACCGCTGTTTGAGCTCTTTCCCGATGCTCCGTCCATTAAACCGGAGAAACGGGTCAAGGTCAGGCGCCAGCGCCGCGAAAATCCTCTTACCCGGCTTGTTGGAACCCTGTTCGATGACAAGGACGATAAATTGGAATAGCTTTTCGAATCCTAATATATTGAATCATGTTTGACGATCTGGTCAATTTCGACCTGCCATTTAATACAGCGCCGATTATTACGGTCATCGGAGTGGGTGGAGGCGGGTGCAATGCCGTTAACCGAATGTATCTCGAAGGTATCCGGGATGTGGATTTCATCGTGGCTAACACCGATGCACAAGCCCTGGGCGCCAGTCCGGTCGAGAAGAAAATTCAGTTGGGCGCTACCCTGACCGAGGGGCGGGGTGCAGGAAAGAGATCCGATGTTGGAGAGCAGGCAGCCATTGAAAGCATCAATGAGATTACCGATATCCTGCAGGGTCAAACCAAAATGGTTTTCATTGTTGCAGGGATGGGGAAAGGTACCGGAACCGGTGCCGCTCCCGTGATCGCCAGGGCATGCAAGGATCTTGGGATCCTCACCGTCGGCGTTATCACCCTGCCGTTTACAATCGAAGGGCCTTCGCGCCAGTTACAGGCTTTGCAGGGGATTAACCGTCTGAAAGATGATGTGGATGCCCTGCTGATCATCCACAATGAGAAGCTGCGCGAGATATACGGAAATCTCTCGCTCGGCGAGGCATTCAAGAAAGCGGATGACATCCTGCTGCTTGCTGTGAAGGGAATTGCCGAAATCATTACCATTCACGGTTATATAAATGTCGACTTTGCCGATGTGATCTCCGTCATGACCAAAGGAGGCATCGCATTCATGGGTTCAGCTTCCGCACGTGGGTTCGACCGTGCCCGGAAGGTTATCGAGGAGACCATCAATTCACCGCTTCTATACAGCAACGACATCCGCGGGGCAAGCCGCGTACTGCTGAATATCACTTCGGGCCAGGACGAGATAACCATGGACGAGGTGGGTATCATCAGCGATACCATCATGGCCCGGGTGGGCGTTTCGGTGAACGTGATCTGGGGTACCTGTACCGATGAATCACTGACCGATGAGATTCGTATTACGCTGGTAGCTACCGGGTTCCGGGAAGATATGATCCCGGAATGGCTCAGCCTGACGCCGCCTAAGAAGGAGACTATCCATTTAGACAGATTCCGTCCGGCCCCGCCGCCGAAAGCCGAAAGGATCCCGCATTTCGAGCCCGAACCTGAAAGGAAGGAATTTTCGCCCGAAGCTCCGCCGGCTTTTGCCCCGGAAACCGATCCGGAACTTAAGGTTGTCGAGCGCGAACAGGTGAACGAAACCGTCCGCTTTGAATATGTCAGGCCCGCTGAACCGGCTGATCCACTTGATTACACACCACCTCCGCGGCCGCATGTTACCATCCCGCAGAATCCCCATATATCAAGCGCTCCGACTGCTCCGCCCGCTCAACCTCCAGCACCTGCGGCTTCGGCATCAAAGGCTCCACTCGACGAACAGGGTAATATCGCCCGGCTGAAGGAACTCAATTACCATAATTTGTCCAATCCGGATATTATCGATGAAGTAGAGAGAATTCCGGCCTATAAAAGAAAGAAATTGCCCATTCAGGAAGACCTGCTATTTGAGGAAGAGAAACAATCCAGATACACTTTGGGAGCCGATGCCAAACTCCGGTCAAATAATTCATTTTTATTTGACGTAGTTGACTAGCTTTCAGGAATGATAATGGATACCGATACCAGGCTCCTCAAGGACGACCCCGCCAAACTCCTGGTCAGGTATCAGCCTGTTATCCGCATTATTGTCAAAAAGCTGGCCTACCAGGGCTATCTCCCCAAGCGGGAGATCAACGACCTGATGCAGGATGTCAACCGCAAGCTGGTAGAACGTATGGGGCGCATCAGCAGGCAATACAATTACAAGAGCAAATTCAAGACCTACTTTTCCGTGGTCATCCGGAATATCTGCCTTGAAGAATTCCGTAAACTGAGATTGGTGGCTGAACCGCAAGCTGACATTTACGAACAGACATCCACTGAGAGTGCCACGGACCAGCTGACTATCAAGCAGGAATACGAGCGGTTGCAGCGCGCCTTTAAGCTCTTCGGCAGCGAAAGGAGCGCCCTCTGGGTTACTTTGCGGTGCTATGCCGACCTGGAAGTGCGGGGTGATGATTTTATCGGATTCGAAATCGATCCCGGAGAGGCCAAGCGGGCACAGATCGCCGGAGCGGTCAATGCAGCCATCCTTTTGCAGAAAAGAGAAAAGATGGAGGTGCTGAGTGCGGCATTCCGTTTTCTTGAGCATAAGCCACGCAGTGCCGATGCACTGAGAAAATGGGCATCGAGCCGTTTTGAGGAGCTGCTGGTACTGATGAACGGCAAGCCGCCGAGATCGGCCTATACGGTTGAAATATTATTCATTCTGATAGAAAAATCGGAATATCCTGAAAATACTGAATGAAATTTTTCCATTCGGTGGTACTTTTATCGTCTATATACTCGGATGAAGGAAACTGATCCATATTCTCGAAATAAAAGCACTCCGGGGCATCCGGATGAGAATGAACTTGCGCAATATGCCGAATATCTGCGCTCTGATGCCGGCAATTTGCCTGAAAAGCTGGTCAGGCATGTTGAGTCGTGCAGCTATTGCCGCGCCGAGCTGATGGCAATTACCGACCTGTTGGATGAATTGCCCGATCTCGCTGAAGAGCCGTTGGAAGACAGTTTGCAGTCGGCAGGGGGCAGTCGGCAGGGGGCAGTCGGCAGTCGGCAGTTTGCAGTAGGCAGGAGGCAGTCGGCAGTTGGCAGTAGGCAGTTTGCAGTTGGCAGGGGGCAGTTGGGGGTGGTGAAGGGTAAGGTGATTTTGTGGGTAAGGCGTCCGCCGTTTACCCGCATGTCACTCATCCGCGATGTGGCGGCGGTGGCGGCGGTATTTATTTTAGTTTTCGCCATCGTGAAAATCATGCCGGGCCGACATGAAAAAGTGCCGATGGCATCGAATAAAGTGGAAAAGCCGGCCGGGGTAAAGCCGGAAGTGACAAAGGCAGAGCCTGCAAAAGTCAAGGCAGGCCTCACGCCCGATACCGTTTTATATGCTTCGGCATACACGACAAACCGGGTATATGAAAACCTGATAGGTGCGAAATTCCGCTCCGGCACCGATCCCGGCGTGCAGGGTCCGGTTCCCGGCACCACCTACGCCCCGGGCGATACTCTTCGGCTGACCTGGACTCCTGAGCCCGGTGAGTCGTATAATATTATGATTGTAGACAATAAGGGAATGACGGCCGTCGAGATAAAAACCGGCACCGTGGCTAAACTAGCCTGGAAAATCGACCTGAAACCAGGCCTGTATTATTGGAAATTCCTGAGTCGCGACGAAATGTGGAAAGTCGGCAAGTTCAAGGTAGTGACTTCCCGCAGATAGCTTCTTCCCGGAGGCTTCAGCCTTCGGGATTCCTATGATGTGGTTAGCCCCAGGGTTCAGCCTGGGGATTAAGGTGATATGGTTAGCCCCAGGGTTCAGCCTGGGGATTAAGGTGATATGGTTAGCCCCAGCCTTCAGCCTGGGGGATTCAGATGATATGCAGAACTTAGTTATATTAACCGGAGCCGGCATGAGTGCCGAAAGCGGGCTGAAAACCTTCCGTG
>CAYHCO010000036.1:34364-37041 GCA_964355105.1 uncultured Porphyromonadaceae bacterium
GTTATATTAACCGGAGCCGGCATGAGTGCCGAAAGCGGGCTGAAAACCTTCCGTGAGATGGGCGGCCTGTGGGAACAATATGAAGTATCGGAAGTGGCCACCCCCGAGGCCTGGCGTAAAGATCCCGAGCTGGTGCTCCGGTTCTACAACGAACGTCGAAAAGCCCTTCTGGAGGCCAGGCCCAATGCCGGGCACCTCGCTCTGGTTGAACTGGAGAAACACTTCAACGTCAGGATAATTACCCAGAACGTCGATGACCTGCATGAACGGGCGGGAAGTACAAATATCCTTCACCTGCATGGGGAACTGCGTAAATCCCGAAGCACCGCTGATCCGCACCTGGTGTACGACATACAGGGTTGGCAGCTCAATTGGGGCGACAAATGCGAGAAAGGCTCGCAACTGCGCCCACACATCGTTTGGTTCGGGGAGGCAGTACCCAATATCGAGACTGCCATCGACCTGGTTGAAGTGGCGGACATGCTGGTGATTATCGGGACCAGCATGCAGGTATATCCAGCTGCCGGTCTGGTGGATTATGCACCACGGAAAGTCCCGGTTTACCTGATCGATCCTAATGAAACAGCACTCGGCGGAAGCCGCCAGGTGGAATTTATCCGCATGAAAGCCACCGAGGGAGTGCCGCACCTGGCCAGGCTCCTGACCAGTTAATCGCGCCGTTTCGCCCTTCGGGCATCCTTCTTTTTTCTATCTTCGTCATCATGATCGACTACTCAACTATTGAACGGATTATTCAGGCAGCCGAGATCACGGATGTGGTCGGTGATTTCGTCAGCCTGAAGAGGCGAGGGGTTAACTTCTTGGGCCTCTGTCCGTTCCATAATGAGAAAACTCCTTCTTTTACCGTTTCGCCCTCAAAGGGAATATTCAAGTGCTTCGGGTGCGGTAAGGGTGGTAACTCGGTCAACTTCCTCATGGAGCACGAACATCTCTCCTATCCCGATGCACTCCGCTGGCTTGCAAAAAAATACCATATCGAGGTAGCAGAAACCGAAGAGTCCGCAGAAGAGCTCCAGCACAAGAACGAGCGGGAATCGATGATGATCCTCAACGAATTTGCGTGGAAATATTTCTCACGGATCATGAGCGATACCGAAGAGGGCCGAACCGTGGGGCTGAGCTATTTCAAAGAAAGAGGCTTTCGTCGCGATACCCTCGACAAATTCCAGCTGGGATATTCACCCGAGCAGAGAGACGCTTTCGTCCAGGAAGCTTTAAAGAACGGGTACAAGCAGGAATATATCATAAAAACCGGGCTTGGCATCGAAAAGAACGACCGCCTGTTCGACCGTTTCTCCGGTCGCGTGATATTTCCCATTCACAGCCTCTCCGGCCGGGTTATAGGCTTTGGCGGCCGCATCCTCAGAAGCGATGCCCAGGCGGCAAAATACCTCAATTCCCCGGAATCAGAGATCTACCATAAGTCGGCTACACTTTACGGGATCTATTATGCGCGAAACGCCATGGTGCGCGAAGATAAATGCATCCTGGTGGAGGGTTATACCGATGTTCTGTCCATGCACCAGTCTGGCATCGAGAATGTTGTGGCCAGTTCGGGCACCTCTCTCACGGAAGAGCAGATACGCCTGATCAAGCGTTTTACCGTCAACGTCACCATTCTCTACGACGGTGACCCTGCCGGCATTAAAGCCTCTCTACGGGGTATCGACATGATCCTCGAGGAGGGTATGCACGTGCGGGTGGTGTCACTGCCTGAAGGCGAGGACCCGGATTCATTTGCGCGGGCTCACAGCTCTTCGGCCATGCTGGATTATCTGAAGGAGAATGAAACTGATTTTATCCGGTTCAAGACAAAATTGCTTCTCGAGGAGGCAGGCAAGGACCCGGTAAAGCGCGCACAGATGATTCAGGAGATTGTCCGCTCGGTAGCCATCATCCCCGACCGCATCGAGCGTACCGTTTACCTGCAGGAATGCAGCAACATGCTCGGTGTCGATGAACAAACGCTGTTTACCGAGGCTGCCCGTATCAAGCGCAAACTCTGGGAGAAAACCCGGTCAGGCCCCGGCAGCCGCATCGGAGACCAGGGTTATGTGCCGGAAGCCTATTCACCACGGCCGCGTCAGTTCGACCAGCCGGCGAGCCATCCTGCCGAAGTTCCGAGAGCCCTTTTCGAGACCGAGGAGCGGGAGATAATACGGATCATGCTGAATTACCCGGATAAGATTGTGATTGAATTGCCCGGCGAACATAAGGATGAAACGACGCCAATCAAGGTTATGGATTTCTTTTTGCAGGAAATGGAAACGGATAACCTCATCCCCGAGAATCCGCTATATGCCAAAATATTTCATGAGTTTCAGGATAAATGGGGGAACCCGGGCATCAATATTCAAACCCTGCTGACCAATAGCCAGGACCCCGACATCAGTCGTCTGGCAGTCGACCTGCTGACGCCTGGTCATCAAATCAGCAAGATTCATGAGAAGGGAGGCGCATACGTCCGATCTGAAGATCAGATCATTAAACAGTTGGCACCGGAAATCCTCGCTTCCTATCGAAGTAAGAAAGTCAAGCAGATGATCAGTGCCATTGATGAGCAGATCCATTCGTTACAGGGCACCGACGACGACAATCAGATTACCTCCCTGCTGGAGGACCGCCGCCAGCTCGAGGAACTGCGCAAGGCATACTC
>CAYHCO010000037.1:0-28321 GCA_964355105.1 uncultured Porphyromonadaceae bacterium
AAATCAATGGGATGAGGATAAGTGCCTGGTCAAGAAATCGATAAAAGGATCGGATGGAACTACATTTCCATCAAATCAAAATTAATTAAAAGATCCTTTTTTGCAAAAAGACTTTCAATAGGTAAGAAGTATCCCTGAAAATTGCCAAACCGGCGCCCCGGGAAACAAGCCCGGTTCCTGAATGAAACCTAAACAAGTGTCGGCAGGGAAACCGTAAAGACAGAACCCTTGCCCAATTCACTTTCGACCCCTAAGCTCCCATCGTTTTTTGAAAGAAACTCTTTACATAAGATCAAGCCCAATCCGGTTCCTTTTTCCTGATTGGTTCCAGGGGTAGACTGGCTTTCTTCGAGGCGGAATAATTTCTCGATTTGCTCAGAGGTCATTCCAATCCCTGAATCGCTGATTCTGATTTCAATACGATCATTTTTTACGGTGGCATCCAATTCAATAAGCCCGCCGTTCGGCGTAAATTTTATGGCATTGTTGAATATGTTTCCGAAAACGATTCTTAAGGAATGAATATCAGCGTTAATGATAATATCCTCCGGAATCGTATTCACCACGGTTATTTCTTTATTCGATGCGTTGAGCAGATAAGGCTCTACGCTATCAATTACAAGTCTTCTTAAGTTTACTGGTTCTATATGGATTTCAATTTGTCCGCGTTGTATCCGGGCCCATTCCAACAAGTCTTCCAAATGGTTATAAAAATTGCCAGCTGAAGTGTACAGAATTTGAATAAACCGTAACCGCTCGTCATCGGTCAAATCATGGTAATCAGTTGCCAGGTGGTCGGTAAAACCGAGAATAGCATTAAAAGGCCCTTTCAAGTCATGGGCAATAATCGAAAAAAACTTGTCTTTTATTGAATTAAGTTCTTCCAAACGACTGGCTTGCTCCTGGAGTTCTCGTTCAAGGTTCTTAAGTTCAGTGATATCAACGAAAAGAGCCATCTGGCACAAGGGCCTGCCATCTGGAGACCGTACCAGGATTGCCGAAATCATTGCGTCTGTCACGGTTCCATCCGTGCGTGTAATTTTTACCTCGCTAGTGTAAGTTTTGCCTTCAGATAATGTCGAGACAACTTGATTTACTATTTCTTTCGTTGTTGCAAATTCCGCAATGTGTTTGCCGATAACCTGATCTTTATCTTTAAATCCCCACAGTTTTACATAAGCTTCATTGGCATAAAAAAGCAATCCCTCAATATCTGCAAGTCCTATTGCAACCGGCGAAGCCTGAAGCGCAAAATCCCTGATATGGAGTTGTTCTTCCAGTAGTTTTCTTTCAGTAATATCAGAAGCAATTCCTCCTATCTGAATAGGGGTGCCAATTTTATCGTAAACAATAGATTTACAGTCATATAGCCATAATATTCTTCCATCGGGACGAACAATTCTGTATTCCACCCGGGTATTCCCCGTTGCGAATAGTTCATTTGCACTTTCTTCCGCGATTTTCCGGTCTTCCGGATGAATCATCTCAACCCAAAGATTTGGGTTTGTAACAAAGGCGCTTACAGGCAAGCCATAGTATTTCTCAAATGAATTGTTTAGGTCAGCCATTCCTGATCCATCAGCATTGGCCATCCATATGATGTCATTTAATTGATTCGCGAGCTGATGAAACCTGGTTTGGGTGATTAATAATTCTAATTCTGTCCTTTTCCGGTCGCTGATGTCACGATATTGCCATAAATATCCTACCAGTGAGCTATTTTTTATGGGAATAAAATCCCTTTCGAGCGTTCGGCCATCGTGCAAAACAAGTTCCTGATTGATGCAAGGTTTATCCTCATGAATGAGATTTTCAATACCATTTAAAAAACGTTCAGAATCAATGAATAAACCTGCCGACCTCTGCCCTGCTATTTTACAATCAGATCCCGTAATCGCTTCAGGATCTGGTATGCCGAACATATTACAGAAAACCTGGTTTACTTTGAGGATTTTTCTGGATTTATCTTCGAAAAGAAATCCGCTGCTTGAGTTTTCAAGCAGCGTTTCGATTTGCAGATTCGTCAATTGAAGTATCTCTGCATTCCTGATAAGACTTGAACGATCGCGCAATTTCTGAATTGCATATGAGGCCTGATAAGCAATTGTTTCTATCGCCATCTCAACCTCAGTGTTCAGGGTCCCGGATTTAAATATTGATTTCGGAATCAACAGTGTAACTCCACCAAAGTATTTCTTTTCAACGCAGAAACTGATTGCACATACATCGGCCACCCCTAACATCTTTTCAATCGCTTTACATATTGTTTTATTAATCCGGCCCCTTGTTAGATCATGAATTCCTTCAGAGAAATGGTGAATTTTCCCGCTTTCAAAAGCTTGCAGTTGTTCGTCAGATAACTCCCCGAAGGGGAAATCAATGGTAAATGGATCCTTCCCGACTATTTTCTTGATGGCACTAAAATATTTATCAAAACCGAAACTTTCCACGATTCGAAAGTTCATGTCATCGGATTGGAGTTTTGTGACTACAAAATAAGCTCCAGGTAAAATCAAGGCTACTGCATGAGCCATGATCTGATAGATCTCACGCTCCTTCTCGATAACTATCAACTGTTTAGCAACCTGATGTAGGATTGGGATAATCTGGCTGCTGGTAATTGGCTCACGATTGCTATGTTGCTTTTGCATAGTCATTACTACCAATGTACATTAATCGAAACGTCCTTCCTGCTAAGAAAAACCAAAGGCAATATACACAATTTCAAATAGAGAAAAATATTTCCTTTGTGTAATTTGACGCAGGGGCTCCGCTGTTGGCAGACCGGTAGCTGCATGTTTAAAATTTCTATTTATTTTATAAAATTCATCAATCGTTTTATACCCCAATGCGGAGTTCCGGCGATACCCCCTATTCTTCTGCTATCTGTTTGGCATTGCCTCTCGTATAAGAAAATCCTACCAATTTCTTCTTGAATTCCTTGTCGTACTTTGTTCTTTGTGTTGTCATCATGGCAAATCACCACTTTTTTGAAGCCTAACTTACACTACGGTTTTTTGTAGCATATCAACTCATGAGTTTCCGTTTTGCTACAACGATTGATGTAAACAGGCTTAACACCAGAGCTACAATTAGTTGGGACATCAAGAAGATAGTTTGGGATTCCTCGATCAGGAAAGTCCGGGTAAAGAAGATCCAATACATGGCATAGCAAAAGATCTTGCTCATCAGAACAGAGCTTAACATGGACAGGAACGGCCGTTTCATAGTCTGTAACAAAACGGTGAACAGCCAGGCATTCAGCAGGAGCTCGGCGCTGATAATTAACATCTTTACCGGCGCCGGATGGCCTGATACCAAAAACGAAAAGACTGGCAGGAGGATTGCCAGCACAAAGGCATTATAGCGGTTCGAGAATAAGAGGGCTACAACCAACATGATGCGCATCGGTTCGATAAAATAGACGGGTATTCCGGTCAGGTGCGACATGGCTGGAATCAACACAATAAAACCAAGGGCCAGCAGGTCGATCAGTATCGTCCGGACGACTTGGGTTAACGAGGTGGATTGAGTGATAGTATTCATTATGGAGTTGATTTTATTTATTGGCTTTGATTTTCGCCCTAACGGTTTTCCGCTTCAGTAAACCTGAAAACCTCCCCTGCCCTGGTATTCAGGGTAACCAGGCCATCCGAGCCAATGACACATCGCTTTCCGTTAACGCTGATATTTTTCCATGGGCTGAGCAAGCGAAGAACCTTTCCTGCGGTGCTTTCAATTACAACCAACGAAACATGGCCGCCGGCTAGCGACGCTGAGACTACAAACCCGCCCTGGGCACGCAAACCGGTGAAACTGGCATCCTTATCGGAGGGCCAGCAGGGAAAAACGCGAATCTTGTCCTGCACGCTCTGAAGGAGAAATTCATTGATCAGTCCGGCAATCCCTACCATCTCACCCATGTAGGTGCCGTGCTGATGACCCTGCCACTGAAACAAACCGTTGGGAAGCTCTCTGGAAACAAACCATTTCCTGGCGTCCGGAACAGCTTCAGTCATCGACAGACGGGCCTTGGCAATGTTGAATATGACATTGGAATTGTTGAAATTATGCCGGGTAACCTGGATGGATCTTTTGAATAATGCTTTTTCTGTTTCCGGCGAAAACCAGGTAACCTGATCGCACGGAAATACCGGGCTGGCGGGCACTGTAATGTTATGAACCTTGACCTCATCATACTTGCACCCTTCCCAGTCAACTACCACGGGCTCCCCTTTTTCGTTGAGAGCCGTGGGGTAATCGGCCAGCAAAAGGTTAAATTTCCTGCACTGGTCAGCCAGATCGGCATCGGATCCCAGTTCCGCCGAGGCTTTTATTAACGCATCAAACGTGTATCGGACGTAAGCAATGTCAAATGGACAGTTGAAAATGCCCAACTCGCCGTGTTCCGGGCTGTAGGAAGGCCCGAGTCTAATTTTACCCTTTTCGTCCTTTTTACACTTCTCCATGAATGATACGTAGAAACGCGCGCTTTCACGGATTATCGGGTAAATTTTAGCCCTCAGATAGGCTGTATCGGGATCGCAGAGGTACATCTGCCAGGCGTTCTGAACATTCATGGCCGTGGATCCGATGGTAAGTCCCCAGGGATTCATCGACATCTGCCTTTTGTTCCTGCTTTTGGTAATTGCAGGATCGGGTTCATGCAGAAATGAGGATATGGGACAGAAAATGCCCTCACAATCGTAGGTCTCCTTCGCCAGAAAGCGGAATCTGGGGATCATGCCATTCAGATAGGATATCCAGGGATCGGCAAGTTCACCGTGGTTGGCAGCCGGCAACGGCCAGAATACCTGCCAGGAGTTGTAATTGTGGTGAAAATCCGAATGCCAGGGCGTTTCGTCAGTGGCAAGCGGAGCCATGAGATTCATTGGGGAGGTTCCTGGTTTGCACACCGTTCCGGCAAAATAAATCATCCGGTACCACCAGCGCTGCATGACCGAATCCCCAAGCTGTATGCCGCTCCTCGACCAGAATTGCTGCCATCGGCGCTCATGTTCGGCAACCAGTGATTTTTCCTGTTCTGCAATCGTGGTTCGGGCCAGTAATACAGCTTTTTCCAGCACATTCGGGCTTCCGATGTCGAAAGAGGTTACCAGGGATACGGCTGTCAGGTCGCCCTTAGTCGCAACTGCCAGAGCATATTCCATTCCCGGATAATCAATATCCCCGGGCATTTTCATCAATAACCAGGATATATCTCCGGTCCTGCCGAGCAATGCATCCGGCAGGGTTTCGGCTTTAACGGCCTCAAGCTGAACACCGCCAGTACCTTTTATCAATAGCACATTCCTGTCGTTCAGAATGCGAATTACCATTGCTGGTGAATTCCCCCTGACAACGCTGACTGAAGCTTTTTCGATATCCAGTGTGGCCTTCAACGGGGATGAATCCAATGTTCCCAGCAATAATCCTGCTGCACACCGGGGCTGGGGAAAAGTCTTTGAATAACTGGGCGGTCCGCCGGTAGGCCCCGAAATGATGTTGCGGGCAATATCAACCCCGGGCATTTCTCCATCCTGCGATAAATCCATCCGCGCATCCCAGATATCGTTTTTTGTAATCCGCATGAAGAGCTGATTATCTCGCTGATAGACGATTCCGTACAGATCGCCGTTGCCAAGCATCAGTCCATCTAGCTGGCCGTCGGCAAGACTGGTTACGGTTACAGCCGCCTCGCGGAGTGCAGCAGTATAGGGAATAGTTTTCTGCCCAATAACCGTTCCGGTGAACAAACAGGTGATCACCATCAACACGGGGATCCATGCCAGTCTTTTAATCATTGCGAAAGGAATTGTCAGTTTTTAAGCAGTTTAACAGTATACGAGGTTCCTGCCTGATCGGTCAGTCTCACGAAATACACGCCGGTCTGGTAGCTTCCCATATCCAGATTTTGTCCGGCCTCTCCCTTGCTGATTCTTCCGGAACCTAGCGACCTGCCGTCGATAGTAAGGATTGTATAGGTGTATTCTTTATCAGCGGGAACATCCAGCCTTACCGATCCGTTCGTGGGTACCGGCCAGGCGGTAATTCTGCTGTCAAGTTCACCCAGTTCAGAACCAGAGGTATCCCCATTACAGCCAATAATGGTAAATTCGGCCGCGGATGCCCATTGGTTTCCGTTGACTTCCGACAGGGCAACCAGTTTCCAGTATCGGCCCGATTTGGTTTTGGCCAGGGTAACGGTTTGCAGGCCACCGGAATTCTCCCATTCGCCTGTCGCCACTGCGGGACCGTAATCCTCATAATCATCACCTATATAAAGCTCATATTTCTTGATCCGGCCGTTGGAACCATCCTGGCGCGGCAGGTAAATAAACTTGTGCACGCTATAGCGATTACCCATATCGATCTGGAATTCATGAGGATAACTGGTTGGCGAAACACTCCATCGTGTGTGCCAGACCGTTGTAGGGTCATTATCGTAAGCCATGGATGCCAGTCCCGGGTAATTGGTTTCCTGACTATCGCAGTAAACCAGACGCCAGATATTTTTAGGTATGGCATCAGGATTGGTGCAATCGCCGACCGACGGACAGGTAGTGGCAACCACCATGCCCGCAATGGTCCGGGTATAGGTCTGTCCGTTTTTTGTAACGGTAAGCGTAACGTCGTACGTTCCCGGAGTGCCCAGGACCACAACAGGATTCCTTACGTCCGGATTACTGATATAGGCAGGCGCCGGACTTATTGACCAGGACCAGGATGCACCCTGGTGATTTAGCATGGAATGGTCATCGAAATGCAGCGTATCGAGCATGCAGTTGAAATGCGGACGCTCCACCCAGGGGGTGATGATCGGGGTGAATTCTTTTTCCTGCAGGTCGCTTTCCCAGACACTGCCGCTTCCGGCCACCCTCAGCTTGCTGTCCCGGAAGAATGGCAGCGCCAGGTTAACATGCATGCCTGCAGGATAATTGTGACTGAAATCTTCCCAGGCGGTCATGTCTTCCCTTCGATACCACACATGTGCCGAAGTTCCGTTAATGGCATTGGAAAATAGGTAAACCAGGTCTTTTCCGTCGGATGTGGGCTGTACCACAATGCCTTTGGTATATTCAGAAACAGTGCCTGACCAGTTGGTCCAGCTATCTCCACCATCCTCGGATTTGTATATCCGGCCCAGGTCGGCAGACCAGGTTCCGTTCTGGAGACAGGCATAAAGTCGGTTTCCGTTGTATGGTGAAAGGGCAAAGAACAGTTTTCCTTTCCAGTAACTGGTGCCGTTCGGACTTTTGGTCAGTGCGGTCTTGGCGGTCCAGGTGTATCCACCGTTCTCGCTTTTGTACAATCCGTAGCCAACCACATCAGCATACAGGATATCAGGATGACTGTAACTTATTTGCATCCAGAGCACCTTGGCCGGAAAGGTGTAGATCCGGTCGTAACTGACTCCCATATCGGTGCTTTTCCAGATACTGTTTCCTTCTCCCACAAACAGCACCCCGTAATAATAAGGGTGAGTGAGGATATTGCTCCTCCTCCCGCCGTATTCTTCCATATTCGGAAATTTACCGAACATGAAACGGCCTTCGGGCTTTCCTTCAGCCGTCTTCGGTAAAATCCAGCCGCTGCCCAGGTCATTGAAAGCCACATAGCGGCTTTTACCCTGAATTACCCATCCGGTAGGCGATTCAGCGCCGCCCATCCGCAAAGCCTTATCATTGTAGAAATCCGTAATCGCTGTGTTACCGTTGTGATAGCGTCCTCCAACAATAATGTCCTCATTCCAGCCCTGATCAAAACCCCACATATCGGATCCAACCAGACCGTTGACCCGTGCATAATACTTGGTCGTCAACGTAAAGTTGTCGTCTGTCAGCGTCATCCCGCCATCGGTGGATATCCATGTTTTACCGGATGGCAGCATCTTGATATCCTGAATATCGGGATGGATACTGAAATTCCCGGAATAGCCCCCGACGTAACCGAACGTTTCGCCTCCGTTCCTCGAAACGAATAAGGTGGTGGTGCCTGCCAGTATTATATTGGGATCGAGTGGTGAGACGCCCAGGACCAGGTCAAAATATCCCTGCCCGTTGTTCATGGGAAAACTGGTTGTCTGGCCCGTACCAATGAGCGTCCAGGTCCAGTTGCTTCCTGTCACCGTTCCTTTGTACAAATACGGGGTATTGGTTGAACTCAGCATAACCACAAAAAGAAGGTTAGGATTGGCGGGCGTCACGGCCAGAAGTCCGCCGCTGGTTTCAGTGATATTAGAAGGGAATGAGGTCTCGGCTGTAAAGGTTGTGCCGCCATCGGATGAAATCGCGACTTCAAACTTTCCGGAACTGTTCCTTGAAAGTGCGTATACAACATTTGGGTTGTCAGGTTTGATTTCAACATCATACGAAGCGTTGGTCCATTTCTTCGTCCAGGTGGTTCCGGCATCAGTGGTGATGTAAACGCCTTTTGATGAGGCAGCTACAAGCTTATCAGGATTAGTGTAATCTATGATCAGTCGATCGGGATAAAAGAGTGATGCTGTCGGGATCAGTGGTGTCCAGGTCAGGCCGCCATCAACGGTTTTATGCACCTGATTACCCGCTGAAACGTAAACGATATCAGGATTTACGGGATGAATGGCAACGGCGGTAACACCACCTCCAAACGGATACCCGGTGCCCGATTGTTTCCAGGTCAGGCCGTTGTCGGTTGACTTGTTCATAAACCCGGTTTCGGAACCGGCATAAATAATATTGTTGTTGGATGCTGACACGTCGAACCCGTAAATATTTATCTGCCAGGGACAGCTTCCGGGAATCGTGTTTGATCCCGATTCATTCAACCAGAAAGTCTGCTTCGGCCCCAGGAACGTCCAGTCGGAGTTCCCGCTGTTACCGGTTTTGAGACCTGAATAAGCATTCTGCTGAACTTTCAGAAGGTTACTCTGATAAGCTTCAAGGTCAGGCAGTTGTATGGAGCCATCCTCGAGCAGATAGGGTTCCACTGCCCTGCGCCAGATCTTATAGTAACGGATAACCGGACTTTTCTCATCCGGATGGGCTGCCAGGTAAGCCTGAAACTCATTTTCCAGTTCCTGTGCGTTTACACCAGGCTGATACAGCCGCTTAGCCCAATCCGGATAGGAGTCGCTGTATGCCGGCTTGTAATTCTTATTGATTCCGGGAAGCTCGTCATAAGCGGTGTAACGGGTTTGAGCGGTTGAAGCTGCAACGCTGACTACTGATATTAAGACTATTACAAATAATCTTGACAAAATGTGTTTGGTCATCTGATTTGGTTTTCAAGATGACAAAAATGCACAAAAAGACTGATTTGAAGCTATTGCCGCACGGGTGTTTTTAGAGTAACCGGACCGATCAAACCTGAAGATGGAGGGATATCGCCTGGTTTAGCCTCCGAAATGATCGTCCAGGTGTATCGCTTTTCCTTCGGCAGACCGCTGTCGAGGATGAGTCTGTTCCTCCATAAATTTGCCACCTCAACCTCAACGGTATTCTTTCCCTTTTTCAGCAATTTCCCGATTTCCACTTTCCAGGGATACATCCAGCTGGTTCCGGCGTCCTTCCCGTTGACCTTCACGCTTGCAATAACCTTCACATCGCCTAAATCGATATAAACCTGCTTAGAACGAGGGATTTCGCTCATTTCAAATTCAGTAGAATATACCATGGTGCCGGAGTAAAACCTGATATTTTCAGCCGAATTACTGGCCAGGTCAGTTAATTTGTCGAGATAAACCGGCTGCTCCGGACCGATCTTTTTATTCTCAAAATCGATTTTCCAGGGGCCTTTGATCTCAGTTATGACCTCTGTTTCTGGAAAGTTGGAGGAATACCCTTCTTCAGAAATGTCCGATTTTTGATCCGCAAAGACCACAAACCAGCTCTGACCGGGCTCCATGGTCAACGGAACGACCGTGCGGTCGCCCTCGGTCCTGAATTCCTTTAACAGCCTGATATCACCGGTTACGGCATCCCACAGTTGCGGCTGCATGCCTGACACGCGGAACGATGGTGAAAATTCCACTTTTTCATTTCCCTGATTGGAAAGAAAATAGATCTCCATGCCGGGCTGTGTGCGGTGCGTCCACACCACCGGATATTTTCCTTCGGGATTAAAATCCGCGGAAACCTTAATGAAATCAAGAGCTTTCTGAATGTCAGGCTCGGTAATTACCAACCCTTTCCCAACAGTCCTCGGCCCCGCTGATGAACCAGAAGTCCCTTGATTGCTCTGGTTTTCACCTCCCCACAATTCAGCTGCGAGCATTTTAACCTTTTCGTCGCACGACGGATAACCCTGCAAACTCGGTGATTTTAATGGTTTTGGACCCAAAACCACCCCACCCTCTTTAACCAATGCTGATATCTTCTCCAGGACCTCGGGACGCATGGTCTCCAGCGGTGGCAATACCATCAGCCGGTACATCATTCCGTCAGGCAAAACAAATTTTCCATCCCTGACGCTCAGTCGGGTATGGATAACCTCAGCGTTAATGTAATCATAGGAATAGCCAGCAGGCAGTTCCGGATTACGGGCTCCGGTCATTTTAGGTGCATCCTCGCCGATGAAATAACAAACATCAGCCGCATACTTTCCCTGCTGCAGCATGTGCTGGCAGCGGCGCTCGTAATCGAACCAGGCTTTCCCCTGTCTGAACCAGGTATTGTGACGGTTGAATTCGGTACTGAACCAGGCATTGATGCCAGGCATCCGTTCATCGTCGGGCTGGTGAATATATACATGAACCACCACATGGTTGATACCCTCGGTAAACGACCAGTCACCCCGGCGTTTCAGCAAGGCAGGGTAACGCAGATAGGAATTTCCGGCAGCGGTAAAGGACTCTGCTGAAGTCCTGGCTTTACCGTAAATATGTGCTGCAGAGGAAGATGCCTTGCATTCAATATTGCCCAGTTCACCCTCGTTCCAGAATTCGCCACCCACCAGGTTCGATTGTCCGCCATACATCAGGAATTCAGAAGGGAATCCCCAGTGACCGTAATTCTCGAGCCACGTCTGAAGATGATTTTCATTGCTGATTTTCCTTAATCCACCGACATATTCATAGGCAATATCATCGGCAACCGCCCGCCGGAGGTCCCACAGAAACCTTTCCGACTCTTCCACGCTTCCGATGATTCTTCCGGACAATACTGGTAAATAGGGCTTGGGATCATATCCGTAACGTTCCTTAAACTTTTCTGCAAACCCGTCCGTCCAGTTCTGTGATCCCATCTCGTAGCTGTCAGCAATCACATACTTGAGTGCCGACCGGCTTTCGGCCGGAATGCGTTTTAACAGTTCACCCACGTAATTGCGGAAGTGATATTCAACCAGCTTACTGCTGGCCTTGTCGATCTCATAGCCTTTCCCCTGTGGTGCTGCGGGAGAGTTCTGAGTACCGGTGGGGGTCATGCCAAACCTCATCATAATCCACTTTCCAGCCGGTGCATCCCAGTTCAGGGTTCCGTCAGGATCCATGAATTTCGTTACGTCGGTTACCCCATCTGTCCCAATGGCTGAGGATATAACCGGACCGTTGTCCTGATCTTCCCACAGGTAAGTTCCCCAGGCCGGGAACGGGTTCGGGTGCATTTTCCCAAGCTGCTTTTCAATGTATTTTTCGAGACGGATTTCTTCGGTTATCCTGATTTCGGAGAAGGCCTTGTCGGGTTGATTGCTGCTCATGTTTTTGAGCACCAGCCTGAATTGCTTTGATTCAACGTCGGGCAACGCAACCGTCACCGGTCCCATCGGTTCCGGACCCACGTTGAGCATGTTGTTGCTCCTGTCATACACAAAACTCCGGACCGACTGATATTGTCCATCCTTCATTGCAAACAATTCACAATCAGCTCTTAACTGGGCCTTACCGGGATAAAGGATAATCGTTTTTGCCTGTAACGCATCCTTGCCGGTAATATCAACCTGGTAAGTCTTTTCCGGATTTTCCCAGTAAACCGGCAATTCATTACTGCTCAGAGTCTTGAATTGCTTTTCAATATCGGGAATCGCCAATACGTATAGATCCTGAAACTGTTCTTTGGGTTTGGGCAGGCTGATTTTCAATTTCGAACCTCCATCCACGCGGGTTTCCGAGTAAACCACGTAGCGCATGGCCATTTCCGGTTTTACCCAGGGTCCGCCTGACTGGCTCCAACCCGGACAATTGAATACCCCGATATCCACTCCCAGCCTTTTCCCTTCGGTAACCGCATGCACCATGATTTCCCACCATGTATCAGAAAACAGGGGGACCTTGCCGTTTTTTTCATCAGGATTGACATTCCCGATGAAAGCACCGCCAATACCCACCTCTTTCATCGATTCCAGATCCCTGGTTACCCCTTCCTTGCTGATATCGTCGTTGAGCCAATACCAGTAGCACCACACCTTGTTGGTATCGGCAGGGGTGATGAAACCGGATTTGATCTTACGGAATTCTCCGGCAGATACAGCAGCTTTTTCACTGCAGCCCGATAATACAATACATACTGTGGCGAGGGTGAGGATACTGCCTAATACCCTTTTAGTACTGAATAACCGTGATTCCATTGGGTGCGGATATTTTAGATTTTATCTTGCCGTCAGCCTGCTTGTCATGCCTGATTTTTATTACACCAAGTGGCGTAGGGAAAGTGCCCTCTGCCCATTGAAGGTCGCCCAGATGCGGTTCAACACTGATTTTTCTGCAACCGGGTTCGAGAATCTTTACACCCAAAACATTTTCCGTCAGCCAGGGAGTCGGACCGGAAGCCCAGCCGTGACAGTAGCTGTGACGGTATCCTTTGTAACAGTAATCGCCGTAGGCAGCATGAACATCCACCTTGCCCGGGACCGGCATTTCATCGATGCGCGATGCATTTTTCATCCAGTCCATATTAAAATCTTCCCAGAAAGAGGTGGCCCCGAGTTGAAGCATCCCTCCCCAGTATTCCCGTATAAGATTCAGCGCATCCACGTATCCGCCGGCTTTCGAGAGAGCGCGAAGCATGTAAAATCCGTAAAAGGTGGAAACATTCCGGGCACCCCCAGCCATCAGAACTTTTTCGGCGGCCTCCGGTACCATCAGGCCCGACAGGCTCAGCAATGCAGCGGCCTGCTTGGATTCAACCTTTTCAAACCTGATTTTCGCCATCAGGGCCGCCTTTGACCGGCACAAATCACGGAGTTCGGGGTCGCCCAAGGTTTCAGTGATTTCAGCCCCTGCCTGAAGGGTCATCAGAAGAAGGCCCTGATATCCGGCATCTACAGCCTTTTTATCCCTGCTGCTGGGCCAATCGAGAAACCGGTTCCCATCCAGCCGTTCACGTCCCTGGTCGTCAACCATCGAGCAAAATTTACTCAAAAGGCCGTGCATGTATTCTTTCTGCGCCTTCAGGTATTCAATGTTGCCGGAATAGTTATAGTAATCGTGATGAATCAGCACCCACCACATGGAATAGGAGCTGATACCGTTCATCCACTCATCGAATGGCGTAATATCCCTGATCAAATCGAGACTCTTCGCCACAACCTCATTTTCCCCGAAAACCGACAGCAGGGTACTCACTTCAGGATGCATGTCACCAACCCACACCAACCGGTCACGCTTGATCCCGTCCCACAGATATTCCTGCATGTTCAAATGCACAGTCCGGGCCCCGGTCATCCATATCTTGTTCAACAGCTCATCACTGCATTTGAAACTGCCCGGCCAGGGAATATCGCGGTAAATGGATATGGCGTTGATCTCTTTCAGGCAAGCCGTGCTGTTTTCGCCCAGCAGGTCGATTTTGGCGAACCTGAAACCGGAGTTGCCTGTTTCAATCCTGCCCAGCCATGGAAGGGTTATTTCAAAATCCCGCATGGCATGGTCATTCGTTGCCGTACTGGTGCTGTCGAGGGTCGACATAGTTTCGGAAACCGACTCCCCCAGACGAACCCTGATTCTTACCGGTTTCTTGCCGTCGGTAATGCCCGTCACTATTTGAATGGCTCCATGCAGTTCGGCTCCGAAATCAAGGATCACCGAAGTTTGTTTCCCGGTCTTATTCACCAGGTAACACAATCGGGCTCCCGAAAGATCGGCCTGCCCGTTGCCTGGCACAAGCAGGTATTCGGGATGCTGAATCAACACCCCGGTGGTATCTGACATCCAAACAATTTTCACGGGAGTAACCGGCACCCTAACAATGGCCCCTGATTGCCCGGCTGCGCCTGCAAATGAGGTCAATATGAAAAGGGCGAATAATAAATACCGACCTGCAGAATTCATGGTTTAGTTATCTTTTACTGAGAACAGACTGTTCATACTCCTGAATTTCCCTGATATAATCCTCCCCAACTGGCACCCCGGATTTAAGGCAATAGTAGTCCCAGACTGCCCCGAACGGCTTCATCTTCAGCTCTTCCATCAGTGCCAGTCTCTCGAAATTCATGCCTTTTTCCTCATATTCCCTCAATTCGGCTGTTGGTTCGAGTAACGCGTAAACGAACGCCTTCTTAACCGAGCGGGTACCGATAACATAGGCCCCTATCCTGTTAATGGAGGCATCAAAAAAATCAAGTCCTATATTCACCCGGTTCAGGAAACCGTTCCGCACGACTTCCGACACGATGAGCTGGACATCTTCATTCAGTGTAACTACATGATCGGAATCCCAGCGGATAGGCCTGGTCAGGTGAAGCAGCAGTTCATCAGCAAAAAGGAGGCATGAGGAAATTTTGTCGCCGACCTGTTCTGTGGGATGAAAATGGCCGTTATCCAGGCAGATGAGTTTATTGTTTCTGATCGCGTAACCCAGGTAGAATTCCTGTGAGCCCACGGTCATGGTTTCCGCTCCGATACCGAAAAGCTTGCTTTCCAGCGCATCTTTCATATGCTCTTTCGGATATTCCAGGGTAAGTGCCTCGTCAAGCGATTTTTTCAGGATAACCCGGTGCGCATTGCGGTCGACAGGGGTATCTTTTGATCCGTCGGGTATCCAGATATTCATGACACAGGGGGTCCCAAGCTGTCGGCCGATGTCGGCAGAGATTTTCCGGCACCTTTTGAGATGTTCCACCCAGAACTGCCTGATTTCCTCATTCTTTGACGACAGGGTAAAGCCATCAGCTGCTTTGGGATGTGAGAAAAAGGTGGGATTAAAATCCATTCCCAGGCCATTCTTCCGGCACCAATCAATCCATGACTGGAAATGCTTAGGTTCAATTTCGTTCCGGTCAACAAATTCCCCTCCGAAATCACCGTAGGAAGCATGAAGATTCAGCCTATATCTGCCTGGCAATAAAGTCAATACCTTTTCCAGATCTTTCCTCATCTCCTCAATCGAGGTAGCCTTTCCGGGATAATTTCCGGTTGCCTGAATTCCGCCACCCGACAGCGATGCAGCCGGTGTTTCGAAACCTCCCACATCATCCGCCTGCCAGCAATGCAGAGAAACGGTAACCTGTTCCATCGCTTTCAGGGCCTGATCCGTATCAACCCCAATTGCTGCATATTGTTCACGGGCAATGTTGTAAGCCCTTTCTACCAAAGATATCCTATCCATGTTAAATCATTTTAGCTTTTGTAATTACCAATTCCGACAATAAACACTGAAGCGATCAGTATGGCAATGCCAATGACGAAGGTCCTGATGGTCTTTGGCGAAACCGCTTTCCATTCTTTCCGGTAGATTCCCCACATATTGGCTGTCAGGATGATGGTTGACATATGAAGTATCCAGGAGCTGGCGCCGTTGCCAAGCTTGCTTTCGCCCATGCCGTAAAAGAAAAATTGAGCAAACCACATGGTTCCTGCAATCGCGGAGAATAGGTAATTCCTGGCCAGCGGGGTTTTCGTGTCAACGAAATTTCCGTAGGTACGGTTTTTAAGATTAAGAATCGTTGTCCAGATAATGTTAGTAGTGAGACCGCCCCATAAAAGCACTACATAGGTTACGTTATTCTGGAAAAGTGGATTAAACCCTTGTCTGACTGCTTCTTCAGCCATCGGCTTACCGGCTTCGATACCAAAATTAAAGAATGAGCTCAGAACCCCTGAAATAACGGCGATGATCAACCCCTTGACGATACTGAATTCCTGGTCGACAGGGCGGGAACCGTTCCCGGCAATCTCCCTTTCCTTCATCATGCCCGATTTTCCTGTTATGGCAATTCCAATCAGGCATATCACTACCCCCAGCAAAACCAGCTGGCCACCCGTGCTCCCAAGCATGTCGGTAAAGGAGATTTTCCCGGGTGTAGGATTGAAAGTATAATATATCGATGGCACGAGGGCACCAAATGCTGAGCACAAGCCGAGAATAACCGAATTTCCGAGCGACATGCCCAGGTACCTGACGCCGAGGCCGTAGGTTAATCCCCCTACCCCCCAGAGTAATCCCATCATAATAGTGATACCGATGATTTTTCCCGAGGTGCCGGATATGATTTCCGCAAATCCGGGAACCGTAAGCCAGGCAGCCAGTGGCGGAACGATCAGCCATGAAAACAATCCGCCGATTATCCAGTAACTCTCCCAGGCCCATCCCTTCACCTTGTTGTAAGGCATGTAAAAACTCCCGGAGGCAAATCCCCCGATCGAATGAAAAATAACCCCTAGCAGTGCGTTCATTGTAAGAACAATTAAGTTATAACTCAGGCTAATTTGATATTTTTGACATAAGATTCCTTAAAGCCATGTCTCAAACATATTGTTTTATATAAACTATATCAATACATATATTGTATCATCAATTGCACTTTTTGACACTAAATGGAAGATTTTTTCAAATACCTCGCCACAAGTGAGGAAGACATTGAATGGGGTCTCTTTCTGAACTCCACCGGCCGGCTTCATGTTCCGGCCGGTACTGTCTATCCCTCGGAAAGGCATCCTGCCGGGTATTACTATACCTGGGAAGAGGGTCGTCGCCTGAATGAATATCAGATAAACTACATCATCGAAGGAGAGGGAATCTACGAGAATGAAAACGGCCAGTTTCGCATCATACCTGGTTCTATCATGGTTACTTCCCCGGCTTCGTGGCACCGCTACATGCCCTTAAAATCAACCGGATGGACCGAAATGTACATTGGGTTTAACGGCTCCATTGCGCAAAAAATAATGGCTCATTCGCAATTTTCAGATTATCAGCCGGTCATTGAAATCGGTAATAAAGAAGATATCCTGGATATCTACCTTAAAATCATGGATCTGGTTAAAACTGAACAACCCGGATTCCAGCAAGTTGCCTCCGGACTTGTCCTTAAACTGTTGGGGACCATAGTGGCTTTCGAAAAGCAAAAAGGATTTGCAGGCAAACCGATCACCGCGATTATTGAGGAGGCCTGTTTCCTGATGAGAAAGGATGTGATCAATAACGTCGATTTGCAGGACTTCGCTGCTCGTCGCGGTATCAGTTATTCTTATCTGAGGCGGATGTTCCGCAAGTTTACCGGTGTTTCTCCGCTCCAATATCAGATGCAGCTTAAAATCATTCTGGCACGCGATCTCCTGACCAATTCCGGTAAGAGTATCAAGGAGATCAGTTATGACCTTGGTTTCGAGTCCATTCACTATTTCAGCCGTTATTTTAAACAAAAAGCAGGTGTTTCTCCGTCCGCTTACGCCAGGATTCATCAGTCGTTACCCGGACAAATAAAATTGTAACCTGGGATACAATTTTGTCAAAAACTTTAGATGTCTTATGCATTTATCGCTTATTTTCGCAGCAACAAGAACAACAAGAAAAATCATGAAAAAACTCTTACTATTCACCATTGCAATTATCACGGGTTTAACCTGTCTGGGCCAGACACAAGGACTTAAAGGTAACGGACAGATATTCTGGGAAGAGCATTTTAACTGGGAAAGCGCCACAGATGCCAAAGGATGGAAAGCTCCCCCCGGATGGGTGATTGAGGATAATTCAACCGACGATAACGGATATACCTGGGCGTGGACCAAGGACAGCATGCAGGGACCCTTTGCCCACCGCGACGGGGGTTATATATTAAACTCCACTACCCGCTCCAACGGTTTTATGGCTATCGATCTCGACAAGCTGAATGCAGGCAAGAGCTATACTGATATGTTATATGTTAACAGCTCCCTGGTGCTGCCGCTCATGAATTTCAGCACTCATTCTTCGGTGATCCTGAGCCTGGAGCAGATGTTCAAATATTTCAATACCCCGCGGATGGTTGTAGAGGTATCCAATGACGCTGGAGGTCACTGGGCGGAATTCGACCTTAAAATGGGAACTCCCCGCGGTGTGAACGCGCAAAACCTTCCTAACACACAGGTTGCCCGGTTTACCGCCAATATCTCTGATGTGGCTGCCGGACAATCGCAGGTTACTATTAAGATTACCTGGTCGGGATCGATCCTGTATTTCTGGATGTTTGACGACCTAACGTTCCAGGAAGGATGGGACAATGACCTTAAAATGAACTTCTCGGATGTCCAGCTGGTCGACAACAATCCTGATGCAGCAGCCGGATTTTTATACATGATGCCCAAAACGCAGATTTTGCCTATTGGCTTATTTGAAGGCAGCGTGGTTAATTACGGGGAGATCGAGCAGACGGGTGTTCATCTGGAAGCCGAGATTAAGAAAAACGGGATCTCCCAGTTCAAGGAAAGTTCAAATTCCCTGCCCTATGTTTTTTACGGTGATCCGGCCGATACTCTTTACATCAACAAGTCATACACGCCGGTTGATTACGGGCATTATGAAATGAGCCTGGCCATGAAGGCCAGTGAAGTGGACCAGAACCCTGACAACAATGTAAAATCGTATTATTTCCATGTGACTGACAGCGTATTTGCCAGAACCCCTGATGTTAGCGAAGCCGACGAGAGTCCCTGGAGGGATTATTACCAGGATACTCATGAAGGCGACCAGATGGGCGCAGAGTTCGATCCGGTAAAAGATTGTGAGGCATCGTCAATTTCCGTCTACGTTTCGAAAGCCAATCTCGGAGCCGATTTCAGGGTGGTCCTGAACGAGATCGTTTCAACCGCCACCCCGCCGGAAGTTAAGGAGCTATTAGTCAGTGATATGATTACCGTTGATTCCGCTCTCCTCAAAAAGGGTTGGATAACCCTGCCATTGCTGCTGGACGGTCAGGGCGAAAAACTCAAGGCCGGAAAAAAATATATGGCTGCTGTTCAGTTCTGGACCTACATCACTGCCGAAAACCTGATCAACCGGAAGAATGCCTTCTGGATCGGGAGCACCAAGAATTATCCCGATTCATACGACAAGCAGTGGACTTATATGGGCTTTGAAGGTGCTTGGCGAATAGGATCGAACTTCAACAAGATGATCCGCCTTAACATTAACAACCACGAAAACAGGATCGATATGATTCCTGAGACCGGCATGACAGTAATGCTCGGACAGAATTATCCGAATCCCTTCAACGAGGTGACCAATATCGATTACACGCTTGCAGGCGAATCAACGGTTACCTTTGAGCTACGCGACATTTCCGGTAAGCTTGTTAAAGTTGCAGAGCAGGGAACACAAACCACTGGTGTACATACATTCACGCTTGCATTGCCTGGCCTTGATGAGGGATTTTACTTCTATACTCTCAGGGCAGGGAATACATCGATGACGAAAAAAATGCTGGTCACAAGATAGGCTTGCTATCTTTGCAGTCTAATACTTGAACATGGATATTAAGATTGCAAAAACCGAATGGCCTGTTGCTGATTTATTGCGAAAGAGGTGGAGTCCCCGCAGTTTCGCAGATGCAGCTATTTCAGGCGATGACATGAATACCCTGCTGGAGGCGGCAAGCTGGTCATTCAGCGGAGGAAACCTGCAGCCCTGGTTTTATCATTACGCGCATCGTGGCACTCCCGGTTTCGAAATGATATTGAAGAACCTGGCCACCGGCAATCAGGGATGGGCAAAACATGCAGCCATCCTGGTAGTTACAACAGCTAAAAAGGAAAGGGATCCGGGCAAACCCAATATCTGGTCGAAACATGACCTTGGGGCCGCCAACATGGCCTTGATCATCCAGGCTTTAACCATGAATATTTACGGACATTTCATGGGTGGTTTCGATATAAACGGCATGGCAGAAACCCTGGAGATTGATACTGCCGTTTATGAGCCGGTCTCGTGCCTGGCCCTGGGATATATGGGAGATCCCGATCAGCTGGAGGACGAAAAACTCCGGATTCGGGAAATGGAGGAGCGAAAGCGAAAAAACGTTGGGGAAATATCCAGGCAAATCTGAAGGGAGAATTAGTTTATGGTGAATGACTTGTCGATGATAAAGGAAGCTCAGCAGCTTCTCGAGGGGGTCGCAACCAGGACCCCGCTGGAGTATCTGGAGAATTTTTCGCAGACCCTGGATGGGCATTTGTATGCAAAAAGAGAGGATTTACAGGCTGTCCGGTCCTATAAGCTCCGGGGTGCCTACGTAAAGATCGCTGGGTTGCCTGAAAATGTCCGCTCTGGCGGAGTAATCTGTGCCAGTGCAGGGAATCATGCACAGGGAGTTGCTTATGCCTGTAACAAGCTGGATATCGCCTGCCAGATATATATGCCGGTGACGACACCGAACCAAAAGCTCAAGCAGGTGGGATTTTACGGCAATGACCGTGCTGAGATCATTCTGGTTGGTGACACATTCGACGAAGCTTACCATGCCGCCGTTGAAGAATCGCAGCGGGCTGGCAAGGCTTTTATTCACCCGTTCGACGATCAGTCGGTGATCAACGGCCAGGCAACCGTAGCTATGGAAATTCTAAGCCAGGCAGCCACTCCGATAGACTACCTGCTGCTTCCGATTGGCGGTGGTGGTTTGGCGGCGGGAGCGGCAACGGTATTTAAAACCCTGTCGCCCAATACTAAGCTGATAGGAATTGAACCCGAAGGCGCCCCTTCGATGAAGGCGGCATTTGATGCCGGAAAACCTGTTATGCTGGATTCGATCGATTCATTTACCGACGGCGCAGCTGTCAAACTTGTTGGCAGTCTGACATACGCCATTTGCAAAGAATTCCTTGATGACATTATTACTGTCCCCGAAGGTCTGATCTGTGAAACCATTCTGCGGCTTTACAATGAAAACGCTATTGTTGCAGAGCCCGCAGGAGCGCTTGCCCTCGCCGGTGCCATAATGATGAAATCAAAACTCTGGGGAATGACAACCACCGTTGTCATATCGGGAGGCAACAACGATATCACCCGTTTTCCCGAAATTAAAGAGCGGGCCTTGCTCTACGCCAACCTCAAGCATTACTTTATTGTACGCTTTCCACAGCGCCCCGGGGCATTAAAGCAGTTTGTCCAGGATGTTCTCGGACCCGACGATGATATCGTCCATTTTGAGTATTCAAAGAAAACGTCCAGGGAAAACGGACCTGCACTCATCGGGATTGAACTGAAGAGAAGTTCTGATTTTGAGCCTCTGGTCAGAAGGATGAAAGAAAAAAACTTTCCCGCAGAATATGTTAACGACAGGCTCGAATTAATGCAATTCCTGATCTAATAAATCCTAATTTTAGAGGATTAATAAATCGAGCCATTATGAGATTCTCTTCGCCGATCCGCCTGGTCCTGTATATGTCTGCAGTAGTTCTGGTTATCGTCACGGGCGTTTACCTTATTCTGTCCGCTGCAGAGGTAACTGTTTTAAACCTGAAATTCCTGGCATGGTTTGCCGGGGTCAGTTTCCTGCTCGTTTTCCTCTTTCTGAGGAATATCATGCGGAATTACCTCACGGAAAAATTCAAGCTTATCTATAAAACCATCCAGAACCTGAAACTCACCAAAGAAGAAAAACGCAACAGGCAGTTCAAGATGTCCGCCGATGCACTTAACGAGGTTGAAAAGGAGGTGAAAGACTGGGCAGAGAGTAAGCGTTCGGAAATCGAACAATTGCGCAAACTGGAAACCTATCGACGGGAATTTCTTGAGAACGTTTCACACGAATTGAGAACCCCATTGTTTAACATCCAGGGGTATGTTTCCTCACTTAGCGATGGAGCCATCGACGATCCTTCGGTAAACCGGGATTATCTTGAAAAAACTGAGGCAAATATCGATCGGATGATTGAAATGATCGAAGATCTGGAAGTAATTTCAAGGCTCGAAAGTGGTGAAATGCAACTTGATGAATCGCATTTCGACCTCTATTCCCTATGCAAGGAGGTATTTCATCACCTGGAAGACCTGGCAGCCTCAAAAAATATAACCCTGAAATTCGGCGCCGAAACCAATATTGGCCTGTTTGTTTATGCCGACCGTGAGAAAATCAGGCAGGTTCTGGTTAACCTGGTTACAAATTCAATTCGTTACGGAATCGACAACGGCCGAACCAAGATCAGCATTTATGACATGGTTGAAAATTTTCTTGTCGAGATCTCGGATAACGGAATGGGCATCGAAGAGAAGCATCTCCCGCGCCTTTTTGAACGCTTCTACCGTGTCGACAGGAGTCGGACCCGTACCGAGGGAGGCACGGGTTTAGGTTTAGCTATTGTCAAGCATATAATTGAGGCTCACGGACAAACGGTAAACGTAAGGAGTACCCAGGGATTAGGCTCAACCTTCTCTTTTACGGTCAGGAAGGCGTAAACTCGTTGTTTTTCGTATCTTTGCCGCCGAAAAACAACCACTATGCCCTTAAATAAGTTAAGAAATATTGGTATCGCTGCTCACATCGATGCCGGAAAAACTACAGTCAGTGAGCGAATCCTCTTCTATACCGGTATTAATAGGAAAATAGGTGAGGTACATGATGGCCAGGCAACCATGGACTTCATGAAGCAGGAACAGGAGAGAGGCATCACCATTGCTTCCGCTGCAATTTCTGCCGTTTGGAAAGGTTATCAGGTAAACCTTATCGACACCCCCGGACACGTTGATTTTACCGTTGAAGTTGAACGATCGCTGCGTGTTATCGATGGCATGATCGCCGTATTCTGTGCAGTCGGCGGCGTTGAACCCCAGAGTGAAACCGTTTGGAACCAGGCCGACCGCTACAAAGTACCCAGAATAGGATTCATCAACAAGATGGACCGCACAGGAGCAGACTTCTCAGAAGTAGTTGCCCAAATGAATACTAACCTGGATGCTAATGCAATACCTTTCCATATTCCTATCGGTGTGGAAGAAAGCTTTGAAGGTATCATTGACATTATCGAACGCAAAGCCTACGCAT
This sequence comes from uncultured Porphyromonadaceae bacterium, assembly GCA_964355105.1. GTDB lineage: Bacteria > Bacteroidota > Bacteroidia > Bacteroidales > UBA12481 > UBA12481. Next base: position 23,152 of record CAYHCO010000037.1, read on the forward strand.
TCTCTGATCATGACCGGATTGAAATGGCTATTCCGGATGCCTATTTGGAGCGTTGTGATGAAGCCAGGGCTTTTCTGGTAGAAAAGCTGGCTGATTATGACGACGACCTGATGAACATGTTTCTCGAAGATCAGGATATCAGTCCTGAACAGCTGAAGAAAGCGGCTCGCGATGCTACCATAAAATTGCTCATAACCCCTGTCTTTTGTGGCGCAGCCTATAAGAACAAGGGCGTCCAGCTCCTCCTGGATGCAGTGGTTGATTACCTTCCTTCCCCAATCGATAAAGGAGCCGTAATCGGCACCGACATCGACGACCCGGAAAAAGCACACACCCGCTGCCCCTCAGTGAAGGACCCATTTGCAGCCCTTGCATTTAAACTGATCACGGATCCATTTGTCGGCCAGCAAACCTTTATCAGGATTTATTCCGGTAAACTGACCAGCGGTATGGCCATACTGAATTCAACAAAAGGCAAATCGGAAAGGATTGGCCGCGTTATGAAAATTCATGCTAAAGATCGAGAGGAAATCCACGAAGCTGGTCCTGGTGACATTGTAGCCCTCATCGGAATGAAAATCACCAAGACAGGCGATACGCTCTGTGATCCGCAACACCCCATCTGTCTGGAAAATATAACAATACCTCCCGCAGTTATCGAGCTTAAGGTTACCCCGCCTTCACAGAAGGAACAGCAAAAAATGGGTGAAGCCCTGAAGAAAATGTCAAACGAGGATCCTTCTTTTACGGTCAGGGTTGATGAGGAGACCAATGAAACTATCATCGCCGGAATGGGCGAACTCCACCTGGAAATCATTGTTGACCGCGTGAAACATGAATTCGGAGTTGAAATTGAGGTCGGTGAACCGGCAGTCGCTTTCCGCGAAACCATTAATGAGGAGGTGGAAAGTAATTACAAACATTCCAAGCAGACCGGGGGTAAAGGACAATTTGCCCATACCGTTATGCGTATCGAGCCTAATCCGGGCAAAGGATTTGAATTTGTCGACAAAATCAAGGGAGGGGCAATTCCTACTGAATATATTCCCTCCGTCAAAAAAGGTATTGAGAAAACGCTCGAAAAAGGCATCCTTGCCGGATTCCCGGTGGTTGACGTCAAAGTGGTGCTGCTCGATGGCGGTTTCCATCCAGTCGACTCAAGCGATTTTGCTTTCCAGACCTGCGCTTCCATCTGCTTCAAGAACGGCTTTATGAAAGCCAATCCTGTGCTGCTTGAGCCGGTGATGAATATCGAGGTGAATACTCCGGATGATTATATCGGTGAAATTGTGGGTAACCTGAACCGCCGGCGCGGTAAAATCGAATCGATGCGCCGTCACCGCAAAGGATCCCAGAAAGTCAACGGACATGTGCCGCTGCAGGAGATGTTCGGATATTCCAACGCATTGAGAAACTTATCGAGCGGCCGGGCCAGCTATTCCATGGAATTCTTCCAGTATATGCCGGTTCCGCCATCGATGCAAACTGAACAGCTGGAGAAAATCAGAAAAAGCCAGAAGGAATAGGCTTACCAGTATTTAATCAAACGGGTTTTTCTATCTTTCGGTGGATTGACCCGTTTTTTTTATGCCCAAAACGTTTTATCAATTGAACCCCTCGTGAGCAAGGCTGGCATAAGGCAATGAAAATAATTTGAGGGCTCCATGAGTACAAACCAATTAATCTTGAAACAATAATTCATTTACGAATGAAAAAAAGAATCGCTAACCATTGGATTTTCTTACTGATCCTGGGAATTGCCGTTGCATGCCAACCGGCGCCTAATGAGCTGGAAATAGCAAAATTCCTGATTGATTCCATTGCCAGTCAAACTATTAACGACGGTCGCGTTGAAATATTTACCGTGAAAGCAAGCTATTCAGGCACCGGTATCCTGTTGAAAGGGAAAACCACTCATCATGAAGCGGCTGACAAGCTCGATACCCATCTGAAAATGCAAAATATTGAATTTACCGACAGCATCATCAGGCTGCCGGATGCGTCACTGTCGGGAAAGACCTGGGGACTGGTCAAACTCTCCGTGGCGAATATCCGATCGACACCGGCACATGCCGCAGAAATGGCCACTCAGGCCTTGATGGGTACACCTGTCAGAGTGCTGCAGGAGGAGAATGGCTGGTTGCTCGTTCAGACCCCCGACAATTACATCTCCTGGACTCCAAAAGCCGGGATTGTCGCATTGACCCAACAGGGACTGGCAAAGTGGAATGGTATGCCCAGGTTGATCTTTTTGGCTGACTGCGGTCAGGTTGTAGGTTCTCCTGATCCAAATGGTGAACAGGTTTCCGACATCGTTATGGGAGCCATTGTGACTTCAGACAGCAGCCTGAAACCAGCAGGATCATATATTCCTGTAATCCTGCCCGACGGACGCAGGGGATTTGTCCTCAAGAATGCCTGTATGGAATTTACCAAATGGGCACAGGAGGTTACTCCTGATGCGGCAGCACTGGTTAAGAGTGGTTTCAGCTTTTTAGGCCGGCCGTATCTCTGGGGCGGTACCTCATCCAAAGGATTTGATTGCTCCGGCTTTACAAAAACCGTTTATATGACCGGCGGAATGGTTCTATCCCGCGATGCGTCGCAGCAGGTATTTCAGGGCTACGAAGTTCCGGCCAAAGGGAATTGGAGGGCGCTAGAACCCGGTGATCTGCTATTCTTCGGAAGAACAGCAACCCCGGAATTATCGGAACGCGCCACGCATGTAGGCATGTATATTGGTGAGTCAGAATTTATTCACTGCAACGGAACTACAGGCATGGTCAGTGTAAACAGTCTGGATTCCACACGAACGGCTTACCTACCCTACTTTACCACCAACTTTCTGCATGCCAGAAGAATGACGTGTTCTGAAAATTCGCCACTAACGTTTAAATCACATCCCTGGTACCATAACGCCCCATGAAAACCTCGAGGAGAAAATTTATTGCCCTGTCGGCAATCGCTGCTGCAGGCCTCACAGCCGGAAAAGGAATTGCATCAGGAGTATCAAAAGGAACAACCCTGACCGGAGGCAGGATCAAACTATCTTTTGAACCGTACAACCTTGCCCTTAAACATGTTTTCACGCTGGCAGGCTCTTCCCGAACGAGCACTCCCGTTATGCTAACTAAACTCGAATTTGACGGGCTAACCGGGTACGGCGAGGCCTCCATGCCGCCCTATCTCGGCGAATCGCAGGAAACGGCTGGAAAATTTCTTTCCAAAGTTGATCTTTCCGGGTTTTCTGATCCTTTCCGGATGGAAGATATTCTCGATTACGTTGATAAAATTGATGATGGAAACCGAGCGGCAAAGGCCTCGGTCGACATCGCCCTGCATGATTTGGTTGGAAAAATGCTCGGACAACCCTGGTACAGGATCTGGGGCCTGAATCCGGAACTCACCCCTAACACATCGTTTACTATCGGAATTGATACAGAAGAGGTTGTCAGGCAAAAGGTTAAGGAAGCTGAAGCTTTCAAAATACTGAAAGTCAAGCTGGGAAGAGAGAACGACAGGGAAATGGTCCAGACCATACGTTCCGCCACCAAAGTTCCGTTGGCGGTGGATGTCAATCAGGGCTGGAAGGACAAGGAGAAGGCCCTTGAGATGATTCACTGGTTAAAAGAGATGGGCGTGGTGATTGTTGAACAGCCCCTGCCCAAAGAACAGATCGACGACCTGGCCTGGCTCACATCCCGCTCTCCCCTGCCCATTTACGGCGATGAGGCCATTCAGCGGCTTCCCGACCTGGTTAAGGCTTCGGGTGTTTATCACGGTATCAATATCAAGCTGATGAAATGCACGGGGATGCGCGAAGCGTTTACGATGGCCAAAACGGCCAGGTCGATGGGCATGAAAGTGATGATCGGGTGCATGACGGAAACTTCCTGTGCTGTTTCGGCTGCGGCGCAATTGTCACCACTGGCAGAATTCGCCGACCTTGACGGTAATCTCTTGATATCCAACGATATTTACAAAGGTATGGAAATAAAAAACGGGAAGGTCACACTAAGCGACCTTCCCGGTATCGGAATAAAAAGAATTTAAACCATGTTGTGAAAAACGTTGGTAACGTCATCGTCCTCTTCAAATCTGGAGAGGGTTTTCTCAACTTCAGCAGCCTGTTCAGCCGTTAATTCCTTGGTTTGCGTGGCTATTCTTTCGAATTCTGCCGTAATGATTTCAAAGTTGTTTTCCTCGAGCCACTTCTGAATCGATCCAAAGTCTTCGAATTCGCCGGAAATAATAATATTCTCATCTTCTGCGAAGATTTCCTGCGCCCCGGCATCGATCATGGATAATTCCAGTTCCTCCAGATCCAGACCGGGCTTTCCTTTAACCTTGAAAATGCACTTGTGTTCGAAAAGGAAGCTCACACTGCCGCTCGTTCCCAGGCTTCCGCCAGTACGGTTGAAATAACTTCGTACGTTAGCCACCGTTCGCGTATGGTTGTCTGATGCGGTCTCTACCAGAACAGCAATTCCATGCGGAGCGTAACCTTCATATACGAACTCCTTAATATCAGCCTGGTCTTTACCTGCGGCTTTCTTAATGGAGCCCATAACGGTATCCTTGGGCATATTGGCAGCCCGGGCGTTCTGCATCAGAACACGAAGCCTGGAGTTATTGGAAGGATCCGGACCAGAAGCCTTTACACAAATAATGATTTCTTTTGATATACGGGTAAATGTTTTCGACATGCTACCCCAACGCTTAAACATGCGCGCTTTACGGTATTCGTATGCTCTTCCCATTGTTAATAGTAGTTTGACCCCAAAAATACCTCTTTTTACTTGAGTACAATTCTTTCGTACGGAATCTTGCCCATTTTTACCTCGACAAAAGGCACACCGTCCTTAAGCCCGACGTTGCCAAAGCCGGATTCTGTTGATAAGAAGCTTGTGAAATTCTTTCCGATCCTGGAATCAATATAAAGGACCCGGTCAACTGCATCATAACGTATTCCGGTAAGGCCCTGCAACATACCGTAACTGGCAAGTGCCCTGGCATACCAATGCCCGCATTCGTATTCGTCAAACGGATTGCGTACGGTTCCGTTGTATCGCTCCCGGCAGGCTTTTACAATATCCAACCCTTTTTCAACCTCTCCCTTCATCATCAGATGGCTTGCCACCTGGTATTCGATCCCGGTCCATACTTCATT
>CAYHCO010000037.1:28421-37011 GCA_964355105.1 uncultured Porphyromonadaceae bacterium
CCGTTGTAAAGTTCGCTTTCCATGTATGCTTTGCCTTTGGCAAGCAGTGTTTCATAGTCTCCGTATGGTTTCTGCATTGCCTTGCTCATCTCGATAAACGAGGTAATTGCGCCCAGGTAAAAGCTGGAGCACATGCCATCTGGCCCCCAGAACTCAATATCATACGTATTATGATGCGGTTCCACCAAAACGCCAATACGGTCGGGATCCCAGGTTTTAATGCAATAATCAAGACTTTGCTTCACGAGGGGATAAATATTCGACAACCAGATATTGTCGCCGCTTATCCGCCAATCCCGGTAAACTTTCATGATCCCGCCCAATTGTCCGTCCGAGGCAGCATGAAAACCGTGCTGCGGTTCATTAATGGGGAGGTTCGACCGGAACGTCTGATGTCCTTCTGAATTCTGACTTACAGTAAACTCAGTTGATCTCAAGGACCTCTCAAGCTGTGGAAACAGATGCGGAATTGCCTGGGCGTAATTCCAGACATGAGTGCAGCTTCCCGCGCAGCAGCCGTTATTGTCGCTGCAACCTTCCCAGGCCCAAAGCCGGCCGTCGGTATCTCTTAAAACAGTCGGAGATTTCAGGATGGTCAGATTGGCAGCAATCGCCTCTGTGACCTCCGCAGGTAACGTTGACGCATAGAAAGCATCCCGGAAGGCGGCACTTCCGGCTTTAAGCTTGTCGTAACTGTTAATCCAATAATCCTGTAATGAGCCGATGTTCTTGAATTGTCCGGAATACCAGGGCTTGTAATACCTCTCAATCGTGCAGGTTTCCGGGTCGCAGCCAGCGCAAGGATCGGCCTTGCCGGTTTTTACCCAGGTTCCATAGGTTGATCCTTCGAAATCCTCGAATATCTGGTCAATGGTTGAAACATTGGAAGGATCAGCCGCTGGATTGTCTGAGAATACAATCTGGTCAACATTGATATGCCCCCATCCACCTGTTTCGTTATCCACGATTTCCAGGAAGGCAGATTTATTTTTAAAACCACGAACATCCCAGACCACAGGAAGCAGTTGCTCATCATTCTTTCCGGTTGCACTCAACACCACCTTACCGCCTATTACCAGGTTCACACAGGTTTTTTCCTTCATGCTCCCGCCACCGATGAGAAAAGCGACAAAGCCCTTTTTAATTTTAAAGCCGGGGGAGGTTAAAACCCCGGTGAGACCATCACCATCAGGATAATAAGTATTTACAAGCTGTTTGCCCTGAAAGCCCGGAATTTCCTGCTGGTCAGCAGCTTTGCCCGGAGCAGGCTTATCGCCGAATGCAGGTCCGGCCGGAGAGGGTTGGGAGCCGGTGGAAATTTTCGTATCCGGGGAATACCAGCAGAACATCAGTCTGACCGTTTCTTCCTGGTGAGGCAGAATATGCAGCCTGACAAAAAGGGAAGCCCCTGGGGGATTATCGCCAACCGGGGTATGTTGCTTTATCGTGCCCTCTGTGATATCCTTCCAAAGTATGCTCAGTGCATCGAACCAGCCGCCGCGAAACCAACAATGGTCAACAAACGCATCCCGGTCAGTGAAGACGCTGAACCAGCTCTCCATCTCAGGCTTTTCTTTACTGCCTTTCTGGTGCATGGTAAAACCATTTTTAGCGGGAGTAATCTCATTCCGGTTGTCCTTTCTGACAATATTCTTTGAGTTCCAGGAAAATACGGCATCCACGGGTTTGTCGGAAGTGTTGGTAAAAGTATATTCCATCGAACCTGCCGGCAGACTTGAATTATTTGCATCACCCGGTATAAAAGGGCTCCAGCCGGATATTTTCACCGTAAGTGGAAGATCTTTATCCTCCAGTTCTATCCCTGCGAACGGGAACCTTGGAAGGAACCGGCATTTTTCAAATCTTGGAAGGCCATAGTAATAATCTCCGCCACCGTTTGCTGTTCCGGGACGCCCAAAAACCTTCCAGGTGGGAACCTGTCCCTGCAAAACTTTGGCACCGTTTGCAATCCCCGGAACCGAAATAGCTGCAAAAGCAAATGGTTCGTTGAAAACGTCCGGCTGATTGTCGACGGACAAATGCGACCAGGCGCCTGTACCATCCAGGCAAACCATTCCCGCACCGATCCCGCCTATCGGAAAAGCGGTATAATCCAGGTTACTACCCGAATAATAGGAATTAAAAGAATGTTGATTTTCAACACCTTGCGCCTTCAACGGAACGCTCACTCCCAGCATTGACACTACAGTAACAGAATAAAAAACAATCTTGAATGGATTCATGGCTTTGGCAGTATTTATGTGATCTAATTTAAGAAAACGATGTTCATTATTATTGCCTTCAGGTGGTTAGTTTTAGGAAGATTTAATTTACATTTGAAACCATTGCGCATGAACCTGAAGTGAAAACCTGACCTGATCCCATGTTTAAGAAACCCGACTTGAGGCTTCCTGATATTTTTAAGTAGTCTGCAATGCGATGGCCGGCAATTCTTTTTATCGCCATTTTCGATCTCATAATTGTGTTCTCCGGTATCGGAATATATAGAAGTCAAAAATTAAGGTTGGAAGAACGGGTCATGAAGGATCTGGATGCCATTGCCCGATTGAAAGTGAGTAATATGATCCAGTGGAGGCAAGAAAGAATTTATAACGCCCGGATATTTTTCAACAACCCGAATTTTGAGAATCAACTTGCTTCCTTCATAAAGTCAGGCGCTTTTGCTAATGACCCTGGAATGGACTCATGGGTTAATATTATCCTTCATGACAACAACATAGATCAGGTTCTGATTTTCGACTCAACCGACAAATGTGTTTTAAGCAAGCCGTTGCTGGCAAACTTGTTGCCTCCGGAAATCAGGAGCGAAATATCAGCTGTTAAATACGGAGACAGCATGAAATTCATTGATTTCTATCGACAGCTTGACAAGGCATATCTTGGATTAATCATTCCGATTTACAGCCATAAGGTCGGTGATGGCATAACTGCTAAGGTTTTTTTCAGGATCAATCCTGATGTTTTTTTATTCCCATACATAGAAACCTGGCCTACTGTCAGTAAAACAGCCGAAACATTGATCGGTAGAAGAGAAGGCGATTCCGCCCAATTTCTGAACAAGTTGCATTTCGGGCATTCTCCGGCTATGCAGTTCAAGTATCCGATGAGCGATACCTCACTCGCCGTTGTGAAAGGATTAATTGGTACATATGGAGTTGTCCGGGCAGTGGATTACCGTAAAGAAAAAATCCTTGCTGCCATTCATCGGGTCCCTGGAACCCCTTGGGTGATGGTTGCCAAGGAAGATCAGGCCGAGATATTTGCTGAACTGAGAAGCCGGCTCATGATCACTCTCATCCTGATCATCACGGCAGTTCTGCTTTTAACTTTTCTCATGTTCTGGATCTTTATCAGGCGGGAAAAAACCCAGTTTCGAAAGCTTTACGAGCAACAAAAAGAACGCGACTGGTTGTACGACATCATGGAGCACAATCTGAATGAGATATACGTTTTTGATTCCCTAACACTTAAGTTCAGATTCGTCAATTACGGTGCCCGCCTCAATCTTGGATACACCATGGAGGAATTGAAGGCTTTAACACCGGTCGATATCAAGCCACTTGTTAATTCTCAGCAATTTGAGGCAATCATTGGACCGCTTAAACGCAATGAATTGCATGTTCAGAATTTTAAAACCGTTCACCGGCGAAAAAATGGTACTGATTACCCGGTAGAGGTATTTCTTGAACTTATGGAGTCCGACCAGGGAAAAGTATTTCTGGCAATGGTCAACGACATAACCGCTCGGGTACATTCGGAAAACGCTTTGAAACAAAAACATGAAGAACTGGTTGCCAAGCATCTGGAACTCGAAAAAGTTTACGAGGAACTTCAGGTTACAGTTGAGGAACTGCAGCAAACAGGAGAGGAACTTGAGACAACGAACGAAGAACTGAACGTAAACCTGCAGCAGATTTCGATTCTGAACAAGGATATTATCGCCGCCAAGGAGATTGCAGAGAACGCCAACCGGTTGAAATCCTCATTCCTGGCCAACATGAGCCATGAAATCAGAACCCCTCTTAACGGGATCATGGGATTTTCTGACCTTTTGGTTGAGATGGCTGAAAATGAGGAGTTGCAGCGCATGGCTCAAATCATCATGAACAGCAGCAACAGGTTGTTGAATACTGTAAATTCCATACTTGACATAAGTGTTCTGGAGTCAGGCAGCCTGACCTTGCATCCGAAAAAAATACAGGTTTCCGACCTTATCAAAGAGAGCATTCGCTTGTATACTGTTTTTGCAGAAAAAAAAGGAGTGCCTATGATCTCAGTCATCCATTCCGATTATCCGGTAATTGCGGATGAGGAACTTACATTAAAAATTATTAACAACCTGTTAAACAACGCACTGAAATTTACTTACGAGGGTCAGGTGAAAATTGAACTGACGACAGACATGTATAAAAACAAGCGTTGGGTTGTGGTGAAAGTGACCGATACGGGAATTGGGATCTCAAAGGAAAATATGGGATTTCTTTTTGAGGAATTCCGCCAGTTTAATGAAGGACTTTCCAAGCAATATACCGGATCCGGACTGGGTCTGAATATCTCAAAGCGTTATGCCGAAGTCATGGATGGCAGGCTGACAGCAGAAAGCAGCCTGGGAGAAGGCTCAACCTTCACCCTGTGGCTGCCTGAATTAAATTAAATAATAACGCTACTTCTTTTTCAGAAGGTCTCTGATCTCTTCTAATAATTGCTCTTGCTTGCTTGGTGTGGCAGGTGCTTCCGGCGCTTGAGCCTTTCTTACCTCCATCCTCTGATATGCCTTGATTATAAGGAATATACAGAATGCAATAATCAGGAAATCAAAGATATTTTGAATAAACATTCCGTAATTCAGCGTAACGTTTACAGCACCATCGGCACCATGCTGAAGCACTAGTTTAAGATCTTTAAAATCCACCCGCCCCAGGAGGAGGCCCAGGGGAGGCATCAGCACATCGTTGACCAGCGAAGAAACGATTTTTCCAAAAGCTCCCCCAATAATTACCGCAGTTGCCAGATCGAGCACATTACCCTTCATGGCAAAACTCTTAAAATCACCCAGAAGTCCCATGATATTAGTTTTTAAGTTTATTAGCTTGCATCAAAGTTATCCAATTCACTTGAACATGAACAGCAATAAAGACTCTTTGATGCGCAGGTCACGAAAAAAGGGACTGCCTCCGGGTTCACTTGTACATATTGGTTCCAGGTTTCCCGGTCAGGAGGGAATGACCCTCCATCGCTTCAACTCTGAGAAATGGAGCCGGGAAAACATTATTCCGGGCACCAAACCCGACCTGACTCCCTCAAAATCCCGGACAGCCTGGCTGGAGATTGACGGCCTTTCAGATAATGCCCTTCTTGAGCCCGTGTTTAACCAGCTTCCGGTGAATGCGCTGGTATTGGAAGATATTCTTAATACCGATCAAAACGCCAAATTCGATACCGGCGATAAATGGATGTTTGTGGTGCTCAAAAACATCAAATGGAATGTCACCACCCTGTCGTGGAAATCGGAACAGATAAGCCTCCTACTGCAGCCGGAAGTTCTGGTTTCGTTCAGTGAAAAAAAATCAGACCTGTTCCAGCCGGTTTTTAAACGAATGGAGAATCCGGATTCAAAGACCAGAAGCCACGGTGCGGATTTCACCTTTTATTCCCTGATGGATGTGCTGATTGATGATTATCTGGATATTTGCGAAAATCTTGAAATGCAGATTGAGGACCTTGAATTGAGCATGGAAGGCAGGTCCGATGTGGATCCAACCCAGACTATCCATCAGATCAGGAAGTTCCAGATATATTTCAGGCACCAGGTAATTCCGGTCAGAGAGGGTGTAAACAGGCTGATAAAGGAGCCTGACCATATGATCACAGAGGATGACCTTCCGTATTTCCACGACATATTAGACCATCTCGATCAGGTTATCAGTAAGTTGGATGAAATTCGAGACAATCTTGCCTCGATAAGGGAGATGTACCTGACTCAGATCAATACGGGCATGAATAAGGTAATCAAGCTTCTCACCGTAGTATCCACCATTTTCATTCCCGTGACATTCGTCGCCGGTATATACGGCATGAACTTCACCAATATGCCAGAGCTGCACTGGAAGTACGGCTACTTCATCATACTGGGTGTTATGCTGATACTCGGTCTGGGCTCGTTTTTCCTCTTCAGGCGCAACAAGTGGATGTAAACGCTAGAAAAGAAAAGCAAACTTGCTTGCGCACCTGGGGTCAGAACTGCATTGAGCATCGACCACAGCAATTGAAGCCATATACATGATTTCCCTCACGCTACTCTCCATCTGGAGAATGTGAACAGGCTTGTTCAATCCCATTACTATCGGTCCGATGACTTCCGCACCACCAATTTCCTGCATCATCTTATAAGCAATGTTGCCTGAATCAAGGTTCGGGAAAATCAACGTATTCACGTCGTGTCCGGCCAGTTTGGAGAATGGGAACTTCTTCATCCTGATTTCCTTATTCAGGGCAAAATTCGCCTGCATCTCACCGTCGACAATCAGGTCGGGATATTTCTCGTGCAGGATCCTGACAGCTGCAGCTACTCTTGTTGGTGAACCTTCGCGCTGGGTGCCAAAATTCGAATATGACACCAGTGCAATTTTCGGCTCAACATTAAACTTCCTGATTTGCTCGGCGGCAAGTAGTGTGGTGTCTACAAGTGCCTGAACATCAGGTTCCTTATTTATGGTTGTGTCGGCAAAGAAGAACGGTCCCTTCTTGGTCATCAGGATGTACATCCCTGCAATATGGTCCAACACCGGTCGTACCCCGACACTTTCGATGGCTGGCTTTACCGTGTAGGCATATTTCGAACTGGTACCTGATAAGAACGCATCAGCCATGCCCATGTGAACCATCATCGATCCGAAATAAGACTGGTTCTGCATCAGCTCTAAAGCTTCATCCACGGTTATCCCCTTGCGTTTTCGGTTACTGACAAATTCCTCGGCAAACATCTCGATCCGGCCTGATTCGTCATCAGAACGCGGATTGATGATCGGGATATCATCTAAGTCAAGATCCAAATCGTGTATAATTTTCTTGATCTTGGAAATATTTCCAAGCAGGATGGGTTTGGCAATTCCGTCATGCTTAACAGCCTGAACAGCCTTGAGTACATTGAGGTTCTCGGCCTGACCGAAAATGACCCGTTTAGGATCACTCTGAGCCCGGTCGGTAATCGCGCTGATCAGCTTATTATCCAGCCCCATTCTTTTCTGAAGCTCAAGGATATAGGTATTCATATCGGCAATCGGCTTTTTAGCGACACCCGAATCCATGGCGGCCTGGGCAACAGCCGGGGCAACGGTGGTAATAAGCCGGGGATCAAGCGGTTTCGGGATCAGGTATTCCTTGCCAAACTTGAGGTTTTGCATGTTATAGGCAAGGTTAACCGTTTCCGGCACATCTTCCTTAGCCAATTTTGCCAGTGCATAGGCTGCCGCAATCTTCATCGGCTCGTTGATAACAGATGCTCTTACATCCAGAGCACCCCTGAAGATATAGGGAAATCCAAGTACGTTATTTATCTGGTTGGGATAATCAGACCGGCCTGTCGCAAAAATGATGTCTTCGCGGCTGGCCATGGCATCTTCGTAGGGTATTTCTGGATTCGGATTCGCCATGGCAAAAACAATCGGATCATTAGCCATGGAACGAACCATCTCCTTATTTACCACATTGGCAATTGACAGTCCAAGAAAAACATCGGCATCCACAAAAGCCTGTTCCAACGTGTCAATGTCACGGTCGGTCACGAATTCACGCTTTGAAGAATTCAGGTCGGTGCGCTTTCTGTTCAGAACTCCTTTACTGTCAACCATTATGACATTGCTTTTCTTTACACCTAGAGTGATATAGAGCTTGATGCAGGAGATGGCAGCAGCACCTGCGCCGTTTACCACGACCTTTATATCCTCTATTTTTTTCCCGTTGATCAAAAGGGCATTCAGCAAGCCGGCTGATGAAATGATGGCTGTTCCATGCTGATCATCGTGAAAAACCGGAATATTAAGCTCCTTTATCAGTCGCTGCTCGATTTCAAAGCATTCGGGGGCTTTAATATCCTCAAGGTTTATCCCGCCAAAAGTGGGTGAAATGGCTTTAACAACCTCAATAAGTTTATCCGGGTCTTTTTCGTTTACTTCGATATCGAAAACGTCAACATCGGCGAATATTTTAAACAACAGGCCCTTACCTTCCATGACAGGCTTCCCGGCAAGTGCACCGATGTCGCCTAAACCCAGAACAGCTGTTCCATTGCTGATGACAGCCACCAGGTTGCCTTTAGCGGTATAGAGGTAGGCATCTTCCGGATTGGCTTCGATTTCCTTGCAGGGGAAAGCCACACCCGGCGTATACGCGAGAGCCAGGTCATATTGGGTACTGTAAGGTACGGTTGGAATTACCTCAATTTTTCCCGGGCGGCCCTTAAAATGATATTCCAGTGCCGCTTCTTTTTTGATGGTTGCCATAACAAATGGATAATTAGGTTACTCAATTGCAAAATTAGGCCCTTTGGTTATCCCGACATATGACGGAA
>CAYHCO010000038.1:0-6896 GCA_964355105.1 uncultured Porphyromonadaceae bacterium
GACGATTTGGTGGTCTCAATTTTCTTCGTTAACTTTTATGAATGAATGGGTTAACGTTAACTTAAACCAAGTCTATGAAAACATTCACCTCAATCCTCCTCCTCCTGACCATTTCCAGCCTTTTAAACGGGCAACAGATAAGCTCCTTTCAAACATCCGACGGTGAAACTCTGTTTTTTACCAGAATCGGTGAAGGTTCAAGGGTAATTCTTCTCTATGGAGGCCCCGGAATGGCTGTAAGTGCAATGCAATCCTGGGCGGACACGCTGAAAAATGAAAATGAATGTATCCTTTTTGATCAAAGAGGTACCGGGCTTTCTGCAAACGTGAAACTTGACAGTACAACGATCAACCTTGAAAGAGCTGTCAGAGACCTTGATGATTTGCGACGATTTCTGGGCGAAGACCGGCTTACCTTATGCGGGATATCTTGGGGGAGTATGCTTGCCCAAGCTTATGCGGCTTATTACCCAGAGAAAACCAAGAAAATTATTCTGGTCAGCGCCCTGGGCCCTGATTTAAGTTTGATGTCTGCCTTCATGGATAACCGGTCGATGAGAAGATTTCCTGACATGGATTCAATCAAATACTGGAATGAACAACCCGATAGTGAATATTCAGAGATGAAACGGAAATTCTTCACCTTCCTATCTGAATTTTATGATCGCACAACCGGAATCAAGATGATGCCCGGGTTCATTGCCGGCTATGATTCAAATAAAACCACGAGCTCCTTAATGTGGAAAGACCTGTATAAAGTTTATGATTTAAAATCCAAGCTGCCCTTATACACAGGTGAATGCATAATTATCAGACCCAGACAAGATGCGGTACCCGCAGAATCCATTTATGAGATAAAGGAAGTAATACCTAAGTCCAAGTTTTTCTTCATTGAAAAATGCGGTCACTTGCCTGATCTGGAGAAACCGGCAGAATTATTCAGGATTCTCAGGGAGGTACTTTGAGTGATTCCTATATTGGCAATAAGTTTAAACTGGTATGCTTATGAAATCTATTAGAACTCTGGCTTTGATTTGTGTATGTTGTTTTGGAATCATGTCCACAAACCTCTTAGCTCAAATGAACTGGACTTCTGTCCCGAAATCCCCAGAATGGCAAGCAAGATTCCAACATACCTCGGTTGTTTTCAACCATCAGTTGTGGTTATTGGGCGGTGAAAACAATGGTGTTGCCCTAAATGACGTGTGGAAGTCAGGGAATGGAATTGATTGGACACAAGCATCAGCGAGCGCAGGATGGTCAGTGAGGTCATGCTTTCCGTCAGTTGTTTATGATGGCAGGATTTGGATTTTCGGCGGATGCAAGGCAGATGGCAAGAACCTGAATGATGTCTGGTCTTCATCTGACGGCACAAATTGGATTCAAATGACTGCAGCCGCTCCGTGGACATCCAGACATTATTTTACGGCTGTTGTTTACGATGACAAGATTTGGATTATCGGAGGATATAGCGGAATCAGGCACAACGATGTGTGGTATTCAACGGATGGGAATAATTGGGTAGAAGCAACACCTTCGGCACCGTGGGAAAAAAGATGTGCTCATTCATCTATCGTTTTTAAAAATAAAATGTGGATAATCGGAGGAGTGGATAAGGAGGATGGTAAATTCATTTATCTCAACGACGTCTGGAATTCCACCGATGGTAAAAATTGGACTCTTGTAACCAGCCAGGCACCATGGGCTAAAAGATATGCCCCACAAGTAGTCGTTTATCATGACAAGATTTGGGTGATTGGAGGGTGTACCCTATTCCCCTCAACCCATTTAAACGACGTCTGGTACTCTGAGGATGGCCATAATTGGATTCAGGCAGCAACCTTTGCCGATTGGGCGCCACGGAAAAGCTTCGCTGTTATGGACTTTAAAAACAGGATGTGGCTGTTTGGCGGTGATACGACTGCCTATAAACACGGCACCAATGATATCTGGTTTTCGAAAGGATTAACCGCTGATAGAAAAAGGTAAGGATTGTATCCAATAGATCAACCAAAAAGACGATTTGGTGGTCTCAATTTTCTGCGTTACCTTTTAGGGATGAATGGGTTAACTGCATGCCATAATCACTATTATCACTTGAAACATACATGACCATGAAACCAAAACCTAGCCTAAAACGAAGAGATTTCCTGAACCTTGGCGCATTTGCCGCATTTATTCCTTTAACGGCACCATTAATCGCCAATACGAAACAATCATCCGGGATAAAGGAAGGACGTCGGGTGGTCACAGGACTAAATAGTTCTGGAAAGTCTATCATTATAAGTGACGGATTCGTTCCAGCGAATGCGAGAGAATTGTCAAAAACAAATACCAACAGTGATTTATGGCTTGAGAATCAAGTCCCCGTTGATCTAAGTGACAATTCTGATCACTTCATCGGGTATTCATTAAGAACTGAACCTCCGAAAGCAGGTTTAACAGCACGAATAGTCACTTGGCAACCCGGATTCTCCTATCCGATGCATAGAACAAACACGTTAGATATTCTATTTGTTGTTTCCGGGAGAATCGAGCTAATTCTTGAGGAGGGTAAAACTATTCTTGCTGCCGGTGATTCTGCTATTCAACGAGGAACAAAACATGGTTGGAGAGTTGATGGTGATGAACCCTGCACAGTTGGTGTTGTTCTGATTTCAGCAATAGAAACTGCAGGTGGATAATTATGGAACACCCCCGCATTCCCCTACCCGTTCGGGAAAGGGACATATTGTGTAACCCAATCTCGATCAAACAGATCATCTTTAAAGACAATTTGGTGGTCTCATTTTTATTCGTTACCTTTTAAGGATGAATGGTTTAACAAGTATTAAACTAAAACCCGATCCAATGAAAACAATCTATTTAGCAGCCTTGATTGCCGGATTCCTTATGATGGGCACAAAGCCAATACAGTCACAGACCACTGATGATAAACTCAATCAAGTGGAGTTAATTAAACAATGGGTAGGTAGTTGGAAGTATGAAATTGGAAAAGATACGTCGGTTATTCAAAATGTTAAATTTTTTGGGAAGGCGATGGAAGATAGTATTGTAACTATTTCCAAAGGCAAAATTCTTGCTCATGAGAAGGAAATTTGGGGATATGACAAAACCAATGACAAAATTATTATAGCCGGTATTAGTGAAACTTCTCCAGCAATTTATCTATATGCAGCCTGGTTTACCTCAAAAGATTCTATGACAATCGTTCAACATCAATATATCTCTAACCCTGAAAAAGCCAATTTCAAAATTGAATGGGTAATACTGTCCCCCGACTTGATTACACGTACCGTATTTGTCAATGACAAAGTAACAGATGTAAGTACATACAATCGTATAAAAAAGTGAATTGTGGGATATTAAAATTGTTGGAACAACCCCGCCCGTCCAGAACAGGCACAAATTTCATAACCCATTTTCGATCAACCTGATCATCGAAAAAGACGATTTGGTGGTCTCAATTTTCTTCGTTAACTTTTATGGATGAATGGGTTATGAAGTTTCAAAACCAAAAACAATGAAAAGTATAATTTATGTAACGTTTCTAACTGCAGTTATAGCAGCATGTCAACTAAAAACCATAACTGCACCAACTGACAGGGTCGCTGTCAAGCAAGAAGTGGCCTCTTTAATTGACAAGTATCATGCTGCGATAATGGCCAAAGATGCCAAGGCAGTGATATTATTGATTGATGAAGAAAGTCTCATTTGTGGTACCGATCCAGAAGAGTTGTTGACCAAAGAACAGTTTTATAACAAGATGTCTCAAGGATTCGCTAATCCAAATCTGAAACTCGACTATTCCATTTCCCATCGCGATATCAATATAGCTCCCGATGGTTATTCAGCTATTGTAATGGATCAGTTCTTTAATGCGGTTATTAGCGAAAAGACTATGCTCAGACAGGTTTTTTATGTAGTAAAAAGAGGACGGGAATGGAAAGTTAGCTTCTTAAGCCTGAGCTTTATCCCAAAAAATTCGGGTGCTCCGAAATAGAGGAAAGCAATTCAGTAAAAACAGGGAGGACAAGGGAACGTTAAATCCCTATAACTGTATCAACCACCAATACGTTGCATAATTCCATTGCAGAAAATTTGCATTTCTCCCATCACCAGGAAAAGTGCCGATTCTAATGACCCTATTCATCCCGCTACCAGCAAAACTTGCCAAATACTTGCCAACTCCCCCAAAACACAAAACCGATCTACTTGATTAACAGGTAGATCGGTTGTAAAGGTTGAGGTCACAAGCGGATTCGAACCGCTGTAGCCGGTTTTGCAGACCGGTGCCTAACCGCTTGGCTATGTGACCAGCTTCGTCGCGCAAAAGTATACTAAAAGTTGGATAATTCAAAAACCGGATTGATAAAACCGCGCCGACTCCTGTCTCTTCCGATCTTCTTCTTCGTCCCCCGATCTTCTTCTTCGATTCTACGTGTCTCGCGTTACGATTTCTTCTTCGGAGGGGCAACATGCACCGGATGCCCGTAAAACACCTCCGCGGCCTCCATAAGCGTTTCCGAGACCGTCGGGTGCGGATGGATGCTCAAAGCCATGTCGCTTGCCCTGGCGGCCATCTCAATGCCTAAAACAGCTTCGGAGATCAGGTCGCCGGCGTTGGAGCCCACAATCCCGGCTCCCAGGATCCTTTCAGTTCCTTCCTCAATGATCAGTTTTGTTAACCCAACCGGCTCACCCATGGCAATAGCCCGACCAGAGGCCGACCAGGGAAATTTCACGGTACGGAAGGGAATATTCTTTTCCTGGCACTCGAGTTCGGATAACCCGGCAACGGCTATCTCAGGCGAGGTGTAAACCACCGCTGGTATAGCCCTGGCATCAAAGGCCGACTTGTGACCGGCTATGACCTCAGCGGCAATCCTGCCCTGATAACTGGCCTTGTGAGCGAGCAACATGCCCCCGCTCACGTCGCCAATGGCAAATATGTTCGTCACATTCGTCCGGCACTGATCATCAACCTTGATAAATCCCCGTGAATCAAGCTCCACCCCGGCATTGCCCAATTCCAGTCCAGAGGTGTTCGGTCTCATTCCCACGCTCACCAGAACCGCATCAAACTCCCTCTCAACGATCGAATTGCCATCTTCTGTCACCCCGTCACCCGTCACCTTTTGCATGGTAACAGTCACGCCCTTCTCATGCTCCGTCATCCCGGTAACCCTTGTGTTAAACCAACTCTCGGCAAAAAGCGATTTGTTCTGCCTCAGGTAGATATTTACAAGCTCCGGATCCATCGTGGGCATGATCGACGGCATAGCCTCCACTAGCGATACCTCTGATCCCAATGCCTTATATATCGTTGCCGATTCCATTCCGATATAACCCCCGCCCAATATGAGCAGCCGCTTCGGAATTGATTTCAGCTCCAGCGCAATCTCAGCATTCATGATCCGATCGGTAAATTCTTTGATAAACGGCAACCTGATCGGCTCCACACCCGTCGCAATTATCACGTAATCAAACCTAATCCTCTCACTTATTTCCTCTTCCTGATTTTTGCCTTCTGCCTCCAGCCTTATGCCTTTGACCTCGAAAGTAGTCGAATCTACAAACCTCGCCCACCCCCTCACATAGTTAATTTTCCGGCCCTTCGTCAACTGTCCGAGTCCACCGGTCAGCTGTGCGATAACCGAGTCTTTCCAGCTCTTAATTTTCGCCCGGTCGATCTTGGGCTCCTTAAAAGTAAGGCCCCACTCGCTGGCTTTCATGGCCTCCTCCTTGACTTTCGCCAGATGAAGCAGCGCCTTGGTCGGAATGCACCCCCGGTACAGACATACCCCTCCCGGATTGGCCTGCGGATCGATCAGCGTCACCTGCATGCCCAGATCAGCCGCCATGAATGCAGCGCGATATCCTCCCGGACCCGC
Source organism: uncultured Porphyromonadaceae bacterium (assembly GCA_964355105.1). GTDB lineage: Bacteria > Bacteroidota > Bacteroidia > Bacteroidales > UBA12481 > UBA12481. The sequence goes on from CAYHCO010000038.1 coordinate 5,895, forward strand.
ACCGATAACCACCACCTGTTGTTTTTCCATTATAGCCAGGTTAAAAAGGGTTGCTCCAGAACTTTACACATCCAAACCAGGAAACGGGCACCATCGGCCCCGTCGATCAACCGATGATCATAACTCAGCGATAGTGGCAGCATGTTCCTCGGAACAAAAGCACCATCCTGATATACCGGTTCAATGGCCGATTTCGATACACCTAGAATCGCTACCTGGTTGGGATAAACGATAGGGGTAAAAGAGGTGCCGCCGATGCCGCCCAGATTGGAGATCGTGAAGTTGCCTCCCTGCATCTCCTCGCTCGTGAGCTTGCGGAGCCTTGCGCGCTCGGCAATCCCGCCCAGCTCGACCGAAAGCTCGGTCAGACTTTTCTTGTCCACATCGCGTACCACCGGCACCAGCAATCCCTGCTCGGTATCTACGGCTATGCCGATATTAACGTAGTTCTTGTATATGATCTGGTTATTCTTCATATCAACACTGGCATTGAATTTCGGGAATTGCTTCAGTGCCATGGCCGAAAGTTTTAACAGGATAGCCGTCATCGTAAGCTTGCCCCCAGCCTTCTCTACGGCGGCTTTGCTGGCCAGTCGGAATTTTTCCACTTCAGTGATATCAGCTTTTTCAAACTGAACCACCTGCGGAATGGTCTGCCAGGAATTCACTGTGCTCTCAGCCGTGATCGTCCGGATCCTCGTCATCTGCTGAATTTCAACCGGGCCCCATTTTGAAAAGTCGGGTACCTCAGCGTATCCGGCAAACTGCGACGTTTTCGGCGACTGGATAACTTCCTTTGCATGTGCCTTCACATCATCATCGGATATCCTGCCACCGGCACCGGTACCTTTCACTTTACTGATATCCAGACCGAGCTCGCGGGCAAACCGGCGAACCGAAGGCGAAGCCGGAACGAATGCCGATTTATTAATTTGATAATTCGATAATTCGATAATTCCTTCAGAGGATGCAGTAGCCGGTGCCTTTTCTGTCATCCCGGCG
>CAYHCO010000038.1:6996-12288 GCA_964355105.1 uncultured Porphyromonadaceae bacterium
GCCTTTTCTGTCATCCCGGCGGAAGCCGGGATCTCCTGACTAACCACGGCACTCTCCGAGGGCACCGCTTTGGCAACCACGGCATTCTGCTGCAGCGCCTCCACCACCATGATAACCTGCCCGACGCGTATTTCGCCGCCGGCATTTACCTTGATGTCCACCACCTTGCCTCCGACCGGTGTCGGGATGTCGGTAGCTGCCTTGTCAGTCTCTATCTCGATGATCGACTGGTCTTTCTCGATCACGTCGCCGACCTTCACCAATATGCGGGAAAGAAATCCCGATACCACATTGTCGGCTATCTCAGGTAATTTAATTTCTTGTTTCATTGTCTGTCTGTTTGGCGGTTAAACGGCTGCAGGATTGTGCTTGTCGGAATTGATCCCCAGCTTTACCCGGGCAGTGGTCAGCACCGAATCGTCGATTTTTCCGTTGTCACGCAGCTGAACCAGGGTGGTCCATACAATGTGTTTTGCATCGACCTCGAAATGGTCCCTCAATGCAGAGCGGGTCTCGCTCAGACCGAAACCGTCGGTTCCCAGGGCCACGAAAGGACCGGGGAAATAGGTGGCCACGGAGAGCGGCAACGCTTTCACGTAATCCGAGGCAGCCACAAACAGTCCGGGCTTGTCGCCAACGAGAAACCGGATATGGCTCTCTTTTTTCTTGCCCGCATAAAGCGTATTGTAACGCACCACCTCGCGGGCATCGTCGTACAGGTTCTTATAGCTGGTAACGCTCCATACGTGCGGATGAATATCGTAATCGCTCTTGAGAATATCGGCAGCCTTGACGACCTCATTCAGAATGGCGCCGCTGCCCAGCAGGTTCAGGTTGTGAATGTTGTTATCTTCATACCTATACTGATACATCCCCTTGAGGATGTGAGCCTTGGTACATGGCGGCTTGGCCGGCATAGGATATTTCTCATTCATGATCGTGATATAATAAATCACGTCGTTTCCTTCGAGATACATCTCCTTAATTCCTTCTTCAACGATTATCGCCAGTTCATAGGCAAAAGCAGGATCGTAGGCTTTTACGGCCGGATAGGTCAGGGCCATCAGGTGACTGTTGCCGTCCTGATGCTGTAATCCTTCTCCTGCCAGTGTTGTGCGCCCCGATGTTCCGCCGATCATGAACCCGCGTGCCCTCACGTCGCCGGCAGCCCATACCAGGTCGCCCACGCGCTGAAAGCCGAACATCGAATAGAAAATAAAGAATGGGATGGTATTCACCCCATGCGTGGAGTGGCTGATCCCCGCTGCAATGAATGACGACATGGATCCGGCCTCATTGATTCCTTCCTCGAGGATGGCACCATCAGTCGCTTCTTTGTAATACATCAGGCTTTCGCGGTCGACCGGCTCATACAGCTGTCCCTTGTGCGAATAAATACCCACCTGCCTGAACAGCGAGTCCATACCGAAAGTTCTCGATTCATCGGGAACGATAGGCACGATCAGCTTGCCAACATTTTTGTCCTTCAACAGCTTGGTCAGGATCTGAACCATTACCATGGTGGTGGCGACTTCCTTGCCACCCGAATCCTTGCCGAATTCATCAAAGATGGTATGATCGGGCATCTCAAAACGGACCTTCTCATGCACCCTTTTTGGCAGGAATCCACCGAGTTTCTGTCGCTGTCCGAGTAAATATTTTACTTCTTCGCTATCCTCATCGGGCTTGTAAAACGGAGCCTTGGCAATCACATCGTCCGATATCGGAATACCAAAACGGCCCCGGAAATGTTTCAGTTCATCCTCGTTGAGTTTTTTCTGCTGATGAGTGATATTCCGGCCTTCCCCGGCCTCGCCCATTCCATAGCCCTTAACGGTGGAAGTGAGGATCACGGTTGGCGCTCCCTTATGGTTGACTGCCGCTTTGTAAGCGTTATAAACCTTAAGCGGATCGTGTCCGCCACGGCTTAGTTTCTCGAGTTGTTCATCGGAATAATTCTCAACCATCTTGAGGGTTTGCGGATATTTTCCAAAGAAATCCTTGCGGATATAATCACCTGTTGATACGATATATTTCTGACGCTGCCCGTCGACCAGCTCACCAAACCTCTTGGCCAGGAATCCCTCGGTGTCTTTCTCAAACAGCGGATCCCAGTCTTTCCCGTGCATCACCTTGATCACATTCCAGCCGGCACCGTGAAATGCCGATTCCAGCTCCTGAACGATCGATCCGTTGCCGCGAACAGGCCCATCGAGGCGCTGAAGGTTGCAATTGACCACAAAGATCAGGTTGTCGAGTTCTTCCCTTGACGCAAGTGTCAGCGCACCCATGGATTCCGGCTCGTCCATCTCGCCGTCGCCCAGGAATGCCCATACTTTCTGGTCTGATTTCGGGATCAGACCCTTATCTTCCAGATAGCGGTTGAACCTGGCCTGATAGATGGCGGTGATCGGACCCAGACCCATGGATACGGTCGGGAACTGCCAGTAATCGGCCATGGACCGGGGATGCGGATAGGAGGATAGCCCCCCGCCGACATTCAGCTCGCGACGGAAATTCTTCAGATCCTGCTCCGTCAGGCGGCCTTCCAGGAATGAGCGTGCGTAGATTCCTGGCGACGCGTGCCCCTGGAAATAAATCATGTCGGGCCTGCGACCTTCATCGCCGCCCCTGAAAAAATGGTTGAACCCCACTTCGTAAAGCGTGGCACTGGAGGCATAGGTGGATATATGCCCGCCGATACCCTCGGATTCCTTGTTTGCCCTTACTACGGTTGCCATGGCATTCCAGCGGATGATGCTCTTGATTTTTCGCTCCATCTCGCGGCTTCCGGGGTACGGCGATTCTTTGCTTACCGGTATCGTGTTGATATAAGGCGTATTACCCTGATAGGTAAAATCGATGCCTTTCATCTGCGACCGGTTCTGGAGCAGCAAAAGGATCTCTTTTGCACGCTCAAAGCCCTCATTCTGAATGATATAATCAATGGAATCAATCCATTCCCTATTCTCAATTTCATGATCTCGGGCTAACTCTTTCTTTTCCATCTTTTTCTCTTTTAAACCATTTTCTATGGCTGTAACGTTTTTCCGGCTGAAAGGTTCGTAAATTAGCCTATCCATTTTGCATGAAACTTAAACCGGAGCTAAAAGGGTACGCATACGCTTTACTGGCCACAGTGGCCGGCTCAACGGTATATGTTTTCAGCAAGGCCGCCCTGAATGAGGTAAGCCTCTTCCAATTCGGCGTTTATTGGTTCTCGATGGCCATTGTATTCAATCTGCTGTACACCCTCCGATCGGCCGAGCACCGGGCCTTTCATCCGATATCATCCAAATCGCTGCGCGTTTTAGCTCTGATGGGCATGGTGGAAATAGTGGCCACCGGCTCTTTTTACGCGGCCATTTCGGTTGCCTTGAATCCCGCATTGCCCTCTTTCCTCAGGAATATGGAGTATATCTTCGTAACCCTTTTGGGGATATTTATTCTTCGTGAACGTTTTCGGGGGCTGGAGATCGCCGGCGTGTTACTTACGTTTGCCGGAGCTTTTGTGATCAGCTACCAAAAGGATGGTTCGCTGAGTTCCTATCTCACCGGCAGCTCCGGATTGATGCTGGTATCCACCACCTTTTACGCGATAAGGACCACCCTGGCCAAAAAATTCATCGTGACACTCACTCCAACCATCCTGGCTATCAACCGGGCAATCTTCCTGCTGACCGCGTCAACGGTCATGCTTTTAATTAGCGGAGGTAACCTCGGGATCCCGCTGAAAGTGGTCTTTATCATTATGGTCGGTTCCTTTCTGGGCCCTTTTCTCACTTCCATCGGCCAATACTCCGCACTGAAATATATTGAGGCGTCCAGGGCTGCCATCATTCAAAGCACTACAGCCATGTTTGTTGTGCTGGGCGTGTTTATCTATTTCGGCAAATTGCCGATGGCTTACCAGATTGCGGGGGGCGTACTGACGGTTGGAGGAGTAGTAATGCTAATGTTAGGGCAAAAGGCAGAGGGCATAAGGCAAAAATTGGTAACAAGAAATAGGGATTAAGAAAGAGGTGTGCCAACCCCTTGATTCCTATTCCTATAACATATTACTAATTTATGCCTTCTGCCTTCCTGCCTTTTGCCCTACCGTATGCGGTAAAGTTGAGTCTTCGTACGAAGGTAAATAGTCCCGTCGAGCACCGCCATCGAGGCCATGCACCCGTCGGGCAGAGTGTTTTCCGCAATCTTGACGAACGTTCTTCCGGGGGCGAATACGGTGGTCAAACCGGTCTCATCCGTGGCGTAGATTTTCCCTCCGGCATATACCGGCGATGCCGATGTTTCCAGGCCTGTCCGTTGTACCCAGATCTCCGCCCCGGTTAGCGGATCAATACATTTGGCCTGTCCGGCCGTGTTTACCATATATAAGAGCCCGTCGATCAGCAATGGTGATGACCGTGCCGTCATATTTTTCTTATTGCTCCAAACGATGGATTTATCGGTCATGTCGCCACTTCCGCCCAATCGAACGGCCATCAGCCACGACTGCCCGAACCCGGTATTGATGTAAGCGATTCCGTTTCCGATGACCGGCCGGGCTGAGGCTGAGAATCCTTCAAAACGCACTTTCCAGATCAGTTCACCGGTCAGTGGATTGAACGCTTCCATCACTTGAGCACCCACCGTGATGAGCTGATCGGCATTGTCGACTTTCACTATGACGGGAGTGGAAAAAGCTTTGCGGCAATCTGGAGTGATGCCTTCATAATTGACATCCCGGGTTTTCTTCCAGACCGTTTTTCCTGTCCGCTTATCCAATGCTTCGGTATACTGAAAATCAGCCCCGTCCATGGTGAGGATCAACAGATCCTTGTATACTATCGGCGAAGATCCGGGCCCGACAAGATGATCACAATGGATATCGGTTCTTTTCCAGATTGTTTTACCGGTCTCGGTATCCATACAAGCAGTGCCGTAAGTACCGAAATGCACATAAATCCTTCCGGTCTCGATAACCGGAGTCGGAGATGCATAGCTGTTCAACGGATGGAATTCCTGGGTTGGGTTGGCCTCGAACAGCTTGATGTCGTGCAGGATGGTCCCTTTATCGCAACTCACAGCAATCACACGAAATTCCTTCCCTTCTGCTGAGGCGGTGGTTACCCATACTTTCCCGTCGAGCACCACCGGTGACGACCAGCCGCGTCCGGGGATCGGAACTTTCCAGGCGATATTGGTCGAATCGTTCCATTTTACGGGAACATTGCGGGCAGTGCTGACGCCGTTGTCGAGATTGCCGCGGAAGCAGGTCCAGCTGTTTGCCGGGACCTGTGCCTGAAC
>CAYHCO010000038.1:12388-15177 GCA_964355105.1 uncultured Porphyromonadaceae bacterium
ACGCAGCAATCTTCCGATCCCCTGAAAGCTGCATTCGTTAATCCTCCGGATTCAGCGCGACCAGGCGTGTACTGGTATTTCATGGATGGCAACACCACGAAAGAGGCCATGACCGGTGACCTGGAATCGATGAAGAAAGCCGGGATCGGCTATGTGCTGTTCCTGGAAGTAAACGTGGGGGTTCCGCGGGGCAAGGTGGATTTTCTCAGTGAAGAGTGGCAGAGCCTGTATGTGCATGCGGTGCGGGAAGCCGAGCGTCTGGGCATCAGGATCATCCTCGGATCCGGTCCGGGCTGGGCAGGCAGCGGCGGGCCCTGGGTGAAGCCGGAGCAGTCCATGATGCACCTGGCTGGCAGCACGACCGAAGTGCGCGGCCCATCAAAATATAAAGCCGTACTTCCGAAACCTGAACCCAAAAGGCCATTTTTCGGAGAAGGCAGCGTACCGGCAAATCTTAAGGCAATTCGCGAAGGATGGTACGAAGATGTAATGGTGGTTGCCTACCCTACCCCGAAAAACAAGGCTACCATTGTCGATGTGGATGAGAAGGCACTGTATTACCGTGCGCCTTACACCTCGCAGCCCGGGGTAAAACAATTCATACCCGCTCCGGCTGATTATCCTGAGATAGCCGGTTCGGCCGTGGATCCGGCGAAAATGATCGACCTGACCAAGATGCTGAAGCCTGACGGAACCCTGGAATGGGATGTTCCGTCAGGAAAATGGACCATACTCCGGATGGGAAAGCGCAACAACGGAGCTGTCACCCGTCCGGCCCCCGACCCTGGTCTGGGTTTTGAAGTAGACAAGTTCGATACTACCTCTTTCGATGCACATTACGATGCCTATATTGGCAAGCTCCTGCGAAAGGTTGGAGAAAGGAAATCCGCCACGGGCGGTGGCTGGACCATGATCCATATCGACAGTTGGGAGATGGGATCGCAAAACTGGACGGGCAATTTCCGTGAGGAGTTCACCCGCAGAAGGGGCTATGACCCCATGCCTTACCTGCCAACCTATACCGGTCAGGCGGTTGGCAGCCTCGAACGGAGCGAGCGCTTTCTCTGGGATGTGCGGCTCACCTCCAACGAGCTGATCCTGGAAAACCATGCGGGGCGGTTTAAGGAACTGGGTCGCCGCAGCGGTTTCCGGCTGTCGATTGAACCGTATGATATGGACCCTACAGCCGACCTCGATCTGGGCAGTATTGCCGACGTGCCGATGTGCGAATTCTGGACCGACCAGTTCGGGTTCAATTCGGCGTTCAGCTGTATCGAATCAACCTCCATCGCACATGTGCAGGGCAAGCCCGTGGTGGCAGCGGAAGCGTTCACGGCCGACTGGTATGAGGCCTGGAAAAAATATCCGGGTAACATGAAGAACCAGAGCGACTGGGCTTTCAGCATGGGTATCAACCGGTTCGTATACCACACTTTCGCTCACAAGCCTTACGGCGATAACCTGAAGCCGGGCGTCACCATGGGACCCTACGGAGTTCATTGGGATCGTGCCCAGACCTGGTGGCCGATGGTTCCCGCGTATCATACCTATGTTACCCGATGCCAGTATATTTTGTCGCAGGGATTGGCAGTTGCCGACATCCTCTACCTCACCCCTGAGGGCGCGCCGTTTGTTTTCCGTGCACCCGCCTCGGCTCTGGAAGGGACCGACGTGCTGCCCGACAAGAAGGGATACTCGTTCGATGGCTGCTCACCAAACCTTCTGAAGGACGCCCGGGTGAAGAACGGTCGCATCGTATTCCCAAGTGGCGCTTCCTATGCGGTATTGGTCATGCCCGATGTGGAGACCATGACCCCTGAATTGCTTGCCAAGATAGGATCGCTGGCCAAGGCCGGAGCGCTGGTTACGGGCAATCCGCCGGTAAAATCACCATCACTGGTGAACTACCCGGCCTGCGATGCAGAAGTGCTAAAAATGTCGCATGAGCTGTGGGGAATCAAACTTATCCGGCCGGCACCTGCTTCCCTGACAACGGTTAAAACATCAGCAGGACAGATGGTTACCGAGCTTTACCCGCTTTACGATTCTACGGCGGCTTTGCTGCAGAGATATGGGGTGAACCCCGATTTTACCTCATCGGGGTCGATCCGCTACAATCACCGCAAACTGGCCGACCGGGATATCTATTTTGTATCCAACCGCACCGACCAGCCTGTTGAGGACGACTGCCTGTTCAGGGATGGCACCGCGCGCGCCGAACTCTGGGATGCCGTAACCGGGGAGATCAGGCCGCTGAGCAACCTCAGCGTATCGAAACAGGGTGTTTCCGTGAAATTGAAATTTGAACCCTCGCAAAGCTGGTTCATCGTCTTTTATCAGGATACGAAAAATGCATCAACAAGCGAATCGGACAAGGTGAACTTTCCCGCCGGGAAAAATATCATGACCATCGATGGCTCGTGGAATGTGGCTTTTGATACGGTATGGGGCGGACCGGCCAAGGTTACTTTTGAATCCCTTAGCGACTGGTCGAAAAATGCGGATGACGGCATCCGGCACTATTCGGGCATTGCCACCTATACGAAAACTTTCGACCTGCCGGAATCCTACTCATCAGTCAAAGGATCTGATGTATATATCGATCTGGGGGTAGTGAAAAATATGGCCCGCGTGATGCTCAACGGCAAAGACCTGGGGGTGGTCTGGACCTACCCGTGGCAGGTGAACGTCACCAAAGCCATAAAGAAAAAAGGAAACAAGCTCGTTGTGGAGGTTGCCAACCTGTGGGCCAACAGGCTGATAGGCGATGAGGCGTTGCCTGACGACGG
>CAYHCO010000038.1:15277-36320 GCA_964355105.1 uncultured Porphyromonadaceae bacterium
GGCGGGTTCATCTTGGATACCTTGACGGTTGCCTTATCGAGCTGCGGGAAATTTTTGAAAAGCGAGTCGAGGATACGGCAGGCGATATGCTCCAGCAGGTAGCTTTTAACCTTCATCTCGAGCTTGACCAGATCGTAGGCGGTCTGATAGTTGAGGGCATCATCGATACGGTCGGTTTCGCAGGCCCGGGCCATATCATTCTCCATCAGAAGATCCACAATAAAACTGTTACCAACGATCCGTTCCTCCTCGAAACATCCGTGGAACGAATAAAACTCCATCTGTTCGATCCTGATCACACCCATTTTTCAGCAATTTGAGCCACGAAGATAGCAAGTAATCGAAACAAGGCATTCCGCATGAATACATTATCTTTACGGTCAAATTTTTAGAGATCAGAGCGCCATGGCCGAGGAAACTGAGGAACTGAAGAAAGAGGAACCGAAATCGCTGAATTTCATCGAACAGATTGTAGAAGAGGATCTTAAATCCGGTAAACACGGAGGCCGGGTGCAAACACGTTTTCCACCCGAACCGAACGGATACCTGCATATCGGCCACGCCAAGGCTTTCTGTCTGGATTTCGGGATTGCCGAAGAGTATGGAGGGAAATGTAACCTGCGCTTCGACGATACCAACCCGATCACTGAGGACACCTCCTATGTGGATGCTATCCGCAAGGATATCAAATGGATGGGCTTCGACTGGGGTGACCGGGAATTTTACGCATCCGACTATTTCGACCAGCTGTACGAGTTTGCGCTCAAGCTCATCGAAAAGGGCAAGGCTTACGTTTGCGAGCTTTCGGCAGATGAGGTCAACGCTACCCGCGGAACCGATTTCGAGCCCGACAAGCCGAGTCCGTATCGCGACCGGCCCATTGCTGAAAATCTCGACCTGTTCAAGCGGATGAAGAACGGCGAGTTTCCGAATGATTCCATGACTCTGCGGGCGAGGATCGACCTGGCCTCCACAAATATGCACATGCGCGATCCGATCCTGTACCGGATCCGGCATGCCCATCATCACCGGACCGGCGACAAGTGGTGCATCTATCCGATGTACGACTGGGCTCACGGCCAGAGCGACTCGATCGAGGGCATCACTCATTCGCTTTGCACGCTGGAGTTTGTTCCCCATCGTCCTTTATATGAATGGTTTATAAGCGAATTGGAGATTTTCCCAAGCCGCCAGATCGAGTTTGCACGTCTGAACCTCAGCTACACCATCATGAGCAAGCGCAAGCTGCTGCAACTGGTTAATGAAGGTCACGTAAGCGGCTGGGACGACCCGCGGATGCCTACCCTGCACGGTTTGCGCCGTCGCGGTTACACGCCGGCCTCCATTCGCGCCTTTACCGAGCTGGTGGGTATCGCCAAACGCGAAAATGTTATCGATGTGGCTCTTCTGGAGTTCTGCGTCCGCGAGGACCTGAACAAGCTGGCGCCTCGCGTGATGGCCGTATTGAATCCGGTTAAGCTGGTGGTCGACAATTATCCGGAGGGTTTGGTGGAAGAACTTGAAACCGTGAACAATCCTGAGGACGAATCAGCCGGTACCCGCAAGATGCCTTTCAGCCGTGAGTTGTATATCGAGCGCGACGACTTCATGGAAGATCCGCCCAAAAAATATTTCAGGCTGTCACCGGGCAGCGAGGTGCGTTTGAAATCAGCCTATATCATTAAATGCGAATCGGTTGTAAAGGACGATACTGGCAATATTACTGAGATTCACGTTACTTATGATGCCTCGAGTCACAGTGGCTCGGCCGAAGCGCAGCGAAAAGTCAAGGGAACCCTCCACTGGGTTTCTGCCCCGCATGCACTGGATGCTGAGGTGCGGTTGTACGACCGCCTGTTTAACGATCCTGATCCGGATGGCCACAAAGATCAGAATTTCAAGGATTTCCTGAATCCCGACTCGCTAACCGTGCTCAGGCATTGCAAGGTTGAACCTTCGTTAAAATCTGCGAATCATCTTGATCATCTGCAGTTTACCAGGCTGGGATATTTCAGTGTGGATCCCGACAGCAAGCCGGATGCGCTGGTTTTCAACCGGACAGTCGGTCTGAAGGACACCTGGGCTAAGCTCAACACTTAGGATTCCAGTCGGAAGGTGGTTGGGGATATTCCCATGATGGAGGTGAATAGCCTTGAAAAGTAATAAGGATCGCTGATGCCGAGTTTTTGGGCAACTTCCCTGATTTTCATTTCCGGATAATCCAGGTAATTACAGGCTTTCTGAATTTTCAGCTGATTGAAATATTCGATCGGGGCATATCCTGTTGTTTTGCGGAATACGGTCGTGAATCGCGATACGGAAAGATCCGCGGCCCGGGCAATTTCTTCAATCGTGACGTGAGATTCCGCATGGTCCCTCATAAATGCAGCCGCTCGGGCAACCGGATCGGATCGAACCTCACCCGTGGAATAATCCCCCTCCAGCCTGTCGCAAAGGGACAGCAATAAATGCGGAAGCACCTGGCTGACGGCACGCAGGTTTTCAGGATCATAACCCATCTCAAGCCATCCGAGGATCCGCTCAATCATTGGGATCACTGAACCAGTGCGGGCCGCCGTTCCCTTATATCCCCCAATCCGGTTGATCAGGTAATTCATTAATGCATGCGAGGAGGAGCCCCTGAAATGAATCCGGTAAACAGTCCAGGGATCCTTTTCCCCGGATCCGTAGAAGTGAGCCCGGTTGCCGGGAAGCAGCACAAAGTCGCCACTTTTCAGCGCTATTCCGGTTCCTTCGAGGTTGGCAAATCCACTGCCGGCTATGCAAAAAAGTAAAATATGATGATCGGCGCCGACGGGGCGGTTCACGTATTGATTGGCGGCAGATGGAATGCGACCTGCCTGGGTTATGTACAGGGATGACAATACCGTATCTTTCCTGCACTGCTTTTCCAGTAGCGGCCTGGGTATATAGACAACCCGCTGTCCATCAAAGCCCGATTTTCGCTTTTCCATATCGATTCATCTATGCAAATATACAGTATTATAATCCATCTATTTATCAAATTTTAAAAATATCTAACTTTTTGTTATAATGATATTTAATGCAATATTGGAAAGATAAATGATAAAATAATTTCAGCATTATTATCTATCTAATAAGGTAAATTCCACATCCGAAAATACTTAAGCGATCAGTCTGCCGGCTGCCTGATTCTGCACAAGAATGAGTCAAATGGGTTGGATATGGATTCAGAGGTGATTACTTTTCAGGTCAGGACCATTGCACATGCACGCCTGACCCGAAAAATCGGAAGGATAACTTTTGATCAACTTGAAAAGATAAAAAAAGACCTGTCTGAAATTTTGACCTATTAAGCAACCTTTCAAATAATTTTGCTAAGCATTGATATTTTGATAGATACCCGGCAACCGAGGTCCGCAATGTTCCGAAATGGAAATAAAATTCCTACTTTGGCGATAGCAATTGATGTAATATACTGATGGCAGCTTCCAATCGATCCATGAAATCAATCCGCTGGAGGATATTGTTCGGATTTGCCATGGCATTGATTTCTGCGACTGCTGTCGGCCAGGTTAAAAATATGGGCACCCCCCATATCATCAATTACCCTAAGAAAACCTATAAAGCTGCCTCACAAAGCTGGTGTATCACCCAGGACATGAGGGGGTTTATGTATTTCGGAAATAATGACGGGGTACTGGAATTCGACGGCGAACGATGGCGCCTGCATGGCATCCCGGATCGGTTTATGTACCGGTCAGTCCTTGTAGCTGGCGACGGAACTATCTATGTCGGTTTTTCCAATGACTTCGGAATCATGAAGCCGAACGAAAAAGGCGTTCTCACCTACCAGTCGATTTCCAGGAATTTTCCCCAGTTGGCTGTTAGCTTTAATGACCTATGGAGAATTTTCGAAACACCGGATGGAATATATTTCCAGGCAAAAAACAAAATCTTCGTCTATCAGAATAATAACCTTTCGGTCATTCTTCCGGAAAAAGAGTTCAATTTCCTGCATAAAGTGAATAAGCGGCTCTATACCTCCGAAAGGAATACTGGCTTGATCCAGATAAACGGTACGAACGTGGAAAGGGCGCCGGGGGGTGAAGTATTTATTGGAAAAAATATCGAGACTATAGTCCCCTACGATGAAAGTCGCATGATCATTGGCACTGCCAAGAACGGACTTTACCTGTACGACGGGAAAGTCGCCTTACCGTGGGCTCGAAAGGCTTCCGATTTTTTGATCGAGAACTCTATTTTTTGCGGCACCCATATCAATAAAAAATATTTTGCCTTCGGTACCATCCAGAACGGTGTGTTGATTATCGACCGGAACGGCAATCCGGTACAGGTGATAAATCAGGCTAAAGGCTTGCAAAACAACACCGTGCTAAGCATTTATGCCGACCGCGACAATAACCTGTGGCTCGGCCTCGACCAGGGCATTTCCTTTATTGAGATCAATTCGCCGATCACCTACTATAGCTATGGAAAATCTCTCCCGGGAACGGGATATTGCTCCATAAGAGCAAATGGCTATTTTTATACCGGAACGAATCAGGGATTGTTTGCCAAGAAATGGACTGATTATGAGGATCCTCTGAGCAGTGACGACAAGTTCGCCCTGGTTCCTGGTACGCAAGGGCAGGTTTGGTCTCTCCGCTATATCGACAATACCCTTTTCTGCGGACACAACGCCGGAACCTTTATAGTAAGAGGAAACACAGCAGAACAGGTGTCTGATATTGCCGGCGGATGGGACTACCTCAAATTGAAATGGCATTCCGATAATATCATTGAAGGAACCTACACCGGAATAAGCATTTTCAGTCAGGTAAACGGCGAGTGGGCCTTCGACCGCACACTGGTCGGGTTTAATGAGAGTTCACGAAATTTTACAGAGGATGATGACGGCTCACTCTGGATAGCCCACGGCGGTCTGGGAATTTTTCGGGTTGTTCCCGATAAGCAGCTGAAATCCGTAACCCAGGTGAGGGTGTACAATGAGTCTGACGGGTTACCCTCGAGGTATCGTAACTCCTTATATAAAATTGATAATCAAATACTTTTTACAACCACATCCGGTATCTATAAGTATAACAAACGAACTGACTCATTCGAGGCGGATGCGATTTTTACCGGTTTGTTCGGAAATGAACCCATAAGCTCATTGTTTGAGGATGCCGATGGAAATATCTGGTATTTCAAACCTAACGAGATAGGAGTTATCCGTTCTGCCGGAGGTGGAGTAAAAACGGTCGAGAAACGTCCTTTTAATCCAATCAGACGACTAACAAACCGGGGCTATGAGTTTGTTAATGTGGTTGATGAAACCAATATATTTATTGCCTGCGAGCAAGGCTTTGCCCACTACGATCCGTCGTTCCCAGTCAAATATCCTGAATCCAGCGAGTGCTATATCCGGTCGATCACCGGTACCAGTGATTCGACCGTAACATTTTTCGGAGGTGAGTTTACCGGCAGAAACGGAAAGGCAGCTGTCAGCCAGGACAAAGATAATCCGATTCAAATTCCCTATAAATACCATGACATCCGGATTGAATTTTCCCTTCCACTGTTTGATGATCCGGAGGAATTGCTCTACAGCTACCAGTTAGTAGGCTATGATGAGCAGCAGAGCGAATGGTCGACCGAAGGAGCAAAGGAATATACCGGCCTTCATCAGGGCAACTATGTTTTCAAAGTCAAGGGGAAAAGCATTTACAACATTGAGACCCCCGAAACCAGCATCGCCATCCGTATCATGGCACCCTGGTACCGAAGCGTCATCGCGATGATCGTTTACTTTCTGCTGGGTATTTTGCTGGCATGGTACCTTGCCCGGTGGATAGCCGAAAAAATACGCCGCGACCGGAAGCATATCGCGCTTAAGCATGAGCAGGATATCACTCAGGCCCGCCACCAGCTTGCGGAAGAATCACTCGAGGCAGAAAAGCGATTGGCCCTGCTGGAGAAAGAGAAACTGGAGGCAGAGGTGGTTCATAAGAACAAACAGCTGGCTAACTCTGTTTCCGGCCTCCTGAAAAAGAACGAATTCCTCATCCAGCTAAAGGAGGAAATGTCCAGGATCGCTGAGAAAACGGCCAATCCAGCAGCTGAAGAGAAATTAAAGAAGGTGCTCACCAGCCTGGATAATGTTCTTGAAGCTGATAACGAGTATGAGCAGTTCGAGGACAATTTCGATGCTGTTCATGACAATTTCCTGAAAACCCTCAAAAAACAGTTCCCACTGCTCACCCCGAAAGACCTCAGGCTCTGTGCATATCTGAGAATGAACCTGAGCACCAAGGAGATTGCGCCCCTCATGAACATTACCCCGCGTGGAGTTGAAATCAGCCGTTACCGCCTCCGTAAAAAGATGAATCTCTCCCACGATGCGAATTTGATCGATTTTATGCTTAATATCTGATTATCTGATTATTATTGCATTTTCTCTCATTTTCCCTAATTAATTTGATGTAGTAATGATGTAGTCGGGATGTGATCGTTATGTGTTATTGACCTATCCACCCGTATCATTAAGTTGTAGATTTACATTAGCCATAAAGTGAGTTGGTAGCGCTCATAAGTGAGATCAATCTCTTTGTAAGCGTTTTTAAAGAAATCGATTAACAGATTTTTATAACCTAATGCTAATTGTATGTACTTGAAAATTTCACGATTATTAAAAGTAACCGCTGCCGTAATACTATTCGGCATGGTTGTCGGCTCCGCCGCAGCACAACAGCAGGGGCTTTTGGTTTCGGGGACGGTTTCCGATGAAAAAGGAAACACGATGCCCGGAGTCAGTGTGTTGGTTGTAGGCACGTCAGTTGCTACTTCAACGGATTTATCCGGAAAGTATTCAATCCGTGTTTCTGCCAATGATAAAACATTGCAGTTCAGCTATGTCGGCTATCTGGCCATTTCAGAAGCCGTAAATAGTAGGCAGATTATCAATGTAACGATGAAGCCCTCGGCCTTCGACCTGGCAGAAGCTGTGGTTGTGGGTTACGGTCTTCAGAAGAAGAGTCTGGTAACCGGCGCAATTGCCAAGGTCAGTTCCACGGAAATGGCCAGGGGCAATAACCTCCGGGTTAACCAGGCATTGCAGGGTAAAACCGCCGGTGTGGTCATCATGAACAATTCCGGTCAGCCTGGTGACTTTGTATCCGTCAGGATCAGGGGTATCGGCACCAACGGTGATGCTGAACCGTTATATATTGTCGACGGTCTGCCGACCAACGGTTACGGTATTGATTACCTGAGTCCTTCGGACATTGAATCTGTGGAAGTACTGAAAGATGCTGCATCGGCAGCCATCTACGGTGCGCGTGCTGCCAACGGGGTTATCCTCATCACCACCAAGCGCGGTGGCACTGGCAAAACCCAGATATCGTATGAAAGTTACGTAGGAACACAGAATCCATGGCGCAAGCTTGATGTATTGGACAAAGACCAGTACCTGATGCTTCAGAATGAGGCAGCTGCAAACGCCGGTCAGCCATGGAAATTCTCACAGGCCATGATGGATACGCTGAATTACAATACCGATTGGCAGGATGAGATGTTCAATTACAGTGCTCCAAAAGTTAATCACCAGCTCACTTTCTCCGGTGGTAACAAAAAAGCCAGCTTCCTTAGCTCCATTAACTATTATAAGCAGGACGGTATTGTTGCAAAAGGCAAATCACAGTTTGAGCGCTTTACCTATAAGCTGAGCACCGATTGGGATATGGGATTTGTCAAGGTTGGATCAAACCTGGTTCTCGCAAACCTCAACAGCAAAGGGATCTCGGCTAATGACCACTTTGCTGCCACGAGCCTTATCCAGGCGTTGAATACTCCTCCGATCGTTCCGGTAAGATATGCCGACGGTTCATGGGGAACACCTGAAGATTTCGGTATAGGTATGCAGGAGATCACCAACCCGGTGGCCATGCTATCTTACACCAACAGCGCAACCAATACCTACAAGGCATTGGGTAACGTTTTTGCCAATTTTGATTTTGGTGAACTTTCAGATGCACTGAAAGGCCTTACCTTCCGCACTTCCTACAACGGTGAATACGCAATCGTTGCCAGCCGCGGTTATACCCCGAAATATGATCTTGATGCCACCCACAAAACTCTGGTTAACGGAGTTTCCAGGGGTGACGATCACTACATCAACTGGAACATAGAGAATGTTCTTACCTATGACAAAACCTTAGGCGACAACCACTTCACCGCTTTGGTGGGTCACGCCGCACAGCGCAACCAGTACAACAGTATTGGCGGCTCCAAGCAGGATGTCATCTTCACTGATTTCGAACACGCCTATATAGATAATGCTGTCGATCCTCTATCTGCCACCGTTTACGGCGGCTATGGCGATCATACCATGCTCTCCTATTTCGGCAGGATCAACTATGACTACAAAGGACGCTACATGTTAACCGCTATCCTTCGCCGCGACGGTTCATCCCGGTTCGGCTCAGCTAATAAATTCGGGAACTTCCCGTCGATATCCGCTGGATGGAACTTTACCGATGAGTCGTTCATGAGCGGCACCAAGGAATGGTTAAGCTTCGGTAAAATTCGTGCCAGCTGGGGTCAGAACGGTAATGAATCCATTGGTGACTTCCGCTATACCTCGATCATGGGAACCGGTTCGATCTATTATTTCGGGATGGGGAAAACCCAGTACAACGGTATGGTTCCAACCCGCATCGCAAACCCAAGCCTCAGATGGGAAACATCGGAACAGCTTGATATCGGTTTGGACCTGGGATTCCTGAACAACAAGTTCACCTTCACAGCCGACTTTTACAACAAGACCACCAAGGACTGGTTAATCGAAGCACCTGCTCCGATGCTGGTAGGTAATACTCCTCCGGTAATCAATGGCGGTAGCGTAAAAAATATGGGATTCGACCTGGAATTGGGATATCGTCAGTACATCGGTGAACTCTATATCGATGCCAAAATCATTGGCAACACCAACAGGAATGAGGTTATCGATATCCAGAATGCTGAAAAACGGCTTACCGGTGGTAATGGGGGTTTCGGCCAGGCCGGTATCGTCCGTGCCGTTGTTGGCGAGCCACTCGGAGTATTCTACGGTGTTAAAACCGACGGGATTTTCCAGAATGCAGCTGAAGTTGCAGCTCACGTCAGCTCAACCGGCAAACTCATCCAGCCTAACGCACAAGCTGGTGATTTCCGCTTTGTTGATCAGGATGACAACGGAACTATCGACAATAACGACTGGGTAAAAATCGGTAATCCCTATCCGGCATTCACCGGTGGTTTGAACCTTACCCTCGAATATAAAGGTTTCGATATTAACATGTTCTGGTATACCGCACTTGGCGCCCAGGTTTGGGATGCCACCCGCCGTTATGACATGAACTTCACCAACTATCGCGGATCAGCCCTCGAGCGCTGGACCGGCGAAGGTACTTCGAACACCTATCCGCGTCTCACCTATTCCGACCTGAACGGTAACTTCAAAACCCCGAGTGATTTCTGGGTAAAAGATGCCGACTATCTGCGTCTGCGTAACCTCAGCATCGGATACAGCTTCCCGGTTAAAGTTACCTCAGCCCTGCATATCAGCAAACTGAGAATCTACCTGTCCGGCGAGAACCTGCTTACGTTTACCAGTTATGACGGTTACGAACCTGAAATTGGTGGTGGAGTATTCAGCTACGGCGTTGACCACGGTATTTACCCACAAGCCAGGTCAATCTATGGCGGAATCAACGTAACCTTCTGATTGTATAATCTTTAAATCAAGCGAAAATGAAAAAAATAAGATATATAGCATACATAGCCCTGGTAATCTTTGGGATTCAGGCTTGTACAAAAGATTTTCTGGAGCTGGAACCCAAGACGGGTCTGGTGGAAGAAAACTTTTATAAAACCGAGAACGATGCATTACTGGCATTGGTCGGAGCTTATGATGCACTGACAGTTCAGAACTGGCAGTTCATTCCGCTCATGTCGGATATTTTCTCCGATGATGCTTTTGCAGGTGGCGCCGATGCCAAGGATATGAGTCAATGGCAGGAGATTGAGCTGTCGCAGATGACAGATGCCAACGGATCCGCGGCTGACCTCTGGAACCGATGCTATTCGGGAATTTACAGGGCTAACTTGTACCTCCAGAAAGAGGGTGGAATTACCTGGACCAACCCCGAAAATCAGAAACGTTTCGCCGCTGAAGCCAAATTTATCCGCGGTTATATTTATTTTGATCTTGCCCGTCACTACGGATGGGTTCCTGTTATTACTTCGGTTCTGCCTTCGATCGACGATTACCGCGCCGCTACCCAAAATACCCCTTCGGAGGTTTACTCCCAGGCTATCAAAGACATGCTCGCCGCAATACCCGATCTGCCCGAGACCGTTCCCGCAACGGAAATCGGCCGCATAACCAAGTATGCCGCACAGGCACTCGTTGCCAGGATGTATTTATATCATAACGGCATCAAAACGGCCATTCCTGAACTCGGACTCACCGGCGACCTGACCGATGGTACCACTACCATCAATAAAACATGGGTTCAGAATGCATTGGATGAAATCATCAACAGCGGTGCCTATCAGCTGCTGCCGAATTATGCCGACCTGTTCGATTGGAAACACCAGAACAGCGCTGAATCGGTTTTTGAATTCCAGTATTCCGAAAAAGCCAAATCAAGCGATTGGGGCGGTTGGGGAATCAACGGTAATTTCTCCGTTATTTTCTACGGCATGCGTAACCCCGCAGGCTTCGGTGGTTTCTGGGATGCAGGCTGGAGCTTTGCTACCGTTTCCTGGTCATTGGTTAACGAATATGAAGCAGGCGACCCGAGGAAAGATGCCACCGTATTCAATGCCGACGCTGCTGACGGAGCCTATCTGCATGCTTTTGAGAACACCGGTTATTTTAACAAAAAGTGGATGCCGCGTAATGAGTTCCAGGCTACCGCAGGTTCACGCGAGCACAACTACGCAGCCAACTTCATCGATATCCGCTATGCTGATGTTCTGCTGATGGCTTCTGAAGTATTCCTGGCCGATAATCCTTCCAAATCCAAGGATTACCTGAATCTCGTTAGAACCCGTGCCCTGGGTGCTGGTGCTGCCAAAAGCTCGGTAACCATGGATGACGTCATGCATGAGCGCCGTGTTGAACTCGGTGGTGAAGGCTCACGCAAATGGGATCTTCTGAGGATGGGACTCGATTATGCCAAAACAAAAATCGACAACAGCTTCAAGGTGCCTTCCAATGCTCCAAACAAGCAAGATTTTGTTGGCCGCGATTTCGATGCGACAACCTACGGCATGTTCCCGATCCCAGGTGCTGAAATCCGCAATTGCAACTCGGGCGTGTTAAAACAGTATGTACCTAAATATCAATAAGTCATGAAAAAAGTTCAATATATCCTGATTTTGGCCGTAACGGCCTTAATACTCGGATCCTGCAAGCCGACAGAATTGCCAATCCCGGATGTCGGGGCTGCTCCTTCGGCTACAGATCTGCAGATCACCGTAACCCCGGGTGCGGATGCTTTCCACTTTGTCATTGAGAACAAATCAACCGTTAAAGGGATGGCAGCCTGGGATCTTGGTAACGGAACCACAGCAAACGGCGACCGGGTTGAGGTTTACTACCCGGTACCCAATACCTACGTGATCACCATGACCCTTTACGCAAAGGGAGGTAACGCTTCGGCAACGAAAAGCGTGATTACAACTGAAACCGACTGGGCTTATTTCTCCGATCCGGTTATCACCAAGCTTTCGGGCGGTATCGATGCCATCAACGGCAAGACCTGGGTAATGGACAGTCTGGCCCAGGGCCATATGGGCGTTGGACCGAACCTGGACCAGAGCACCATGTGGTGGTCCGCTGCTCCGCTGGTCAAGTCGTTCAAAGGGTTGTACGATGACGAGATCAACCTGAAACTGACTGGTTTTGCAGTTGTTTATGACAACAAGGGCGTCAGCTACGTGAAGGATTACCGCAGGACCGATGCTGCTTACTCAAACCCCAGAATGAATGATACCGACTATATGGTCGACTATCCTGGACTGCACAACGGAACCTGGTCATTCCTCACCAGGGATGGCAAGAATTACCTGAAACTCAGCAGTGCCACCCCCATTTTCCCCTGCTTCGATACCGGAGCAAAAGATGGTGAATACCTGATCCTCAATATCTCCGACAACAGCCTGGAACTGGCTTGCACCGGGTCCGACGGCAATGCATGGCATTACCTGCTGATCCCGAAAGGATACGTCCTTCCTACCATCAGCTTTGATGCCGTTGGTGTTCCGACTGCCAATGCAAACGAATACCAGTTCTCACTGGCTAACCTGAAAATTCCAGCCGGAATGTCGGTTACCAATGTTGTTTGGACCTTCGGCGACGGCAACACGGCTGAAACCACCAATCCTAACCAGGCACAGGTAAATACCTTTATAAAGAAGGGTACTTACAAGGTGACGGTTGAGGTTACTTCCTCGGAAGGCAAAGTGTATACCAAGGACGTTACTATCGTTGTAGACAAGAACCATCCTGATTTCGTTGAGTACCTGCTCGACGCCATGGTTATGTACAACGATTTCGGCGAAACCGAACTGGTGCCGGCAGCTTGCGACCTCGCAGGCGGAACGGCTGCCATTCAGGTAGTTCCGAATCCTGATGGAGCCATGTATCCGAACCGCAGCAAAAACTGTCTCCTATTCACCAAGACGAACAACGACTGGGCTAACGCCTATGTTCAACTGCCCGCAGGGTATCGTTTCGACATTACCAAACAAACCAAATTCAAAGTTTTGGTTTACGGTACTGCCGGTCAGGAAGTCCTGATGAAACTGGAAAACACCGATCGCGGCGGCAACGCATGGCAAACAGGATGCGAATTGCGCAAGAAGATCACCGCTACCAATAAGTGGGAGATCATGGAGTTTGATTACAAAGGCGCCGGTGCCGGCTTCGACTGGACCGGAGACATCTTCACCAGCGATATTTCAACAGACGGCCGCTTTAACAAAGGCTTTTACAATGTGCTCCGCATCATGTATCAGCCAGGTAATCACGACAGCTCATTCAGCGTTCATCTTGATGACATCGCCGGTCCGCACGTTGCCGGGTTAAATTAGTACTCTCTTTTCTTAATTGTTAGTATTTGGAAATCGGGGGTTACCGTGAGATCTGCCTAATTTGGAATTTCTTCGGTAACCCTTTTTTTCTTCATTATGAATACGGTAATACTCACCTTACTGCTGTTCCTCATCTCGGTTGGCGGTATGAGCCAGGACAAACCCGACAGTTATGAAGGGTTCCTGAAGGCTTCAGGTAAAAAAATCATCGACGGTAACAACCGGGAGGTAATGCTCCGGGGTATGGGCCTTGGCGGCTGGATGCTGCAGGAAGGTTATATGCTCGAAACAGGCGATTTCGCCGGCACCCAGCATGAGATCAAAATTCGGATTCAGGGCCTGATCGGGAAAGCGGGTATGGAAAAATTCTATGATGCCTGGCTGGCCAATCATGTCACCCGGGCAGATATCGATACCATGGCTAAATGGGGATTCAACTCCGTGAGGCCTGCACTGCATTACAATCTCTTTACACTTCCCATCGAGGAAGAACCCATCGGGGGCCGCCAGACCTGGATTGAGAAGGGTTTTATCATGCTCGACAGCCTGGTCTCCTGGTGCGCAGCCAACAAGATGTATGTGATCCTCGATCTGCATGCCGCTCCCGGCGGCCAGGGGCGCGACAATAACATCTCCGACCGGGATCCGGCAAAACCTTCGCTGTGGGAAAGTGCGGCAAACCGGACCAAAACAATCGAACTCTGGAAACGGCTTGCCGAGAGGTATGCCAATAACCCCTGGGTGGGAGGTTATGACCTGTTGAATGAAACAAACTGGGATTTCGAAAACAGCGGCAACCAGAACGGTTGCAACTGCCGTCAGAATGCCCCACTGCTCGATCTGTTCACCAAGATTATTGCAGGCATCAGAGCCAAGGACAGCAAGCATATTATATTTATCGAAGGCAACTGCTGGGGCGGAAATTTCAGCGGACTGTCCACCCTCACCTCCCTCGACAATAACATTGCGTTCAGTTTTCACCGCTACTGGAATACCAATGATATCGGATCGATTCAGGAAAAAATCAATTTCAGGAATCAGTACAACGTTCCTATGTGGATGGGTGAATCCGGAGAAAACTCCAATCACTGGTTTGCCGATGCCATAAAACTGCTCGAATCCAATGATATCGGCTGGTCATGGTGGCCCGAAAAGAAAATCAACTCCGTAGTCGGACCCATGACCGTGATAAAAACTCCTGAATATGAGCAGCTTCTGCGGTACTGGAAAAACGGCGGTACCAAGCCGGATTCAGCTTTTGCCGCCACTGCACTCATGAAGATCGCCGACAATCTGAAAATAGCCAACTGCCTCATTCATTACGACGTGGTGGACGCCATGTTCAGGCAGATACAAACAACCACAACCAAGCCATTTGCCGTCAACCGGATTCCCGGAACCTTTTACGCCGTCGATTTCGATATGGGTATGAACAATTTTGCTTACAGCGACAAGGAATACCAGAATGCCGGAGGGTTGGGGTCGTCCGACTGGAATAAAGGATGGATATACCGCAACGACGGTCCGGATATTGAAGTCTGCACGGATTCTACCGGCTATTCCAACGGCTATAATATTAACTATATTGAAAAAGGTGAATGGTTGGCGTATACAGTTACAGTATCCCAATCCGGGATTTACAATCTCACGGTCCGCACTGCATCAGCCAGTGGCATGGGTGCCTTTCGAATTGAGATCGATGGGGTAAACGTCACCGGTACCCTTGCGGTGCCCCATACCGGAGGATTCCAGAGGTACTTCCCGGTAAAAATCAAAAATATTGAACTATCCGCCGGCACCCATAAGATGGTGATCTATTTCGAGGAAGGCGGGTTTACACTGAACAATTTTGCCTTTTCAGGCCCGACCGGAGCCACCGGAACTCCTTTCACCCTCCTGTCTGCCAGAACCGACGATATGGGTAAACAGCTGCTGCTGGCCTTCAACAGGCCACTGCGCTCCTTACCTTCGGCAGGCTCGGATTTCAAGGTCCTGTCAGGTAGCAATTCATTTATTCCGGACTCGGTCACGCTGGATTCCGGTAACAACCGGGCGCTGAAACTCTGGTTCTCCACCAATTTTGCCGATAACGATATACTGAAATTATCGTATACCGGCAATAAGATTGTCAGCACCCTCGGTGAGGTCCTCGCCCCGTTTTCCAACCTCGATGTCGTGAATACCATCCTGACCCGCCTGTCTGTTCCCGGAACCATTGAAGCCGAGAGTTTCATGGTTAACAGCGGATTCTCCTTTGAAGCATGCAGCGATGGCGGCGGAGGTCAGAATGCGGGCTACTCCGATGCCGGTGATTATCTGGAATTCCCTGTGCGCATTGCTGAAAAAGCAAAATACAAAATTACCTATCGTTATTCGTGCTACGCAGGTACCTCAAAAGCGCAGCTCTCCCTGAGCGATGATCCCCGCGGTATCCTCCACACGGTTTCTTTTCCCGAGACCGGCGGATGGCAGAGCTGGAGTTCCGTTACGGTGACCGATAGCCTGCCAGCCGGTATGAAAACACTGAGATTTACCGCCGTGACCAACGGATTTAACCTCAACCGGATGGAATTCATCAAAATACCCGCTAAAGATACCACCGTGGTCGGTCAGGCGGGGTTCATTCTTTATCCCAATCCTGCCGCCGGAAATGTTACTGTGGAAATCACCAATCCAGGTGGCAAACCGCAACAGCTGGTTCTGATGGACCTGCTGGGAAGGGTACTCTATCAGCAAGATACCCCTTCCCGGGTTACCGCAAAATGCACAGTAAACACAACAGGGTACCTTCCCGGGATTTACCTGATAAGCGTAAGTGACGAGAAAACCCTGGAAACCAAATTGTTACTGATAAAAAATTTGAATTTGTGATCCTATGAAAAAATATGTTTTCCTCGCAGCCATTATTATCCTGAGCATTTCATCGTGTAAGAATACAGTGGGTGAAGCGCCCGACAACACGGAAAAGCTACTGATGAAGAGAGCCGACAGTGTGCTGGCCCTGATGACCCTCGAAGAAAAGATCGGCCAGCTGAACCAATATTCGGGAGACGGCGAACTGACCGGCCCCGTTGCCCTGCGGCCCGATTTGCTGAAGAGCATCCGCGACGGCAAGGTCGGGTCCATGCTAAACATCAACGGAGCAGAGTACACTCGTAAGATCCAGACCATCGCCGTGGAGCAATCGCGAATGAAAATCCCGTTGATCTTCGGATATGACGTGATACACGGGTATAAAACCATCTTCCAGATACCCCTGGGCGAATCGGCCTCGTGGGACCTGGAAGTGGCAGAAAAAGCTGCACGCGTGGCAGCTACCGAAGCAGCTTCTGCCGGTCAGCACTGGACCTTTGCCCCGATGGTCGACATAGCCCGTGATCCCCGTTGGGGCCGGGTCATGGAAGGATCAGGCGAAGACCCTTACCTGGGATCCCGCCTGGCCGAAGCCAGGGTTAAAGGCTTTCAGGGCACCGACCTGTCGGATAAAACAACCATACTCGCCTGTGCCAAGCATTATGCCGGATACGGCGCAGCGCAGGCCGGCCGAGATTACTTTACCACCGATATCAGTGAGAACAGCCTCCGCGAAGTTTACCTGCCGCCATTTAAGGCAGCCGCCAATGCCGGGGTCGAAACTTTCATGTCGGCCTTCAACGATCTGAACGGCATACCTGCCACGGGAAATAAATATCTGATCCAGGATATCCTGAAAACCGAGTGGGCTTTTAAAGGAATGGTGGTCAGCGATTGGGCTTCCATTTCGGAAATGATTTCGCACGGGATCGTGGCCAACAACTACGAAGCCGGCGACCTGGCTTTCAATGCCGGTGTAGATATGGATATGGAAGGCAACGTTTACCTGAACGAGATGCAGAAACTACTGAACGACGGCAAGATAACCCTCTCACAGATTGATGAATCGGTGCGCCGCGTGCTGAGGCTGAAATTCCTCCTGGGCCTCTTTGACGACCCGTTCCGTTATTGCGATGTTGCTTTTGAAAAGCAGACCCTCCTCAATCCTGAAAATTTGGAAGCTGCACGCGACGGAGCAAGGAAATCATTTGTCCTGCTGAAAAACGACAACCAGGTGCTGCCACTGAGCACGACTGTGAAAAGTGTTGCCCTGATAGGTCCCGCTTCCGATGCAGCAGCCGATATGATCGGCAACTGGTCGGGCCGGGGTGAGGCCAAAGATGTGGTAACCCTGAAAAAAGAGCTTGAAACCCGGTTGGGTGCTGCGAAAGTTATCTATGCAAAAGGCGCTGCCTACAATGACAGCGACAAGTCGGGATTTGCATCCGCAATAGCCGCAGCTCGCCGTGCCGATGTGATCATAGCCGCATGCGGTGAAGATGGCATGATGTCGGGTGAGAGCATGAGCCGTGCTGATATATCGATCCCCGGTGTTCAGGAAGAATTGATCCTCGAACTGGCGAAACTGGGAAAACCCATGGTATTGGTGCTTTTCAATGGCCGCCCGCTGGTTCTTACCCAGGTAAATGCTGCCGTACCGGCAATCCTGGAAGCCTGGGTACCAGGCACCATGGCCGGTCCCGCCTTATGCGACGTTCTGTTTGGCGAATACAATCCGTCGGGCAAGCTTCCGATAACTTTTCCCTATGCGCTCGGCCAGGTTCCGATCTTTTACAATTACAAAAATTCGGGCCGTCCGGGCAGCCAGGAGGAGAAATACAAATCACGTTACCTCGATGTTCCGAATGATCCGCTCTTCCCCTTCGGATATGGGTTGAGCTATACCCAATTTGCATACAACAACCTGAATATCAATGAATCGATCGTGGCTGGAGATAAACCGCTGGAGGTAAGGGTCGACGTGAAAAATACCGGTCAGGTAGCCGGAACCGAGACCGTTCAGCTGTATATCCGCGACCTGGTCGGATCGGTAACGAGGCCGGTAAAAGAGCTTAAAGGATTCAAGAAGGTTTTCCTCAAGGCCGGGGAAGTTCAAACGATCAGTTTTACAGTTACCATGGAAGATCTTTCCTTCTATAACCGGGAAAACAAGTGGGGTACCGAACCGGGCAAATTCACCGTTTTTGTCGGCACTAATTCCAAGAATACCATTGAGGCGGGCTTCGAGCTTAAATGAAGAGAAACACGGAGGCATAGAGAACACAAAGACACACAGAGAAAAATAATTGATCATGAAATATGTACCGATTTTGCTATCGCTGCTAATTTTTGCAGCATGCACCAACAATAACGCTGGTTCCAGAAAGCTCATCTGGAGTGATGAATTCGACCAGACCGGCCCGCCCGACCTCTCCAAATGGAGTTACGACACCGCCGGTAACGCAAGCGGATGGGGTAATAACGAATGGCAGCATTACACTTCCGGTAACCTAGCCAACGCATTCATCGAAGACGGGATGCTGCATGTCAGGGCAATCCGGGAATCCATCGCCGACAAGCAGTACAGCTCGGCCCGGCTGGTGACCAAAGGCAAAGGCGACTGGCTCTACGGCCGGATAGAAGTTCGCGCCAAACTACCCGGTGCACGGGGAATATGGCCTGCCATCTGGATGTTGCCCACTGACTGGGCTTATGGCGGATGGCCAAAATCAGGGGAGATCGACATCATGGAACATGTTGGTTATATGCCCGATTCGGTTTTTGCTTCCGTGCATACTGAAAGCTACAATCATGTCATCGGTACCCAGCGGACCAAAGGATATTACCTGCCCAGCGTGCATGATCGCTTTCATGTGTATGCCATTGAATGGGATGCCGGGATGATCAGTGGCTTTGTGGACAAGCAGATGTATTTCTCCTTCAAAAACGAGGCTGCCGGACCCAAGGTGTGGCCGTTCGATAAGCCTTTCCACCTGCTACTCAATGTCGCTGTCGGCGGAAACTGGGGAGCGGTAAAAGGAGTGGACGAGACAGCCTTTCCCCAGGAAATGATTGTGGATTATGTGAGGGTATATCAGTAGACTGCAGCGGGGTAATCCTTACCTTTGATGTTCATTTCTGTTTACACCCTGATCCGATCATCGGCATATGTTCCTGTTAAAAAGATATTTGCACAAGATTATTTGCACGGTTATTCTGCTGGCTATCAACCTGTCGTTCGGTTTTGCCCAATTCACTGCGCTGGTCTGGTCGGACGAATTTGATTATACCGGTTTGCCCAACCCGGCCAAATGGACCTGCGAAGAGGGCGGTCACGGCTGGGGCAACAATGAGCTTCAATATTATACGATGAACCGGAGTCAGAATGCCCGGGTGGAAAATGGCGTCCTGATCATTGAAGCCATCAAGGAAACTTACAACGGCCGGGATTACACATCAGCGCGACTGATCACTACCGGCAAGGGCGACTGGCTGTACGGCCGATTTGAGGCACGCGCAAAAGTGCCCGGAGGCCGGGGCATATGGCCCGCCATCTGGATGCTGCCGACCGATAATGCATACGGGGGCTGGCCGGCTAGCGGCGAACTCGATATCATGGAGCATGTAGGCTATGACCCGACCCATATATTCGGCACTGCACATACGCAGGCGTACAATGGCAAGATCGGTACCCAGAAAGGCAGCTCTGCAACCGGTAACGACTGGGAGACCGCTTTTCATGTTTACGCTATTGAATGGTCGCCATCGAAAGTGGATTTTCTGGTTGACGATATAAAATATTACACCTTCAATAACGAAGGCACCTGGGAAAAATGGCCATTCGACAAACGGTTCCATTTCATTCTTAACGTGGCGGTCGGTGGATCCTGGGGTGGCGCCCAGGGTGTTGATCCCCTGATCTTTCCCCGCCGGATGGAGATCGATTACGTGAGGGTATACCAGTCGGCGGATCTGAAAATATCAGGTCCCTCCTACCTTGAGCCCGGTCAAACCGCTAAATATCAGGCGACAAAATTCACCGGAGCAGAATACCAGTGGCACGTTCCAGCCGATGCCCAGGTGATCACCGGCGCCGGAACGTCGGAAATCACGGTTAAATGGGGAATTCTCGAAGGGGATGTGTCGGTTGATGTCCTGATCGGCGGCAACAACGTGACTGCTGCCAACTTTGTTAAAACGGCAGTTGCCCCGGCCGGAAACACCTTTTGGTTCGGAAACCTGACCGACGGAAATATTACAGATATCGTGGCCAACACCTCAGATGGCAGCACCTATGAATTTGCCGAATCCGGCGAAAGCCTTAAAGTTGTTTACCATGTCGTGAATCCGGGCAGCTGGCCAAAATTCGAGCTTACGCTGCCCCGCCCGGTAAACCTGAAAAACCATCCTTACTGTGTCATCAATCTAAAAACCCAGAATCTCAGCCGTTCCGTCACCCTGCGGTTTGATTTTGCCGATATCAATGGCGTGGAAACCAATTCTGCACCGATTTTCAGGCCCACGGTGATCGCTGACGGCCGTTATCATCCTTATCTGAAAAACTATACCGGCTGCTGGCTCTCCTCTTCTCCCTATGTTGGTCAGGCAGTGGATTCTACAAGGATAATCAAGCTTACCACCTATGTTAATTCGGGCGCTTTCGGAGTCGCAAACAAAACCGACAGCCTGTGGATCGAAAGCATACGTTTCCTTAACAGCCCGCTAACCTTGGTCGACCAACCCGAAATCCCCGCACCCGGTATCCGGATCTTCCCCAACCCCGTCACTGATCGGTTGACCGTCAGTTCTGATTATCTCATCGAAGAAATTGTGTTGTTCGACATTCACGGCAAGCTAATCAGAAGAATCAACGCCATCAATTCTCAATATTCCGATATTCTGTTGAGCGATTTACCCGCCGGGGTATACCTCATGAGAACGCGGGATGCCTCGGGCCGCCTTTCCACCACCCGGTTTGTGAAACACTAGGAATTATTAATAGCCTGGCAATTTATTGCCGGGGGCTGAATAATTATTCCACCGCCGCAATATTGGCTCCAACCGA
>CAYHCO010000039.1:0-23314 GCA_964355105.1 uncultured Porphyromonadaceae bacterium
GAATTATCGAATTATCGAATTATCGAATTATCGAATTATCGAATTATCGAATTATCAAATTAGCATATTATCTTATCATGAAACGCCTCCTACTCCTCCTCCTCCTCCTCCCGCTGGGATTGGTGAGCAACGCCCAGAATCAGATCCCGCTTAAGAAGTATCTCGAATATGCGAGGTCGTCGGCTGATTATGTGTATGATCAGCGCGATTCCATCGTGATAAAGTGGCGCAAGACCATCAATCCGGAGGATATTTTCGGATACCGTGCACCGGGCAGTCTGCTGGAGATGGCGGCTATCTACGCAACTTTGTATGATCTGGAAGGCACTAAAAAATATGCAACCCGTGCTAAAGAGGTCCTGCTGAGTTACGGTCAGTACACCAAGGAATTTCCGGTGGCCATATCGAGGAGAAAAGCGGATTATGCCGATGGCGTTCCTGCTTTGCCTGATTTTTTTACCACCATGCGCTACCTTCAGGCTTATGACAAGCTGAAAAACAAGGGATTTCTTACAGCTGATGAGTGCACCAAAATCGATGACCTGATCGCTCACAGCCTGATGTTCATCCTCCGCACACAGGAATGGGGTGCCATGAACCGTTCCGCTTTAAGGGCCGAAACGCTGTCGTGGGCGGTTAAGGTATTGCCGAACCATTCTGTATCCCCGATACTGAAAATGTATGAACAGGCGCTTTTGTCGGATAACTGGGGACAGTGGGAGATTGAGGATGCTTCCCTTTATCATGGCGTATGGGTTTATGCGTTAATGGGTTCCGCAGATGCCAAGGGCCAGATGGCCGAACTTTTTCGTACCCCCGAAATGTATTTCTATGCAGAGTATTTCCTCAATCTTATATCGCCGCAGGGCATGATACCGGATTTCGGCGATGCCCACGCATTCACCAACTGGAACCGCTGGATCGTATTTTTTGAGGCTGCCGCCAAACAGTACAACAACCCCGAACTGAAATGGGCCGCAACGGTCATATCCAATAAATTCCTGGATCTCACCACCCCAAACAGCGTGGGTCTGGGCTATATGCTCCTCGATGCTTACCGTTACGGCACCGATAATATTCAGCCGAAAGCCCCGACAGTCCTCAGTGAGGAAGTCATGGAGGATATGGTTGGTAAAAAGATGGTACTCCGTACGGGCTGGAGTGAAAAATCGTCCTACCTGCTGCTGAATTATCGTGATGAGGGGGATGGCGGACTTCTTTTCCGCGATTATCTAAGAAACACCATACCGATTGAGGAAGAGAAGGTTACCCATGGCCATGCCGATGAGAACAGTATCGCGCTGCTGATGCACAAGGGATCAACCCTCCTGATCGATGGCGGCTACCGGGATTTCCTTCCAAGCGGCTATTTCGGATCCTACCGGCAGGATTATTTCCACAACCGCCTTTGTGTGCGTAATGAAAAGATCTGGTTCGGCCAGAAAGAAGGAGAATACAGGTACAGTCAGTCCGATCACCCTGCCATCAAGCCACAGAATGTGATGGAATTTATGCAGAATGCCGGCTCTTATCGAAAGGTAAGAACACAGAAGATCGATTTTCTGACCTTCCCGGATCACGATTATACCCGGACGCGGTTGACGGATGATGAGATGGGCTATGAAAGCGACCGCGTGGTTGTTTTCATTAAGGATCCGGAGATGTATGTGGTTTTTGACATTTTCAAGTCGCGGTCGGAGCAGTTCTTTACCGCCACAAACCTCTGGCATACGCAGAAGATCGTGAAACAGGGCGAACACTGGTACGATACCCGATATGAGACCATCCAGACCCGTAAAGTGGGTGGCGACCAGAACCTGCTGATCTATTTCCCGAAAAATCATTATCATTTTGAGCAGACCCAGAAAGAAAACCGTAATTATCAGGAAGAGATTGCCATTGCGGAATTTACCGGGCAATTCTTCGAGCTCGGTCAGCACACCGGTTTTGTTACCATCCTTATTCCTCATGCCGATAGTGAGAATCCGGAGCAGCTGATCCGGGGCATTGAATATGTGCCGTCATCGACCGATGAAGAAGGGTTGTCGATACGAATCAAGCTTCCGAACAAAACTATCCTGGTAGGTGCCAAATGCGATCTGAAAATGGATCTGGTGAGGGATTACCAGAGACCGAAATACAGCTGGGAAGCAGGCAAGATCGGTTACGGCGATATCGAGACCAACGCTGATTTCTTTTATGTTGAGCAAACCGGCAACAAGCTCGCTTTTACCACGGTTAACCTGACAAAAGCTACCTTTAAAGGCCAGCTGATGTATGAGCAGCCTTCGTCGTATTTCGGCCTCAATTTCGATGGCCGTCCGGATAATCCGGATGTTGGAAAGGCAAGGCTCTGGAGGGATACAATAACAATTCGATAATTTGAAAATTCGACAATTCGATAATTTGCTAATTTGCAAATTTGCTAATTGAAGGAGGAGGTATGCAAGGGATAAGCGAGATTATTGTTGCGGGGGGAATGGTGCCGGTTTTTAACCACCGCGATCCTGATGTGGGTTGCCGCGTGGTGCAGGCCTGTTACGATGCCGGGTTGAGGGTTTTTGAGTGGACCAACCGCGGTGCAGAGGCGGAGGGTTTGTTTAAGGTGATTAAAGCCTATATCGATAAGAACTGTCCGGACATGATCCTCGGTGCCGGTTCTGTTTTCGATGGGGACACCAGCCGGAAATTTCATGCCATGGGTGCCGGCTTTATTGTGAGCCCGGTACTGGAACCGGAGATCGCGCGAACCTGCAAGGAATTGAAAATCATATGGATTCCCGGATGTGGAACCGCAACCGAGATCTACCAGGCACATAAATGGGGTGCCGGGATCATCAAGGTTTTTCCTGGTGATTCCGCTGGAGGTCCCGGTTTTGTTAAGGCTGTGAGGGCTCCGATGCCCTGGGCTCAAATCATGCCCACCGGCGGCGTGAGTCCCGATGAGGAAAATCTCAGGGCCTGGTTCGATGCCGGAGTATGTTGTGTAGGCATGGGATCGAAACTGTTCACCGGCGACCTGATAGCCGATCAGTCCCGGCTCACGGAATCAATTCGGAAGGTTATCGATACAATTCGCAGAATCAGAACCTAATAATAAAGACCCCTGGTTTTAACCTTGGGAAACTTATGAAAAGAGCAATAATCCTACTGGCGTTCCTGCCGGCTCTGCTGACGGGATTCTCGCAAACGACAGCGTCTGGCCATAGCCGCGATATCGACAATATCCTGAAACTCCGCGATCGGGCACCGGTGATGAATGAGTGGCTGGTGTGGAAGCTCGATCATGTCATCCCCGATCTTTTGCGCAGGGAGGGCATCGATATGTGGATCGTGATGTGTCGCGAAATCAGCGAGGATCCGCTGTATTTTACCCTGGTCCCCCAACCGGTACTATCAGCCAGGCGCCTGGTGATCCTGGTTTTTCATGATCTGGGTGGCGATAAGGGAGTGGAAAGGCTGTCTGTAGGGCCGATCGATGGAGGTTATAAGAATGTGTGGACCGACCGGTCGAAGTCACAGATGGAAACCCTCGCGGAACTGATCAAGACAACCAATCCCAAGAAGATTGGTATCAATGTTTCTTCCACCCATCGCAGTGCCGACGGGCTTACCGCAACACTTCGGACCAGGCTGGAGGAGAGCGTGGGACCGGAATATTCAAAACGATTGGTGTCGGCTGAAAATATTGTGGTGGGCTGGATCGAAACCCGGAGTCCGGGAGAGCTCAGCATGTACCGGCACATTTGCGGCATTGCCCATGACCTGATCCATGAATTTTTCTCCAACGGGGTAGTGATTCCGGAAGTGACCACCAAGGAAGATATGTCGTGGTGGATCTGGCAGCGCATGGAGGATATCGGGGTGGAACCCTGGTTTGAACCGTACATCACGATCCAGCGGCATCCCGATAAGGCTGATCTGTATAAAGATAAGCCTGATGTGATTCATCGCGGCGACCTACTGCATTGCGATATCGGAATAAAATATCTGGGTCTTTGCACCGATATGCAATGGAACGCTTACGTGCTGAATATCGGTGAAACACAGGTTCCGGCAGGTCTGCAGAAAGTCCTTGATCAGGCGGTGCGGCTAACTGACATTTATCTTGGGGAATTTCGTGAGGGCTTGTCGGGCAGGCAGATAGCCGACAATACCATGGCAAAAGCCACATCAGAAAACCTGAAGGTGTCACTATACTCACACCCGGTAGGCTATTTCGGCCATTCCGCCGGTATGTCGGTCGATACCCGGCCAGTGCGCTCAACGCCAGAGGAGATGCCGAAAGTGATGGAATACAAGCTGCATCAGAACACCTGCTACGCCATTGAATTCTCGGTCAGCGCGGCTGTACCCGAATGGAAAGGCCGTGATGTGACTATCGCCTACGAAGAAAACGCCGCCTTCACCGCCGAGGGATGCCGCTTCATCGACGGCCAGCAAACAAAATTGATTATCATAAAATAATATCAACCCGAAACCCTTTTCTGTCATTCCAGCGAAAGCGGGAACCTGATACCCGATCTTATGGAAGTAATTGACCTCATAATCGCTCTTCTTGCCGCCCTGGCTGCGGGCTTCATCAATGCTGTCGCAGGCGGCGGCACGCTGGTCACGTTTCCGGTACTGATAGCTCTAGGACTTCCGCCGCTGGCTGCCAACGTTACCAACACCATTGCACTGGTGCCGGGCTATACCGGCGGAATTTTTGCCCAGCGCAAGGATTTTGCCGCCCAACGAAAGAGGTTGTATGCCATACTGCCGCTGAGTATATTGGGAGGCATCGCCGGGGGACTTATCCTGCTCAATACCAGCGAAAAGGCTTTCAATGGAATCGTTCCTTACCTGATATTCCTGGCCTGCTTTTTACTGGCTGTTCAGGTCCCGGTAAAAAAGTGGATGCAAGCCCGGAGCGGACATACTCACAGCACCCTGATCAAAAGGCTCGCCGCCGGATTGCTGCTTTTTCTCGCATCGGTTTACGGTGGATATTTCGGAGCCGGAGTGAGCGTAATCGTGATCGCCATTCTCGGCCTTATTTACGACGATTCACTCACCAGTCTGAATGTGCTGAAGCAGGCCATATCGTTCAGTATCAATATATCGGCAGCTATCTATTTCTGCTTTTCAGGAAAGGTGGAATGGGAATTTGCACTGGTCATGATGGCAGGCGCCATCGCCGGCGGGTTCTTCGGAGGTAGTTTCGCCAATAAAATCAAGCCCGACATCCTTCGCTGGATAGTAATTATCGTTGGCTGCACGGCCGCAGTAGCTTATTTACTCAAATCCTAAACCACCTGGGAATCGAAGAAGAAGATCGGTGGACGTAGAAGAAGATCGGTTGACGAAAAAGAAGATCGATGGACGAAAAAGAAGATCGGTTGACGAGAAAGAAGATCGATGGACGAAAGACATTTATGGTTAACCCCAGGCTTCAGCCTGGGGGCCTCAATACCCGATACCCGAAACCCGAAACCCCAATGAATAATCAAAAAGGTGTCATTCCCGCGGAGGCGGGAACACAGTTAACCTCCCTCGCCCTCTCCCTCGGCGCCACCCGGTCCGGCATCGTTAATGTTGCCGATATTCAGTTCTCAGAAAGTTTCCGTGATCTGTGCGAAATGAACAGCTGCGGTAAATACGGCACCAACTGGATGTGCCCGCCTGCGGTGGGACCTTTTGAGGAGATGAAAAATGATGTGCTGGCCTTTGACAAGGGTCTTGTGATTCAAACCGTTTACCAGATGGAGGATTCCTTTGATTTCGAGGGTATGATGAAAGCCAAGGATATTCATGAGAAGGTGTTTCGCGATCTTGTTGACCATATCCGTGACAACAATCTGCTCGATCCTATCCTGCCGCTTAATGCCGGCGTTTGTGCCTTTTGCGAAAACTGCACTTACCCCGACCGCGATTGCCTGTATCCCAATAAGGCTCTGGCTTCGGTGGAGGCTTACGGCATTGATGTCACAGCTCTGGTAACTGCTTGCGGCATACCCTATAACAACGGTCAAGCATCGGTTTCCTATGTGGGTATGGTCCTTTTTAAGGACGAAGCATAAGGGCCAGAAGATCAATATAATCTATCTGTCTCGCACGCAGCGTACTGAAATACCGGAGCTTTCAACGGCTGTCATAGTAAGGACATCATCGCTGTCATAAAACATGGCCCTTGTTACCGGGAGAGCCCAGATAGAGGTGGTCCAGAAATAGGCAGCATTCTCGATACCTGAGAAGAATCCGTTGTCGGACATTTTTCCACCAGGAAATGCTGAAAACCCACTGGAATTGTCGCCAATGCCGTGATTTGACCAGGTTGAGGTGGCTTTGAGTTTTTTTCCGGCCGGCATGCCAACCGTAGTAATCAGACGGTTCCATTCAATCTGCGAATCGGGCAGGTGCCAGCCGTTCGGACAGGCCGCCATGGCTGCGGGTAAATTGTACAAAACGCCGTATTGCCGGTAATTCACTGAGGCAACAGCCTCCGACCGGTCTGTGCCGGAATATTCATACACATAATAATAGGGATCTTCTTTGGATCGTTTGGTGGCAGGACTTACACTCGGAATATAAGCCAGGTTCTCAGTCATCCAGGTGTCGTTGCCGATGGTTTTGAACTGGTAAACATGATTGTCGCGCATATCGGTGAACTGGCCCCTGAGCGTGGTTCTTTGCATCACGAGGTTCACCTGGTTTTCTATTTCCGTGCAACTGACCACCTGCTTGACCGTCGCAAAGGAATAATCTTCGGTGGTGGCTTTCTTCAACTGGACTGTCCGGTCGCCAAAGGGGATGTACCACAGGCGGTAGAGCCCGTCGGCATTGGTGGTCGACGTTAATTTGCTTTCCGATCCATCAGGATTCAGAACCACAGCGGTGACCCCTTCAAGGGGAACCCCTGCCTGATCGGTGATCATGCCGGAAAGTTTGGTGGTATTGTTCACGGAGGTGATCTCAGCCGCGACTATGGCAGTATCATTCTTTATGATTGTCAGATTCGACTGGAACACGGTGAAGTCGGTTTTGGTAACCTTTACGGTACAATTGCCAACAAGAATCTTCTCAATGAAGAAATTACCGTTGGCATCCGAA
Organism: uncultured Porphyromonadaceae bacterium; assembly: GCA_964355105.1. Classification (GTDB taxonomy): domain Bacteria; phylum Bacteroidota; class Bacteroidia; order Bacteroidales; family UBA12481; genus UBA12481. The sequence goes on from CAYHCO010000039.1 coordinate 7,093, forward strand.
GTTGCGGACTCGTCACCTGCGGTTACAATGGCACCAGCCACGGGAATCTTGAATTTGGTATAATTGACCTTCCCTTCCAGACTGCCCAACTGTGCTTCCCCGAGTGTCATCGGAAAATCCCTTGTTGTTTCGTCTTTCCCGTCAGAAACGGTCGCAGTCACGGTCAAGGTTGAACCGGCGCCGGTAAAAGGGGATTTCCACTGAGTCTGCATCTGGTTGGCGGAATCCAGGAATTCGCCCCCATCGGCACTCCAACGGTACTGCAGCTTGTCGCCATCTTCATCGCTTGCAAGGACCTGGAAAGCGAAAACGGTTCCCGCACTCCGCGTATTGGGATTGCAGTCCAGCATGATGATGACCGGAGGTTGGTTTTTTTTGCAACCAACCAGCACCAGGCCCAGAACAGAAATTAGAATCAACAGAATTCGTTGCATGTTTATTCGTTTTTAATGCATCTGGCATAGAAGTAGCCATTAAAATCCCCCCAAAGGAAGTCGATTCCCTCAAAGTCATTTTGCAGTCCAAAATAAAAATGGCGCTGAAGATCGCTAAAATAGGGCCTCAGAGTGGTGGAAAGATAACGCACTTCTTCATTCATTGCATAAAAATAGAATTGATATCCGGTAATTTCTCCGGTGTTTGGATCTCGCATAACCTGATAGCCACCATAACCAGAGTATCTGGCATTGAATCCAAGGCTACCCCCTACCAGCATGGCATCCCGGCCTCCGGTAGATGGGATATTAGTTCCAAGCTTTAGCCATTCCTGCCGCGAAGGCAAATGCCAGCCGTCCGGGCAAATATTGTTACCTGCCTGAGTAAAATCAATAGCCCTGGCGCCCTGGTAAAGAGCGCCGTATAGGTCGCATTGCCCTGATTTCTCCCCGTAACATTTCTGAAGCATAGGGATATCCATTTTTGGATTCGTGCGATAATCCAGGTTGTCCGACATCCACCATTGGTCGCCAATTTTAACCGTACCATAAAATTTACCATCCCGGCTATCCTGGATAAAGCCAGTTTGAGCCACCGAGGCTGAAACCAAGATTCGGGTTTTGGCTATGGCCCGCTCTCCGCCTTCATCCTCAGCCTCCAGTGTCACCCAATAGGTACCGGGTATGCTAAATTGGTGGTATAGGGTTTTTTCATAAGACCAGCCGGTATCCCAGTTGCCATCGCTGTCAAAATCCCATCTGACAAGCATTTGGGAGGGAGCGGTGACGTCATCCCTTGACGGCCAAGAGCTTAGGAAAAAGTTAGTGTTGATATTCCCGTAATAGGTGGCGCATAAAATACCGGGAGTCGGTGGTTTGTTTTCCTTGATCACAAAGAAAGTTTCGGAAAAGTTGTTGGAGAGCCCATATTGATCAGTGACGGTTAGCATTACTTCCTGATTGCCGGCAGCCCAGAATACATGGTCAAATACCGGTTCCTTGAATGGTCCGTAGGTCACCTCCGATTTTACGTCCCAGACGTAAGTGAAAATGCGGGTTGAGTCGGTTTCGTGTCGGGTTGCCGAGGCATCAAAGTGGAAAGTATCCCTAACCGTTGCTTCCTGCGGAGTCAGAATGAAGGAAGGTTTAATCAGGTTATCGTGTAAGTTCACTTCTATGTTCTGTGTCAAGGAAGCTGTCCGCCGGGTTGGATCGGTTACACTGAGTTTTATGGTATAGATAGCCGCTTTTTTGTACCTGAATTTTACAATGGGGTTGGAGCTGCTTTCAGTGTCCCAGATTCCGTCATTCTCAAAATCCCATCTGAAAAGAAGCGAGGAGAATTCATCTTCATCGTCAATAGTTGAACTGGCATTAAACGTGAAGAAATCCAGGTAGTTGCCGACCTTTGGATCGATTGTAAATGATGGATGGGGTGGTGAATAACCTTGCGCAATGTTTATTACCTTATTTAGGGTTAACTGTTGTCCATCCTCAGTAAGAATTTCCACTTTGACCGTGTGTCTCCCTTGTAGATAAAAACGGTGCTTTAAGTTTGGCTGACTGGAATAGGGGGCATCCCAGAGAGAATCACCATCGAGGTCCCACCTTAAGTAAAATTCATTTTGAGAAGGAGGGAGATTAATCAAGTTAACACGCATATCAAAAGTCTGCGTGGTCAATCCGCTGTCGGGTTCCAATATCAGGACTGCATCAGGCTTCCAGGTGAACTGATCTTCATGGCAGGCCGGTATCGAGACTGCCATCAGAATAATCAGCAAAAAGAGGGATGCTATGGTAACCGATCGCTTCATTATTTGAAGATCAGTTTGTGACTGAAAACCTTTCCTTTTTCTATATCCACCCAGCCGCTGGTCCACCAGATACTCAGCTGTCCTCCGGGAAAACCGGCATAGAGGCAGGAATCTCCCGCACAGGTGCAGGTAATGCCTGCCTGGTAAAAATAACGGCCAGGCAAAAGTGAAAAACTGTACTTCTGCTTGAGATCGGAAACATTGGCCGCACTTACGAATTGCTTTCGGTAAAGGCTGTCCAGAGTCCTGGCCAGACTGAGATTGACCCGATGGAGCTTGGTGTCCGGCAGGTCGAGTTTAGGTAAGGTAAAGTCGATCTCAACCGTGCCGTAAGCGGGATTGGTGGTGGTTGTACCATCGTCGACCGGAATGACCTCCGGATCGCATCCGGCGAATCCCAGCATCAGCATCAATAGGATAAATCCGTATTTGTTCATGTTAATTTCCTTTACTGTCCTTAAATCCAAGGGATTTGGTCCCTTCACTGTGGGCAAGCATGTCGATGGTAACTTCCGAGAGGGTCAAATTTGGGACCCTGGTTTCTGTTCTGGAGGAGAAGATCCCAATGCCGTTGCGCAGACCCGAATATTCCGCCAGATTGGTAAATGCGGAACCGGTTTCGACAGCCGACCGGTAAAGAAATCCGAGATCAGTGCCCCCGGTGATCATGACAAACCCCAGAGAAATCACTTCTCGCAGCATGCTGTCAACCACGGGTATCTGCGAAGCCATTGCTTTGAAGAATGCCGGCCCACCCATGCTGTATTCCTGGAGCTGATCGGTCTTCAGATCGAAAATTCCTTTGCTGGTGTAATCTGCCGACCTGAATTCCTGTCCTCCAGCGGAAGAGTCGCGGTAATGAACCCTGAAAATCAGTTCATAAACTCCCGTATTCAGGCCAGGATACCAGCGGACGGTATACAACTGTCCGGGTTCGAAATTGATGCTGCGGATCGAGAGGGGCAGTGGATCAACGATTTCTGGAAGGTTGTGGACGGTTATCCTTCCGGATACCATTTTTCTGAGATCAGGGAAGTAAACGTACAGCTGATAGGTATATCCGGGCATCGGCTTAAGTGGTGCGGAGAAAATCCGGAGGTTGGCGGTCGGGAAAAAGCCGGTATCCTTTCTTATGGTTGTATCCGGCTCGAAAAAGTAGGTGTTCAGTTTTGAGTCACCTGAATATTCCTCGATATATACCTGATGAGGAATATTCCACACGGTTGAGTCAGCCTCCGGTGTTTGTTCTGCTGAATTTGCTCCGGCCTGGTAGGAGCGCCCGAGCCTTATATGTTGAATGGAGTCGGCCTGGTCGAGAAGACAATAAACAACCGGAACCGGCAGACTGTCCGTGTACAGGTCCACCTCGTCATTGCACGAAACGAGAAAGGAAATAAAACATCCAAGAATTATTAGGATTCGGCTTGGAATGAACTTGGACATTTTCAAATTTACTTAGATTTTGGCTGGTAGTCAAAGGGGAGACAGATTCACATAATAAAGCCGTTTCCCTTTGTCTCCGAAGTCTGCCTGATATAAAAAGTAAATGCGGTTATTATCGATATTCACATGATCGATATGTCTATATTGTCTGATGGGAATTTGGGCCAGAGCCTGACCGGTTTTGGGGTTAATCTCTATCAGGTAGGTGGACTGGATATTTAAGAATTCCAGAAAAAACCGGTTCGTAGCTTTGTCGCGATGAATCCTGCCGGTAAAATCCTTGCTCAGGTCGATCCCGATATTTGTTCTCCATCTGAATTCACTGTTGGTACCTATACAGTTGATGTATTGTAGTTTAAAATCAAAAAGCAGGGCGGAGTCCTCCATCTGAAACAGAGCGGAGGCGACCGGGCGGTAATCGGTGTTCAGCTTATTCAACAGTTTGGCCTGTCGCTCATGCATCGCTCTCAGCTCACCGCCGCCAAAGTAACTCTTACTAAACTCAGTTATAAATTCCTGTCTGAGCTGCTGATGGGTACTGATAAACCCCAATTCCTGCTTCTCATCTCCCACCCGGTAAAAAATTTCCTGCTGATTGGTGTTGAAATTGCCCAGATAATAATCATGATACTGACCTCCCTGGGATTTTTCGTAATAGATGTAGTAAGGATCTTTCAGCGCGACAACCGGCTTCACCCTTTTCTGGAAGAAACTGATATCGCAGACGGGTTTCAAAGAAAGGCTGTCGCTGGTATTTTTTAAAAGATAAGCGCTGTCTTTCGCCACTGCATATATTTCGCCAAGGCAATCCCGGAATACCTCCGAGGCACCATTGAGCTTTGCGACTGATAATAGCCGGCCAGCAGAATTTCCGAGAAAAATTTCAGGTTTGAGAGGATTGAAATTCCGGTAACCCAAAGCAAAAAAGCGTTCGCCATCAATCACATAATCCATAATTGAATAAGGCTCTTTCTCGAAAAGGGGTACAGCGGATCCGGCGGGATTTATTACAACCTCCCCGATCATGAAAGGATTTTGCCTGAGGGTTATAATGATCTGAATTCCTTCACAATATTTCCTGAACTGATCATAATTGCTGATTCGGAGGGTATCGTCGAAATAGCCTAAATGCTTAAATATTAATTGGACAGGAAATGATTTTAATCCAAGTTTGAATTCACCCTTTTGATCCGTCACGGTGCCTGATCCCGTCATTGTTTCAAGTATCCCAACTCCTGGCAGAGCCATAAAAGTTGATTCATCCACAACCTTCCCGGCGACCAGATAGGTGGTCTGTTGGGCGAAGGAGGAATAGCTCGTAAATAAAAACGCTATTGCAGCAATGAGCAGGGATCTCATAAGGCAAATTGGTAATACGTCAGCTTTTGGGGGATATTCAAATTTAGTAAAAAGGAAAATATAATTCACCCATTCTGCCTACTTTTAAAAAATTACCGATGATTTGTATGTCCTACAGTCAACTGCTATGAAAATCAATAGTTTATTACTGGTAACTGTTTTCCTGAGCCTTTCAGGTGGCACCTTTCTGAGTTTTGCCCAGAGCCCGGATCCGGGTTCCCGGATCGTTAAGGAACCGGTGAAGCTGAAATATCCCGATGACCGGCCTGCGGCTGCTTACCGTCTGGCCGCCACGGATCAGGGCGTGGTATTTCGTCACGGAAACGGTCCGAACCGCTGCGACTCTCTGGGTGCCCGGGATGTCTGGGTTTTTGAAAACAAGGGAACCTATTACATGCATTACGATGGTGCAGGTCCCCGGGGATGGCTTTGCTGCCAGGCTACCAGCAAGGACCTGGTTAACTGGACTCCCAAAGGCCCCGTGCTGGATTTTGGGGCAAAGAATGAGGAGGACTGCGCATCGGCTTCATACGGAGTGACTTACAAACAGGGCAAGGTGTGGCACATGTTTTACCTCGGGACTCCCAACACCTCACCGGCTCCCGACCTGATACCCGCCTTTCCGTACCTCACCATGAAGGCCAAAAGCAATTCGCCTGAAGGTCCGTGGATCAAGCAGAAAGACGTGATCCCTTTTCGATGCAAGCCCGGCACCTATTATCAGGAGACCGCCAGCCCCGGTCATATAATAAAGCAGGGGGATGAATATCTGATGTTTTTCAGCGCGTCCATGAAGCGGACCATCAGCATTGCCCGGACCAGAGATCTGGATGGTCCGTGGACCCTCGATCCTGCCCCGATCGTATCGCCCGAGGAACAGGTGGAGAACAGTTCACTATATTACCAGCCGGAGAACGAAACCTGGTTTCTTTTCACCAACCATATCGGCCTGGAAGGCTTTGAATACACCGATGCCATCTGGGTATACTGGACAAAGGATCTAAACCAGTGGAACGCAGCCGATAAAGCTATTGTACTCGATGGGCAAAACTGCAAGTGGAGCTCGAAATGCATCGGTCTGCCCTCAGTCCTCAAAGTGGGCAACCGGCTGGCCATCATTTACGATGCACCCGGCGGAATCAGCAAAAGTCATATGAAACGCGATATCGGCCTGGCCTGGCTTGAACTCCCGATCGTATTGCCGGAAAATTGACGAATAGTACCTTGAATCAAAGTATTTAAATGAAAATTATAGGTTTAATAGGGGGTATGAGCTGGGAATCTTCCGCGGTTTACTACCAGATCATCAACAGAACGGTAAAGGAAAAATTGGGTGGTCACCACTCCTGCGATTGCCTCATGTATTCAGTTGATTTTGCTTTGATCGAGGAGCTGCAGCATAAGGGCGACTGGAACGAGCTCACCCGTATCATGGTGGAGGCGGCACAGCGACTGGAACGTGGAGGTGCGGAATTGATCGTGATCTGCACAAATACAATGCACAAAATGGCGCATGAAGTGGAGCAGAGTATCTCCGTTCCGCTGATTCATCTTGTCGATGTCGTCGCCGGAAAAATCAGGGAAAAGGGGCTGCAGCGAGTGGCACTTCTCGGTACCCGGTTTACCATGGAGCAGGATTTTTATAAAGGCCGGTTGATCGAAAAGCATGGGATAGATGTTATTGTGCCCGACTTGCCCGGGATCGAAACGGTTCACCGGATTATTTACAACGAGCTGGTTCACGGTATCATAAAGGATCAGTCACAGAAGGAATTTGCAGCCATTATCGACAGACTGATTACCCGCGGGGCACAGGGAATTATCCTTGGTTGTACGGAAATTCCGCTCCTGGTGAAACAGGAGGATTTTGCAGTCCCGCTTTTTGATACGACCACCCTTCATGCCGTCGCTGCCGTGGACGCGGCATTAAACATTACTGCCCCTGATTTGTATTAGAGCATTCAACAAGCTGTATGAATAAAATTGCGATCATCATTGCCCTGGCCGTTTATTTCGGCATCAATTACTGGCTGTTCCTGCGCTCCTGGCAGGCACTGCCCTCAAACGGACTGGTTCATACGATTTTTACCGTAGCGTTCGTAGTCTGCTCGCTTTCGTTTTTTGTGGCCATGGCCCTGGGCAACAAGCTGCCGTTCGCATTTGCCGCAGTGCTGGAGAATATCGGCGCATACTGGGTAATTGCGCTGCTCTATTTTATCATGGCTGCGCTCTTTATAGATATCATCAGGTTTTCAAATCATTTCCTGAAATTCTATCCGGATTGGGTGTATACCAACTATCAGCAGGTTAAGCTGATCGTGTTCCTGTCAGTGATTGGTCTTTTTACGGTGTTCTCCCTGATCGGCAATTACCGTTTCAGGCATCCCGATGTGAAGGAACTGAACATCGAAATTCCCAAAGGCGACGGACCAGCCGGTACGCTCACGCTTGCCGTTGCCAGCGACGTCCATCTGGGAAATATTATCCGAAAGGGCAGACTGAAAAAATACGTTGAGCTGCTGAACAGGCAGAATGCCGATGTTATCCTTTTTGCCGGTGATCTTATCGATCACAGTATCAGGCCTGTGGAGGTGCAGCGGATGGATGAGGAATTGAAAAAGCTCAAATCAACCTACGGTGTTTACGCTATTTTCGGCAATCATGAATATTACGGGAATATTGATGGGGCCACTAAGTTTTACGCCCGCTCGGGAATTACCCTGTTGCGGGATACGGCCATTACGGTCGCCGACCGGTTTATTCTGATTGGCCGCGATGATATCTCGCAGCATCGCCGAAAGCCGCTGGAGGCCATTGTTTCCGGCATTACTCAGAATCTCCCTAAAATACTCCTCGAGCATAATCCGGTGAAAGTGGGCGATGCCCAGAAAAACAATATCGATCTGCAATTATCGGGACATACCCATAACGGCCAGCTTTTTCCACTGAATTATATCGTTGGCAGCATGTATCCCCTCGCATACGGATACATGAAAACGGGCAAAACACATTATTACGTTTCATCCGGATTGGGCCTTTGGGCCGCGCCGGTGAGAATAGGTACCAATTCGGAAATTGTGAGGATTACAATATCTTTGAAATAGAAGATATTTTAACCTCCGATACATGAAAACCTTCGTTTCCAGGATCCTGATTTTTCAGGTTCTTTTGCTGTTGCCGTTGCTCTCGCAGGCACAGTCCGGACCGGCTACATCCAAAAACCAGGTTGCCGCCTGGGAAGCCATGAAATGCGGGATGTTCATCCATTTCAACATGAACACTTTTGCCGGCGTCGAGTATGATAACGGACAGTTGCCGGCTTCGGCCTTCAATCCCGATAAGCTTGATGTGGACGGATGGATCCGGGCAGCCCGTGATGGAGGGATGAAATATGCCGTTCTCACCACCAAGCACACCGGTGGTTTTTGCCTCTGGGACAGCAAAGTGACCTGGAAAGGAAAGGAATATGACTACGATATTGCTTCCTCACCCTGCAAGACGGATATCGTGGCGGAATTCATGAAAGCCTGCGAAAAATATCAGGTTAAACCTGCCCTTTATTACTGTTTATGGGATGATCACAATCAGAAGGGATCCACGAAAGAGGAGTATTTTCAGCTGACCAAAGGGCATATTACCGAGCTGGTGACCAATCACCGGGGTCTTATAGAAATCTGGATCGATATTCCGGGGCAGTTGCTGCCGGCTCAGCGAATGGAACTGTACAACATCGTGAAAACCCATCAGCCCGGATGCCTGGTAACCTGTAACAACGGATTCACCGACGGTACCGTGCTGTATACTTTTCCAACCGACATAACCAACGGCGAACGAACATTGCCCCCGGCTTCCGGACATAATCCGGAGAGGGAGGTGAACGGTAAACAATATTATATTCCGATGGAGGTTTGCCAGACCATTAATCAGAACTGGTTCTGGATTCCCGACGACGTGACCAAATCGGTGCGCACACTTTACTATTTGTACGATCAAACGGTTAAGCGCGGAGCCAACCTGCTGCTTGATGTTCCGCCTGACCGGTCGGGAAGAATGCCCGAATCCCTCGCCCGACGACTGGTGGAACTGAGGAAAGTTATTGAAAATCCGCAATTGCTGCCGGCTGCCCGGACCCTGTCAGCCTATAAGCCTGTGACTTCCTCCAGCTTGTGGGGCGGCGACCGGGTGGAATATCTCCAGAATTATGCGGTGGACGAGGATGCCAACACCCGCTGGGCTGCTGATGCCAAAGATCCTCAGCCAACGCTGACTGTTGACCTTGGCGATATTAAACGGTTCAATTCGGTGGTGATCATGGAGCCGTATGAAGAGCATATTGGCGATTATGAAGTTCAGTATCAGCTTGGTAATGAGTGGAAGGTGCTATTTTCGGGAAAGGGAATCGGATCTTACCTGCACAGGCAATTTCCTGCAGTTGAAAGCAGGAATGTGAGGCTCGTGGTCAAGAATTACTCTATCGGTAAAAATCCGGCAAACGTGCTTTCATTTCCAAATGCCGATGCACCGGTTGAAGGGGCTACAATATCTGAATTTCAGGTGTTTAACAACGAGAGTGAGGATGATCCCGGATACCTGAACTCATTCCAGAAAGATCGCGAATATTTTTTCCTGCGATCGGGAAAAACCAAATTCATACTGCAGTCCGATCAGGCAGGAACTTTGCCTGCATTTACCTGGATGGCCTTTAATGCCAATAACCCCTGGCAAACGGCAACCAAAAGGTCGGCCTTGAATTATTCCCCGGGATCAAATTTCAAAGAGTCCGCCTTACAGGTAATCCTCGGGAATGTTGCTTTTATCGCGCTGCCTTTTAATTCAGAAGTGAGGTGGATCAGGAGTGATTCCGTTCCTGCCGTGGAGTGTTCCTGGTGGGCTGGGGGAGTGCATGTTACCGAGACTTATACCGCCTCGGATCAGCCAAACCGGATATTGCGGAAGATATCGCTCAGTGGTGCCGATCTGATGGGAAACGACACCGTCAGGTTAAGGCTCTGTCTGCCAGGCGGATATTTTACCAGGACGGAGACCGGAATGAAGAGCTCAAAACCGGCAGGCACAGTTGAATTGGCGGTCGATGGATCCCGGATGCCCCTGTCGGAATGGATTGCCGATGAGGAAAACGGTATGCTGGAGAGTCCTTTGATCCCGGTTGCTGCCGATGGAACCACAACCCTGAACACAAGCCTGATCTTCAGTTTTCCTGCCGACAAATCCCCGGATCCGGACTGGAACGATGAGGCCAATCCTTATAATAAGCTGTCGGCCATTCAGGCCGACGACAGTCTGATCAGTTCCCTGTACCGCAGTGCCTCGTTCGCTTTGCCCGGCATGTCGGCCGGATCCGGCCGCATGGATGCCGGCGTTTTCGAGTACGGCAACCAGTGGGTCCGCGATGGCTCGAATGTGGCGATGGGTCTGATATACAGCGGTGCATTCGAAAGCGCCCGATCCTTGCTGAATTATATTCTCGCCGATCTGGTTTCTGATCAGGGAACGACAGTCATTGCGGGTGGGTTCGATGAGCCTGACCGCGAGGAGTTCGATCAGATGGGTGTTCTGATGCAATGCATCAAGCTTTTCGGGGAATGGACAGGCGATTATTCACTGGTTAAGCAATACAGCCGGAAAATCATTGCAATGATCGAACGTCCGCTGAATCCTGTTTTTCGTGATGCCACCGGGATGGTGCATAACCGTCGCGAATTCTGGGAACGTACGTTCAACGACTCTTACGAACTGGCCTATCAGACTTTCATGATTCAAGGCCTTAGGGATGCAGCCGATCTGTCTGGAATACTGGGTGTGCCTGAGAAGGCTGCCGGCTGGAGGCACGAGGCGGATATTTTCCAAACTGCCATGCTGGCCCATCCCACATGGTCGCTGGTCGTTGACGGGGCGCTGATTAAACGTCGCAATGTTACCGGTGAGGTTGCCGACCTGACCACCGGCCGTCAGCCCACCTACAAAAACGATGCTCCCGTGCCCACTGAATATCATCATCGCCTGAATCCCGATGCCACTTACGCATTGCCGGTATTGTTTCATATTGTTGATCCTTCGTCGCCATTGGCAAGAAAGTCACTCGACAAACTGGAGGCCATCTGGAATGCCCGCTGGACGGGTGGTGGATATGAACGTTACCATTCCAGCTCCCAAATCGACCAGCCCGGACCGTGGACTTTTGGAACCGGGTTTATCGCCAGGGCTCAGCACGAAGCCGGAATGCCAGACAGGAGCCGGCGGTCGCTCCAATGGCTTCATGATATTCAGGGCGGAAAGTCGGGTGCGTGGTTTGAGGAGATACCGCTTAACCGTTCACAGGTGCCCTTCAGCGGAATCGTACCCTGGGCATCGGCCGAGGTTACCTCATTCGTTGTACAGCAGTGGCTGGGGATTGATGTCGTGGGAAATGAAATCCTGATCAGGCCCAGACTTTATGCGGGCGATCAGAAAGTATCGGCAAATCTTCGCTTCCGGGAAGGATTTATCAGGGTGGATCTCGAACAGAAAGGAAAGAAAATCACCTGTATGGTTAATGGCAGGGCAATCAGGGAGAAAGAGAAAGGGGTATTTGCCTACGGAATTAAATAGCGCGAACTTACTTCCGAACCATTCTCACCATCCTGTTCTCGATCATATCCTGCAATTCCACCAGCAAGGCCCGCTCCTGGGAATCAACATGACCATCCTCCGTGGCTATATGGATGATCTGTTCATATTCCTCATGGGTAATTTCCTGATCCTCTATGGCCTTTTTAATCATATCCTTAAGTCGTTGTGCGCTTTCACTGATTGCCATGTCGCGATAATTTTATAGGTTTATCTGATGAATAAGTAAATATATAAAAAAAACTAAATGAGCTTGCATGAGACTCTCTGATTAACCCCAGGTTTCAGCCTGGGGGTCTGGCTCCTCAGTGACCTCAGCACCCCTCAACCGTAACACCCGGATAAAATGAAACACCGAATCCTCCCCCTTCTCCTGATCCTCCTCGCAGGATCAACCCTGGGCAACGCCCAATCGTTCCAAAACGGAATGAGTAACCTCTATCAGCTCTCCAACGCGAAATCACGGTCGGTGAGTCCTGAAAACCTGACCGGCGGCAAAGGCCAGGGCGGGATGGCTACCCTGGAGAACGGCAGTGCCAAAAATGCGGCGCGAGAGCTCGGACAAGGCTGGAAAGTTAATCCGTACGTCAGGATTGAGCCCGGCACAACATTTACCATGGCCGATATTTCAGGTCCGGGAATGGTCAATCATATCTGGATGACCCCCACCGGAGATTACCGCCTCGCGATTTTCCGGATCTATTGGGACGATGAAACAGAGCCGTCGGTGGAAGTGCCGGTAGGTGATTTCTTTTGCTCCGGCTGGGGCTGGGGGAATGAGCCTCAGATCAATTCGCTGGCCGTATGCGTGAATCCCCAGAACGGGTTCAATTGTTACTGGCCGATGCCTTTTCATAAAAAATGTAAAATCACCATGGAAAACAGGTCGGCCGGAAGGCTGATCCTCTATTACCAGGTGGATTATTCCGAAACCGAGATCGATCCGCATGCCGGCAGTTTTCATGCCCAGTTTCGCAGGGTGAACCCAACCCCTGATAAGCAGGATTACACCATTGTCGAAGGAATAAAGGGCAAGGGCCAATATGTGGGCACCTATATCGCCCACGGAGCCAACAGTCCGGGATGGTGGGGTGAGGGAGAGGTGAAGTTTTACCTCGATGGCGACACAAAATTCCCTACTATCTGCGGAACAGGCGATGAGGATTATTTTAACGGATCCTACGGATTTGAGGAGCGGACTGACAGCTTGGGCAAATATCATTATACCGATTTTTCCACTCCGTATTCCGGGTTTCATTTCATCAAGGATCCCGCTAACAAGTCGGCCCAGCGCCGCTTTGGCGAGTACCGCTGGCACATCATGGACCCCGTGAGGTTCGATAAGGACCTGCGCGTAACGATCCAGTTACTCGGTTGGCAGAGCGAAGGCCGCTACCTGCCGCTCAAGGACGACATGTCGTCGGTTGCCTACTGGTATCAAACAGAACCGCATAACCCCTTTCCCAAACTACCGGCAAATGATGCCCTGGTAATTAAAAACTGAATAATTATGAAAGCAATACAGGATTATTATCCCGATCATTTTGGGGCCTGCTACGGATGCGGCAGGCTGAACGAGCATGGGTTACAGATCAAGACCTACTGGGACGGTGACGAAACCGTAACGCGTTTTGTGCCGAAATCTTACCATACCGCCATGCCGCAGTTTGTTTACGGCGGCCTCCTGGCTTCCCTGATCGACTGTCATGGTACGGGTTCCGCCGCACTGGCTATTGCAAAAGCGGAAGGGATTGAGCTTGATGGTTATAATGCACCCAGATGTGTTACGGGCTCATTGAAAGTGGATTACAAAAAACCGACCCCGATAGGCGCACAGCTGGAGATTCGCGGTATCATCCGTGAGGTGAAAGGCCGCAAGGTTACCGTGGAGGCACGGCTGATGGCGGATGGTGATGTGTGCGTCACCGGTGAGATTGTGGCAATCAGGGTGCCGGACGATTTCGGCAAGTAACCCGTAAGTTACATAAAGACAAACCGATGCTGGAAAGAATAAACTTTCGCGATTTTGGTGGAGGGGTAACCGCTGACGGTCGCAAGATCCGTAAAGGGCTTTTGTTCCGATCGGGTGTTTTACAGAAATTAAATGAGTCAGACCGTACATTTATCAGATCGCTGGGAGTTCAGCATGTCATTGATTTCCGATCGATAGAGGAGCAGGAAAGGGCACCGGCCTTTCTTCCGGGCAGGGAAAAGATTTCGATGCCCTGCAATATCGACCGGATGACCCGCGAGCGCCTGCGCCCCCTGATGTTGAAACGACGTGCCGACGACCGCATTATCGACGTGATCGACAGTGTTTATGCCGATATGGTCGATCTGATGGCCGAACCGATGGGACGGCTCATCAGCCTGATCCTCACTCCAGGCTCCCTGCCCATTATTGTCCACTGTCGCGCCGGCAAGGACCGCACAGGTTTTGCCGCGGCAATGATCCAGTGGTTCCTTGGTATGGATAGAAAAACAATTGTTGAAGAATACCTGAAATCGAATGCTTTTCTGATGCCTAAAATCAGCAAGGCCATGAGCAGGCTGCATCTTTTTACCGCAGGATTGTTCCCTAAAACGAACCTGCAGGCTGCATTTGAAGTTAAGGAAAGATACCTGCTGACCGCCATGAACAAGGTTGAACAATCCTACGGAGGAATTGAAAAGTATTTCATGAGCTCCGGGATAACCGCCGGGCAGCTCGACGATCTCAGGGAATTGCTTCTTGAGCGATGAAATGGATAATCGTAGCCGGAATATTAATCCTGTCAGGATGCATGAACACCCAGGAGAAATTTGAATATCTGCAGTTTGGCGAGGTAAAACCTGCCGGCTGGATTCGTGAACAGATGGATCGCGATCTTGCTGGGTTTACCGGTCACCTGGATGAACTGGTGCCGGAGCTGATCACAGAGGATGATATTTACGGTAAGAACCGCCTCTCCAAACGAGATAAATCAAAGGATGTAGGAAATATCAAGGAAGGCGCCGATTGGGAGGTCCAGTACCTCTGGTGGAACAGCGAAACCCAGTCGAACTGGCGCGACGGGCAGATCCGGGAGGCTATCCTCACCGGCAATCAGGCCCAGCTGGCGAAAGTCAATGCCTACCTTGAACATATCCTCGCAACCCAGGACAGTAGCGGATATCTGGGCATCTATGATAAAAACCTGCGATACAACTTCAAAACCGAGAACGGTGAACTGTGGGCCAAGGCAACGCTGCTTCGTGGATTGCTGGCTCTGTGCGAATCCGGTACAGGAGACAGTAACCTGTTGCTGAACGCCATCGAGCGGGCGGTGCAGGATGTCATGGCGAACTATCCGGTTAACCGCTCGGATCCTTTTAAAGTTGAAAAACCTTTCGCCGGCATTTGCCACGGCCTGGTATTTACCGATGTGCTCGACCGCCTCTATCAGCTCACCGGCAATCGGGAATACTTAAATTATGCGGTGTTCCTCTATCTGAATTATTCAAAAAACAAGCTGATGGAGGAGGATATTTGCCTTGATAATATTCTCAATCCCCGATACAAGCTGAAAGGCCATGGGGTGCACACCTATGAGCATCTCAGAAGCCTGACGGTAGCCTGCTTTGCCACTGGTGACAAGCAATTAAAAAGAGCCCTTGATACTTACCTGCGGCGTATCGATTCTGTGACCTCACCTTCAGGCGGACCGGTGGGCGACGAGTGGATCGGAGGCCGGAAAGCGGATGCCGCGAAAACAGGCTATGAATATTGCTCCATACATGAGCTCCTGGATTCCTATGCCCTGCTGATGCAAAAAACCGGCAAGCCCGTTTTCGGAGATAAAATCGAAAACCTGTTTTTTAATGCGGCCATGGGGGCACGGCATCCATCGGAAAGCTCAATCGCTTACCTGAAATCCGATAATTCCTGGTATATGTGCGGTCCGCTGAACGATACCGTCCCGGCAAAAAATCAGACCCGGTATAAATATTCACCTGTACATCAGGATGTTGCTGTTTGCTGTGTGCCGAATGCCGGACGAATCGCACCGTATTTCGTAAGGTCGATGTGGATGCGTGATCCTGATGGTCTGGTGGCAACGCTTTACGGACCGTCGGTATTGGAAACCACCGCAGGAAATCAGGAAATAAAGATCGAGGAGCTGACCGGATACCCTAACGAATCTATCATCCGCTTTAAATTTACCGTGAGCCACCCGGCAAAATTCACGATTAAATTTCGCAAGCCCTCCTGGGCTAAAGGTTACAGTCTGAATTTCCCGCACCGCGAAAAAGGTGACTACCTGGTGATCAGGAAAACCTGGAACACCGGCGATGTGGTGGTGCTGGAGTTTAGTCGTTCTGTTGAGGTCAGACAGGATATCACCAGACAGAAATATTTCACATACGGCCCCCTGGTGCTGGCTCATCCGGTTGAAGGAAAGCAGATTACGGTCAAGGAATATGCACTGCCAGGCTTTCGCGACCTGCAGGTTAAAGCCACAAAAAAAGTTGAATACCTCTTTGATGCTGGAAATAATATTCGCCTGACCGATGCTGAAAAGCTCA
>CAYHCO010000039.1:23414-32496 GCA_964355105.1 uncultured Porphyromonadaceae bacterium
GAATACCTCTTTGATGCTGGAAATAATATTCGCCTGACCGATGCTGAAAAGCTCATATTCAACGCCGAACTGATCAATTCAAAAACGGGGAAACCTGAAAATATCCAACTGGTACCGATGGGTGGAACCATTCTCAGGCAGGTAACTTTCAAATAGCCATGACCAAGAAATCTGAATTTCTCAAATTAATTGCCGGTGAACCGGTCCAAAGGGTGCCTTTTTATCCCATTCTGATGCATTTTGCCGCCCGTTTCAACCGTACGACCTATGGCGCCCTTGCTTCGGATTATCGTGTGCTGGTTGAATCAAACCTGAAATGTCTGGAACATTACGATGTGGATATGGTGAGCCTGATCTCCGATCCGTACCGCGAAACATCGGCATTCGGAGCTTCGGTGGATTTTATTCCCGAAGGAGTACCGCAATGTAAAACCCGGATTATCCAGAGTGCTGACGACATCATACAACTGGGCCGTCCGGATGTTCTCACCAGCCCGCGCACTCTCGACCGCATCAATGGAGCACGGTATTATCAGGAAATGCTGAAGGGATCAGTCCCGGTAATGGGATGGGTGGAAGGTCCGATGGCCGAGGCATGCGATCTTGCCGGGGTTACGGAGATGCTCATCATGGTGATGATGGATCCTGATTCGGCTCATCTGTTGCTTGATAAATGTCTGGATACCGCTAAGGATTTTGCCCGGGAACAGGTAGCGGCCGGCTGCGATCTGATCGGGGTTGGGGACGCTATCTGCTCGCAGATTGATCCTGAAACCTACCGAACCTTCGTTTACGGTCGCCACAAGCAGCTTGTGGATGACATTCATTCGCTGGGTGCACTCGTGAAATTTCATATTTGCGGAAATACCACTCATCTGTGGCCGGATCTTGCAAAACTCGGTCTGGATATTTTCGATCTCGATTTCATGACCGACATGGAGGAAGCCTATCATGCCTTCGGACCCGGTGTGGTGAGATGCGGAAATCTGAATCCGGTTGAGATTCAGGACCTGAGTGCGGGTGAGGTTTTCGAACGCACCCGGGCAATACTCGAAAGGGAGAAAGGCCGGAGGTTCATGCTCTCCGGAGGTTGTGAGATAACGGTTAATACTCCGCCTGAAAACCTGATGGCCATGAGGAGGGCCTGCGAGCCATGAATTGAAATCTGAGATATCTTCACGAAAAATTTATTGTCATGAAAACCTTCCTGGGGGCATCGATTTGCATAGCCCTTTCCCTCCCTGCTTTTTCCAGTCCGGATACCGTTAATATGGCATCTTACGGTCTGAAACCCGATTCACGGGTTAATGCGGTTCCTTATGTTCAGAAAGCACTGGAAGCCTGCAAGGGCAAACCCGGCACGGTGGTTTATTTTCCCCGCGGCCGCTATGATTTCTGGCCCCATCAGTGTATAGAAAAAGTCTATTACGAATCCAATACCACGGTAAACAATCCCAGAAGATGTGCGATCATTCTGGAGGGACTTTCGGGAGTCACCGTTGACTGCGGAGGCTCGGATTTTGTTTTCCACGACAGGATGCAGCCGTTCACTGTTGATGGCAGCAATGATATAACCATTAAAAAAGTGAGCATAGATTGGGATATTCCGCTCACCGCTGAGGCCGAGGTGATCGAAACAAATCCTGCCTATATGGATATCCGGATCGATCCGGTTGAATCCCCTTATTTAATCGAAAAAGGCAAGCTGGTATTTGTCGGCGAAGGGTGGAAAAGCCCGTGGTGGGGCACTATGGAGTTCGATCGCGTAACCCGCACCGTTGCTTACAAAACGGGTGATTGGGGCTGCATGGGCGGAGGCTGGAACGGCTACCAGGCCCAGGAACTCTCGCCGGGACTGGTCAGACTGAATTACGCTTTCAAGCGTCTGCCGGCCAAAGGCAACTATCTGGTGCTCAGGCATAGCGAGCGTGATCATTCCGGGATGTTCATTACGGACAGCAGAAATGTTTTGGTGGAAGATCTTAATATGTACCATAACGCCGGTCTCGGAATATTATCGCAATATGCTGAAAACCTGACCTTCAGGAGGGTAAATTCGGTACCTAACCCAGTAAAGAAACGAATTCTCTCAGGGCATGACGACGGCTTTCATTATTCAAACTGCAAAGGAAAAATTACAGTCGACCAGTGTCGCTTTCAGGCTCTGATGGATGATCCCATCAACGTTCACGGAACCAGCGTCAGGATCATGGAGAAAGTGGATGCAAACACTTTGCTATGCAAATTCATGCATGACCAGAGCGTAGGCATGGTTTGGGGCAGGCCCGGTGAGAGCGTCGGTTTTATTGAGAATAATTCTATGCTTACGGTTGCAAACGGGACGGTGGACAAGTTTGAGGCGCTTTCGCCGGAATTGTTCCGTCTTCGCTTTAAGGAGGCCATTCCTGCTGGCATCGAGGCCGGGTATGCCTTGGAAAATCTTACCTGGACTCCCGACGTACTGATCACCGGCAGCCGGTTTGAAAGTTGCAGGGCAAGGGGAATCCTGATTTCGACACCGGGCAAGGTGGTTGTCGAAAATAACTTTTTTGAATCCAGCGGCTCAGCTATCCTGATCGCCGGGGACGCAAACAACTGGTACGAGTCGGGTGGGGTGAAAGATGTGCTGATCAGCAACAACTATTTTTCAGATCAATGCCTGACCTCCATGTATCAGTTCTGCGAAGCGGTAATCAGCATCTATCCCGAAATTCCAAAACCAGATCCAACAAAGCCCGGATTTCACCGTAATATCCGGATTGAAAACAACCAGTTCGATTTGTATGACTATCCGGTACTCTATGCAAGGTCGGTGGACAATCTGTCGTTTACCGGTAACAAGCTGGTAGCCAGCAATAGCCACAAGCCCTGGCATCCGAGAAAAGTATCCGTTTCTCTGGAGTTTTGCAAAGGGGTGATCATAAAGGATAACGTGATAGATCCTAAAGTGCTTGGGAGGAATATCCGCATTGGTGAAATGAAGAAGAAAGACTTACAGATGGGTAAAGCTCAGTTTACCCTGGAATAGTGCTTGCAATCAAAGTAACGTAATGATTGGCAGTTGCTTTAACCAAGGTTCATAAAGACTTTTCAGGCAGCTTCCTGAGTATTTTGACGGGGACAAAATCAGGGCAAAAGGGGTCGGTATTTATACCGAACTTTACCAAAATTCTCCTGTCGAATAATACAATCAATTAAGAAAAGCGTTAATATTGCCCATTATGGGTATACTACAAGACCGACTCAGTAAGTACGACGCACCTCAGAAAGTTCAGGCTGCAGGGGTTTATCCGTACTTCCGGGTGATTGAATCCGAACAGGACACGGAAGTCATCATCAACGGAAAAAAAGTGTTAATGTTTGGTTCCAACAGCTACCTGGGCCTTACCAATCATCCAAAAGTTATTGAAGCTGCCGTGCAGGCTACCAAGAAGTATGGTACCGGCTGTGCCGGATCAAGATTCCTCAATGGAACCCTTGATCTCCATATCGAATTGGAAAGCAAACTTGCAGAATTCACCGGAAAACAGGCAGCACTGTGCTACAGTACAGGGTTTCAGGCTAACCTGGGTGCCATCTCCACGCTTCCCTTGCGTGGTGATTTCATCCTGCTGGATGCCTTGGACCATGCTTCCATTATTGAGGGAGCCAGGCTGTCATTTGCGAAAACGGTAAAGTTCGCCCATAACGACATGGATGCACTCAAGCGCAGGCTTAAGGTAATGCCTCATGGTAAATTGAAATTCATTGTCGTCGACGGGATATTCAGCATGGAGGGTGATATCGTTAAGCTTCCTGAAATTGTTGAGCTGGCGGAGAAATATCATGCATCCGTAATGGTTGATGATGCCCACTCTCTTGGGGTTTTGGGCAAGTGCGGCCGCGGTACCGCCGATCATTTCGGACTGACCGACAAGGTAGACGTGATCATGGGTACCTTCAGCAAATCGTTTGCATCGTTGGGCGGATTCATTGCCGGTGATTTTGATACCATTAATTATCTTAAGCACAACTCCAGGGCACTGATATTCAGCGCTTCCATGACACCTGCATCCACTGCCACAGTCTTGGCAACACTGGATATCATGAAATCGGAACCTGAGCGCATCGATAAACTCTGGGAACTGAGCCGCTATTCACTGAAAGCATTCCAGGATCTCGGTTTCCATACCGGTCTGGCCGAAAGCCCGATTATCCCGCTGCGGATGGGAGATATGGATAAAACCCTTATCCTGACCAAACTGCTGCTCGAAGCCGGGATTTTCGTGAACCCCGTTGTTGCACCAGCAGTGCCACCAAATGACACGCTCATTCGGTTCTCGCTGATTGCAACCCATACCAAAGAGCAGGTCGACTTTGCCATTGAGAATATTGCCCGCGTTTCTAAAATGCTTGGGATCGTTTAGGTCCCTTCAGAATCATGTCCCAGGTCATACTGATTACAGGAGCTTCATCCGGATTGGGTAAAGCGATGGCCGAACATTTGGTTTCGCTTGGGCATACCGTTTACGGGACCAGTCGCAAGCCTGCCGCCGGAAATCATGCTTTTAGAATGATTCAGATGGATGTTACGGACGAAAAGTCTGTCCTGTCTGCAACAAATGAAGTGATTGCCGCCGAAGGCAGGATTGATGTACTGATTAACAACGCCGGAATGGGCATTGGTGGAGCGCTGGAGAACTTTTCACTGAAGGAAACTCATCAGCAGTTTGATACAAATTTCTTTGGGATGGCCTCGGTCATCAGCGCCGTACTCCCGTCAATGAGAGCCCGTAAATCGGGCAAAATCATTAATGTCAGCTCTATCGGGGGCCTCATGGGCTTGCCTTTCCAGGGCCATTATTCGGCGGCAAAATTTGCTGTCGAGGGATATAGCGAAGCCCTTTCCATGGAAGTGAAGCCTTTTAATATCAAGATTGTCCTGATAAATCCGGGCGATTTCAAGACTGGGTTCACTGCCGCAAGAATAATAACCGCGATCGATTCAAAGGGAAGCGATTACGACAAAAACTGCCGGAATGCAGTTGCCATGATGGCCAAAGATGAACAGGGTGGCGCGGATCCCATGCTTCTGGCCCGGACAGTCGGAAAAATCGTGGCTAAAAAGAATCCGAAATTCCATTATGTCATCGGCCGGTTCGACCAGCGCCTGATTGCACATCTTAAACCCTTTTTACCTCACTCGCTGATGGCCTGGATCCTCATGGACCATTACAAAGTCTCCTAATCCTCCGTGTTTCGAGTCTCGTGTCCCGTGTCCCGGTTTTATTCACATTTTTTAACTATTTCCGATAAAAAATCGGCTGCGTTTAGGGTAAGTTTGCGTTTCTGTTAACTCAAACACAACACCAGCTATGAAAAGACTCCTTAAAAGCGTTCTGATGACTGCAATCGGGTTCTCCCTGCTTTGCGGCCAGGCCATTTCACAGGACGGTTCAAGTGCCAAAACCAAGGCGCTTCACGTAATCGGCACTGCTCACTTTGATACTCAGTGGCAGTGGACAATCCAGACATCAATTAACGAGTATATCCCGAATACGTTTAATGATAATTTCAAGCTGTTTGAGAAATACCCCGATTATAAGTTCAGCTTCGAGGGCGCAATCAAATACATGCTGATGAAGGAATATTATCCGGAAGCATGGCAGCGTATGAAAGAATATATCGCTGCCGGCCGGTGGTATATCTGCGGCAGTTCACTGGATGCAACCGACGTAAATATCTCCTCTCCCGAGGCAGTCATCCGCACCATCCTCATCGGACAGAATTATTACAAAAAGGAGTTCGGCGTTAAAAGCTATGATATCTTCCTGCCCGACTGTTTTGGCTTCGGATACGCGTTGCCTACCATCATGCGGCATTGCGACCTGTCAGGGTTCTCCACTCAAAAATTAACCTGGGGTGCACCTTTCGGAGTGCCATTTGATATCGGCACCTGGACAGGCGTCGACGGATCAAGGGTTTTTGCTGCATTGAATGGCGGTTCCTACGGCGCCCATCTTCGCGGCGATCTCTCGAAAGATCCAAAATGGAATGAAACAGTTGATAAAACCGGAGAAAAATCAGGTGTTTATCTTGGCTATAGATATTTTGGTACCGGCGATGTTGGAGGTGCTCCGGAAGATTCATCCGTATTTTATCTCCAAAAAGCTATCCATTCCGATGGTCCGCTGAAAGTGATCAGCGCACCGGCCGACCTGATGGCCCGCCAGATGACCAGTGAGCAACTCGACAAGCTCCCGCAGTTTAACGGAGAACTCCTGACTTCGCCGCACGGTAACGGCTGCTATACCTCCCAGGCTGCCATGAAACTCCTCAACCGCAAGAATGAATTGCTGGCTGACGCCGCTGAAAGATCAGCAGTCATGTCGAGCTGGCTTGGCGCCTCCTATTATCCAAAACAAACGTTGCAGGAAGCCTGGGTCCGGTTCCTGTGGCACCAGTTCCATGATGACCTTACCGGCACGAGTATCCCGGAGGCCTATACGTTTTCCTGGAATGATGAACTGCTGAGCCAGAATCAATTTGCCGGCGTGCTGGAAAATTCGGCCGGTGGCGTGATCCGCGGTCTGGATACCCGCACCGGCGGAATACCCGTGGTAATATACAATCCGCTGTCCATTGAGCGGGAAGACCTGGTCAGCGCAAATGTTGAGCTTCCAGGTACCTTTACTGCCGTCAGGGTGTATGATGCTGCCGGCAAGGAGGTCCCCGCACAGGTTACAGAAATGAACGGGCGTAAGGCTACGGTGATCATTGCTGCGCATTGCGCACCCGTTAGTTATCAGGTATACGATGTGGTGCCTTCCGAACAGCCTTGTGCATTGGTCACGGGCTTGTCGGTTAAGAAGAACCTTCTTGAAAACAATCGTTATAAGGTAACAATCGACAAGAACGGCGATGTATCGTCGCTATATGATAAGATGGCTAAGAAAGAATTGCTCAAGCAGCCGATCCGACTGGAGATGCTGGACAACAAGTCGGTATCATGGCCTGCCTGGGAAATTTTGTATGATGCGGTAACCAAAGCACCCCGAGGGTATTTCGACCAGCCCGTGATAACCGTGGCCGAGAACGGTCCGGCCAGGATTTCGCTTTGCGTTGTTCGCGCAAAAGATGGATCGGTCATGAAACAATATATCAGCCTGGCAGCCGGTTCTGCAGGCGACCGCCTTGAATTCCGGAATGAACTCGAATGGAACAGTCAGTCCACCCTGCTGAAAGCCGCGTTCCCGCTGACCGTATCAAACGCCCAGGCCACTTACGATCTGGGTATCGGAACCATCAGTCGCGATAACAACCAGCCGAAATTATACGAAGTGCCGGCACAGCAGTGGGCCGATGTTACCAATGCCGATAACGGATACGGCGTTACCGTCATGAGCGACTATAAAATGGGCTGGGACAAGCCCTCGGACAACCTCATCCGTCTCACACTTGTTCACACCCCGGCAACCGGTCGCGGTTATATGGATCAGGCAACCAACGATATCGGTTTTCATACTTTCTCTTTTGCTGTTGCAGGTCACAAGGGTGATTGGCGAGATGGCGGTTCCCAGTGGGCTGCCACCCGTTTGAATCAGCCACTCGTTGCATTTACGGCTCCCAAACATGAGGGTACACTTGGTAAAGTATTCAGCATGCTGAAAGTCAATACTGCACAGGTGGCAGTAAAAGCGCTAAAGCAGGCGGAACTCACTGACGAAATCGTGGTTCGGGTGCAGGAACTTTTCGGGAAGGATGCAAAAGCAGTGAAAATGACTTTGCCGGCAAATATCCTGGCTGCCAGAGAAGTGAATGGTATAGAAGAAACTGTTGCAAAAGCAACTCTTGAAAGCGGACAGCTGGTTTTCGACCTGAAAGCTTATGAACCCAAAACTTTTGCCCTGAAGATAGCCGGTCCATCGGCTCCGATAGCGAAAAAAACTTCACAGTGGCTGGCCCTGAATTACGATACCGACGGTGTCAGCTTCGACGGTAACCGTACCGACGGAGATTTCGACGGGAAGGGAAATACCTATCCTGCAGAATTGTGGCCTTCAGAAATCGTTTCAAACGATATCGTTTTCAAAATGGGATCTGCCGCCGATGGCCAGAAGAACTTTTTAACTGCCAAAGGCCAGACGATTAACCTGCCTGAAGGCGCCTTTAATACGGTTTATGTGCTTGTTTCATCAGCCGATGGCGACAAGACTGGCGAATTCAGGATCGATGGCAAGGCTGTTAAAGTTGAGATCCCCTATTATTCGGGCAATATCGGTCAGTGGGACCAGCGGAATTTCCGCAACGGATACAAACAGTCGGTACGCATAAATGGAGTGGTCCATCCGCGGCCGATAGCTACCATCCCGGCATTTGTCAAGCATGTTCCCGTCGGATATGTGGCCACGCACCGCCATCTGGGTAAAACCAATGTGAATGAAGCATACAAGTTCGGATACCTCTTCAGGATTGCTATCCCGGTTCCGGCTGGTGCCAAGACCTTGCAATTACCGGATTCAAAAGATCTTCGCATAGCAGCTATTACCGTTTCGGAAGATCCTAATCGACTGGCCCAGCCTGCAGGTGCGATAAGCGTTGATTTTCCGCGCGATCCTGCACGGGCTCAGGCAACGGTAGCCAAAATGAATGAGCCGGTCTCGTTTGAAGGACTGAACCCACTTCCCGCCATCAAGAGCGAGCCTGCAAACCTGAAGTCCGGCCTCAACTGGGCCTATTACGAAGGTCGCTGGAGAAGGTTGCCCGACTGGTCAAAGCTGACTCCGCTGAAATCAGGAACCTGTTTAACACCCGAGCTTCCGGCTGATCATAAACCCGAATACTTTGGTGTTGTTTACGAAGGGTATATAAAAGTTCCGGCTACCGGGGCTTATACTTTCTTTACCACCTCTGATGACGGTTCAACCATCACCATCGACGATGTACTGATTACTGACAACGATGGCGCCCACGGCGAATCCGAAGAGGCCGGTTACGTTTTGCTGGCCGCCGGTCTTCATAAAGTCAGGCTTCAATATTACAATGGGGCGGTGGATTTCACCTTCGCCGTTGCCGTTGAAGGTCCGGGCTTGAAGAAGCAGGC
>CAYHCO010000040.1:0-17860 GCA_964355105.1 uncultured Porphyromonadaceae bacterium
TTCTTGTCAAACTCATCTTTCCAGGCTCCCTTGAAATAGATGGCATTAATCAGGAACATGAAGGATTCGGGATTGATTTGATCAATGATCTCAGTAATTTTTTTACTTGTCTTATCAGACACCCAGTTGTTAATCAAATCCTTGCACCCTGAATCGCTAAAATCAACCGGTCTGATTTCGGCATTGTACCAGGTTTGGTTTCTGGATACAAAATCACTTTTAACGGTGTACTCCTGTCGATACCAGATTGAATTGGCGACGGAGATGACGACTTGGGGATCGTGCGCAACTAGGGCTGTCACCAAAGCCTTGTTCAGCTCATTCAGTTCAGCCAGATCATACCCGGAAACCCGGAGTGCCTCCTCCATGGCAACCTTGGTGTCGCCGGCAGCCCCGTTGAGCGTCATTGAAAGGGCCTGAGATACACTCAGCGGAGAAATCATGAGGTTGGTACCCGGTTTTGCGGTCGCTGAAAGCCTGGTATATAAATCCAGACCAAAGGTGTTGTCAGCCGTGATCAGCATACCTGATTTCTGCGGGAGGTTGAGCGGCTTGATTTCAGTATTCTCATCTTTTCCGCAGGAATTGACGGCCAGCAGAAGCGCCAAACCCAACATTAATTTCATAAATCTTTTCATATCCTTAATTTTTAAACGGCCGGTGGGACACCCGTTGAATCAGTGAATTCTTGTATCAAATTCTGTACCATCATTAACCCATCCTGAATGTTTCGGGGGGAATAGTCCAGCTCTTCAATTGCCCTATCCAGTACAAAGCCGGTTGATACCGGCCTTTTTCCCGGTTGATTCAGTGAATCGGACTTTATCGGGGTAATCAGCGAGCAATCAAGCCCAAAACACTTCGCCGTTGCCAAAGCAAAATCGTGCACGGAAATCATTTCAGGGCCGGACAAATGGTAAATACCAGTCGCCTTCCGCTTTACGATACCCATGATTCCATCAGCCAGATCATCCACGAAGGTAGGCATGCGAAACTGGTCGTCGACAACCTGTATCGATTTCCCGCCTGATAAGGAATCACGGACCCAGGTAACCAGGTTCGACCGGTTCATCGAACGAGTAACCCCGTATACCAGTATAGTCCTGACAATAGCCCAGGGTATACGGAGCGACCGGGTAATGTATTCACCCTGCACCTTCGACCATCCGTAAACACTAACCGGACAAGGCTCATCATCCTCACAGTAAGGTCCTTTCAATCCATCAAAAACAAAATCGGTTGACAGGAAAATGAATTTTGAGCCCATTGATTCTGAGGCCCTGGCAATATTCCTGGTTCCGTCAATATTAACCAGATCACATCTGACTGGATCCTGCTCGCACGGATCAACCTGAGTCATGGCAGCACAATGGATCACCACCTCAGGAATAAAACTGCTAAACACCTCATGAACCAGACTTTGATCGGTGATATCCATTTGCCGGTACCGGGCCGCATCCAACCCTTTGATTTTGCATTCCGAGGCAGATGTAGCCAGAAGGTCAAATCCCGGCATAGAAAGGATTTTTCTTACAAGCGTCTGGCCTACAAGCCCGTTAGCCCCTGTGATCAGAATCTTTACCATTCGGGTAAAGTTACAAAAATTCCGGTCAGACCGACTTACCCCGGATCAGGTTTTGCCCGATATGACAGGTCAGGCAATGCCTCGTCCTGCAGAAATTGGTATAGAGATGCAGAAAAGCCTGGGAGTAAAATGCGTTTGGCACACGGTACCCGTAAGCCAGCCATACCCGTGTGATCCGGTTATCCTCTGCAGGTAATTTCTCCAATGCTTCCATCCACTTTTCCCAGGCAGCTGGATCCCCATCCCGGTTGGCATAGCTCGCCCTGAAGGGCAGAACCGCATTGATCAAAAAAAGGTTGAGGGTTGATCCCCCGATTCCCGTGGTGCGGCTCTCCCACTTTTTGCCAAAATCGTAATGCAATTTCCAGTATGATGATACTGGCTGACTGGAAAAGAGCTCATTATCCTTCTCCGGCTGACCGAGCACCCGGTTCATCCAGTCGGAGTTACCAGCAATAAAGGAGGCAAGTTCGGCAATCCTGACAGTGGGAAAATTGGATGGTCGCATTCTCAGAAATTTCCATCCCGGATTCTTCACCGGGACCAGATTGAATTTCTGGCGCACAAATCCGTACTCCACCATCAATGCCCGGCAATACGGGTCAGGTTTTCTTACCGGAATCAGATCTGCCTGCCCGAAAATGACAGCCTCCATCCTGAACAGGTTGGACCCGGTTGACCTTATGGCAGCCATGGGAATCGACTGGCCAAGGCGATCGAATGAATCCTGGTTGATGCCAAAACCGAACGACCTGAAAACCATCTGAACCCAGGTCTCCTCCCATCCACCCCTGTTGGCGGCCAGCCGGCTGAAAACTTCAGCGGATTTTTGCTGCATCCGCTCAATACCCATATTAATGATCCAGTTCTCCACCTCCCGGATATCGATTTTGGTCCATGAAGTTTCACAGGGTATGGGAGAAACCGTCGAAAGTATCCGGTGGTAATTATCAAGATAAGAAGGCCTTACCGGCATAACAACCATCGGCACCTCGTCGCCGTTCAGGCGCTTTACAGTGCAGTCGGCCTCATAAACAACATGCAGGATAACGGGATCGTAAGCGGGATCATCGTTGTGGTTGTGTCGGTACCAATCGGAGGCCTTGACATGAATCTCAACATGTCCGGCCCACACAGCCTCGTCAATTCTGATTCTGGCCATGAGAAAATCCGGCCCGGCATCGGTATTGAGCTGTCCGGGAGCCAGAATCTGAACCCGATGATGATCGGCGGTGAAAAGTTTATCTGCCGGAAATAATCCATATTTCCAGAGATACTGAAGAAAATCTTCCTGCATCTGACATAGTTTTCAGATATAGATGCAGAAAAGGGTACGGTTTGGAAATTTCTTGCCGGATATTTTAGAATCTGAATTCGTCGAGCATCTTTTCTGCTGCTGCACGTGCCTTTTCGGCGTAATCCAGACCGTTGCCGGCATAAAGTATACCTCTTGAATTATTGATCAGCAGGCCACCTTTGGATGACTTTCCGTTCTCAATGACCATGTCAATCGATCCTCCCTGAGCTCCCACCCCCGGGACCAGCAGGAAATGTTCGGGAGCTATCCGCCTGATGCTCCGGAAATGTTCAGGACGGGTAGCCCCGACAACGAACATGGTATTATCGGGAGTTCCCCATGAAATCGATTGCATCAGAACATGCTCATACAGGGGCTGGTCCTCATCGACATTGAGCATCTGGAAATCTGCCGCTCCCGGATTGGATGTCAGGGCAAGGATGATGGCCCATTTGCCTGGAAACTGAAGGAATGGCTCGATGGAATCGCGTCCCATGTATGGAGACAAAGTGATCGCATCAAAATCGTAATGAAGGAAAAACGCCTTGGCATACTGCTCTGCCGTGTTGCCGATATCACCGCGCTTGGCATCGGCTATGATGAACAGGTTCGGATCTTTCGACCTGATATAATCAACGGTCATCTCAAGCTGCTTCATACCCTCGGTTCCCAGTGCCTCATAAAAAGCCAGGTTCGGCTTGTAGGCGATGGCCAGGTCGGCGGTTGCATCAATAATGGCACGGTTAAATGCAAAAACCGGATTAATCTCCCTGTGAAGGTGCGCAGGTATGCGGGTCATATCGATATCCAGCCCGACACACAGGTAGGATTTTTTCTTCCTTATCTCGAGATTGAGTTCTGATGAGGTCATTATCTTGAGGTATCAGCGGTTTTCAGGCGTTCGGCATTCTCAGCTATCTGCAATTTATCAATAATTTCCTGAATATCACCGTTCATGATAGCAGGCAAATTATAGGAGGTCAGACCAATACGGTGATCAGTCATGCGGCCCTGAGGATAATTGTAGGTCCGGATCTTTGCCGAGCGGTCGCCGGTGCTGACCATAGTCTTCCTCTTGGAGGAAATCTCATCGAGGTATTTCTGATATTCCCTGTCATACAAACGGGTACGGAGTTCGATCATCGCCTTTTCCTTATTCTTGATCTGCGATTTCTGATCCTGGCAGGTTACCACGATACCGGAAGGCATGTGGGTCAGGCGAACGGCCGAATAGGTGGTATTTACCGACTGCCCGCCAGGTCCGGAGGAACAATAGGTATCCACACGGATGTCCGCCGGCAGGAGTTCAACATCGAACTCTTCAGCCTCAGGCAATACGGCAACCGTCGCTGCCGAAGTATGAATCCGTCCCTGGGTTTCTGTCTGAGGCACACGCTGCACGCGGTGCACACCTGATTCATATTTCATGACCCCATATACACCTTCACCAGTAATATTGAAGATTATCTCCTTGTAACCACCGTTAGTCCCTTCGGTGAAGGTATTTATGCTGTATTTCCATCCTCTCACATCGCAGAATTTACAGTACATGCGAAACAGGTCGCCGGCGAAAATACTCGCTTCATCGCCACCCGTGCCAGCCCGGAGTTCCACAATTGCGTTCTTGGCATCCTGGGGATCAGCAGGCAGCAGAAGAACCTTGATCTCTTCCTCCATCTCCTGCCAGCGGGTATTTAATATCTCGAGCTCTTCCTTAGCCATCTCGCGCATCTCCTCATCCTTTTCCTCATCGAGGATCTTTTTGGCTGATTCAATATTCTGGACGACATTCTTGTATTCATTGTAAAAAGCGACAACCTTGGTCAGCTCCTTGAATTCCTTGTTGAGCTGAACATAACGCTTCATGTCATTGATCACATCGGGTTCCGTGATCAAACGAGCTACCTCATCGTAACGGGCAGCTATTCCTGCTAACTTATCTAACAACATGTCTTTTGATTTTCATAATTCGTACTTCTGCCTACTGCCTACTGCCAACTGCCTACTGCTGACTGCCAATTGCCTTAATAGAAGTAGTCCCCATACTGGCTCTTGATCGTAACCTTGGCCTTATCGGATGATTCGCAATATCCTACCACCTGTGCGTCAATGCCGAATTTTTGAGAGATGCCGATGATTGCAGGAGCAAATTTCTCCGGCAGGTAAATCTCGAAACGGTGCCCCATATTAAACACCTTGTACATATCCTGCCAGGGAGTACCTGACTGTTCCTGTATCAGACGGAAAAGAGGCGGAGTATCGAACAGGTTGTTTTTTACAACGTGCAGATTTTCTATAAAATGAAGAATCTTTGTCTGCCCGCCGCCTGAGCAGTGAACCATTCCGTGCACCGCTTGACGGTATTCGTCCAGTATAGCCTTAACCACCGGGGCATAGGTGCGTGTTGGCGAAAGCACCAGCTTGCCCGCATCCAGACCGGTATCACCGATCTCTGCGGTAAGGTCGGCAGATCCCGAGTAAACCAGGCTGTCAGGGACCTGCGGGTCAAAGGATTCAGGATATTTCTCTGCGAGATAATGGGCAAAAACATCATGGCGGGCGGAAGTCAGGCCGTTGCTTCCCATGCCGCCGTTGTATCCGGATTCATAGGAGGCTTTCCCCGATGAGGAAAGGCCTACAATCACATCACCTGCGGAAATACGGTGATTGGAAATCACGTCGGCTCTTTTCAGACGGGCTGTGACCGTACTGTCAACTATTATCGTGCGCACCAGATCGCCGACATCGGCCGTTTCGCCACCGCAGAAAACGGTTTCAACACCATGAGCGGTAAGGAAATCAGCAACTTCCTGGGTACCCTGGATCACGGCACTGATCACCTCACCGGGAATCAGGTTTTTGTTTCTTCCGATAGTGGAACTGAGCAGGATGGGACCGGTAGCGCCCGCACACAGCAGATCGTCGATATTCATGATCACCGCATCCTGTGCAATGCCTTTCCAAACCGAAAGATCGCCGGTTTCTTTCCAGTAAACGTATGCGAGTGATGATTTCGTTCCGGCTCCGTCGGCATGCATGATGCAGCACCAATCAGGATCACCGGTCAGGACATCCGGAATAATTTTACAAAATGCCTTGGGAAACAACCCCTTATCGAGGTTTTTGATAGCCTGGTGAACATCCTCTTTTGAGGAGGAAACACCCCGCTCCGCATATCTGTTACCCTGCTCCATAACGAGGGGCAAAGGTAAGAAAATTATGGCATTTTGTCCTTTTTGACCGCTTCGCCGCCTCCAGCCTGTTTTAACGGAATTGCCTCACCCCCGCCCTGCTTGTTTTTCGGCCTGTTTTTCATGCCTTGCTGAAGTTCCTCCAGACCCCGCTGCAGGATCTGCTGTTGTCCGTCGGCTTCCGTTCCCGGTTTCCCTCCTGGAACGTAATCACTTCGAAGAACGCGGAATTCGGTTCGCCTGTTCAGCTGATGAGCGACCTCTTTGTTCTGGTCATTCAGGAGTACATCGATATAGGGTTTCGTCAGGGTATCTCCCACTTTCAGGAAATTATATTGTGCGGTAATTTTTTCGTCGACCACGCGAGGCTGGTCAGGGCCGTACCCGCGGGCGGATATCCGGTCGGAGACTATGCCTTTACTAATCAGGTAATTCATGACCGACTGAGCCCGGTTCTGCGAAAGCTCGAGGTTCGACATGGCACGGAAAGGCCTGACGTCAGTATGCGACATCAGCTCGATGGTGATATTGGGGTTATCCTCAAGTGTTTCAACCAGGGCATCCAGGGCAACCATCGATTCAGGCCTCAGGTCCCATTTGGCCAGATCGTAAAGAATATTCGGCAGCTCGATGGGCTTTTCATAAGGAACCAACACCAGGGTGGCATTAAAATCGCGACTCACTTCAAGCCCCATAGTGGTTTCACGCAGTTTTCCGTTCAGGTAGCCCCGCTTGAAGGCTACGAGAAGGTAATCGGTTTCGGGTTTCAGTTTGAAACTGAAATTCCCTGTGGAGTCAGTCTTGTATTCCATGCTGGTTCCATCACTACCGATCAGCCTGACATCAGCACCTTTCAGCGGCATGGTTGTCCGCTCGGAAATAACGCGGCCGGTCATGTTAAAGCGTTTCTCCGGTAAAACAAAGGAATAAATCTCATCACCACCCAGGCTTTTATCCAGCCGGGTTGAGGTAAAATATCCCTTCTCCTCATCTTTCTGGAAAATGATACCAAAGTCATCAGCCTGACTGTTGACTGGCGCTTTCATGTTTTCAACCACCCATTTACCTTCGGCATTCTTATAGGCCTTGAATATATCGAGCCCTCCCATTCCGGGATGTCCGTTGGATGAGAAATAAAACAGGGAGTCTGATTTAACGAACGGGAACATTTCATCTTTTGGCGTATTGATCTCCTCACCAAGATTCTCCGGTGCCCCGAAAGGCCCATCGGCCTTAGCCCGCTTAGCCATCCAGACATCCTTGCCACCCAGTCCGCCAATCATGTCACTGACAAAAAACAGGGTAAGCTGGTCGTCCGTCAGACTTGGATGTGCGATAACCACAGAATCCTTCGCAATGGGTACGGCAACAGGATCCGCCCATTTGGACCCAGCCTGCTTCGACATCATGATCTGGCAACCGAGAGCAGCCTGCTTATCGAAACGGCAACGTGTGAAATACATGGTTGTACCCTCCGGAGATACCCAGGGAGTACCGTCATCGTACATGCTGTTGATCGATTTGTCGAGCGGTGTCGGCACTGCCCATTTCTGCTTATTGTCGAGCCTGGTAATGTATATATCTGAAAAACTCTGTCCGGTACCACCGTGTTTCTTGGCTCCGGCAGCGCCATCTCGTGACGACGAGATATACAACTCTTTATAGTCTTTGGAAGCGAAGAACGGACTGTAATCGTTAAACTTGGAATTAAACTCCTTGATATTAGCTATCTGGTAACGCGTCGGATTCTTGGTCCAGGCAATGACCGAATCGCATGATTGATAAGAGAGCAATGCCAGGCTGTCGCCAGGTTCCGCTTTCAGGTATTCCTCGTATTCCGATTTTGCCAGTGGAGTCTTGCCATTTTCCTTGAGTACATCGGCATAATAGAGGTGCACTTTAGGATCGACCCCTTTCTGCCTCACTACCCTCGAATAATAAGTCTCGGCTTTGCGCGTGTCATTGATCAGGCGGTAGCAATGACCGATCTTCACGGTTATGCCAATCCGCTTAAGGCGATCCTTTTCCTTGGAATAGGCCTTCTTGTACTTATCAATAGCATTGAAGTATTCGCCAATGGCGAAGGTTTTATCAGCCTGGATAAGAAGATCCCTTTTCTGACCCATCACAGGACCGGCCAGCATAAAGGCCATGGTCAGACCTGTGATCAACCGAAATAGTTTCATACGAGCATTTTTGATCTATAACGCTCAAAAATAGGCAATAATTACCTAGATGCAACCAAAATTACCGTGCAAACAGCAACTCGCGGTATTTCGGCAGGGGCCAGAGGTCGTCGTCAACGATGAGTTCAAGCTTGTCGATATGGTAGCGGATTTCATCCAGGAAATGCTTGACGGTAGTGTCATAGGCATAAGCCAGATCACGAACATCCTCTATCTTGTTGGCTTCCTTCCTGGCATTCACCATTTCGTCAACCATTTCGAGAATCAGTGCCTTATGTTTTGATATCCTTCTGATGGCATTCAGCTGATAGCTGGCTGCATCTGCAAATTCACTTGCGGGAAGAATATCTTTCAAGCCTTTCACGTTTTCAATCAAACGGTTCTGATATTTGATAACGGTTGGAATGATGTGGTTGACAGCAAGATCTCCAAGAACCCTGGATTCTATCTGTATTTTTTTGGTAAACATCTCAAGGCGGATATCGTACCGTGCGTTCAGTTCCCTTTCCGACAAAACTTTCAGACGGGTCATCAGATCGATATTTTTAGGATCGATATAGGCTTTCAATGCCTCGGGTGCATTCTGGATATTGGACAGGCCGCGGCGTTCAGCTTCTTTTCTCCATTCTTCGCCGTACCCGTTCCCTTCAAACAATATCTTCTTGGAATGGATGATGTATTTACGAAGGATACGGAAGATCGCCTCGTCCTTTTTGGAACCTTTTTCGACCTGCTCATCCACTTCAGCCTTAAATTCCCTGAGCTGGTTAGCCATAGCCGAGTTGAGAATAGTCATTGGGGCGGCACAGTTCATGGATGAACCCACTGCCCTGAATTCAAAACGGTTACCCGTGAATGCAAAGGGGCTGGTGCGGTTCCGGTCAGTATTGTCGAGAAGTATCTGCG
Source organism: uncultured Porphyromonadaceae bacterium (assembly GCA_964355105.1). Lineage (GTDB taxonomy): Bacteria > Bacteroidota > Bacteroidia > Bacteroidales > UBA12481 > UBA12481. Next base: position 9,166 of record CAYHCO010000040.1, read on the forward strand.
GGATCTTTCCGATATCCAACTTTAATTCTGTTTTCTGATCCGGGGTCATATCAGCGGCAGGCACCTTATCTTCAATTTCCTGAAGGATTCGGGTAAGGTGTTGTCCGATAAAAACGGAAATGATTGCCGGAGGAGCTTCGTGGGCACCCAAACGGTGCTCATTGCCTGCCGACATCACGCTGGCACGGAGAAGATCGGCATAATCACGCACTGCCTTTACCGTGTTTACAATGAATGTCAGGAACTGCAGGTTAGATTTAGGGTTGGTTCCCGGGGCCAGCAGGTTAACGCCCGTGTTGGTGAGCATCGACCAGTTGTTGTGCTTTCCCGATCCGTTGATTCCCTTGTAGGGTTTTTCATGCAGAAGGGCTCGGAAATTATGTTTCCTGGCCACTTTTTTCATGATATCCATCAGAAGCTGGTTATGGTCGACCGCCAGGTTGGCCTCCTCAAATACGGGGGCACACTCAAACTGGTTCGGTGCAACCTCGTTATGCCTGGTCCTTACAGGAATTCCCAGCATGTAACACTCAAACTCCAGGTCACGCATAAAGGAGGTGACGCGCTCGGGTATCGATCCGAAATAGTGGTCGGCCAGCTGCTGGTCACGTGCCGATGCGTGTCCCATCAGGGTACGGTCGGTAAGGAGCAGATCCGGACGGGCATAGAACATGGCCTCGTCAACGAGGAAGTATTCCTGTTCCCAGCCCAGTGTGGCTATAACTTTATTCACGTCCTTGTCAAACAGTTGGCATACTTCAACGGCCGCCTCATCAAGGGCAAACAATGATTTCAGCAGGGGGGTCTTGAAATCCAGCGCTTCACCGGTATAGGAAACGAATACGGTAGGTATGCAGAGGGTTTTGTCGACAATGAATGCCGGTGAGGAAGGATCCCATGCCGAGTACCCGCGGGCTTCGAAGGTATTCCTGATACCGCCGCTGGGGAGGGATGAAGCATCCGGTTCCTGCTGGATAAGCTCTTTGCCGCCAAAATGCTCAAACATCTTTCCGTCCTTGGTCGGTTCAAAGAAAGCATCGTGCTTCTCAGCTGTTGAACCGTTCAGCGGCTGAAACCAGTGCGTATAATGAGTGACGCCAAAGCTCATTGCCCAGGCTTTCATCGCAGCTGCAACTGAATCCGCCGTGCGCCTGTCGATGTAACCCCAGGTGTCGACTGCTTTTTTTACATTTTCAAACGCCTCGGTGGGCAGGTACTTCTTCATGGTCTCCAGACCAAAGGTGTGCAGTCCGTAATAGTCGGATACTTTTTCACCCGGAGCCTCAACAACCAATGGTTTCCTTGAGAACAACTCCTTTACAGCTTCAACGCGGATGTTTGACATGGTTAGGAAATTATATTTGCGACAAAAATACAATATTTTTACATCACCCCCCCTAAAATAAGGGGGTAATGAAAAATATTTATCAACTTTTTTGGCAAAAAGTTAAAAAACCGACACCCAGCCCAGAAATTTTCACATTTTTTACCAACCGCCTCCCGGCACTGAAGTGCCGGGCTATTGATACTGCCGGCTGCCTACTCCGTATAATAATGATAGAACCGCGTGATCGTCTCGATCCCTTTGAGGAAATTCCAAACCGGGTAATTTTCATTCGGGGAATGTATGCCGTCCGACTCGAGTCCGAAACCCATCAGGATAGATTTAACCTCAAGCACTTTTTCAAAGGTTGAGATAATGGGTATGCTGCCTCCGCTGCGGAAAGGGACCGGACGTTTGCCAAAGGTCTCGGTAAAAGCTTTTTCCGCTGCCTGGTATGCCGGCAGAGTGATCGGACAAACGTACGCCGGGCCTCCGTGCAAAATATCCACCTTGACTTTCACCTGCGGGGGTGCGATTGATTCCAGATGCTTCTTAATCAATCCAGCCACTTCATTATGATCCTGATCGGGTACAATCCTGGAGCTTATCTTAGCAAAAGCCTTGGAAGGCAACACCGTTTTGGTGCCTTCGCCGGTATAGCCGCCCCATATTCCGCAAACGTCGAAAGTCGGCCGTGTGCCGGTCAGTTCAGGCACCCGATAGCCGGTTTCACCCCATACGGCATCGATGCCAAGCATAGTCTTATAAGCCTCAACATTAAAAGGAGCCTGTGCAAGCAATCCCTTTTCCTCATCGGTCAGTGATTGAACCTTATCGTAAAATCCCGGCACGGTGATCCTGTTGTTCTCGTCATGTATGGAGGCGAGCATCTTGGATAGCATGACAACCGGATTACCCACCGCACCTCCGAACAATCCCGAATGCAGGTCGCGGTTCGGTCCGGTTACTTCGATCTGCAGATAAGTTAACCCCCGGAGCCCTGTTGTAATCGAAGGAATATCCTGGGCAATCATGGATGTATCCGACACCAGGATGATGTCAGACCGGAGCATCTCGCGGTAATTCCTGCAGAAATCACCCAGGTGAGGCGATCCAACCTCTTCTTCCCCTTCAATGAGGAATTTAACATTGCATTTCAGCTGACCGGTTTTAACCAGGTATTCAAAGGCTTTTATATGCATGAACGACTGGCCTTTATCGTCATCTGCACCCCGAGCAAAGATATTTCCGTCAATCACCACCGGATCAAAAGGATCCGTATTCCAGAGATCGATAGGATCAACCGGCATCACATCCATATGTGCGTAAACCATGACCGTGGGCCAGGCCGGATTAATAATTTTCTCGGCATAGGTTACCGGGTTCCCCTCGGTTTCAAACACTTGTGCCTTATCGGCTCCAGCTTCCGTTAACATGCGCTTTAAATATTCGGCAGCCCGGTACATGTCAGGCTTATGTGCCGCAATGGAGCTGATGGACGGAATGCGTATCAGACCAAAAAGTTCTTCGAGAAACCGGTCCTTGTTCAAGGCGATGTATTCGCTGATGTTATTCATAAGATAGGAGGGATTTAATGCGTGAGAAGTTAATTGTAATTGCGGACAAATGCAGTTGAAAAAAACAAATGGATTTGACCACCTGCGGCGGAATATTCCTTGTTCAGGCTTCCATATAGCGATAGGCCTATGCCGATATCGTAAGCAATTTTGTAGGCAGCAAGGATTTCTGCGTGCAATCCGGGAGTGGAAAAAAAGTGAACCCAGGGTTTGTCGTTCTCATCAACCCATGAATATTTGCCATAGGCTAAACTTGGACCGCCAAATACCGCGGCGTTGAACCGGGTTCCTTCCCAGCGTTTTCCAACCCCGATAAAAAGATCATTCAGCTTCTGGTCGGAATTCCACCAGGTCTTAGTGTTTGAAGATGAGTGGTAGCCAATCTGTAAACCCAGCTTCTTGATGAAATGCTGGTAGGAAATGGCCATGTTCTGTTCTATGGCATCAGACTGGAAGCTGTAACCCGCTCCGTAGCCTAATGTCACGTATGAGGCGTTCTGGCGATATATCTTGTTTTTCACAACCAGTCGCCCTTTGCCGAGGACAATTGTGGAATCGGGCTCAGCGGAGACTTTCTCTTTCTTTTCCTTCTCCTGGCTGAAGCCTGCAAAACCAATCAGGAAAGACAAGGGCAGCAAAATCCAAAATCTTCTAATCATAGCTGCTCTTTTATTGTTTTTAATAATCCGTGAAATTACAAATTCGTCCTGTCAATGTCCGGGAAATTTCTCAAAATCGAGGTGTTGAGCGGCATATTCCAGTTGCTCATACCACTCCGGCCCATATTTCCGGATCAAAGCATCCTTTACAAAACGGTAAACAGGAATATCTTCACGATCACCCTTCTCACGGGCACAATTGCAGATATCCCATATATCGTAATTTACCGCATCATAGCCTTCGAATTCCTTGATCCTGATCGGATAAAGATGGCATGACAACGGCTTGTTAAAAGGAATAACCTCCTCCCTATACGCCTTCTCGAGGGCACAGAATGCAATTCCATTCTCAAAAACGGTATAGGCGCATTCCTGATGATTTATTAAGGGGGTAACCAGCTCTCCGTCGATGTCCCGGGTAAAAGCGCCCTGCTCGATTATGGAAAGCAAGCCCTCACTGTTGAGGTAGCGGCTGATATCATCGAGATAATCTTCCAGGTCACCGGCCTCCTCAATGGTGAGCGGTGCCCCGGCATCCCCATGAACACAGCAAGCACCCAGACAGGAGGGAAGGTCGCAGCAAAATTTCTTTTGCAGGACATCAAAACTGACCAGTGCCTTTCCAATTTCAATCATCAGACCAATGAATTTCCAGTCATGGATTCAGGTTGCTTCATCCCCATGATTTTCAGTATGGTTGGAGCAACATCGGCAAGAATACCCTCCTTAACTTCCTTATATTCCTCACTGACCACGATACAAGGAACCGGATTCAGTGAATGAGCGGTATTGGGGGTCCCGTCGGGATTGATGGCATTGTCGGCATTCCCGTGATCGGCAATGATTATTGCCGTATATCCGTTTGCCACCGCAGTTTCAACAACATTCTGAACACAGTCATCAACAGCCTCAACGGCTTGAATGATAGCATCCCACACGCCGGTGTGACCGACCATGTCCCCATTGGCAAAATTAAGGACCACTAAATCAGGCTCTCCGGTTTTCAATTGCTTCACGATGGCATCCCTCACCAGGTAAGCACTCATCTCAGGCTGGAGATCGTAGGTAGCCACCTTTGGCGACGGAATCATAATCCTGCTTTCACCATCAAAAGGCTCTTCACGACCGCCGGAGAAGAAGAACGTGACATGTGCGTATTTCTCGGTCTCGGCAATGCGGATTTGCTTCTTGCCTGCCTTCGCCATCAGCTCCCCAAGCGTCTCCTTGAGGTTGTCCTTGTCATAGATCACGCTAACCCCTTCAAAAGTATCATCATACCTTGTCATGGTATAATATTTCAAAGGGATGGTATGCATCTCATGTTCAGGCATGTCCTTCTGTGTAAGAACAACTGTCAATTCGCGCAGCCTGTCGGTCCGGAAATTAAAGCAGATCACCACATCTCCTTCAGATATGGTTGCCAGAGGTTTCCCTGCTGAATCAGCCATGAAGGTCGGCTTGATGAATTCATCGGTAATCCCTTCATCATAACTCTCCTGAATTGCACCGGTAATGCTGTTGGTCGGCTTGCCTTTGCCGTGCACGTATAGGTCGTAGCCGAGTTTTACCCGCTCCCAGCGCTTATCGCGATCCATGGAATAATAGCGGCCAATGAGGGAGGCGATGACTCCGTTTGAGGTGGCGAGATGGTCCTCCAATTGCCGGATAAATTCTTTCCCGCTGAACGGATCGGTATCCCTTCCATCGGTGATCGCATGTATAAACACCTGATTGAGGTCAAAATCCCGGGTCATGTCGCACAATGCATACAGATGACGGTCAAGAGAATGCACTCCCCCATCAGAAACCAGACCGATAAAATGCACTTTTTTGCCTGATTCCCGGGCATATCCGAAAGCCTCCCTCAGTTCAGGATTTTGTTTCAGGGTTCCCGTAGCCACCGCCTTGTTGATTTTTACCAGATCCTGATACATAACCCGGCCGGCACCAATATTGAGGTGCCCCACTTCGGAGTTCCCCATCTGGCCATCCGGAAGCCCGACATCCTCGCCTGATGTTTTTAGTTTGGAATGTGGATATTTTTTTAGGAGAGAGTCTATGAACGGGGTATTTGCAGTTCTAATGGCATCGGCTGCCGCTCTGCTTCCAATACCCCATCCGTCGAGAATCAATAGTATTAATTTCTTGTCCATCTTCGCTATTGAGGATAAATTATTTTTTCAAGTTTCTTGAATTCCTTAATTACTATATAAAAGGGCTTACCCTTGTATTTACCGGCCAGTAACCCTTCACCCCTGAAATTTATCGGCTTGGAAGCATGATCGGCACCAAACAGCTGTTCCTGCTGGTCAGCTCCCGGCCTGAGATTAAATCCGGCCTTTACGGTAACATTACTGCCTTTCTCAAAGACGTTGAACCTGGCATTGTCGGTCCCGGCGAAAACCCTCACCTTCATATGAATGTCGCCAACCCACAGATCTTCAATCTGAAGATCAGCGGAAGAAGCAGATACCCGGGCAGTGAGAACGTAATCTGTACCGATACCCGATTCCTGCAATCCTCCGGCCCACTCCCGGGAGGTAGATTCCGTAACCTTTATTTTGTTTCCCCAGCCTAATAAAAGGCTGAGCAGCATAATCGGCAATAGCCTAACCATGTTATTTTAGTTTCTGCCTGATGCCAAGCCTGGTCATTTCACTTTCCAGCAAAGCCTTGTCGTAAAAGAATTTATCCTTCCATTTATCGTACCAGACCTGTGCTTCCGGAATCCGGTTTCCTGCGGTCAGCAAGTATATAATATTAAAATAGGCCAGACCGTACTCAAAATACAGGTCATACTCGGCCATTTCAGTAAAGGCTTTCAAGGCACCGAACCCATCGCCCCTCGAAAAGCTATCGAACCCTCTGGTAATCATCTCATTGAGTTTTGGATCCAATATTATGCCCTGGATATAGAATTCCCGCTTGGGCATATTCTCCATCAGATCGAAATACTTTGTTCCCTTGGGCAGTGCTTTGAATACAAGAGTAAATTCGAACACCTCATTAAGGGCAGTAAAAACATGCCTTTCAGGCGCAAAAGGCGCTTTTTCCGCCCGGATGAGTTTCAGGCTGTTCGGATCACTTACCGGCCGGATATAAAGATCGCGGGTCCTCAGCGTAAAAGGCGGCAACTGCTTTGAATTGACAATCCTGATAAAAACACTGGTAGTGGAATCATTGGTAATAACCTTGGTGATTGATAAGGTTGGGATAGGCTTGATTGAAATATTCGGGTTATTGACGAGTTGCCCGAATCCGGCAACCGTAAATGCCAGAACCAAAAACATACTGATAACTGTCTTCATCACAAACCAAATTTGTCGTAAAGATAAATCAAGGTGGCCATTCCGGCAGCACCCATTTGCATTTCCCTGCGGTCAACTTGCTCGAAAGTGTCATTGGCCGAATGATGGAATTTAAAATAACGCTGATCTTCAGGAATTATTCCCATAAAAAGGATATCCGGATAAAATTTCTTCAGTGGACCCACATCAGCCCCACCACCTCCATAGATCAGCTTGATGTCATACGGATCAAAAAGTGGCTGCCAGGTTGCATATTTCTTCATCTGTTCAGCATTCCCGATAACGGCCATGGCCTTAGGCAGCATAATTCCGCGGTCGGACTCGAGGGCTGCAATATGCTTTTCGCCCTTTCTTGATGCTTCGCTGGCATATTGCATACCGCCACGCTGGGCAACTTCCTCATCCATGAACATCACGGCGCGAACAGTATGCCTGGGCCTGATGCCGGTTTTTTGAAATAACCGAAGCACCTCGATCGACTGAATGCAGCCTCCGCCGTCATCGTGAGCACCTTCTGCAATATCCCAGGCATCGAGGTGCCCGCCCAGTGTGATGATCTCGTTAGGAAATTCGGTCCCACGGAGCTCACCAACCACATTGAATGAAGGAACGTCAGGCCCTTCCAGACAGGTGGTGCGGAAGAAGAAGCGAAGGTCAGGATCGGATGTCAGGTAGGAAGAGAGCAATTCCGCTGCCCGGGTAGAGATTGCTACTGCCGGAATGGGTTTTACCCCATCAGCGTAATGGGTGATTCCCGTGTGTGGAAAATCATCGATCTCAATATTCATCGACCTGATTACCACACCTATGGCGCCTAACTTTCCAGCCTCGGCAGGACCGTTGGTACGTTGCCATACCGCCTCCCCGTAAGAGGTAAAAGTTCCCACGTTAGTTTGCTTGAATGCCTGATTGAAGAATACGATCTTCCCCTCGATATCACTTTTCGGCCTTGATTTCAGCTCACTCAGGCTTCTGATTTCCACTACGCGCGCCGATAAGCCGGGGTCACCCGTACCGACCGACCAGCCCAGCGCACAGGAAGGTACCTCAACGGTTCCGAATTTTGGCGATACGATCCTCGCAATCTCTTTCTCCCCGCGATCCCAGCTTTTTACGGTCACAGGCTGGAGCCAGACCGAGTCGAGGTGCATCTTAAGCATTACCTGCCGGGTAAACTCGACTGCTTCCAAAGCTTCCGGCCTTCCGCATATCCTGCCGGCAGTGTTTTTGCATAACCATTCAAGGTTATGATAGGCTTCATAGCTCGTTAAGGCTTCATTGAAGATTTTCCGTATGGCATCGGATTCCGCAGGTTGCTGGGAATGTGCCGGTATCACTGACAGCAGGCACAGGGCGGCTGCAGCAAACCGAATGAAATTCATCTTTTTCATGGTTTCAATATTAATGAATTTAACTATACCCGTTGGTTTTTTTTATATTTTCACTTTTCAATAAGTAGAATTTATGGACGCATTTAACGCCTTCCCGGGTAACCTTATTCTGGCTCTCAACCCCAGGATACCATTTACCAATATCGGATTGTTCCGTAATCAGCAGCTGGTATTTCTGAAGAAAGTTTTACATCCCGAGGCTGACCGGAAAAGTGTCACTAAATATGCGGCTCAAACGGATTTCCGGACTGAGCAGATCATGAAAGAGCTGATGAACAACGAATTGCCGATTGAAGACATCAAGGTGATTATTAGCCGGGGTGGATTGGTCAGACCGGTTCGTGCAGGAGTGTACCGGGTCAACGATGCCATGATCAGGGATTTGGAGGCAGGAGTTTCCGGCGAGGACGTTGTTAACCTGGGTGGACTTATTGCC
>CAYHCO010000040.1:17960-30795 GCA_964355105.1 uncultured Porphyromonadaceae bacterium
CCAACGGCGATCAGAAAGCTGCCTTTTACCTTCGTGCGATGGCATATCAAGTGGCAAAAACCATTGGAGCGATGTATGCCGTCCTCTGCGCCGATGCCGACGCCATCCTGTTGACCGGCGGACTGGTGAACAGCGGAATTTTCATGGAGGAGTTGCAGGCACGCATTCGCAACATTGCGCCTGTTCATACATTTCCTCATGAAGATGATGTGGAAGCTCTTGCCCTCAACGGCTATTACATCATGCAGGGCGAGATATCTATCGAGGAATATTATCCGGAAGACTGACCCGGATTATTTGTCGACTTCCCAGGAAGGTTTCCGTTTTTCGAGGAATGCTTTCATACCCTCTTTCCCCTCATCCTGGAACAGTTCGGCAAAATGCTCTTTTTCCAGATCGAGCGCTTTCTGGAAGTTCATATCGAATCCCTTGCGCAGCAACAACTTGGCCGTCCTCACTGCTTTCGGTCCCCGGGTGGATATACGCTTACCCAGAGCCATTGCATCCTCAATCAGCTTATCAGGTTCTGAAAGACCCTGAACCAATCCAACCCGGTAAGCTTCCTTTGCATCCATATTCAATCCTGAAAGGATCCATTTCAGCGACTCACCTAAACCGATTAGCCGCGATAGTCGCTGCGTTCCGGCATAACCTGGTACAAGGCCCAGGTTTACTTCAGGCTGGCCAAAAATGGCTGTCGTGGAAGCAATCCTGATATCGCAAGCCATGCTCAGCTCGCAGCCGCCGCCCAGTGCATACCCGTTGACAGCTGCAATAACTGGTATCGGCAGATCTTCGAGCATGAGAAAGGTTTGCTGTCCGCGCTCGGAGAACCTGCGTGCTCCTTCCGGATTCAGACCTGACATCTCCGCTATGTCAGCACCTGCCGCAAATGCTTTTCCCTCCCCGGTAATCACCAAAACATCAAATGGCTCATCAGCAACGATGTAATCCAAATAATCGACGAGCTCTTCGAAGAACTGCGAATTCAGGGCATTCAGCGATGCCGGCCTCGACAGAGTCAGCAGCTCAACTCTTCCGAACCGTTCCGGTTTAATAATCTGATAGTTCATGGTGAGTTTATTAAGTTTTCAATTTGTTTTTATCAGCTTTCGGGCTTCCATCTTATCTCCGACCCGCAGACGGCAGACATAAACACCTGCAGAAACCTTTGCGCCCTGGCTGTCGCAACCGTTCCAAATCAGGTCATAAATGGCTGCGACCCTTTCCTCATCGCATAAGACCGCAACCTTCCTACCCCGAAGATCGTAAATTTCAGCCAGTACTGCAGATTTTTCCGGAACAATTATTCGAAAACTGGTACGGTCGATAAAGGGATTAGGAAAATTTTCAGACAAAAGGTTCGCAGAAGTAAGGTCCTGCGTCGAAATCGTGATGGTTGAATATGCCTTCCTGTTATTTTTATCCACTACCCTCACCTGGATCTCATAAAGGGTGTTAATCTTGTCAGGCTTGCAGAAAAGCCAGCCTGTTTCATCAAACTTGGTCTCCATGGGCAGCTGGTAAGGATTGACCATCAGCGTATTCGCGCCCTCCAACTTATCCGGATTAAAAATATTAATCCTCCTGAACTGGCGGTTATCCCCGGTTGACGCCCCCAGGTCCTTTGCAGTATTTTGCGGAAACAACTCTTCCGGCTTGTCATAAATAAAATGAACACGGCCGTCCGGATGAATTTCGCAAACAATTGTCACCTCGCTCCCGCCTTCTGGGGTTGGGGCCATGGCCTTCCAGGTAATTGCCACCAGGGTGTCATTCTTATAGCAGGAAATGCCATTCCCCGGCATGTAATAATCCAGATCGCTGCCATAGCCGTTAACTTGCTTTACGGAAGAAAAAACAAGATCCGGATCGATCACGTAAGGATACCCGTATTCTTCCTGGTCAAACAAAATTTCAATATCCTCGGTAACCGAGAAATGATCATATATCTTTCCGTAAAAGCGGAAAGTGAAAGGCAAATCAATGCGATTGACAGGATTGCCCGACTGGCCATTGTACAGCAGATTACCACCCCACTCCGGTACCGGAGCTTTTTTAAATCCGATCCGGTAATCGGGAACAAGGACCCACACGTAAGGGTTGGCGGCTCCCTCCACTTCCATCTGGACCGATACGTAATCTCCAGCTTTTGAGATTAGCTTTGGTACCTCTTTGATCCGTATCTGATTAAATCGCAACTGCTTGACTACGCTTACCAGGGTTCTTGAGTTACTTTTGATCTGAACAGCCGCCTGGTCTGAAGCCACCGAATCGCGGGTATTGAAATCATTATAAACCATCAACGAACGGATCATTCCATCAGAGCTACCCCAGGACCCCCTGTCATCGATAACCAGGAAAATCCTCACCGGACCGGTTGTTACCACAAAATCCAGCAGCGGGGAAATGTCCAGACCGAGCTCAACCCTGGTATTTCCCGGCTGACCGTTCCCGTACAGCGGCACCCGGGTTCCCTGATGGTTAAATAGTGGGAATTCTATGACGTGTTCCGGTTCGGTGGCGTTGGGATCATTCGAAATACCGGCCTTTATGCTTAGACAGTTCCTGCAGCCGTGGCTGAGCTCAGTCCTCAGGGTCAGAATCGGCTCCATGGTTTTTACAGCCTCCACGATATGCACTGATTTGTTCCATATTCCGCCCTCCCATCCGTAACTACCCAGCAAATGATAAGGCACATAAGCGAACCCGTTGTCTCCCCAGAATTTACCCCACGAATTCGCCACAATCAGCGCTCCTTTTTCAAAATCGTTCAGATCAACATCATGGTCCCCGTCAATATCGATATTGTTGGTGTATTCACCGTCATCATTGCGGTCGAGTCGGATGGAGTCGTTGTAGCCCACCACAGTCAGTGCGTGCCCGACATAGGTTCCAAAGGTGGTAATGTAGGCGGCTCCCTCATCGTAAGAATTTTTCGGAAGGCTTGCCAGGTTCATCCCCCCGCTGGCAATCTGGAAATTCGCCATTCCACCGAATTTCGAACCATCAAAATGATCATACAGATATCGTTTGAGCACCTGAAGCTCTTCAGGCGTACCCACCGGCAGCGAATAATTCTCCAGCACCCGGTTCTGCATGGCACGGTAGTAACGGTCGTAGCCCGACATCCACCAGTTCAGGTCGGAAACGTTAGGGTAATCCACCTCGTTCGGGGTACCGGCAGCCTTAATGATCTCCCAGCTGTCGAAATAGCTTACCCCGGTACCGTAGTTCCCCCCATTCAGGAAATTCCAGACAAACATCGGGGGATAGCGATTCTCAGGAAGGCCTCCATCGGCATTCCGCAACCGGTTTAACTCGAAGGTCAGCAGGTAACCGATGGAGCTCGACTGGTTGCAGCTCCACCCGGTCTGGTTAAAAATGTCGGGAAAGTATTTGCTTTTAGCCAGGTTAAGTTTGGCGGGAAGCTTTACCGATGATTTCAAGAGCACATCGGCGGGAACGGGATATCTGGCAAAGTCCTTTCCCTCAGTCAGTTTCTGACCGTATCCCGGAATAGCCACCAGGATTATCAACCCTATGATCCAGCGCCTCATCATGCAAATAAATGTATGTAAAATTATTTGTCGACGAGAAGCCGATTGTCAAGCATGCGATTATTGTATTGCTGTATAACGGCCTTGACTTTCTGCTCCATTCTGGATTCAATCTCCGGATAAGTACCGATCAGGTTATTGGACAGCAAAATGTCGGTTTTAAGATTGTAAAATCCGGTTTGGGTAAGTCCGTTAAAAAGAAACAGCCAGTCACCCATAACAAGCTGATAAGTATTTGTCGTATAAGTTATTACGAATGGCTCTTGTTCCTCGGCAAATAAATTCCGTCCGAATGCGAAATAGGGCTGGTCATAATTCAGATACCCCAGGATGGAAGGCATGATATCGATTTGCTGAGCCAGGTCATTCACTACCCCTTTGAGGCTGCCATCGGGCTTGTAAAAGACAACAGGCACGCGGAAAGCACCGATGTTTGTCTTGTATTCCAGATAGGATGACTGGCTGGTATGGTCACCGGTGATCACGAAAAGGGTATTGTTGTACCAGGGCATTTTCGAAGCTGTCTGGAAGAATTTCCTCAGCGCCATATCGGAATAGTATATGCACTTATTTATCGGTAGAGGGCCTTTCTTGACTTTCCCCTTGTAGCGCTCAGGAACCTCAAAAGGATGATGGGACGATACGGAAAAGATTGCCGAGCAAAAGGGTTGCGGAAATTTATTCATTGTTCCGGCGAAGAACTGAAAAAACTCCTCGTCCCAGATTCCCCATGATCCGTCGAAATCCTTTTTATTCGGATACTCACTCATCCCGTAATACTCCTTGAAACCGGCATTTTTTGTAAATGCATCGAAACCCAGCGAACCGTTCGGCGCACCATGAAAGAAAGCTGTGTGGTATCCTTTGCCGTTCAGGATGGATGCGATACTGTTGAACTTGTTGGTCGCATAGGTAGTCAGGAGGAAAGGTTCCTGCATGAACGGTATACTGGCCAGCGCGGAAGGAATGGCATCGATGGATTTCCTTCCGTTGGCGAAGGATTGAGTGGTCATTCGTCCATTGCTGATCAGGGAGTCAAGAAACGGAGTATACCCGGTGTAAGTACCGCCATCGAGATGATGTCCCCATGTTTTGGTGTATTCACAACCAAAACTTTCCATGATGATGATCACCACATTCTCATTTTTGAAAGGTCCGTTAAAGACCGGACGGTGGATAGGCGTATAAATCTTTTCTAATTCCTCCTCGGTGGCGAAATAGTCCGCCTTCTCAAAGGATTGCTTCCCAATAGTCCGATAAATTGCAAAAGGCGTATTTAAAACAATATTCGCTTCGAGCGGTTCGCTGATATATTTACCGGAATTACTCAGGGTTATCGGTCGTGTGCTGTATTTCAGGTTACCCCTGATTCCGGAAACCATCAGCAGTCCGAACAAAACAAAAAGAATCACGCCTCGCATGACCGGTACCACTTTGGGTTTCCAGCCAACGCGTTTCCATGATCTGCCAAAATGCGGCGGGCCATAAGTAAAATACAGGATGGCAAGCAAGGCGATCCAAATCACCACCACGTACCAGTAACCGGTGATAAATTTCGGGAGAAGGTTCCCGAAGTTATCCTCATGCGCGAATTCGCTGAATATGGATGCAGTGGTACGGCGGAATCCAAATTGAAAATAGATGAAATCGCAGCAGTTGGCTAACAAAGCCAATGCATTGGTAATCATATAGATATATTTTGCTACCAATTGATACCCAGGTCGATAACGGTAGGTTATCGGAATAAGCAGCATGGTAAAATAAACGATATTGGTATACAGAACCGCGGAGATATCAAATACAAGACCCCCACCCATGATGCGCATCATGCCGCTGAACGTGGTGTTAGGGAAGTAACCAATATTAATAAGGTAAAAGGCTATCCGGCAAATCGAGAACAGAAACATGACAACAAGGAAACGCCATATCAGTAATAAATACAGATTCTTACTAAGCTCAAGATCAGAAAAGTATTTATTCCAGAATTTTCTCACGGTTACCTGATTAGTGGAGCAAAATTATTCAAAATATCCGTGCGAATGCATTTATGCCGTTTTGTTGCCTAGTACAATAGACGCACAGGGAAGGCTATTGTTACAAAAACCCTGCCGGTTTGAAGGTGATAACCTTATGATTCGCTAACTTTAAGTGCCGGTTTTTGCCTGTTTTCGGCTTAAAACAATGATCCGATCCCTCGTTTTCGGTGTTTTCTTCCTCTCACTGACAGGTTCAGTTTCCGGACAGTCGGAAATGCTTGACTCCGCAACCACCTATTATTATCTTCAGGAAGGTGATTCGATAAAATCCGGAAAGCTTATCTGGAATTATTACGATAATGGCAATGGCGTCAACCAATATTCTTATGCGTGGGATACAACCAGAAACCAGTGGATAAATAACCAGAAAATCGAAAGAACCTTTGACGCAGCAGGGCGAAACACGCTCGAAGCCATTTATTACTGGGATACCATCCATAAATACTGGCATGGCATGGTCTCCCATGATTTTTATGCGAAAGTGGAGAAAGGCTACAGCAATCGAGGAGATTTAATATTTCAGGTGAATTACATCTGGAAAAACAATCATAAAGATTGGGAGCCTGAGGCACGAATGGATTATCAATTCGATGAGTCGGGCAATAAGACGTATCGGTATTTTCAGCGCTGGGATTCAATCAGCCATTCATACTATCCTGGTAATCAAGTCAACACACAATACAATGATCAGGGAAAGCTGATATCAGAAACCGTATTTTATTGGAATGTAATATTGGGGATCTGGGATCGCGGCGACAAAACAGACAGAACCTACAATGATTCCGGCAACCTGATCATGGAAGCCCACTCTTCCTGGAATCCGAAATCCTGGTCGTGGGAGTGGCTTGCCAAAAGGGATTACGTGAATGATTCGCTGGGCATGCTTACATCAACCACCTTTTCCCGGCGACTCAACGAACATGCTGACTGGACTCCGTATGCGCGGATCGATTACCGGTTCGACAAAAACGGCAACAAGCTTTTTGAGGCGCCGTTGAGCTGGAGTGCCGCACGAAATGAATGGATTCCGACCACAGGCAGCCGGCAGGAATGGACCTACGATAACGCGGGGCATATCATTCTGTATATCCGTTCGGTGGTTGATCAGGCCACAAATAAATGGGTCCTGATCGAAAAGAAGGAATGGACATTTAACGCTGCCGGCAACCAGACATTAGCCACCTTCTATTATTGGAAAGCAGCATTGGGGAAATGGGTACAAGCATCGAAGGAAGAGGACGCTTACGATTCAGCTGGTAATCTGAGATTAAAGGTAACCTACCATTGGAGTGAGGATCTCAATTATTGGGTGCCCTATTATAAATATGAGAAAGAGTGGGATGCCGGCGGCAATCTCCTTTTGGATGCCACCAGCTCATGGAATGTGTCTTCCTATGAATGGAGGCCTGGCCGCCTTCACCTTTACCGGTATAACCAGTCAGGGAACAAAATCCTGTACAGCCTGAATTTCTGGGACCCCGACAGAGGGATTTATCCTGCCTACCGAACTTATTATTACTATTCGATTCCATCGGGGATACCTATGGATCCTGAAAACAGCGCGATCACGGTTTACCCAAATCCGACAAGCGGACTCCTGAACCTGTCAGGCCTTGACCAACCCGCACAGATACAGGTTTTCTCACTCCAGGGCCAACTCTTGCTGGACGTTCATCAGGTTCAAGACCGAATCGACATTTCAAGCTTGCCAACCGGAGTGTATCTATTAAACATCAGTCAGTCTGGCCGTTGCTTGTCCAGACAGCTTATCATTAAGAATTGATCGCTATTTCTCCCTGGCAAACTTGAAATTATAAAATAGAAACGCCGGTTCTCAATTAAGAAAACCGGCGTTTCTGGTGGTACCACTCGGATTTGAACCAAGGACTCACGGATTTTCAGTCCGTTGCTCTACCAACTGAGCTATGGTACCTTTTGAATGGGGGAGCAAATGTAAAATAAAAATTACAGATCAGCAATATCACAATTAAAAAACTAACCGCATATAGCCTATTTTATATCTTTGCATCCCTATTAATAAGCTGGAATGGAGTATTTTATTCATAACCTGAAAAATGGAATGCGCCTGGTTCACATGCCGGCAGATAATGAGGTGGCCTATTGTGGCCTCCTCCTGAATACCGGTTCAAGGGATGAACTGGAAAAAGAGCAGGGAATGGCCCACTTCATTGAGCATGTGATATTTAAAGGAACAACCCATCGTAAGGCCTACCATATTTTATGCCGTCTGGATGATGTCGGCGGTGAAATCAATGCATACACCACCAAGGAGGAAACGGCCTTCTACGCCGGTTTTCTGGCCCAGCATTACGACCGCGCCGTCGAACTGCTTGCCGATATTATTTTCAATTCCACCTTTCCGGCCAATGAGTTGGAAAAAGAACGGGAAGTCATTGCAGATGAGATCAATTCATTTAAAGACAATCCCTCTGATCAGATCTTTGATGATTTCGAGGAACTGATTTACCCCGTTCACCCTATCGGCCGGAATATTCTGGGTACCCCGGAAACACTGGTCACTTTTGATGAAAAGGCGATCCGGAAATTCATGGCCCGGACCTACGATACTGATCAGATGGTGATCTGCTCGGTGGGCAAAATCGATTTCCACAAGCTGACCAAGATGATTGAGAAATATTTTGGATGGGTCAGTCCAAAATCACGAACCATAGAGCGTGCACCAGTCCTGGAATATGTTCCGGCACATAATATCAAGGAGCTGAATACTTTTCAGGCTCACTGCGTAATTGGCAATGTTGCTTATCCGGCCATGGATCCGAGACGAATGAACCTCATCCTGCTCAACAACCTCCTTGGCGGACAGGGCCTCAACTCACGGCTTAACATGTCGCTGCGCGAAAAACACGGCTATGCCTACAATGTGGAGTCGACATATACCCCTTATATCGATACCGGAGTGCTGACCATCTACTTTGGGACCGATCCGGAAAAGCTCGATAAAAGCATCGCCCTGGTTCACAAGGAGCTCGATAAGCTACGCACTCAAAAGCTCGGTACGCTGCAGTTACACCGGGCTAAGAACCAGATCCTCGGACAAATAGCCATGTCGACCGACAACAAAGAGAACCTCCTGTTCACTCTCGGCAAAAGTATCATGCTGTTCAACCGGTATGATTCGATGGAGATGATCAAGAAGAAAATTGAGGAGATCACAGCCGAGAACCTGCTGGAAACAGCCAACGATATATTTGCCGCAGATAAATTGTCCATGCTGATCTTCAAATGAGCAATTTTTTCAAGCATAAAGGGATCACTCATCCGAAACTCGACAGCTATGTGCTGGCGCATACTTCAGAAGAAAGTGAACTGCTGGGCCGACTGTTCCGCGATACTTACGTTAAGATTCATCATCCACGCCGCACCTCCGACCACCTGATCGGGAAATTTCTGGAAATGGTGTGCCTCATGACACGACCATCTAAAGTCCTGGAGATCGGGACTTTCACCGGCTACGGGGCCCTTGCCATGGCTGCCGGATTATCTAAGGATGCCGAATTGCATACCATAGAGATCAATGACGAGATGAAGCCTTTCATAGACAAATGGATAGGAGAATCCCCCGATGGCAGGAAAATTCATCTTCATATCGGCGATGCGTTAAGAATAATACCCGCATTTGATATGACCTTCGACCTGGTTTTCATCGACGGGGAGAAGGACCAGTATATCGAATATTATGAAACTGCCCTGACCAAAACACGCCCGGGTGGCTTTCTTATTGCGGACAATACCCTGTGGAGCGGCAAGGTACTGGACGAGAATATCCCTGAAGGTGATCACTTTACCCGGGGCCTCAGGAAATTCAACGATCATGTGCAGGCCGACAGCCGCGTGGAAAACCTGTTATTGCCCGTTTTCGACGGGATCATGATCATTCGCGTGAAATAGGGTTCGCTTCCGGGGCTCACCTTATGTTATTTCATGAATTCATAAAACCGGTAGTGGTTGCCATCCATGCCCAGCGATTCATACACGTTCTGGGCTTTTACATTGGTGCGGTCGACATACAGGCGGATCCCGCCGACAGCATCATCTTTCATGACCTTTTCCAAAAGCCAGGCGTACATCTGCCGAAAAATTCCCTCCCGCCTGCGTTCCGGAACCACATACAACGATTGTATCCACCACACGGTCCGCGCACGCCAGTCCGACCATTCATACGTGATCATCAGGCTTCCGACGGTTGTTCCGCCATCTTTGGCAACCAGGTAAAATCCTTTGCCGGGGTCTTCAAAAACGGCTGATACCCCGCGATTCACGGTTTCGGGATCCAGCTCCATTCCTTCGGTTTCGCGGGCCATAGCCACCTGATAACCAGCGATGGCGGGGATATCGGAATATTCAGCTTTTGAAATGCTAATCATGATTTTTCCTCCACATGGGCCTGATCCAGCTTTTATCGATGACTGATTTTCGGATCAGAAAAATTGATAAAACAACAAAGACGGGAAGCATAATCACCGAAGCTTCGGGTCCGAACGCACCCCCGGTCAGCCATTCCGGCCCGGGAAAAGAAGCAGCCAGCAAGCCGTTTGCCTCTCCGCCGGATACGGGCGCTCCGTAGATCCCCCCCAGGGCGAAATTCCATCCGATGTGCATGCCGATCGGCACCCAGAGCTGGCGCGTCACCACGTACAGCATAGCCAGTATCACGCCGGCGGTAAGAGCAATGGACACAGAACTGTATATCGTGGCATTGGGATTCATGATATGCAGGAATCCAAATATTGCAGCAGAAAACAACATCGACCACCAGGTGCCGATTCCCTCCTCGCCAATCCTGAATATCACACCCCGGCTGATAATCTCCTCAACAATGCCGGCATTGACCGACATAATAAGGAATGGCAACATAACAGAGGCAGGCCTCAGTCCGGTTACACGGTACCCGCCCCCGACAAACATGATGAGCATGACGATGGAGATAAACCCAAATCCCAGGAGAACTCCGAGACCAACCTGTTTCAATCCTTTACTCCTGTCCAGTTCATGAACTTTCCGGCCTTCCACTGTTGCACAGTACAAGGCATAACCCGACCATGTAAAGGTGCATGACAATACCATAACAATGGCCGATCTTAACAGCCCGCTGTCTTCACCCATGAAATTGTGGTTGATCGCTATCGACAGGCCGCGTGCCAGACCGAGAAAAACAAACATGAAGATTATGGCGATGAAAAACCGGGTGAGCGGGAAACGGAGAATTCTCATTCCCCGATCGGAAAATCGCAGGGCCAGCGGATGGGATTCCATTACCTGACCACTACTTTATGAATCCGAACGGGAGGATCAACCTTCTGACCCATTGCCGGACCGCTCCATATCGCGCGGACGATCTCCAACCCCTCAATGACTTGTCCGAACGCCGCAAACCCTTGTCCATCAGGGTTTCTTCTTCCACCAAAATCGAGTTCAGGCTGTTTCCCGATACAGATAAAAAATTCCGTACGGGCAGATCCGGGCGCTGTCCTGGCCATGGAAATTACCCCGTCGAGATGCTTGATCCCGGTGACTTTGGTCGTTTCGTGGGCGATAGGCTTAACTTCCCGGACAGGCTGAGCGTCTTCGAGTCCACCTTGCAAAACATCAATCTTGACTGGATTGGCATCGACTGAATTTCGGACGGAACGATAGAAGTTTCCACCATCAAGCACATGGTCTTTAGCCAGTTGTAAGAAATTACCGGCCGTGATAGGTGCCTTATCAAGGTAAAGCTCTACAACAATATTTCCTTTCGGGGTTTGTATTTCCACGATTGGGTTCTTCTTCTGGCAGGATATTCCAACCATCAATAGCAGGATCAATAATCCCGACACGTAACGCAAAGCTCTTTTCATAGATGATTAATAAACAGGTTGGTCAAAATTATAAAACTGAAGAAAAGATTCTTGGTTTTAGCATCTTTACCTCATGAAAAAGATTTTACCCCTTCTGATACTGGCCGTGTGCGGCCTCAGCCGGGTTTACTCCCAGGAAACCCAGCCTGTCAGTTCCGAGACCCTTAAAACATGGTGTTATTACCTTGCCAGCGACGATATGAAAGGCAGAAAGAACGGCTCACCTGAGATGAAAATGGCCGCGGATTATATCGCCACCGTTTTCAGGGAAGCCGGATTGAAGCCCATTTCTGGCGAAACCGGATATTTTCAGGAGTATACCACACCCAACCGCAATGGAGGCGAGACGGCCGAGCGCAACGTTATTGGTATGCTCGAAGGATCGGATTCGATCCTCAAAAATGAGTGGATCCTGCTGTCCGCCCATTTCGACCATATCGGGATCCGTCAGCCGGTTAACGGGGATTCCATTTATAACGGTGCGGATGACAATGCCTCAGGGACTGCAACGGTGATGGCCCTGGCCAAAACCCTCGGATCCATGGAAACACGGCCCAAACGCACTGTCATTTTTGCGGCTTTCAGCGGCGAAGAGAGTGGAATGCGAGGATCAAGATGGTTTGCCGGACATTCGGTCCTTCCAATCGAAAATTTAAAGCTCAACCTGAACTTTGAGATGGAAGGCGAATGCGCCACTCTGGGCAAAAAGCATTACATCCTGACCGGCGACCTTTTCACTGATTTTGATGATCTTCTCGATAGCTACAATAAGAATACGGACTGGGTTTGTGCCGATGTGTACAAATCACCACCCGGAGTATTTATGGCATCCGACAATGCGGCTTTTGCCATTAAACGCGAAGGAGACAAGATGGTGCTGAATATTCCGGCATTCACCCTGGTTACGACAGACGACATGGCGGTGATCCATAAGGTTACCGACGAAGCTCAATTCATGGATTATGAGAATATGGCCTCCCTCGTCGCCTATGCTACCGGCCTGGTCACTTTCCTGGCATCTGATCCGCTGAATATTCATTGGAACACGGAAGCTTTTGAGAAGTTTTTCAGTAAGCAGTAGGCAGTCTGCAGAAGGGCAAAAGGCAGAGGGCAGAGGGCAAAAATTAGTAACAGGTAATAATTTTAAGGAATAAGGGTTTGCGGCATAGTGCACCCCTAATTCTTATTTCCTAATCCTTTTCCCAATTTATGCCTTCTGCCCTCTGCCTTCTGCCCTAAAAAAATAGCTGACCATAAAGTCAGCTATTTTTTGTACCCGGGACCGGAATCGAACCGGTACGGCCGTAATGGCCACTGGATTTTAAGTCCAGCGCGTCTACCAGTTCCGCCACCTGGGCGA
>CAYHCO010000041.1:0-30434 GCA_964355105.1 uncultured Porphyromonadaceae bacterium
TGGCTTTAAAATTCGAAGTGGTCGGATTGTTTGTCCAGCCCCATACAACGCCCCGTTCCGTGACGGTTGCCCCTCCATCGGACGATACCTGACACCAGGGCCAGATGATCGTTGCTTTGGGCCAGCTGTTTATGGAGCTCCAGGCATCAGGGCCTTGTGTTACCACCGTTGGAAGAGAAGCTTCACCGCTCGTTGTGAAGCTAATTTGAGTACCATAGGCCGTACCGGCAGAGTTGATCGCGTAAGCCCGGGCATAATAGGTCGTACTCTGCGAGAGACCCGACAGCGAAACGGAGAAGGTTCCGGTTCCGGTACCAGAGGTGACCACGGAATTGGATGTGGTCGGGGATCCGGAGGTATTGTAGCAAATGCCCCGTTCCGTCACGGAGGCTCCCCCGTCGGAGGATACCCCGCCGCTGACAGTGGCCCCGTTTGGGCCGATATTGGTGGCGGGAGAATCTGTGTAAACGGTCGGTGTGACAGGGGCCGATCCGGTGGTAAATGAAAGCTGCGATCCGTAGGCCGTTCCGGCGGAGTTGATTGCATACCCTCGAACATAATAGGTCGTGTTTGGTGACAGACCAGATACATATATATCACAATAGCCCGTACCGGATCCATTGTATCCTCGATGGGTATAACTGCCGGTAGTGGGCGATCCTGAGGTGTTCATCACATACCCGCGTTCGGTAACGGTGGCTCCGCCATCCGCTGAAACGTAGCAGCCCACCCAGAATGAATTGTACGTTACCTGACCCGGCGTTGTGGTGGAAACCGCCGGCAGGGAAATATTGGCCGCCGTGCTAAAGGAGACCTGCGTGGCATAGGAGGTTCCCTCGGAGTTTATAGCATAAGCCCGGACATAATAGGTGGTTGATGCGGACAATCCCGCGAGGTTGGCCGAGAAACTTCCAGTTGTGCCTGATGCGGTTTGTTTGGCGCCACTGGTGGTCGGATTCTGGGAAGTTGCCCAGCAAATTCCCCGTTCGGTAATGGTTGCCCCTCCATCGGAGGAAACGTTCCCGCCGGAGGTGGCCGTGGTTTGTGCGATATTGGTTACCGATGTGGTTGAAGTGATGGTCGGGGCATAGAGCTGGGCTGCCGTTGTGAAGGATACCTGGTCGCCATAAGCAGTTCCGAGGGCATTGATAGCGTAGGCACGAACATAGTAGGTTGTTGAGGCGCTGAGTCCGGCGAGGTTGGCCCCGAAAGTGCCGATTGTTCCTGAGGCCGTCGCCTTACTGTTAGCTATTGTAGGGCCGGCTCCATTTGACCAGCAAATCCCCCTTTCGGTTATGGCTGAACCACCATCGGAAGAAACATTTCCCCCGGAAGTGGCTGCTGTCTGCGAAATATTACTGACGGCAGTCGTGGATGAAACTAACGGAATGGTGGCACCAAGGGTCGTAAAAGTAACCTGCCCGGCATAGCCCACTCCCGCTGAATTGATCCCGTAGCAGCGGACATAATATGTGGTGCCAAGGGTGAGCCCGGTCATACTGACCGAGAAAGTTCCGGTTCCGGTTCCCGATGTCGCCTTACTGCCGCTGATGGTCGGGTTCCCAGTGGTGTTCCAGCAGATCCCCCTTTCGGTTATGGGAAAGCTGTTATCGGTGGAAATATATCCTCCCGATGTGGCTGAGTTCTGACCAATGTTCGTCGCGGTCGTGGTACTATTGACAACCGGAACGCCGATCGCTGTGGTAAAGGACCCGAAGGTTCCTGACAGACTGGTTCCATTGGCGTTGGTTGCATATGATGCGAAATAATAGGTTGTATTTGGCGTCAGTCCGGAAATCGTTTTTGAAAAACTCCCCGTTCCAGTTGGGGTTGTTGCCGATGTTTTATTGTCGCTCGCCGTCGGGTTGCTACCGGCCTTGTACACAAATCCCCGGTCCGTGATTGTGCTTCCGCCATCCTGGGTAGCTTCTCCGTTCAGGGTGACATACGTGGCTTGGGGCTCATAGGTGGTGGGGGTGGAAAAGGTAACGGTGGGAAGGTTCAGAAGCGTTGTAAAGCTGACGCTTGCGCTACTCAGCTGGGTTCCGCTGGCATTCGTTGCATACGATCGGACGTAATAGGTTACCCCGGAAGAAAGGCCAGTTTTCGCGAGGGTAAAGGATCCCGTACCGGTCGGTGAACTGGCTGATGTCTTATTATCGGAGATTGCGGGTTCCCCTCCGGCTTTATACACAAAACCCCGGTCGGTGATCCCCTGGCCGCCATCTACGGAGGCCGTGCCGTTAAAGGTAGCAGTGGTATAGGAAACACCGGTAGCCGCCTGAGTGGTTACCGTTGGCAGACCAAGGGTAGTTACTGAGGTCTGGGCCCCATAGGTGGTTCCGACTTCTGTAGTGACGTAAGACCTGATATAATAAGTCGTTCCAAGGGAGAGTCCGCTCATCGAGGCATTGAAGGAAGAAACCGATGTGTTGCCATCGGTGGTTTTGCTGTTTGCAATGGTTGGACTCCCTGTTGTATTCCAGCAGATTCCCGATGCCAGAATATTGGTATACCCGTCGGTGTTAATGGTTACGGCCACTGTAGCCCCCGATGCTGAGATATTGGAAACCAATCCGGTTGACACGGAACCCGGCAGCCCGGCATAATAGTATTTCAGACGCGGATTGTTGTATTTGGCTCCCCAGGTTTTGGAAAACAGGATCGGGACAATTCTTAAATCAATCAAATAAAAGTCTGATATCGAGTTATTATCCAGGGATCCAATCTTAAAACCCAGGGTATTCTGCCCGGGATAGGCTTTATTGTCGATCCGGTTATTCCATCCCGCTCGAAACCAGTTGGTCGAGGTCAGTGAAGGGTCTTGAGGTTTAATCAGGTAAGGATTCACCGGTGCCGAGGTGTTTCCAAGAATGCTGCCCATAAGGCTTGTCTCCGAAGTGAACGTGTAAAACGGGGAACTGAAATTATCGAAGCGGTAGCAGCAATGGGTGTAATAATCAACCCCATTGGAAGGCGTAAAGCTAAAGTAACTGCTATTGAGGGAGAACCGGAGCAATTCACTGACGGATGCTTTGTTTACGTGCAGGGCTTTACGTCCCTCCAATGACCGGTTGATATTGGTTGTAACCACCTCAAGGGTTACGTTGTATTCCCCCTGCCAGTTCCCAATGGTATTGAACGTTTGATTATCCCCGGATATCAGATTCTGCCCGATATAGGGCTCCCAGGTATAGTCCCAATCATAGGTGATTAACCCCAGCCGCAGGTTTTTATCCGCAGATGCGATGGCTGCATTGATCAGAGCCACTCCGTAAGCATTTAGCGTAAAGGTCTGGTCACCCATGGTAAACATCACGGGATCAGAAATAACATGCCGCCAGTAAAAGCCACCGGTTGACCAGGTTGTTTCCTCGTAGTTTACAAGGATCATCCTGCAGGCGGAATACGTATTTGTCAGTCCGGTTAGCGTCAGCTCGGCGTTGGCAATTCTTCGGTTTGGGTTTATCCCAGTTAGGTCGATCTCTAGGTACGGCCGCTGGATGGAAACCATATAGTTACCGGCCTGCCCGGTCGAACGCTCCGTAACTTCATACGTGTTATACGCGGAGAGTGCGGTATTCCCCTGGGAAATGGAATCTGCATCCGTGCTGGTACAGGCCGTAAAAAGCCCGCTAATGTTGGAATAATGCTGTGAGTAAAATCCCCCGCTACCAGTAATATACCGGGTTTTGACCATGCTTTTCATGTTTCCCCCGGTGATGGTTCCGTCAAGAATCGTCATGTTTTCCCCCAGGGCATGGTTGTACCCGAACCACGATGAAATCGAATAGGGTTTCGTGGAAATCCTGCTCGTCATTACCGTCGGATTGTAAAGATTCAGGACAAGGTTCGGGCTCAGCCGATCATTCTGCTCAACCAAAGCGGTCATGGTTTTGCCCTCGCTCCCCAACCATTCCTTCTCTTTCATGATGTCGGAAAAGCGGATAAAACCGGATTTTTGCAGGGGGTTATTAGACATTTTTCAGGGCATTTAGCTCGTTGGTAAGTTCCGTAACCCGAGTATCAAGGTATTGAACGGCCGATGCCAGGATGGCGGTGTAATGCTCATAATAAAGTCCAAGTGTTCCATCCGGACGGTACTGTACCATCTCGGGAAGGACCTCGGCCACCTGCTGTGCCCCGAATCCAAAATCCCGCTGGCCTTTCTTCTTACCACAGAGCCAGGTAAACCAATAAGGTGTTATGCTCTGAACCATGGCCATAGCCGCAGAACCTTGAATTTCTTCAAAGCCCGTCTTAAGACGCATGTCCGATACCGAATTGAAGAAATACCCGTCACCCGTAGATTTTACATCCCCGGTCACTTCAACACCGTTTGAGAAGTACCCGCAGCCGGTCACGGAAAATCCTCCTGAAACGGTTTTTGCCCGGGTGGATCCGTTGTACATCATTTCGAACCAGGTATCGCTGCCCGATTTCTGGCCCTTGGCATACAGGACGCTTCCTGTCACGGATTGCAGGTAGATCATGGCATCGTTGGCAATCACCAGGTTAGCCCCATCCGAATAGATGGTAGCGGTATTGGTTCCCCCGGCAAAGGTTACCCCGGCGTAGGCGCCGTTGATTCCGAGTCCTCCGGCTGCGATTCCCCCTGAAACGGAAAGGGACGAGAGGGTGCCCACCGAGGTCAGCGATGAACTGACCACAGTTGAATTTAAGACGGTTCCTGTAAGGTTTCCGGCTGCAGCGGTGACAGTGATGGCTGCGGTTCCGTCAAAGTTAATGCCATTGATCGCCCGGGCTGTTGCGAGCTTGGTAGTTGTGGCTGAGTTCCCGGAAATACTCCCCGAAATGGTATTGGTCACGGTCAGGTTCCCAAGGGTTCCGACCGATGTCAGCGATGAACTGACCACGTTTAAGGCCAGCGTTGTTCCGGTCAGTGAACCAGCCGGAGCGCTCCCTGCGCTACCGGTGGTGTTCTGGTTTAGGATCGGAACATCCGAAGCGGCAATGTTCCGGAAAGAAGCAGCCCCTGCCCCACCGGAGGCAGGGGTAGCCAAAAAGAGATTTTGAGCCCGGCTGTTAGTCACATTCGGGTAAAGGGTATTCAGGTAAGTTATATCCGCTTCCAGGGTCACATCCCCGGTTCCGGCATCCACTCCGGTACTGGTTTTCACCAGCACTCCGGTTGATGCGCCGCTCAGGATCTTGGTAATGACCGCATAATTGACGGTCGAGGTGTTCAGATCCGCGCGGGTTATCCCGCCATCCTTTACCTGGTGCGAAGGTATCTCAGTTCGACCCATTGGTTTTTACTTGCGGTAGCTGACCCTGAGTTTGTCGTTGGTCTGCGGGGTTACGAGCATGGTAATGGTTGCTCCGGAAATGGTATAATCATTTCCGGCTCCGGAGTCCATCAGGATCCCGTTCAGGTACAACTCCTCGGTTCCTGCAATCGGGGTGTTGGCCACCGTGAAGGTGGTGTTCGAGCCATTCACCAGACCCGAAGGGGTCTCCCTCGTGACCAGGTTTGAAGCGGTCAGTACGCTTGGGTTTGTTCCCCCTGTGACACGACCATAGGTATCCACCGTTACGCTAGTATAGGTTCCGGGTGTGCAGATGCTCCCTACCAGGGCGATCGTCGGGTTCCCGGAAATCCCGTCACCACTGGTAACACTGATCTGGCCGGCCGTTCCGGCAATGCTGCGCGGGGTAATGGTATCGCTGGCAGTTTTGACCAGGATCCCGTTGCCGGCAGCACCCAGGGAGGTCAGCGAACCGTTGGCCGGTTGCGCTGAAATGTCGGCACATGACAAGCTCCGGTTGCTTCCTGAAGTGATCCTGCCATAATTATCAAAAGTGAAGTTCGGGATGTTCGCTCCACTGGCCCCGAGGGTAGCCCCGGTTGCAACGGTCGCCAGATCAATCCCCGAAGCAGAGACGGAGATCCTTGAAGAGGAAACGGTTTTAACCGAGAAGGTGCTGCCTGTTTTTTGGAGGCCGTCTCCGGCATTCATCGTACCGGCGCCCGAGAACTGTACAAAGGTCAGGGCCGTGGTTCCCATCGTAATTGCCCCGTCGGTCGAAAGTATCCAGCCGCTATCGGCGTTGGTGCTGCCCTCGGTCACGAAGCAGTACGTGCCGGACTTCATCTTGGTTGCGGTATCCGCATCTGTTGACCGGGTCCAAGCTCCGGCCGCGCAAACATAGATCCCGTTCTCTCCGCCGGTTGTCTGGTTTTTAACAAGAATACGGTCACCGGCAACGACCGCGGCGCCATCAATCGTCTGAGTGCCCGAAAGTGTGATGTTTGCCGTTGTGGCTACACGGACCGGTTCCTTGGCCGAGATCCCGGCAGCCGAGTTCTGAACGTCGATCAAACGGGCGGCATCGTTGGCCGAGACCGGCGCCGCCAGGTTGGTGAGCTTGAAGTTTCCCATGGACTGGTCGGCCGTAAATGCGACCGTACCGTCCTTCTTGATCCAGTTGGCCCCATCGGCCAACTTACTGGAGGCAATGGCTGCCCCAGCGGCAACATCGGCATTGACAATCGCCAAGTTTACCAGTTGCTCCTTACGAATTAATGTTCCTGCCATAACTTAAGGTGGTTTTAGATTTAGTATTGATAATCAGCAATAATCAGATCCCCAATAGACGGGGGTATTTCAAAAATGATCCGGCCGTCCAAGGTTTCGTGGTAATCCTGGTCCCGGAACTGCCGGACCCCGTTGAGGTATACTTTAAGAGACAATGGCTCATATGCCACGGAGGTTGAGAAGGTGGTGTTGATGCCGTCCAGTACTCCGGCCAGGCCATAATCCGTCTTATCTACGAGCGTAACGCCCGGGTCCCCGCCACCATCGACATTCAGGGAATCAATGACATCATGGAGCATCTCCTGCATGTCGATCCCCGTGATCGCATGCGCCCGATTGGCATGGATCCGTTCGGTGATCCGGTTCTTAAGGGTTTGCAGGGGGTATTGGGTCATCGGCGGTCGAAGTCTGGCATCTTATTCTTGTAATCGCCAGCAAATAAGCAGAACCGGCCATCCCGTAAAAGGACAAAGCTAACCGCCAGTCATTAGGGTCAAGCGCACATACCTTGATTGGTTAGGATAAATTTGGTCACTCAACATCAACAAGAATTTCCGAAAGGCCAAGGTCTTTTAAGTGTAAATAATTCTCAATGCAAAAACTGTATTCCAGTCTCATAAAAACCTTAAAAGCGATTCAAAAAAAATGCAGGATGACGATAAATATACTTACCATTAACTAATTTAGCTTCTGATCAATATAGCTTTTGTATAAACCAAATAATCCTATCTATGAGAAAAACCTTATTGTACCTTGTGGCATTAACCATTCTTATTGGATGTAATACAGGGGTAAATAAAACCTGCATCATAACCGGTACGGTCAGTAACCTTCAGGGAAAAGTAATAAAACTCAGGATTGATTGGCAAGTTGATACAATCTCGTTCAACAATGATGGAACCTTTAGAAAAGAGATCAATATAAATAAGCCAACAGATGCCAAATTAATGGGCCAAGGCTTGTATAACAAACTTTACCTTGAGCCAGGAAAGAATCTCATCATGAATTTTGATCGGGACGATTTCATTAACACCGTAAAATTTGATGGGGAATTGAGCATTGCTAATGAATTTATTAAACAATTGGCTTTAATGGATGCTCAGGATAGTAAAGCAAGAAGTAAATATAATGGACCACCATTTAAGGCAAAAGATCTTCTACCCTTCATTGATTCTTTAAAATCTGCGCGATTGGCATATCTAAAGAATTACTGTGACTCCACAAAAGGCTTCTCCAAAGTGTTTTATAATAGAATGGTTAATGCCATTGAATACAGTTATTTATGGGACCGATACAGCTATCCGAGGAGGTTATGGGGTCCAATAAAGGAGCAAATGGAAGTATCCGATACCTGGTTTAGTTTTTTGAAGGATGTTGATCTAACCGATGACTCAAATCTGGATGTTTTTGAAGTTGAAGATTTCTACAACTATTACACCTCATTGGAGGTAGCCAAAAGAGCAAAAATGGATCCCAACTATATTGGTTTACATTCTGAGTGGGTACCTGAAGCATTCAAATTTGTTAAGGAAAAATTTCCCGGTAATAAATTCTATGATTACATATTGCACTATATTCTTTGGTCGTGTATTGAGAATAACGAGAATGGGACTGCCGGGATTGAAGATTTAGTCGATGAATATTTGACCCGATCAACAGATTCATCAAAGGTTACACATATTAGGAGTCTCGTTAAAAAATGGAGTCCTATTGCAAAAGGTCAACCTGCACGCGCTTTTACCCTAATGGATGATCAAGGCAAAATGGTCTCGCTGGCAGATTATAGAGGAAAATATGTTTTTATTGATTTTTGGTTCAATGGATGTGGATCCTGCCTGACAAATTTTCCAGCATTAAAAGAGGTCATATCTGGTTTTCAGAACAGAAATATTGTCTTCATCAGTATTTCTGTTGAAAAGGAGAGATCCGATTGGTTAAAAATGCTTGACCAGGGTGCTGACGGATTCCAATTTGACAAAATGTCAAATTGGGTCCAGTTACACGATCCGAGACCGAGTAGTGTTGCCAGAGATTATTTTGTCACCGCTTATCCGACATACATTCTAATTGGTCCAGATGGCAACTATGTTAATTCACGATGCGGATGGCCAAAGGTTATCAATCTTGAAGCCTTGTTAAACAAACTTCCGGGATTATAATTCAAACAATTCTAAATCAAGCTATAAGCTTCTAAGCTTTTAAGGGATTAGGTCTCCACTTATACCTGATCCAATATTTGAGAACCCTAGATTGACAGGGCAACCATAAATCTAAATATTTTGAGAGTCATCGGTTTGCGAAATCCTCGTTAAAATCATCGTTCATATTGGCCCCCACAACTTCACGGTTATACTGGTCATTGGAGAAAGAGTACAGGTACTCAAAGTCCATGGAGCAGAGCTCCCGGCGGTCCCGGCGATGCACCACCTGGGTGGTGGTAATCACAATCGGCACCAGTTTCGTCCCCAGTATCCGGAATACCTGCCGGGAAAGAAAGAAATCCCGTATCCAGGCCGAGTTCTCGGGCGTGATCCACCCGGTATTGGCCTTAAAAACCCGGGTTTCTGTTACGGTGAATTGACTGAACCGGTGGTCCTGCTCAGTGAATCCGCTGCCAGTTTCCACATCCACGGTGGTCCGCTCATACTCCAGGGAATCTTCCTGATCCCCCGTGGTTCGTAAGGTATCGTACCCGCCCAGAGAATTGCGAAAGAAGAAGAGGCGCGGATTCTCGCAGCGGGTGTGATCCATCCGATAGGTGCGGATTTCGCTGATGCGGTTCATCTTTTCATCCTCCATCCACACCTGGAAATAATCCAGCAGATCGGTTTCCCAACCCGGCACATTTTGGATGGAAGGCGTAATATTCAGCTCATACACCTTCATCGGCTCGGGATCATCAATGGAAAAAGCAGGCTCCGAGTGGTTGCCTGTACCATCGGTGAAAAAGTAGGCTCGCCGCAGTATCAGCCGCGAGACTGCCATCGGAAGCAGATAATAGAGCTTTTCGGTTTGGTGACGGGTAACGGGTTTTTCTTTGGGCTGCCACGTTAGGAAGTATCCGTTGTACTGAAGCTTTTCCCAGTAGGAGGTTCCCTGGCGTTTGTAAATCGCCTCCTGAATGGGGGATATTCCCCCTGAGAGAACGAAAAACGACTCGCTTTCGGTAACCGATTGCACCATAAGGTCGGAGCCGTATTGCTCATAGTGCCGGATCCGGTATTCCCGGCAGGCATCCGGCCGTAGAAGGATAAGGGGCGTTGTCGACTCCGGAAACCGAAAGGCGGAATACACATGATCGGCAAATAGGCGCTGCAAATCAAAGGTTACCATCCCCACCCCATCCACCGGCTGCCGGTCTTCCCCGATCAGGATCCAGTCTTCACCAGCCTTAAGGATCACCTGTAAACCGGCCTTAAAGAAAGGCCGGAGTTTCAGGTTTGATCCTGAGATTCCCGCCACCGGTTTATCGGCCGATGTCCAGGATACTTCCCATGATAGGGCGTACTCAGGTCCAACCTCACGGGCTTCCAGGCCAACGGTATTTCCGGAGGAAGTAACCTTAAAATCAAGGGATAGGTAATAATTCGACCGGAAGGAAGCCGCCAGACGGTCCACCCATTCGCTTACAAGATCAATCGTGGAATTGTCATGAATCTGGGTTCCGGAGGAGTCCGGCTGCGGTTTACAAACAAATCGCACCGTATGCCCGTTCCAGGAGAGCTGGATCCAATCGTCCTCGTATCCGGTCCCGGAGAACTCTATTGTAAAGACGACCGGGGATCCCAGCTCCTGGACATGGTTATCCGTCTGCATCTGAAACCGGATAGGGTTATTCAGCAGTGCAACCAATGGCGGGGACTTAAGGATCGAGAGCATCAGTGTTTATTTATCGCAAGTTTACCCTCCCGGAATTGAGTAAAAAAGGACACCAAAAAACCGCGGTCCCCCATGGGGGAACGCGGTTACCAGCACTATGAGAACACCCGTTTCTTTAGCCGGGATCCACCTTGTCCGGTGGTTTTTCACCGGCAGCGCCACTCTTCTGTTTCTCCCGGCGAGGGTTTAATACCCTAACCACCTTGATACCGAACCGGACAGCTTCGTACAGGAGCGGTCCGACATTGATCAGGTACCTTAGGGCCACCGGTACAAATCGTAAGACCTTCCACATGGTCAGGCAGCCTTAATAATCCGGGCCAGCTGCACTCCCTCACGAACCAGCTCCGAAATGGTGATAGCCGTCTTGAAGCTCTGGACGATAATGCTTTTGGCCTTTGCGCTGTCGCACTGCACCCGCTCGCTCACAAATCCCACGATTTCTGTTTCCTCTCCTTCATCCAATTCCTGAAACTCCTGCCAGAATTTGCCGGCCGAGCGGATCGCCCGGGGAACCTGGGGAATATTGTCCACAAACAGGATGGAGTCCTTAACGTTAAACTTGCCGTCCGCGAGGGATTTCTGTACGTCATCAGTCAAATCCAGAACAAACCCGATACAGGTTTTAATGTTTTCAATGCCTTCCATAATTATGCTATTTATAGGGTACGATTAATAATGTTTCCTGTTTGGTATTCCGACAATCCACATGCACCCACGTTGGGGTATCGGCCTCGATGGTTGTCACTCCAACCTCACGGTACTGTGGGTAGTGATCAATAATGTCCTGCCTCACCTCGAAAGGGCTAACGCCCTTGATCCGGAAATCGAACGCCCGTCCGTGCCGGTGTTGAGAGTTGATTGCACCGATCGTACACAGGTGATCCCGGAATGCCGAATACTGGTAGGTGCCCCCGGAAAGATAATTATTGATAGTCATCGGCCTTAAGAACCGGTCCCGGATGAACTGAGCCATAGAAAATAGGCGCGGATCCACGAACCAGATCGCCCGATCCACATACTGCTCATAAATCATGGGCGGTACAAACTCATGCAGGGAGAAATCCTTACTCACTTTCATGGTGCAGGGCTTGTTTGATCAGGGCTATATCCAGCGTGTGGTCCTGAATGGCTTTGGCATGGCTGTTCAGCCGGCTATCTACAACCATACACCGACTGGAACAATTCTGCTTGAGGGATTCCACATTACTCTGGGTGGTAGCTATCAGCACGCGCAGGTCTGATATCGCCTCCGTAAGTGCATCCGTGCTTTTGATCCACTTCTGGATCCAGAATCCGATGATCCCGAGAAGGATAACGATTAAGGCACCGGCAAGGGCAAGCAGCTGTTCCATTTAGCATCAATTTGCCCGAAAGTAGATTCAAGTAATCTTCCAAAAAAGGACACATTCAAACCCATTTTACACCAGTGAATGTTTGGCAGAGGAACTTAAGTTCATTTTGCAGTAGTTTCCCTAAGAAAAAGAAAAATAGATCCCTTTGAACAGGTTAGCATTATTCGTTTTTACCAGGTAAGCCCAATATAGATGGCAGAATGATCAGGAATTTGTATATTTGAAGGTCCCCCTTTAGAAATATCGGATTCTAAGAATAAGTGAAAACCTATTTGAATAGCGGCTTTCTAAATAATGGCAGGATTTTATTCATATTCCTTCCATTGTTAACCTTTGGGTGTTCTGACCAAGGAAATGGGATCAGCCCCACTGCTTCACTTTTCGTATCACCACCTATCGGAGACACTTTAACAGCTTTCTATTTGTCTGGTGAGGATTCGAGAAGCCGGGATGATATCCCGTTCGGACTGACCTATTATTGGACGCTCGATGACACGGTTCAGTTACCTGCCGATCCGACGCAAAGCCGGACAAGCATTCGGATACGATCCTTTGGTCCTCACCAGTTGAAGCTGACGGTCAGGAATGTTTGGGGTGAGGAAGACACCTCTGCTGTTAATGTGATGGTACAGGAGTATAAAAAGGTATTCATTTACCAGGATCCCCGGGATGGCCAGCTTTATAAAACGGTCCGTATCGGGAATTACTGGTGGTTTGCGGAAAACCTCAGATACGGGTCTGTCCTGGAGCTAGGCCAGCAACCGACAAAGAATGGAATCGTCGAAAAATACGTCCGGGACCCCCAATCGGTAAATCAGGAAGGCTTTTATACTCCGCAGGAGGCACACCTTTACTCTCTGGATCAAGACTCCAGTATCTGTCCTCCGGGGTGGTTCCTGCCATTCTATGATTGCGTAATTTCATTATGGTCTATCAGTTTGCGTTATGATATTGCACACCAGACAGAATTCTATTCATCGGGTTTTCTTTCGCACTTGTCTTTACGCGCCGGAGGTGGATATTATAATCTTGATAGTACCCGTTTCGAGCCATCCGTTCTATCCTATTGGCTTGCCGCCGAGATAAAAACCAACGGTTCAAAGCCGGGATACAATCTGATGTATTTTGGTGGATCTTCTCCATTTTTAGCTTCAAATGCATATGAAGACGGGATGAGTTATGTATACTATCCGACTACCCACTTTGCCGTACCTGTCAGATGCGTTAAGAAGAATTGACCATGTGCTTTGCATTCAAAAAGATACTACTGCTGATTCCGATTGTCCTGCTTACGTTCGGTTGCCGGGAGGATCTGAATATCTACCATGAAAGCGATTATTTGCCGGTGATATACTGCGTGTATTGCCCGGATGATTCCATTATCAAGGTTAAGGTCGGGAGAAGTTTTCAGGGCGACCAAAGTGCTTATGTGACTGCGGAGATTCCGGACACTGCCTTCCTTGCATCGCTGAAGGTCACCCTGGATCTTATTTACCAGGATCCAGGATTATTAGTAGCCAGTGAGGTAATCCCACTTAGGTTGATTCCTGACCGTTTTAACGGGATGTTTTATGAATCACCCAATTACTGTTTTGTAAAGAATCCCGATATCCCATTTTCAATGGAACCCATCTTTCGTAGCGGAACATTGAGACTGACGGTTTATGATCCTGCCCTTAACCGTTACACAGTGGGGGAATCTTCCTTAATTCCACGACCCGATATCGTGGGCCCAAGAACCGAATCCGGTACTTTCAATGCATCACTCTATTCCCGCGATCCTTTCGTTGTGATCTACAAAAATACTGGTGCTGCATATGAATTGAGAATCGACTTTTATTATCGGGAGTTCGAAAATGACCAGGAAATGGTGGACGAGGCCATTTCATGGAGTATGCAAATACCTTATATAAAGGATGAAGCCCTCTCTACGATCAATTACGCTCTTGAAGAATTTATCCTTGAAGGGAAGAACTTTTTCAGGGAGATTGGCCGGCGTATTCCAGTCGTTACTGGTATTACCCGTCAATTTGATACTTTTAGTATAAATTTATATGCTGTGGATCCTGTTCTTAGGGCATACCAGGATCTATATAACTCGATTACCGATATTGATCCTGGATTAACATCCAATATGGCCAATGGATTGGGAATTTTTGTTTGTGCCAGACGAAGTGAAATCAATGGATTGAGATTGGATCCACGCACAATGGATTCACTGTGCAACGGATCATTTACCCGTAAACTGAAATTTCAAAAATGGTGACGAAAAGAATATGATACTTGAGTTACCTCTTTAACTAGAACTCAAGTTCAACTGGATCATCATATAAACCGAAAATTCATTATGTTATATTACTTGCTCGTACTAATCCTAAACATAAAAGGGCATGCAGAACCCTATCTGCAAAATGAGCATCAAATAACTCATAATCAATAAGTCCATGAGAAACCCGATTTCTTAAATTCCATCCTCTGGGATCTGTAAATAGCACTTGGAGATAGTGAGTAATATCCTCACCAAATGCTGTTAAGACAATAGGATCCCTTAAAACCTCATCAAATGTTTTCAGTTGGTAAGCATTGGATTTAGGTTTAAGAATATTGCCACCGTTTATTTCCAGCAGGTTTCTAATAACCTCTTCTATTTGAGGAATTAGAAGATGGATTGATGAAATATAGTCTCCGCTAAAAAAGAAGTCAATGGCTTTCGAAATAATTCTTAACCTCTTAGGATCAATAATTGGTGATTCCTGTATAAAACCCATTAAAAGCTCCGTATTTAAACCAAATCGCTTTTCTGCTTCCTCTATTACCAGTCGTAAGAAAACCGATAAGAACGACATATTGTCGGAGACTTGCAGGACAATATGCCCCTCTAGATCTTCACTAAGTGGGCCAATTGTCGCAATTAACCTTCCGTGTAGGTCTTGGACTTGTTTGGTCAAAATATAAGAAATGGGGTTCTCTTTAGAAAGGTTAAGTACTAATTCTTTCACTTCCTCCTTATAAGGTATGAATCTTGCGATTAGCCGCATCAATGCATCCTCGAATTTCCCTGATAGCATCTCGGATAAGTAGGTGTCCAACTGCTCTTTTGAAAATGTGACCGAATCAGATATTTCGTGCAGGTTAGCGGAGACCTCAGGACCAACTTTACGTATTCTAAGCAAAACCTCCTGAGCTTCTTCATTTAACCCAAAATCTGAAAAAAGCTTATAAAGAGTATCAAGCCAAGCCGAAGTCTGGAGCGGATTTGAATCTTTGATGATGTGGTTATATGCATCCCCCACCAATAATAATACTCTATAAACATCCTCCTTTTGGTTGTTCTTACGGTAATAATTAGCTAATCGTCGGGCAATAGCCTCACCAGCCCACGGGTCAAGTTTAGACCCCTCCTTATCATACGCCGTGACTATAACTAATTTATCTTCTAGGAGATCAATGATATCTTCCTTCTCAGATTCTGTTAGGTCCACATGACGGTTTCCGACAAGCAAATCGAACGAATGACCCAACGTACTCCCTTTTGTAACACCAGCAAGCTTTTTCTCATATAGGATAATGGCAGATTTGCAGTCATTTAACAAAGGAGCCTCATTGATACTTATTGAAAGATTTAGCGCACGTTTGAGCTTTGTAAAAGCCTGAAATTCATAGCGATGAAAATCCTCCAAGGCTATCTGGATGTTGCTGAGAATTGTAATCCTACAGAATTCCACGGAAGGTTTTTGACCCGTAACTTTATATTCAAAATCCCAAACCAGGTCACTATACCTTGATTTCATTAAGGGATTCACGCTAGCGCCGGATCGCAGTTTCCAGTAATCTAGCATTTCCCAATTAATCATTGATAAACTTGGGATTTCTGTTCTGGAGCCATCTTCATTATTCCAGACCATTGAAGGACCATAATAAGTCCCCCAACCGAAATCCTTATCCTTACAATCCTCCAAGAAATCAAAAGCCATTAATTCGGCTATCATTTCGGTTGACCTATTCTGGTGTTCATGAGGAACAATAGCCTTGATCTGAGAATGGATCTCATGTTCGCTAATGCCTTTTAAATCAATTCTGTCAATTGTTTCAAGGTCTTTGGAAAATGGATTGACCATAATAAAACTGCCTTATTACTAAGTATTAAGGCAAGTTATATCGAATTTCTCTCTTTCTAGTGACAAAGAGAAAACTAATCCATTATCCAATTTTTGTTTTGGTAAGGATCTGGTCAAAGTCGCTCAGGCTTCTTCTAATCGACTGAAAACTCACCACCGCCGGCCTCTCATGTGCATCCTGCACCTCTTTCATCATCCGGATGTTGGCCCTGAGAAGCTCCGCTATCTCCTCCGGTATCCCCACCCCACTGGCAGGCAGGTCAAGATCCTTGCCCTTGGCGTACTGGGGCACCCTGACCGCCTGAATAGCCGATAGTATCTCCGGGAAGTTCGCCCGGATGTTCCGGGTTGTCGGCCCGTCAATTACGATTTCCGGTTCCCTTTCAGAGAACAGCCCCAAGGTTGGCCGGTTATAAATACCGGTTTTAATGCTTGGTAGTAGCGACGCCTGATACACCCGGTGATCAACGGCACCCATAACCGGGTACCGGCCGCGGGCAAACTGCTGTGATTGAATCAGTGCCACGGTTCCGGCTGTCCGGGCCACAGCTGCGGCCGTCAGGATTATCCTAAGGGTTTGGGTAAGGTCGGCATTCACTCCGGCATTGCTGTTGATTCGGGCTATTTCTACGGCGCCTTCCATCACGGTCTCTAGGGTGGCCAGAGTTTTTTGCCGCTTGGCAAATTTCTTTTCGATCGCCTCTTTCTTTTTATCGTCCTTACCTGCGGCCGCCAGTTCCCGCTCCTTTTGTGCTCCGTAAAAATCGGTGACCGACTCAAGGAGCGACCGGGTGGCATCAGCCCAGGTTTCCAGGGTTTCGATTTTCTTTTGGGCAGCCTCCTTTTCAAGGTCCTTGATCTTCTCGGCATATTCCGCGTATGCGATCTCGTTTTTGGCAAGCTGATCCCGGAGCATCTCCCGTTGGCCATCGTATGTGGATTTGAGCCAGTAATTGTACTCGGCCATCTGCTTTTTATCCTGGTCAGAGAGGCCAAAGAGGTTCTTCTCATCAGTCAGCTTATCCAGGTCACCTTCCAGCAGCTCGTTGAGCTCCCTTTGCTGCTCTTTTTCCATGTCCGAGAGGTTGCCTAAAAGTTCCTGATAGGCCGTGGAATTGGCCTTCATGAGGTTCTGCCGGTTCTCAAAGGTTTTCTC
This sequence comes from uncultured Porphyromonadaceae bacterium, assembly GCA_964355105.1. Lineage (GTDB taxonomy): Bacteria > Bacteroidota > Bacteroidia > Bacteroidales > UBA12481 > UBA12481. The sequence continues at coordinate 17,069 of CAYHCO010000041.1, forward strand.
CAAACCTTCCTCACCTGCAAGATTCGCTCCCCGGGCTTTGGCCAACTGGGCTTCGGTTTCCCGCACCTTACCCTGGATGCGGATGTAATCCGCGCTACCGACAACAACGTTTCGTAGGGCGCTGGTGTATTTATCCAGCCTCGCTTCAAGTTCTGACATCGTAGATGTTCCGATATCATCCCCCAGGCTTTCCGCTGAGAGGACATCGAATAGTTCGTTTTGTTGCTCCCTTAGGGATTTCAGGCGATCCTTCTGCTCCTCAATTAATGTATCAATCGGTTCGACTGCCTTCAGGGCATTGGCCCGGGCCTTCTCCCGGAGTTTATTTGGATTAAAGACCCCCACCACGAACTGTCCGAAGGTAACCTTTGTATTCTCGGCCTTTGCCCCATTACGCCGTGATTCAAGGAGAGAGATTTCAGCCTCGGCCAGACGGATCGTCTTGTCAATTTTCTCCTGAAGATCGGCTTTCTCCTGAACGCTGAGCTTATTCAGACTACTGATCTGGTCCCCTATTTCCGAGTAGGTTGCCTTCAGGCTGTTATTGGATTGCGTCAGTTCATCAACTAGGGCCTTTTTGGTTGTTTCCAGGGCGATGTTGGCCCGGGAATGCTTATTGAAATACATCAGTGCCGCCACGAGCGCCGTGACCCCTGCAATGACCAGTCCAAGGGGATTTGCCTGCATGGCTTTATTAAGGGCTAACTGAGCCAGAACGGCCGTCCGCTGGACGATTGTCAGCCGGGCGGTCTGCGTGGCCTGGACCTCGGTCATGGCGATATCGATAGCCTTCTGGGCTGCCAAATGTTTGGTAACAATGGCATTCTTGATTTTGGCGGCCTGATCCGCAATCGAAGCGGCAATGCTTTTTAGCAGCGCACCGTTGTAGGCAAGGATCGCTCCGCCCAGTCCTACCAAAAGGATCTTGTTCTTTTGGATAAACTCCGGCAGGCTCATCATGAGCCTTAAGAACATGTTCCAGGCATTGGTTGACCGGATGATTGCCGGGGCCAGTTTTTCGCCGATCTCGATGTACATCAGCTGGACCTTATTCTTGGCCTGGGCCAGGGTGGCTGAGTTATTGCTGGTATTGATTGTCGCCTGCTCGATCGCGATATTGGTTCCGGTAACGGCCTTGGTATAGGCATTGATGTCCCCCTGGTTCATGACGAGGATTTCCCCCATCTTGGCCTGCTCCACCCCAAAGAGGTCAGCCGCGGATTCACCCCTCGAAAACCGGATCCGGAGTTCATCAATGGCCCGGTTCAGATCAAAAACGCCATCCTTGACCCCGATCCCCTGTTGCCGCATTTTAAGAAGAACCCGATCCAGGGCGGTTCCGGCGCGCATCGAGTTGGAAAATTTCGGGGCAATGCCCTCGACGGTCCCCACCATCTGCTCAACCGACATTCCAAGGAGGGCGGCTGTTGTACCTGACTTTTCAAAAACCTCCGTGATGTAATCGATCTCCCCTGCCCCAACCTTGGAACCGGCGGCTATGGTATTAATCACCCGGGTGGATTCCCCGGCCGAGAGGTTGAACTGGTTCAAGGTGGTGGCCAGCGCTGCCGTTGCCGGCTCGAGTTGCATCTTTCCGGCTTCAGAGAGAATGATGGCCGCCTGGGTGACCTCATGAAGTGCTTCCTTATCCTTCAGTAGTTCCGGTCGCTGGGATCCCATCTTGGTATAGGCGTCCAGAATATCGGTTGCACTCTGCTTGATCCTAACCCCGGAATCCGTCACGGAAACCGAGGTTTCCTTGGCCTTTTCCCCGAGCCAGGCCAATTCCTTTCCCGTAAGGCCGGTCAGCGCCGATAAGTTATCGAGCCTCTCTTCAAAGAGGTTCGAGGCTTCAGCGGTTTTCCGGAACGCCTGCACCACCCCGACGAGTCCCCCGATAACGGCCATCCCAAGAGTCTGGAACCGGTTGAACTGGTCCCCGATGTTGTTAAGGGTGGACCGCCAGGTTTTGTCCACCTGACGGAGCGAAGTGTTATGCTCCTGGATGATCCCTTTCAGAATCTTAATTCTCTTGCCCGCTTCCACGTACTCCCTGGAGCCGATGGTCATCCGGTTCTGCTCGTTTGTAAGGAGATTCATCTCCCGCTTGATGCTCTTAATGTCGTTACTGACCTCTTTGCCGTTGATGTAGAGGTAAATTTCGCGCGTGTATTCCCGTGCCATCAGGTTCTAAGGTTAAAGGTGTTTTCATCGAGAATGGCGTCCGCCTTAATCCGGGTAATGGTATCCGCCAGACGGGGGATCTCCTTTTCAAAAACCGGGGTAAACCAGGGCTTGGGCCGGCGAAGAACGGCTCCGCCTGCAAGATGCTGAACGGAATTCTCCGCCGTATTGGAACCATGCTTGGACTCCAGGCGGCGGCCACGGATCACCCGTCCCGAAAGGATAATGTATCCCCGACCAACCCCTTTATGGAAGAAAACACCGTGCCGCTGGAAACTGAAGATGATACGGTCAATCTCCCCGCAGTCTTTTTTGGTCTTCATCTGCAGGGACCTGACCAGCTCACCCTTTCCCTTCATGGAAAGGGATGCGATGCTTCCCTTCAGAAGGTTCCTGGTCCGGAATCCCCACTGGATGACCTCCTTGTTGAAGGCTTCTAGCCCCATACTGTCAGGCATCTTTCCAGACCTCCGGATTTATGTCGTTCGAAACGGGCCACGACAATTGGAATTCATAGCGGAACCCGAAATGGATCAGGTTCATGTCCGTCAGGGGCGATCCCGTGACGCTTCTCGCCGAGAAATAGGCCAGAACCGGCGTTTTGCGCTCCCTTTTATCATGCAAGATCCGGATGATTACTTCGTCCCCGATCTCTTCAAGGCTGTCCCAGAGGGAATGAATGGCATCATAATCCCCCTTATCCGCCACCTTCCCGATAATCATAAATGCGCAACTAATCCTCTTGTGCACGTTGTCGGATTCCCCGTCCACAAAGTTGAAATCGTACCCTTCCAGTACCAGGGCGGGGTAATTAACCTCCGAGCGCATCCCGGTCAGCATTTCCTCGAGCTCAAAGCGGAAAAAGTGTTTCTCCGTCGGGGTATGAACCAGGGAAGCATGACCCGCGGCCAGCCTTTCGAAATAGGCAACCAGCTCCTTAAATTTACCTTTCATCACGGGAAGTTTTGATTCGTTTGTTGAGGTACCGAAGGACCGTTGAAATGGGAAGCGTAGCGTACTCCTCCTGCCGGACGATATCATCCCCGACAATTGTGTCATAGACATCCAGCCAGGAGGATTTTCCCCCACGCGACTGATCCCCGGCCGGAGCGAACACCAGCGGGTACTCCCTCGTGTACCACTCCCGTAGCAGGAAATAGTTAACAAAAATGGCCTCCTGACGGAGGATCGGCTCCCGGGCGATCCGCATGGCATTGGTGGCTATATCTTCCTCAAGGAAGGGTCCGCTCCGGTAAAAGCAGGCAATGAACCGGGCAAGGTACTCCGGATCCCCGGTTGAGCCGTAACGCTCGAAGTAAGTTTCGGCAAAGATGAAGCAGCCGAAGGTCTCATTCTTAAGCCGGGGCAGCGGCCTTAAAAATCCGGCAATCTCCGGGAGAATGAACTCCGAGTACGGCTTATAGGTATCAAGAAAGGAAAGCAGCTGGATAATCCGGAACTTCTGATACCGGGAAAGACGTTTAACCACTTTTCGCCGCAGCCCGATCATCGAGGCAATGAGACCCTCATCCGAGACCGCGGCTCTGTACACCGATGCTGCCGCAATCAGCTGCGAGGGTGAGAGCTCTTCCCAGGTATCCGGATGCGAGGTCCGGATCGTCCGGGTCCATGGCAGTGGCCAAAGGGGGTGATAGTGGATTTCGATAGGGGTCATACCCAAAAAGACTTTTTACCGGCATTGCCCCGAACCAGGGGGGAACCCGAGGGAAGGTGGTACTCCGGATAATCACTGGCATTAAAGGCGAGAAATCCGCGCAGGCTATCCAGGTATGCCAGGCCTGCCCCCTCGGATGCCCGGGCCAGGAGCCAGTACTGCTGGTCAGAGAGCGGGGAGAGCTTCGTTGAGTTCTGCATGGTGCTATCCTGAGATTCAAAAAAGAGGCCTTTGTCGTTGACATTGATGCCCAGCTGAAAACTCGCTTTTGCAATGGATAGATGAGCGATCGGTTTTTGGAGGTACGGTACAAGGCGCACAATCTTTTCATCCGGGGTATCCTTCAGGATCTCCGTCTTGACCCGATCATAAAGTGCCGTCCCTAGCGCTGCCTGGATCTCGAAATCCTCGGTTTGTGTCATGAACCGGGCCACCTTAAGAAAAACCAGTCTGGAGTTATTGATGTTAAAAATCCGGTTAAAGGTGGCCGTATTGGGGATGATCATGGAGCGGCGCTCGGTAAAGTTTACGCTACGTGAAAACAGCGGAAAATCCGCGAGGTTGGCTTCCAGGAAAGCCAGCATCGTATCGAGCCCATCGAATCCGTTGTTTTTAAACCCGGCCTTCAGGCTTTCCTCCTGGTATTTGAACAGGCTTTTTTCGGTATCGGACTCCTGGCGGTGGAATCCGGCATCATTCATCAGGGTGTTCATGAAATCGAACGCCGACCAGTAGGTCAGGTTAATTAGCGAACTCTGGATGTGCTCAACAAAAAGCGTGTACTTTGGAACTGCTGCCTCCGGAACACCTTCTACCGCCCCGGGCTCCGACTCATAAAACCGTTTTGTCAGCTCATATAAATCCTGACCCAAAAGGGGAAGGATGAATTGAGTCTCCGCCGCCTGGATAAAGGGGCTGATGTTTGAAAATGAGGTTGCCGAGGAGACCGGCAGATAGTGCCGGATTTCCTCAAGTTTGGCATTCAGTGTGGGTTTAAAAAACATATCAGGAGAGGGTTTTCTTCGAACCGGCACCGGTATCAAGGGTCGTGAGGATGGTATTTCGAAAGCGCAGCTGGACATCGGTTATCCCGTTGTATTCGAGCATGGCCTCTATCGGGTCCAGGATGTTCTGGCGGTCAAGCCAAGCATTGGCGATGTTCACCAGAAAGGCCTCCCGGATGTTGCTTCCCCCCTGGTTACCCGCGTATGCCCCTCCGGGCATCCCGGCGCCCATCACGTTGGGATTGAGCATCAGGGAAAACAGGATTTCGGAGTTGGCTGCCGCGCTGGTGATCAATTTGTCGCCCTCCTTGTATTTGTTGTCCAGGGCTTCGATCATCCACATCTCCTCGGGTTTTCCCTGGGAATTGGATGCATAATGGGAGAACAGCGCCTTATTGGCATTGGCCGTTCCGGTCAGGGATTCCTCGATGGCATCCATTTCACCCTGGATGAGGTTCATCCGGGCATTGTCATCCTTGTACTGGCTCTTGGGAAACCGTTTGTCCCAATAGGCGTAAGGTATCCTCACATGCCAAAGCCAGGTGATCTGGTTCAGGTATGCCTTTTTCAGGAAGGCAGGCACCTGATTGGCGATATCGATCCATCCGGCACGATAGGCCGAATACCAGGCCGGAAGGGGGTAATAATCCTCATTGCCCCATTCGTCGCGGATCGGGTAGATGAAAGTCTTGCCTCCGGCTTTGCCGGCCGTTCGCCTCCGGGATAAATCCGCCAGGGGATCATAGGTATCCAGAACGGGAATCACCTCTGCCTTACCGGTTGGTGGATCCGGCCAGGCGCCATGGATGACGCAGTTCTCGATGATTCCGCCAACGGCCTGGGTCAAACGGCAATGCTGTGCATTGATGGTGTGGATCCCGACTACCTCACTGCCGTCGGCATTGAGGATCAGCTGGGGAAAGGCTATACCCAGTTTAAAGTAATCCCGAAGCGAATTGGCCATATACCGGCGCACCACCCTACCCTCGAGAATCCGCGTCAGCCCAGGATCATTGATTACCTGAAGTTTCTCATTACCCGCGTCATCGTAACCGGTCACCCTGACCGGGAACACACCCTGCCCAAGGGTGAAATTCCGGATAAACTTAAGGCCCGTATTAAGCACCCCGGTGCGGCCAATCACATCGAGCGCACGAACCGGAAAATCGTTGGCCTCTCCCCATGGACTTACCCTGTAGCCTTCAAAGCTTTCGGTCTGATCCAGGTCGGTAACTGTGCCGGAACGCCGGATAATTTCAGGCCCCCCGGTTGTGGTTGCAAAATAGGTTTTGCCAAAAGCCATGAGGGGCACACCATCGGCGTTAAACAGGATTTCGGCCATTAGAGTACCACCTCCATGGAGTTAAATTCAAGGATATGGTCGATGTTAACCGGGTACACATGCCCGCTCTTCTCCACATGTTGATCAACAGGCATCACCCCGCGCATCCGATGAGCCGTAAGTGAAAACGGCAATCCGCAGGAAACCGCCCTGGGCACAAACACCCGTTCCCCGTTCTTCTTTAGGAAAACTATGCTGTAAACGACCTGACTACCATCAGGATTACTCTTAACATCAAGGGCTTTCAGAACATCGGTCCTGCGTATCTTATCCGGCATGCGAGCTGTTTTACCGGAAAGATAAATTCGACTCTATTTGAATAAAAGGACACGAAAATCAAGAAATACCCAACTGAGAAACAGCTTGCTTATGAGCTGTACCCCTAGTGGGTATGGCTCATATAAGTTTTTAGGAGATCCTGCTTTATGTCAAACATCGAGCCTAATAATATTCCAAATTGATGGATCAATGTCAAAGAGGTGTTCATTAAATCTTACGGTGTGAACTGCTATGCAGAGCAAATGAGTAGGTCTTGATAATCCAACATAAGTCATAACTGCTGATTGTTTGTGATAAGTTCTATTTTCTGTTGCCGGAAATTCTTGACCTTTGAATTGCCCGGCAAGTCTTGCTGTCTCATAATCACCATGGTAATAAGATTCCAAATAAAGGGTGCAGGAATGGGTTTGTCCCTTTGAAGAATGTACCGTATTTATTTCAACTCGAATTCCATCCTGCTCAATGACATTTGGATTGTCTGAATCCGTTGTTTCATCTACACTGACTGCATTATTTGCTTGAATATCAGAATTGATAAAACCGACACTTTTTGAAATTGTTTTTCCGAATAAAGCAAGCAAGTCTGGGATGAAATCTTTGATAAGTTGATATGAATTGTCCTTATGCCCTTTGACAACTTCAATGGAAGCATTATAAATTAACTGATTGAGTTTTTCATAAATGTCCCCGGAAACATTTTCACGTAAATGCTTAATTAGTGTCCTCTTCGAATAAAAGCGTTCATTTTCGTATACTATCGACTCAATCCGAAGAACTTTTAACAAGGCATTAAGGATGTTCTTTCTGATAGGTTCCAATGTTTTTTTATTCTGATCGTAGAACCGGAGGTAGCTCAATAAATCAGAATAATCATTTTTGGGCCTATGGTTCTCTCTTTTGAACAATTGATAATACTCAACTAGGCGTATCTTACTAGTGCCTTGAATATCCTCCGGATCTTTCCAATCAGTATTCCAGGCAATAGCTTTAATGGGGTGAGCAGGCTCAGTAGGAATATGACCAGATTCCTGATAAGTTTTAATTATCTGAATGAATCTACTTATGACATTGATGATACTATCATCATTATAAACTATTACATGTGGTGGAACTGCGGTTTCGCCATGACCAACTATATTAAAACCTGCTTCCCTTTCAAATGCAAAGCATTTGACAATATCAGCAATATGGGACGGTAGTCTATGGCTACCGTTTAGTGGAAGAACCTTATCCCTGTTGTTCCAGATACTTTGAATTTTGACTAAACCATTGTAAATGGCTTGGTTTTTATCTCCAATTCTTTGAAATTTAGTTGTATTTATTCCACCTTTATAAAAAAGTCTCTCGAGAAGGTCATACTGGTCGAGATCCATGTCCTGCATTTCATCAACGAAAACATACTTGAACCGCTTTTGAAGTAAATCTTTTACTGAAGGATATAACTCACAATAGTGGTTGGCAAATTTATAAGCATACTCGTATGATATTATTCCTGAGTGAATAACAGATTCAATAGATTTCTTGATACCCTGAAATTTTTTGTTGGTTTTAGTTGCTAAAAGAGTAGAATCATCACGAAAGAATTTAATCTTCTCATCATTAAAATCAAAATACAAGTCCTGAACCTCTTTAATAATTAATTCTTTGCAAATATTCGACGCTGAACCACCAGTGCGTTTCGCAATTACGTTAGCATTTTGGATTAATCTTCCCCAAAAAAAATTACCGGGTTTTTCGTAGTCAATATTCCAGTAAATTTTATTGAATTCATTCCAAAGTGCTTCTTTATATCTTTCAGTGTCTATCCATGAAATGCGTGTTTTAAGATAGTTCTGACCATAAGGAATTGCAAGGAAAAGGTCAACGAAACTTTGAATTGTTCCTACAAAGTTTGGATAACTCATTAGTTTCGGACAGTTGCTACCGATTTTATTCTTAATCTCGTCAACGGCAGCATTTGTATGAGAGATTACTAGAATTCCAGAACCATCCTCAAAGGGTAAGTATTGTTCCAGAATAAGAAGTTTTGCAAGAAGTGCTGTCGTTTTTCCGCTTCCGGGAACGGCTTGTAAATCTATCGTGCCAAGGTTTGTAATGAAGGTTCTGCGTTCTTCATCAAACATTTTGCCTTCAGGAAGTAAAATCTTCTCCGTATAAGCGATATCTTCTGGAGTGATATTAATTTCCACAGGCATGTTTTATAGCTTTGATAAGATAATGTACGGTATCAGTTTCATCTTTTGGATCAACTGTAATTGTTTGATCATTAATTAAATCGTCCATTACCTTTTGTGCCAAACGGTCGGCTATTTCAGTTTTTCTCAAACTTTTATTTTCCAGCTTTTCGGTAAGTGTTCCTTCAAAATTGTCCCAATTTGTACCAGTATGTACCCCCCTAACCACTTCCTGAAATGCTGCATTTAAGGCAGAGGATTTAAATAGACAGTATTCCAAGGTCCAATGTGGAGAAGTAAAGGACTTTACATGATCCTTGTCGTAAGATTCCTGATTTCGTCGAATGGCGGCATCTTTCTGTGTTTCACTACCAACCATCCTGGTTTCGTCTTCCGGTTTAATATCCAAATCTGTGATTATAGCCACCGGTATCGGAATTTTAGTATCGGTTGGCAATCTCCTAAGGAATATTTTTGAGTACCTCAGAAATGCGGTACTTCCCAAATTGACTATCGAAACACCAAGTTTAGTTAAATCATAACCCGCTTTCTTAGCCAAGGCAGGTAGTAACAATTCCTCAGCCCAACCTTCAACTAGCAACACCCCTTTTGCGAAGAACAGATTAGCCTTTGTGGTATCTAAGAACCTTTCTAGAAATTTGTAATCCGAAGGATCGAGTTTGGTATAAGAGCTACCCAGAGGAAAGATCTTGTCATCTTTACAAAAAATAAGATTTTCCAATTTAACTTTAGAAGTAAGGTTTGGACTATGGGTCGTCAAAATAAGCTGAATTTCTTTTTGTTTCTGAAGAGCTTCTATCACCTGCATTTGTGCTTGAGGGTGTAAATGCGCTTCCAATTCTTCAATTAGTCCTAACCGAATACCAGTCCAATTCTCTTTGCCTAGGTGTAACAATTCGGCAGCCATAAACAGCCGATTTAAAGTGCCGAGGCCAGGATTTTCTTCATTTTTAAGAGCTAGAGACAATTTTTCGAGTATTGGTTTAATGTTACTCTTGGAGGCTAAGAACTCGCTTTCGTGATCAGCAGAATAGAAGGATTGTATGTGACGGTCAATTTTGTCTTTGATTCTTTTCCCCTCTTGCGGGCGTTTCGAATCACCACCGTTAGATGAAGAAAGTTCAAATTCTCCATTGAAGTATTTCCTCAAGTCTTCACTGAAGTTGTTAAATAGCCTTACCAATTCATGAGTTTTTTCTTTCCCTTTAAAAGCATCATCGCCAATTAGTATTTGAGAAAGACGGGAGTTCTTTTTTGCAATCAGTTCAGATTCCGCATCACGAAGTGGCTTAAGATATGTTGATTTCAAATACTCTCGGGCTTCTGATGTCAGCATGTATCCTTCAGCATCTACTCCCGCCCTGATATCTGCAGGGAATATCTTTTCACTGTTTCTTTTAACATCCAGAATAAGTCTCAAATAAGGTACTGCATCCGCTCCTGTACCAGTCCATCCCAACCATTCCGTAAAATTCTTTGCTTCTTCAGGTGATAATTTGTCAAACCTTATTTCTATTCTAAATCGATTAGAGTCATTATTGAAATCCTTCTCCTCAACGGAAATCCAATCAAAACTATGTGTTTTAAGAACCAGTTTGATAGCTTCAATGATTGAAGACTTTCCCGAGTCATTTTCTCCGATTAGTACATTTATACCAGCAGTGAAATTCAGGTCGATGTTAGGATTTTCAGGATTGAATTTTCCGGGAGAGCCATACTTTCTGAAGTTCCAAAGCTTTAAGTTACCTATATGCATGTAAAATTAATTTTTGTTAAAAATCACTTGATAGGTTATAATGTGCCGGTGTGCAAACCTCATGGTATTGCCTTTGTTTAATTAGTTTATAGCCAATAATTTAATTGCATCATTGAAAACAGATAAACCATAAAGTTAGAAATACATTCTTTGACATCAAAGCATTTTTGAGACGGCGGGCAGTGGAAAAAAAAGGGATTACTCCCTTTCTTCCGGTTCGTAAACGCCCCATTTTGAATCAAATCCCGAGAACGCATAGAGGGTTTCGAGGTCGTCCGAATAAGTAAGTCCGTTGTTATGAAGACCGGAGATTTCTGAAGCCAGTTCTCTCATGTGGTTGGCGAAGTCTTTCTCGAAGTCGATGGCGGTGAAGGTGTCTTGCAGTTTCATGGCTTTGTGTGTTAAAATTATATGCCCTGCACAGAGTCGGATAGACTGACCTGGCAAAGAGGAACTGGAATACCGGAAGACCATGGGAATGAGGATATGCCGGGAAAATCCTTGCAGGGCGAAGCTTTATCACGGATACCTGACGAATCTTCGCAAAATAATTTCAACACAAAGCCACAATGAAACGAAACGACGCCGGTGCCGCGAACATTGAGCGGGTAAAGACATAGTTCAAGGCAGGACTACTTATCTGGAATCCTGACGGCCATCTTGGACAACTATTGAGGTCTCGAGAAATGCAAAATCTGGAGTAATTTGTATTTCAAAATGGAAGTTGAACTAAAAACACAGACCGATGGAAACTATTGTTACTCCCAAAACGGCATTCGCAGACTTACTGGCAATGTGGGACCTTACCGGGAAGGACCCGGATTATGACAGAGAGTACTATCCACTTCTTAAACTAATTGACGACAAAAAGTGGTATTCATGCTCCACTCATCCAACCCTAAAGGAAGTAGCTGCCATGCTCAATGTCAAAACCCACATCCTAAATAATTGGATTCTTGCCATTTACACGCCCTGGCTTGATCTCGACAAGCCTCCCAGGATTATTTTCAAGACAGTTGTCGAGTTTCATTTTATGTCTTTTAGGCAAACTATAGTTTTTGAATCTCAGGACATTTCATTTCTTCCACGTAAAGGTGAATCTGTTAATTCTGACTATTTCAGAAATTACCTTGGAACCCAAGGATCCTTTTACGTGGAATCAATCTCACACAGGTTTAAAAGAGGAGAACACAGAATATCTGTCTTTATGGAAATTGGTTTATACAATGAATACTGGGAGTTTAGAAAGGATGAGGCATTCATTAAGGAAGAAATTTCGGACGAGGATTATTTTATGAAGGATGACTGGGATCTGAAGAAGCAGCTCAAAATCTCACCCCATTTTGCCAGGCTTAAAATGCAAGAAGAAAATGAAAGGCAAAATGAAGCGAAGATGGTGGTTAACAGACCTAGAAGAAATAAAAAGAACCCGGCCTGATGATAAAAAAGGGAGGCCGAAGCCTCCCTTTAATTACAAATTAAAACATATCCAGGCCTGAAATGCCTGTTCCACCGAGCAATCCCGGTCCATCCAGATCGATCGGATTTCCTCAAGGACCTGAATGGCATGATCACCTTGGGCGAAGAATTCCGGATCCTCGACCGAGACATAGCCAAGTTGCGGATTCAGCTCCCCGAATGCGAAGATTCCGGAGAGCCAGGAAAGATTGAGTTGAATCATTGTGAATTATGCCGATGCCTTTCGGACTTATTGCGGGTATCCGGCGCACCCAAAGATTTATACAACTGCTTCATTCAGCCGGTAAATGAGCTCCGGCGCAATGTTGGTCGATAAGACAGCCAGTTTGAGCTTCTGCTCGTCAGCAATCTGACGGGCCAGGTTCATCATCTGGACAAAATCATAAGACCGGTATACCTTCGATCGGACAATGTCGTACTGGCCTTCCACAGCCACCCATACGAGGCATAGCGGCTTAGATGGATCCCTGAGCGGATGGAAGTGCTGGCTGGTGCAGAAATAGACCTGATGTTTCATACAGAGCACCGCTGCCTGGCGGATTTCAGATTGGCTTGGACACGCCAGTGAGAAGAAAGGACATCCAGGATTGCCCGGCGAGTCAGGAACGGCACCACGGATCCCCGGAGCAAGGGCTGGAAAGAACCGGTCAGAAACAGGTACTCCAGCGTGTAAAACAAGAAATCCGGCACCAATAGGTCCGGATCTGTTTTAACCCCGATGGAGTTGGGGATCTTTTCGCGAAGTGGCCGTCCCGCGTTCAGGCCTTTGAGCTGGATCCAGAAGTCGGGATCCCTGTCAGTGAATTGCATCATTGGATTCACCCATGCCTTTGGGATTTGTTGAGGCATCCGGCGCGCCTGATTAATGATGCGCATCACCCTGAGCAAGATTCGGATTCGGTCAAGGGCGAATGTCTGTTTCCCGGGGGGTAAACTGACCGAGCATGGAATGATGGAGGGCTCCCCTACCCTTAATTCCCAATAAGCCCGAAATCCCTTGACTATTCCGAAGCTGCGAATACCTTCGTGCAGACATTAATGACCCCTTTGATATACTGTAGATAAGGATTAACAATCGAAGGCGATCATAAAAAAAGCCCCGTTTCCGGGGCTTTCTTAAAAGGAAAGGATCTCTAGATCGGGATAGTTGCCGCAACGGCTTTTTTGTCTTTCCGGACTGCCGGCTTGCGGGTTTTCTTTTCAGCGGACTGTTCCGTATCCGGAGATACATGCATTTTGTTGTAGTAGGCTGAGTGGGTTCTACCGAAGTTGTCAGCGTCTTTCATTTTTGCAATTTCGAAGGTCACGTACCGGGTTCCTTTCATTTCGTAGGCGATTGCCTGGAGGTCTTCCAGTTTGCAGGTTACCTTGACGATTTCGAAGTCTTTCACTTGTTTTCCTTTACCGACGAAGATTTTCTCAAAAGTTTTCATGACGTTTTTTATTAAAAAT
>CAYHCO010000042.1:0-14418 GCA_964355105.1 uncultured Porphyromonadaceae bacterium
ATGACATGACAGCAGCGTTGGGCGCCAGCCCGCCTTCGAGAATCTCATCCCAGCCAATCAGTTGGCGACCTTTGGAATTCAGGAATTTCTCTATACTCCTGATAAAATAGCTTTGGAGCTCCTTGTCGGTTTTCAGCCCTTCGGTTTTCAACCTTTTCTGGCATAGCGGGCACACATCCCACTGTGACTTATCGGCCTCGTCACCGCCGATATGAATGTATTCGGAGGGAAAAAGCTCAATCACTTCAGAGAGTACATCTTCTAAAAAGGCAAAGGTTTCCTCTTTTCCGGCGCAATAAATATTATTGCATGGCCAGATACCGCCAGGCAGAACGGTGAGTGGTTTGCCTGTGCAGGAAAACTCGGGATAGGCTGCCAGGGAAGCTGTTGTATGAGCCGGCATTTCTATTTCAGGAATGATGACAATATTCAATTTTGCAGCGTAAGCAACGAACTTTCGAATATCATCCTGGGTGTAAAATCCTCCATAAGTGGCCTTTTCACCCGGTTTTTGAATCTCCCGTGAGTTCCAGTGCTGATCTTCGCGATTAACTCTCCAGGCACCCACCTCGGTGAGCTTGGGATATTTCCTGATCTCAATACGCCAGCCCTGATCATCGGTCAGATGCAGCTGAAGGCGGTTCAGCTTGTGAACGGCCATGAAATCGAGAACGTCATAAATATAGGTTACCGGGAAAAAATGCCTGGATACGTCAAGCATGTAACCCCTCCATGGGAATCTGGGCTTATCGGTTATCTTAACCAGCGGGGCTGCCCATTTGATACCTTCTGTAGGCTTTTCTCCGAAGATTTCCGGAGGAAACAGTTGAAGCAGGGTTTGTATTCCGTAAAAAATGCCTGCTGGCGCCGCAGCCTCAATGGAAATTTCATTCCTGGTCACTATGAGGTTATATCCTTCATTGCCAAGGTCGGCTGTCAATCCATTGTTTGTTAGAAGCCTGATGGCCTTGCCGGAGGCTTCAGGAACAATTTCCGCCTTAAACCCGGTAGCCGTATTAATCTTTTTTTTAAGAAATTCAGCCTGGTCAGTCAGGCCGGCATCCGACTGAACCACGATCCTGGTGCCGGATGTCAAATGGAAGGCTCCTGATGTCTGCTCAACCGACAAGGGTTTAGGAATGATTGAAACTTCCGGGTCGGCTTCTTTCTGGCAGGATACGGTTAGTGCCATAAGTGCTGTAGCCGCGATAAATGCTGCTTTGTTAAGGTTCATAATTAAAGAATAATCAATTAGTTAGATTCCCTGATCTTGATATTTCTGAAGCTGACACGGTTACCATGATCCTGAAGCAGGATATGCCCCTCCGGCGCCTCACCGAATTTCGGGTAACCGGAATATTTGCTTTTTTGAACCAGTGCCCGGTAAATCTGTGTTCCTCGTTCATACTCAACCACTTTTTTCCCATTCAGCCAATGTTCAATGTGGCTGTTTTTTGAAATGATTTTTGCGGTATTCCACTGGCCGACTGGATTGACCGTCTTATCGGCCAGGGCCGGTATCAAATCGTAGAGGGAACTGATAGTGCGGTTTCCGCCGACCCCAAGTTTTGCATCCGGATGGATTTCATCATCCAGAAGCTGAAATTCCAGACCGATCGCGGACCCCGTTCCGTTATTCAATCCTTCAGCCACATAATATTTAATGCCGCTGTTGGCTCCTTTAGTCAGCATGAAATCCACTGTTAGCTCGAAATTCGAATATTTCTTCACGGTTACGATATCACCTCCATTCTGACTTTCTCCTCCAGTGCCAAGTGTAACACTTAGTGTATTATCCTTGATTTCCCAGCCTTTCGAGGGGAAAGCTGCCTTGTCGGCACCGCGCCAGCCTTCGGTGGTTTTGCCGTCCCATAAAAGTTTCCAGCCATTCTGGATTTCCGATTGCGTTAAGGCGTTGGGTATGGTAGATATTTCCGATACTGTGGGGGGCATGTTCCACCGATATTTCGACAGGTCACTGGTCATGATCCGAATGTTCTTCCACTGGACCGCAATGCCGGCTTTTTTTGCATCGTTGCCGACTCCATGCACCTGAAGGGCAATGAACCCGGTAGAATCCATGTCGTCGGTCAGATTTGAGGTGGGTACGCCATTCAACCAGGTGCGTATGGTTTTTCCGATGGCTTCCACCCTGATCTTGTTCCATTCGTTCTGCTTAAAAGCTTTCTGAGCAGTCGGATTGTCAGTGAGGGGATAAAGCCACCCGCGGCGCGCCTCATCATATACTCCGGCAGTCCAGCCACGCTCCGATGGGTCAATCTCGATCTGATAACCGTGAACCCTTCCGTTCTGGTATTCCTTTAAACTGTGACTCCTGATCTGGACTCCGGAATTGAGCTGCGGGTCTACCAAAAACTCGTACTCAAGAATAAAATCCTGATAATCGGCTGTGGTACAAAGAAAACTGTTGGGAGAACCCAGCACCGTAGTTCCCTTTATGGTACCTTCCGTTGCATCATAACTGGCCTGCCCGTTAAGCTGTTTCCATCCTTTGAGGTTTTTCCCGTTAAAAAGGCTGACCCACTTTTCCTGTGCGGTAACTGTACAGGTCAGACCTGTTAATGTGATAATGATGGCGAAGATTGATTTCTTAAGCATATGGTTATTGATTAATGGAACCAGGGTATTTGAGAATTTAAAATTAACAAAAACCCTTACTTTTGACTCCTTCCAATGATTACAAATACTTGATCTGTCATGAAAAATTTTGAATTCTACAATCCGGTGCGCATACTTTTTGGCAAAGGCACCATCGCCAGGATTGACATGCATATTCCGGAAAATGTTCCGGTGCTTTTCGTTTACGGTGCCGGAAGCATAAAAAGGAACGGCGTTTACGAGCAGGTAACCGCTGCGCTGGGTTCCCGGGAGTATTACGAGTATCCTGGTGTTCAGCCGAATCCGGTATACGAACAGCTGATGCCTGCACTCGAAATTATCAGGGAAAAGAAGATTGGCTTTATCCTTGCCGTGGGAGGTGGATCTGTTATTGATGGTGCTAAATTCATTGCTGCCGCTGCCTGTTTTGACGGGGATGATCCCTGGGATATTCTGAGCAAGGGTGCGAACGTTAAAGCTGCCCTGCCGATTGGAACCGTACTGACTCTGCCTGCAACCGGTACCGAGATGAACGGTAATTCGGTGGTTACCAGAAAGTCAGTAAACCATAAGCTTGCCTTCGGTTCCTCATGGGTTATGCCTCAGTTTTCGGTACTGGATCCGGAGGTTACCTATTCTCTGCCAAAGAACCAGATAGCCAATGGGGTGATCGATGCTTTTGTGCATGTCCTTGAGCAGTACCTGACTTATCCGTCAAAAGCTGAGGTGCAGGATCGTTTTGCAGAAAGCCTGCTGATGATTCTGAAGAGCACCGGATCCAAAGTATATGCTGACACCAAGCCCGATTACAACAACATGGCTAACTTCATGTGGGCGGCAACCAACGCCCTCAATACCTCACTTTCGATGGGGGTGACCAGCGATTGGAGCACACATACCATCGGGCATGAATTAACCGCTTTATACGGTCTGGATCATGCCGTATCACTGGCTATTGTCCTGCCGGGAGTCATGACCCACCTCAAACTGCAGCGCAAGGAAAAATTGCTTCAATATGCTGAGCGTATCTGGGGCATTACCAGTTTCGATCACCAGGCTGCAATCACGGAAGCCATCAAGTTGACGGAAAATTTCTTCCGCTGTCTGGGCGTCAATACAAAATTATCGGAGTACGGAATTGGTGCTGAGGTAATTGGTAAGGTTGTTGATCAGTTGACCAGTCATGGCGTTACCTCCATCGGAGGAGCCCGCGACCTGTCGATTGAAGATGTGCCTGCAATTTTGGCCTCCCGTATCTAAAAACGACCAAAAATACTAGCTTTGGCATGATCTAATTGAAAAGTACCCGTATCTAAACATCAAACTATGAGTTCAACAAAAACTTCCCTGGTCAAGGTAGATGGAAAGAATTTTCTGATTCCCTTTATTCTGGTTACAAGCCTTTTTTTCCTCTGGGGGTTCGCTCATAGCCTGCTTGACGTGCTGAACAAGCATTTTCAGGTGATTCTGGGCATTACCAAGGCCAAATCCGGCTGGATTCAGGCGGCTTTATACGGTGGATATTTCTTAATGGGTATACCTGCCGGCCTTTTCATGAAACGATTCGGTTATCGCAAGGGCATCGTGGCTGGATTGTTGGTTTATGCCTGCGGTGCATTCCTTTTCCTGCCGGCCACGTATATTCAGACATTCCAGTTTACCCTTCTTTGCCTGTTTGTCATTGCCTGCGGACTTACTTTCCTGGAAACTGCCGCCAATCCGTATACAACCGTTCTCGGACCCAAACACAGTGCGGCACAGCGAATAAACCTCTCGCAATCCTTTAACGGACTCGGATGGATGGTAGGGCCCGCTGTCGGCGGATACCTCATCCTCGGAAACACGAGCACGGAAGGAAATAAATTTACCTCGATGGCATTGCCATACATGGTTTTAGGTGCGTTTGTTCTCCTGGTTGCGGTGATGTTCATCTTTACCAAACTGCCTGAGATCAATGAGGATGAATTTGAACATCATGATGAGGGTACAGTGACCAAACCCTTCTGGAAACACAGTCATTTCCGTTTTGCAGTTATCGCTCAGTTTTTTTACGTTGCGGCTCAGACCGGCATTAACAGTTTCTTTATCAATTATGTAACTGAATCCATGCCAAGCTTTACTTCAGAAAAAGCTGCACTACTTTTATCCCTTGGATTTTTCTTCTTCTGGCTGGGCAGGATCTCAGGCAGCGTTATCATGAAATGGATCAAGCCGAACCGGATGATCGCAGTTTATTCACTGGTCAACGTTGTTACCATGATCCTGGTGGTGGCTAATCTCGGATGGATTTCACTTATTGCCCTCTTTGTCACCTACTTCTGCATGTCGATCATGTTTCCTTCGATATTTGCCTTGGGAATCAGGGGATTGGGTTCACAGGCCAAACCAGCCTCCTCTTATCTGGTGATGGCCATTGTAGGGGGTGCAATCTGTCCTGTTTTCATGGGATATATTGCCGACATTTCAAGCATGAGCATTGGCTTTCTTGTGCCGATGGCATGCTTTATGATCATCTTCTTTTTCGGATTCCGCGGTTACAGGGAGCAAAGAGATAAGAAAGCGATTGCCTAAAATCCCTCGGGAGATACATTCTGCGCGTAAAACAATACCCGGTCAATGACCTGTGCGGCCAATATGGATGCCCAGGCCAGCAATACCGGCACAAAGAGCATGCGGTTCTGAGTGGTATCGGACCTGATCGTGAAAAAAGCCCAGAAACCAAAGGCTATTGCAAGAAGGTAGAGTAAAAGCCTGGCGTAAAATGCAATCAGGTGATTGTTTAAGAGAATGGCAAGTCCTTGCCCGGAGGCTACATCGGCCTGACTGACCCAAGACATGTAAACAGGCAGAAGAGCAAGCTGGATAACCGGAATGCTTATGGTGAGTATGGCCAGTGATTTTTGACTTGCCCAGGAGCCCTGATTAATTTGGAACAGCAGGACCAGACTGGCTCCCAATACGATGGCAGCCAAATAAAATCCGAGAGGCGTAAAGAATGAATTCCAGAGCGGTCGGGCAGGGATCATGTAGATCTTGCTCATGATGAAAATCAGCACCACACCTGTGATAGCTGTCAGATCCACCATGAGTTTCAGAATCTTGCCTGATGAGGGTATCATAAAGTGCATCAGGGTGGTGATCAACAAAAGTCCTGAAAAGGCAAGAACTCCTGCTATCTCACGGCTTAGCCATGAAGTACCCATGTTGGTAAGGGATTTGGCTGAGTTGATCGGATTTCCCAGATGCATGAATGAGAAGATGATGCCGATTATGGCTGCAGTCATGGCAATCAGCAGAATCCAATGGTATTTGGATGGCACCACGACCCGGCTCCGATAAATCGGAAACAGGACAAAAAGGTCATATATCAGGATTATTCCTGCTGACAGTTGTATAGCAAGAGAAAATATGACCAATGGCCATTCACTGTTTTTCATTTCTGACCTCCTCACGGTTAATGATTAGTGCGTTCAGTTTTTTTGCCGTTTCTGAGCCTGCATGGGCCTTCAGGTATAGCGCCGGTTTTGTTTGCCGGGGATCGGGCAGCGGATAAACCGACCGGTTATCTCCGTGTTTCTCAATTAGCTGGCTGACCGGTCCGAACTCCAGAACGCGCATCGGGCACGAAGAAACACAAACAGGTGGTTTTCCCTCGAGAATGTAATCCCTGCAAAAATCACATTTCTGCATGATGCCCAGCCTGGTGTTATACTGTGGCGCTCCATACGGACAGGCCCATTCACAGTAATGACATCCGACGCACTTATTGGCATCGATAAGGATGATTCCGTCGAGCTCTGCATGCATGGCTTTGGTCGGGCATGCCTTAACGCAGGCCGGATCCTCGCAGTGATTGCAGCTTACGGAAAGGTTGTAGGCAACAATGTCATGGTCCCAGGCACCTTCGGCGGTTTTGTTCCAATTGGCACCTGCCACCTCGTAAACCCTTCTGAACCTGATGCCTGCCTCCAGGTCGTTTTTGTCTTTGCAGGCAACCTGACAGGTTTTACAGCCTGAACAAGCGGATGTGTCGAGATAAAATCCGAACGTGCTCATGCTTTCGACTTTATGATTTCAACCATGATCGTATGCTGTGCGTTGCCAAAAGCCAGCGGGGTCCATCTTTCGGATGACAGTAAATTGATGTTGCCATTGATATCGGTACCCTGCGTGCCCGGCATAGTCCACGCTCCCTGGGGAACAGCCACCACACCCGGCATTATTCTGGGGGTTACCCGGCAGGGCAGGTTGATTTTTCCGCGATCGTTTAATACCGTCACGCGGTCGCCGTCGGTGAGATTCCTCACCCCGGCATCAATTGGATTGATAAATACCCTCTGCGGAAAAGCTTCCCGCAGCCAGTCTACATTGTCATGGGTTGAATGTACCCTGGCCATGTAATGCGGACCGATGGCCTGCAGCGGATAATTTTTTGCTTCGGGACCGAAAGGAGATTCCCATTCCTGAATGTATTTAGGAACGGCCGGTATCTCGTCCGGACGGTTCATCTCAAAGAGGGATTTAGAGAAAATCTCGATTTTGCCGCTTGGCGTATCGAGGGGATTGTTAACCGGATCTTTGCGAAAAGCTTCAAAGGATATGCGTGGATTCGTAACGGGAACGCTGTAAACGCCCTGGTTGGATTTTACGAACTCTTCGAAAGGAGGCAGTGCAGGGAAGCGGGTTTCCCGGTATTCGTCCCAAAGCCGGTGGGTCCAGCCCCGTTCATCAAGCCCTTCGGTAAAGGCATCGTAAACGCCCAGTTTGGCAGCCAGTTCAGCGCAAATGCGGTAATCGGATTTGGATTGTCCGGCCGGTTGAACGATCTGAGGCATCAGGATAACTTCCTCCCCGTATTTCCACCCGTCCTCAAGGCCCCAAGTTTCAAAATGGGTGCATACCGGAAGAACGACATCGGCATATCGGGCCGAAGTGGTCATGAACTGGTCCTGGACGACAATAAACTCCACCATGGACTGGTTCTCGAGAATCCGGCCATTCCTGTTGATATTACCATGCTGGTTCATCAGGATGTTGGAGGCAACAGACCAGATGAATTTTATGTTCGAATCGAGCTTCTCAACCCCGGTGAGTCCGTCTTTTTCAGTGAGTGAGGTTCCCCTGATTACGGCTTCGGTCCAGAGGAATGTCGGTATTTTGGCTTTCACCGGATTGCTGCCGGTTGGAAAAATGCTCCAGAAAGGAGCGCCACCGGGCTGCAAGGCAATACCGGAAGCCCAGCCGCCGCTGATGCCCACATTGCCGGTGATGGCAGCCAGCACGCATCCGCCCCTTACAGGCTGTTCCCCGTAGGCTCTGCGCTGCATGCCGTAGCCCTGGTAGAGCATTGCCGGTTTGGTGAGGGCATATTCACGGGCAATCCTGATGATGGTTTCTGAGGGCACTCCGGTAATCGGTGCTGCCCATTGCGGTGTTTTAGGCTGATCGTCATGCGTTCCAAGCAGATAATCCAAATAGGACTCCTCGTGCTCAAGCCCTTCGGGCATCTGCGACGAATCGAAGCCGACACAATGTGTCCTTACGAAACCCTCATCATAGAGTTTTTCTTTAACCATCACATAGGCCATGGCGCTCATCATGGCCGTATCGGTGCCGGGCCTGATGGATATCCATTCATCAGCCAGTGAAACAGCCGAAAAGGTCATTCGTGGATCGATGCAAACGACGCGGGCACCGTTTTCCCGGGCCTTTTTTATGAAATAGTCGGAATTGGTGCCATCACGCATTTCTGCGGGATTCCAGCCCCACATCAGGATATACTTGGAATTGAGCCAGTCCTGCCGTTGATTTCCCGTAACTGCTGTGCCGTAAACCGTGGGAGTGGCTTTTGATATGCATGCCCAGGAATAGGAATTGTAATAATCCAGGGCGCCGCCGATAAGGTTCATCAGCCTGACCGCCGGCCAGCGTCCGTTCAGGTGACTGTAACTGCCTGTGCCGTAAGGAACAAAGAGGGACTGGTTGCCGAATTTGTCCCGTATCCTTAGCATCTCGGCAGCCATCATGGTCAGCGCTTCATCCCAGGTGGCTTCGCGAAATTTTCCTTCCCCGCGCTTTCCGGTCCGGATCAGCGGAGTGGTCAGCCGGTCGGGGTGGTACTGTCGTCTTCTGTAGGACCGCCCGCGGATGCATGCCCTGAGTTGCGGATCTGCCGTGGTATCGCCCGGACGGTCGTCGGTCTCAATGCGGGTAATGGTGCCGTCCTTAACCAGGACTTTCAACAGGCACCGGCCGCCGCAATTATGAGCAGGACAGCCAACCCTTACCCAGCCGTTTGTGGCCAGTCCGGGTGCAATTTCCTGACCCGGGTTAAATCCCAGACTGTCATGAAACCACAAGGGAGTCGATAAAACTACTCCTCCAGCTACGGCTCCTGTTCTGATGAAATCCCGCCGGTTTTGCTTGCCCATTGCATAAAGTTTTGATGCAGAAGCTCTTTGACCTCCATAAGATCCTGCTCTTTGCCTAATTCTTTGGCGAGAGAAGTTACTCCTTTATCCTGAAAACCACAAGGGTTGATATAGCTGAAATAGTTAAGGTCGGTATTCACGTTGAAGGCAAACCCGTGCATGGTGATCTGCCGGCTGGCCTTCACCCCGATTGCACATATTTTCCTGACCCCCGGAGTGTCCGCATCCAGCCATACTCCGGTGGCTCCATCAAGTCTCATGCCCCTGATGCCAAAATGCTGAAGACAGTCGATAATAGCCTGTTCCAAAGCAAAAACGTATTGCCTGATATGCATTCCGAACTGTTCCAGGTCGAAAATCGGGTACCCGACGATCTGCCCGGGTCCGTGATAAGTAATGTCTCCACCGCGGTCGATATGGTAGTAAGTTGCTCCGATGCTGCTGAGGAAAGTGTCATTTATCAGGAGATTGTTCTGATTGCCTGATTTACCCAGTGTGTAAACATGGGGATGTTCAACCAGGAGAAGCCTGTTGTCGGGAAACACCTGTTGTTCCTGGGGCAGGGTCCGGTTGGTAAGCTTGCGGTCGACCCTTTCCCGGAACAGTGCGGCCTGATAATCCCAGGCGGCTTTGTAATCCATCAGGCCAAGATCTTCATAGCTGATCTTTGGTGTCATTATCTTTCACTATGTGTTTTTCCGCATGATAGGATGATCTCACCAGCGGATGGCTCTCTACGAAGCGGAAGCCCTTCTCGAGGCCGATTTTTTCGTATTCCTGATATTTTTCCGGGGTGATCCATTCATTTACATCAATATGCTCGCGGGATGGCTGTAGGTACTGGCCGATGGTCATAACCTGACAGCCTGCTTTTAGTAAGTCATCCATGGTTTCCAGGATCTCTTCCTCCGTTTCGCCCAAACCCAGCATAATGCCTGATTTTGAGACCAGTCCGGAATCGGAGATCATGCGGATAACTGCCAGACTGCTGTCATAGCTGGCTTTTGTTCGTATGGCAGGGGTTAAACGGCGAACGGTTTCCAGGTTGTGTGAGATCACTTCAGGACCTGCTGAAATTACAATATCAAGCAGTTCCGGTCTGGCATCAAAATCAGGTATCAGGGTTTCCATGGTCACGCGTGGATTCACCTCTTTGATGGTCCGGATGGTGGTTGCCCAAAATCCGGCGCCCCGATCCGGTAGGTCGTCCCTGTCCACTGAAGTGATCACCGCATGTTTGATGCCCATGGATTTAATGGAATCCGCTACTCTTTGAGGCTCATCGGGATCGGGTGGGAGGGGGCGGCCGGTTGCCACGCCGCAAAATTTGCAGGCACGGGTGCATATATTGCCCAAAATCATGAAAGTGGCGGTTCCAGCTTGCCAGCATTCTCCGATATTAGGGCAATTGCCAGATATACAGATCGTATTGAGATTGTTTTCTTTGATCAGCTTTCGAACGGTTTGTTGTGTTTCGTCCTGGCTGAGCCTCGATTTCAGTTTTATCCAGTAAGGTAATCTGCGATTATTTGGATGGTCCATTCTTTCTTTTGAAGTTGGCCAAAAATAGCTTTAAAACATCAAAATATTTTCTGTTATTTAATTATCAGTAATCAAAATATTTCCTAATTTTACACATCGAATTATTTAAATATCTAGATAAACATATATATGGCAAACAGAAGGGATTTTATCAGGATTTCGGCATTGGGAGCGGGAGGCCTGGCGGTAGGAATACCGGCTATCCGTTCACTCGCCGGCGATCTGATCAGCCCTGAGCGCATGGTGTATGAAGGGATGAGGAGGACACCCACCTATTGTGAGATTTGTTTCTGGAAATGCGCCGGATGGGTTTACAAAAATGACAAGGGTGATATCTGGAAGATCACGGGTAATGATGACGACCTGCATTCCAACGGACGTCTGTGCCCTCGTGGAACTGGCGGTGTGGGTATGTATACCGATGAGAACCGTCTGAAAAACCCTATGATCCGCGTGGTGGAGGGAAATCGTCAAACCTATCGGGAAGTGACCTGGGACGAGGCACTTGATTATATAGCCAACAAGCTTAATAAAGTCATTGCTACCAGCGGACCCGAATCTGTGGCCTTGTTTTCACACGGTTCAGGAGGTAAATATTTCGGCAGCCTGCTGAAAGCCTTCGGTTCGAACAGCAATGCGGCACCGTCCTACGCTCAATGCAAAGGACCTCGTGAAGCTGCATTCCTCGCTACTTTCGGTGAGGTGGTGGAATCCCCTGAGCGAACGGATATCCGTGATACACGCTGCCTGGTGCTTATCGGTTCGCATCTCGGCGAGAATATGCACAACGGACAAGTACAGGAAATGTCGGACGCCATCGATAAGGGAGCCAGCATCATCACAGTGGATCCGCGCTTTTCAACGGTTGCCAGCAAATCCAAATATTGGCTGCCCATTAAGCCATCAACGGACCTTGCCCTGCTGCTGGCCTGGATGAACGTGATCATCGGCGAAGGATTATATGATAAGGCTTACGTAGAAAAATACACTACCGGATTTGATAAGCTGCAGGCTCACGTAAAGCCGTTTACCCCGGAATGGGCCTACGGCATCACTACGATCACGCCTCAGCGGATCCGCGATACCGCCAGGGAAATGGCTCATGCAGCGCCTGCTGTTATTGTGCATCCAGGACGACATGTTACGTGGTACGGTGATGATGTTCAGCGCCTGCGAGCCGTTGCAATTCTTAACGCGATCCTGGGCTCCTGGGGCCGCAGAGGTGGTTTCTATCGCCCCGAAAGCCTTACGGTTCCTGAATTCCCGCATCCTCATTATCCGGAAGTGAAAAAGGGCTGGAGAGACATACTGGGAGATCAGTATCCGCTTGCCGACCAACCTGTGGCAAATGCCATTGTCGACCTCAGCCGCCCGGCACCGGGCCGTGAGGCAAAATACAAGGCATGGATCGTCAACGGGACCAACCTTATCGAGACCATGCCCAACCAGGCCAATACCCTTGAAGCCATTAAAGCACTCGATCTGATAGTCGTTATTGATACGATGCCCATGGAAATCACGGGTTATGCCGATGTGGTTTTACCCGAATGCACCTATCTGGAAAGATATGATGACATCAGGGTGAGCCCGCACCGCAAACCTCAGCTGGCACTGAGGATGCCGGCGATGAAACCGAAATACAATTCCAAGCCGGCCTGGTGGATGGCTAAGCAATTGGCTCAGAAAATGGGGCTGGGAGCTTACTTCCCATGGAAGGATATCGAGGAATACCTGGGCTGGCAGCTGAAACAGATGGGAACCAGCCTCGAGGAAATGCAGAAAATCGGCGTAAAAACGAATGATCGGTCTGCCGATGATCTATATTTTGCAACCGATGAGGCTGTTGAATTTGCCACAACAAGTACGAAGATTGAGCTTTATTCCAGTGATCTGGAAGGAGCCGGCTATGCGGCACTCCCGGTATACACTCCCCATGAAGAACCGCCGGCGGGTTTTTACCGCCTGATATACGGTCGCGCCCCGATGCACACATTCACCCGGACATCCAATAATCCGAACCTTTCGGATCTTATGGATGAGAACAGCGTTTGGGTGCATCCAAAGGTTGCCAAAGAGTGGGCGCTGGCTAATGACCAATATATATACCTGAAAAATCAGGACGGCATCGTATCTGATTTCCGCATCAAGGTTCGGGTAACCGAGCGGATACGGTGGGATTCTGTTTATATGGTACATGGATTCGGGCATAATCAGAAGAAGCTGCAACGATGCTTCGGCAAAGGTGCCAGCGATACACAGATGATCACGAATGTGCTGATTGATCCAACCATGGGCGGCACCGGTATGAGAGGCAATTTTGTTACTTTTTTAACTGAGAAAGAGGAGGTTAAGTCATGAGATACGCCATGGCGGTTGATACCCGGAAATGCGTGGGATGCAGCGATTGCGTGGTAGCTTGTCAGACCGAGAATAATGTGCCCATTGGTTTTTGCCGCGATTGGGTGGTTGAAGTTACGGATGGATCGTACCCAACCCTCGAGCTGGAACTTCGCTCAGAACGATGCAACCATTGTGAAAACTCACCGTGCGTGCGTTGTTGCCCCACCGGCGCCAGCCATTATGAAAAGGGCGGGGTGGTGGTGGTAACCCACAACAAGTGTATCGGATGCGGGGCATGCATTGCTTCATGTCCTTACGATGCACGCTATTCCCATCCCGACGGTTATGTGGATAAGTGTACTTTTTGCCTGCACCGGCTGGAAAAGGGTCTTTTGCCGGCCTGCGTGGCTACCTGTCCCACCAAGTGCATGTATTTCGGTGACCTGGATGATCCCAATAGCCCGGTTTCAGTTGTCCTGAAAAACCGGAAGCACAAAACCCTGATTCCGGAAGCCGGAACCAAACCGCAACTTTATTTCTTAATCTAAATCCGATAAAGCATGAGAGAAGAAATCATAGTCAGCGGCAGGATGAATCCGAATGTGGATCCTTTTCTGCATATCTGGCACTGGCAAATACCGTTATACCTCTTTCTGGGTGGCCTGGCTGCAGGTATCATGTTTTTTGCGGCCCTGTTTTATCTCAGGGGCAAGGAGAACGAATATCGTGCATCTGTTAAGATCGCACCTTTGATTGTGCCTGTTTTACTGGTACTAGGACTGTTCGCATTGTTCCTCGACCTGAGGCATAAAGCCTTTTTCTGGCAGTTATACACGACCATCCGCCTGCAGTCGCCGATGGGCTGGGGAGCGTGGACACTGATGATCATATCGCCGCTGGCTTTCATATGGGCCGCACTGCATATCCGGGAGGTTTTTCCGAAATGGGATTGGAAATTTCAATGGTTGAGGGACCTTGAGGTCTTTTTCAATAAATACAAGAAAGTAATAGCCTGGCTGATAGCTATATACTCGATAATTCTTGGTGTTTATACCGGGATATTGTTTTCAGCTTTCAATGCCCGTCCACTCTGGAATACTTCCATACTCGGACCGTTATTCCTGGTGTCCGGACTCTCCACGGGCGCTGCGGTAGCTATCCTGTTTTCGAAGAATCACGAGGAGCGGAAAACTTTTGCACGCATTGATCTCCTGCTGATAGCGGTAGAACTTTTCCTGATCGTCCACATGTTCATGGGATTCCTCGCCAGCACCCAGGTGCAGATCGATGCAGCAAACCTTTTCCTCGGCGGACCGTATACGGCTCCTTTCTGGATGCTGGTTGTGGCCATGGGCCTGGTATTACCGGCCGTTCTCGAGGGGCTCGAACTGATGAAGTTTAAAATTCCGGTATACATTCCGGCTATCCTGGTGCTGTTCGGCGGGATCATGCTCCGGTTCATCTTTGCTTACGCCGGACAAGTAAG
>CAYHCO010000042.1:14518-16267 GCA_964355105.1 uncultured Porphyromonadaceae bacterium
TGCTGTTCGGCGGGATCATGCTCCGGTTCATCTTTGCTTACGCCGGACAAGTAAGTCGTTGGCTATATTAGTTATAACATTTATCAATAGCCCCGGATTTCAATCCGGGGATAATATTAAAAACAAATGGAAAAAGAAAAAAAGGACCGCTCGAGGTCGTACCTGAACCCATATCTGGGGGGAGTACTGCTGGGCCTGGTATTGATTGCGGCTAACTTCGTTGCCGGCCGCGGACTCGGTGCCAGCGGCGCAGTTAAAAGTGTAGTTGTTGCCGCCAATAAAGTGGTAGCACCGGCGCACGTTGAAAAAAATGCATTCTATGCTGAGACGGTTAAGCAGCATCCGAATCCGCTGAAAAGCTGGCTGGTGTTTGAGATGGCCGGCGTGCTGGTTGGCGGATTCCTGTCGGGCAGCCTCTGGGGACGTTTGAAACTGAAGGTCGAGCACAGCCCGAAAATTACGTCGCGCAAGCGACTGATCATGGCCGCAACGGGAGGCATCCTGTTTGGCTTTGGATCGCAGCTTGGCCGCGGATGTACAAGTGGTTCAGCTCTTAGCGGGATGGCTGTGCTGTCGCTGGGTGGCTTCATCACGATGGCTGCGATATTCGGCACCGCCTTTGCGCTTGCCTATTTCTTTAGAAAAAACTGGATTTAACCCTTAAAAAGATTTACCATGGGACCTTTAGTTGTAAATGAATTAATATCTGAGAATACCAATCTCCTGCTTGCCTTCCTGATCGGAATCGGATTTGGATTTGTTCTGGAAAGCAGTGGCTTCTCATCCAGCAGAAAATTAGCTGGTGTCTTTTACGGGTATGATACCGTTGTGCTGAAAGTGTTTTTTACAGCCGCTATCACAGCCATGCTGGGAATGCTTTTCCTGAGCCTTTTCGGATGGCTCGACCTGGATCTTGTCTATATCAATCCAACCTATCTGCCATCAGCCATTATTGGTGGAATTGTGATGGGAGCAGGATTTATCATCGGCGGATTCTGTCCCGGAACCAGTTTTGCAGGAGCATCAATCGGGAAAATCGATGCCATGGTGTTTATCGGTGGCCTGTTCATCGGTGTAATCATCTTTTCCGAAGGCTATCCCCTCTGGGACGACTTATACATGGCCGCTTTCAAGGGATCGCCCAAGCTCAGTGAATCGCTTGGCCTCTCTGACGGTATTGCCGCACTGGGAGTGATCCTTGCTGCTGTGGGCATGTTTTACGTGGCTGAATGGGCAGAGAAGAAATTCCCCCGCGAAGAATACTAAACTGATATCAAACCATGAACGCAAGAGTAATCTTATCAATAGGCATAGTCGGACTCGGCCTTATCATTGCCGCCGTTCCGCAGAATACGACCCATCCTTATAAACTTACCGCCAGCCAGCTTCTTGAAGAAGCTAAAGGTCGCCAGCAGTTTTTCAGTCCGGATGAACTGGCTGAAAAACTGGTAAACAAGGATCCATCCATTCAACTGATCGATGTGCGCGATCAGGATGAATTCGACAAGTACAGTTTACCAGGTGCGATTAACATCCCGCTCACCGATATTCTGAATGAAAAATGGACAGAGGTATTGGACCAGGATGTTAAAATCAACATCTTTTACGGCAACGGCAGCGTTGAAGCAAACGAGGCCTGGATGATTACCCGTCAGCTGGGCTATAATAACCTGTTCGTTCTCGAGGGAGGATTAAATTATTGGATCGAAACGATCATGAATCCCCAGAAACCAGCTGCTACTTCACCGA
>CAYHCO010000042.1:16367-27410 GCA_964355105.1 uncultured Porphyromonadaceae bacterium
AATTATTGGATCGAAACGATCATGAATCCCCAGAAACCAGCTGCTACTTCACCGAATGAGGAGCTTGCCCGCTACGATTTCCGTCAGGCTGCAGGATCCGCACTAGGCGGTGGTGGTGCCGTTCAATTGTCCGCACCAGCTGATCAGGGCACCGATGCCAAACCGGCGCTCACCAAAAAGCCGGGCAAGAAGAAGGCATCCGGAGGATGCTGACGAGATAGGGCAGAGGGCTGATGGCAGAGGGCCTAAATTAGTTAGAGGATCAAGAGATAAGAAATAAGGGCTTATCGATAGTCCCGGGTTTCAACCTGGGGTACTGAATAAGAAGAAGGCCGGAGGGTTTCCCCACCAGCCTTTTTTCTTTTTACCTAAATCTTATTCCTGATTTTTGCCCTCTGCCCTCTTGCCCGTTGCCTTAAATTACTGTACCCAATAATTCACCTCCGCCTCGGTCTGGTGATCAGTGAGCTGGAGCCAGTAGGCCGGGGTTATCCTGTGACCGTTGGGTGATAACAGTTTTCTCTTGTACACATCAATGATAGGATTGAAAACCACATCTGTGACTCCAATCTTCCACAAACCTGCTTCATCAAAGGCTTCCCTGACTTCGTAGCTGTTAAATTCCAGAATGGTTTTCAGAAATTCCTTACGCTTGGCATCCATGCCTGATTCAACCAATGTACAGCGTTTTCCGTCGATTACTTCGATAATATGTTTTCCCTGATTAAGAGCCATGGTGGTAACTAATTAATTCCGAAACTGATACTGGAGATATATTCATAAATGAAACTGGCGAATCCGATAAAGAAAATACCGATCACGCAAATCATTAAACTGATGCGCATTGCAAGCGGTGTCCTGAAAGTGGGAATCGGTGTTTCCGATTTGTCGATCAGCATCGCTTTAACCACACGCAGATAATAATACAATGAAATGGTTGCGTTCAAAACAGCGATGAGCACCAGGATATAGTATCCCTTTGCTCCGGCAGCCGTGAACAGGAAGAATTTGCCGAAGAAACCCGCAACCGGCGGAATACCGGCGAGGGAAAACATACTCAGCAACAAGATCAGACTGAGCTTCGGATTGGTCTTGTACAGGCTGTTGTAATCGGTGATGTCCTCTTTACCCGAGAATTCTGATATAGCTGCGATTACGCCGAATGCGGCAAGGTTGGTGAAAACATAGATAAGCATGAAATATACCACCGTTGTCATACCCAGTTGTCCGCCCTGCATGATACCAAGGAGAATGAAACCTGCCTGGGCAATGGAGGAGAAAGCCATAAACCTTTTCAGGTTGTTCTGACGGAGCGCAAAAAGGTTACCAATCGTCATGGTGGCTACTGCAAGGGTGTAGAGCAGAGGCTCATATACTTCGCTTATCGAACCAAAAACACGGAACAGAATAATCATGAATGTAAAGGCGGCAGCACCTTTGGAAACAACCGACAAATAGGCTGTTACGGTAACCGGGGCACCCTCGTAAACGTCGGCCGTCCAAAGGTGGAAAGGAACAAGTGACATTTTGAAAGCCATACCGGCAACAAAGAATACAAAGCCGAAAGTCTGCATCGGATTGTTGCCGATATTGGCAACGATGTCCTCAAAATATATAGAGCCTGTTGTTCCGTAGATGAACGACAACCCGTACAGCAGGATCCCTGACGACAATGCTGAGGTCAGGATCAGCTTAATACCTGCTTCTGCAGATTTCTCGCTGTATTTTTCATAAGCGGCTAATGCTGCCATCGGAATGGTGGCCAGCTCAAGACCGATATACATCATCAGGAAATCACCCGAGGAGATCATGTAGTTCATCCCGATAAGTGTGGAAATGATCAGGATAAAGAACTCACTGATCTTTCCATGGTTGCTTTCACGTCTCAGCCAGGTATGCGACTGCAGGAAAACTATGAAAACACCGAGATTAAGAACGCTCTTCATGAACATGGTCATCCTGGTGGTTTGGAAACTGCCGCCGAACAACGAACCTTCCGGCAGCGGAAGGAAGTTGATGAGTGTGGCAATTCCGAACAGAACCGTTCCGAGGGTGATAAGCTTATGCTTGTTTTCACTCTTCGTGGCGATCTCTGCGATAAGTAAAATCAATACGATACCGACCAGGATCAGTTCGTTTCGCATGAGGTTAAAAGAAGCAATGTCCATTTCTTTAATGTTTTATAGCATGGCTGTTAACCGTTCGACAATAGGATTCAAAGCATCCATGACAGTGCTTGAAAGGAATGCGGGATAAAAACCGATCATGGCGATCGGGACGATCAGCACAACAAGGCTGATACGCTCATACCATTTTGCGTCCGGAAATTCCAGATATTCTTTTTCCCTTAGTTGTCCGAGAAGCAGTTTACCTACGACGCGGAGAATATATACGGCTGTAATTACGATCGAACTGGTGGCGATAATGGTTGCAACGCGGTGGAAGGTGTCAGGATGCTCGAAAGAACCGAAGAAAATGGTCATTTCTGCTACGAATCCGC
This sequence comes from uncultured Porphyromonadaceae bacterium, assembly GCA_964355105.1. Classification (GTDB taxonomy): domain Bacteria; phylum Bacteroidota; class Bacteroidia; order Bacteroidales; family UBA12481; genus UBA12481. Next base: position 18,868 of record CAYHCO010000042.1, read on the forward strand.
TCAAGCCCGGAAGACCGAGTGAAGCCAGACCTGCAATAACGTAAGCAACACCGAGGAAAGGGATAACTTTCATGAGGCCACCCATTTCATCAATATTACGGGTATGAGTTCTTCCGTAAATCATCCCGATCAGGGCAAAGAAGAGGGCCGTCATCAAACCGTGTGAGATCATCTGAAGAACGGCACCGTCCATCGCGGTCTTGTTCATCATCAGAAGTGCAAACAGTACAAGTCCGCAGTGGCTTACTGAAGAGTAAGCATTGATATATTTAAGGTCTTTCTGCCAGATGGCACCGAAAGCTCCGTAAACAACGCTGATAGTGGTAAGGATCAGGAAGATCCAGCTCATTTCCTGGGCGGCTTCCGGAAGAAGGAACATTGCAACTCTCAAACAACCGTATCCTCCGAGCTTCATTAATACACCGGCGTGGAGCATGGAAACAGCGGTTGGTGCCGAAGAGTGACCGTCAGGCGACCACGTATGCAAGGGGAAGAGTGCTCCCAGAATTCCGAATCCCACAAAGAGGAAGGGGAAGAAGAAACGCTGCATGGCCATCGGGAAAGAAATTTTCGACAGCTCAAGAAGATTGAAAGTTACCGGACCGGCTGCGGAAGAGTAGAAATACAATCCCAGCAAACCGACAACCAGCAGAGCCGAACCTCCCATAAGCATCAGCGTAAGCTTCATAGCCGAATATTCTTTCGGACCGCTGCCCCAGATGCCGATCAGGAGATACATCGGGATCACCGCAAGCTCGTAGAAGAGGAACATGGTGAAAAGATCGAGTGAGATAAAGAACCCGAAAACACCCGTAGCCAGGAGAATCAGAGAGATGAAAAATTCGCGGGCCAGATATTCTACCTGCCAGGATGCGAAAATGCCTGCGAAAACCACTATAGACGCCAGGAGCAGCATCCATACGGCAATGCTGTCGACACCAACGGTATAGTGAATGTTGAGGGTTTTAAACCAGGTCATGTCGCTCAGGAACAGGAAATCACCTGTCACACCGGCTTTGCGCTGGGCAAAGAAGCTGAATACAAGAATTATCGAGGTAATCAGCTGGAGAGTCATGCCGACTGCAGCAGTTACCCTTGCTCCTTTAAAATCCTTGGTAAAAAGTATCCCAAATACCGTAAGGACAGGAATAATAACAAACAGGTTTAGAATATTCATAATCGGTTTCTATTTCGGATTAAACCTCAATGATCAAAGAATAAATGCAAAAATCAGAACCAGAACCACGGCTGCCAGAACGAACACGCCACCATATTGAGGCAGGTTGCCGGACTGCAACTCCTTGATACCCTTTGCGCTCGTAACGGTGAGCCAGCCAATACCGTTCATGGTTCCGTCAACAATATGCCGGTCGAACCAGGCAACAGGACGCGAGATGTAATTGAAGATCACCTTTTTGGTAATGAACAGATAGACCTCGTCGATATAGAACTTGTGATATACGGTCTTGTAGAAGCCTCCGAGAGCCTGGGAAATGCGCTCCGGAATGGCTGTTTCTTTCTTGTACATGATCCAGGCGATGGTGATTCCCAGCAAGCCGATGAGAACGGAAGGGATGGCGATCGCGAAATTCATGTGGGCTTCCAGCGGCATCGAGTCGGAGGTCACCAGTTTACTGAACGGGATGTAACCCGCGAAGATTGAACCAAAGGCAAGAATCATCAGCGGAACGGTCATCGTCAGCGGAGATTCATGCGGGGTATGGTGATAATGGGTATTCTTGCCCCAGAAGATGTTGAAATACAGGCGGAACATGTAGAAAGCGGTAATACCGGCTACCAGAAATTCCACGGCGAACAGGATCTTGTCGTGGTGGTACGCAGCAACCAGGATCTCGTCCTTGCTGAAGAAACCCGACAGGAAAGGTACGCCGGCTATCGTAAGGCAGGCAATCAGGAATGTTGCGTGCGTAATCGGCATGTATTTGCGCAATCCGCCCATATCCTGCATAACGTTGCTGTGAACTGCGTGAATGATGGAACCGGCTCCGAGGAAGAGTAAAGCCTTGAACATGGCGTGGGTGAACAGGTGGAACATGGAAGCCATGTAACCCAGACCTTCTTCGCCGCCATAACCCGAAACACCCAGCGCCAGCATCATGTATCCGAGCTGCGAAAGTGTGGAGAAGGCGAGAACCCTCTTAATATCATATTGTGTACAGGCGATCACGGCCGCAAACAGGGAAGTGAATCCCCCGACATAAGCCACAACATTCAGCGCCTCAGGTGCCTGGAAGTGGAATACCGGAAACATTCTGGCCACGAGGAAAACACCGGCGACAACCATCGTTGCCGCGTGGATCAAAGCCGAGACGGGTGTTGGACCCTCCATGGCGTCAGGAAGCCAGATGTGTAGCGGAAACATCGCCGATTTACCGGCACCACCCATAAAAATAAGCAGGGAAGCCCAGGTCATGACAGACAAACCTAAAAAGCTGACACCTGCAGTGCTGGCAAAAATGCTCTGGTCGGTCCCGGTAAGTTTAACAAAATCAAAAGTCTTGGTAAAATAGGACAGCAGAAGGATACCGATCAGGAATCCGAGGTCGGCAAACCTGGTAACGATAAAAGCCTTTTTTGAGGCTGCCACAGCGGAATCCTTGGTGTAATAGAATCCGATAAGCAGGAACGATGAAACGCCCACCAATTCCCAGAAAATGTACATCTGGAAGATATTGGTTGCCAAAACCAGGCCAAGCATCGAGAAAGAGAACAGGGAAAGGAAAGCGTAGAAACGCTCAAAACCTTTTTCACCATGCATGTAACCCAGACTGTATATATGGACCATAAAGGACACCGTGGTAATAACCACCAGCATCATCACGGAAATCGGATCCAGCAGGACCCCTATCCGTACAACCAGATTGTCCGAAAAACGAATCCAGTCCATCGAGTGGGCTATGATTTTCGGAAATGACCCGTTGACCATGCCGTCGACAAAGAAATACTGCCAGGCAGTTAGGTAGGACAGGAGAGTGATCACTCCGAGACCGATGGTTCCGACCAGACCGGCAACGATCGGCTTAAACTTCATTCCGACAAGCCCGTTGAACAGGAATGTTGCGAATGGAATCAGGAGTATCAGTATGGTTAATGAATAATTCATGACAGCCTATTGGTTGGATTAATACTTCATTTCATTGACTTTATCAACACTGATGGAATTCAACCGCCTGTATATGTTGATGATAAGGGCTATGGCTACCGAAGCTTCCGCAGCGGCTATACCTACCACAAACAAGGCGAAGAACTGTCCCTGAAGCTGGTCAGGAAACAGGAATTTGTTGAAAACAACCAGGTTGATATTCACTGCGTTCAGGATCAGCTCAATCGACATCAGAATGGTGATCATGTTACGCCTGATAATGAAACCGCAAACTCCGGTGAAGAACATGAATGCGGCGACAATCAGTGCTGCAGTTATTGGAATTCCTTGTAACATATGCGGATGTTTAGATTTTACGGTTAATATTATTTGCCTTTCTTGGCAATGATGATCGCTCCGATCATTGCGGCAAGAAGAAGGATACTGATTACCTCGAAGGGCAGTGCGTAGCCGTTCTTCCCGGTGCCGAGAAGCTGGAGGCCGATAGCCTGCATGTCAACCTTCATGGCCGGGTTGGTTGTCGGGGTAAAGGCAAACTTGAGAATAGCCATTGTGGAAAGGACGAATCCTCCGATACCTACCAGCAGACCCAGTACCAGGCGATGAGCTTCGGGTTTGGCAAATTTGTGACTGATATGGCTGGTCAGGAGAATGGAGAATATGATCAGAACTACGATACCCCCTGCATACAAAACCAGCTGAACCCCTGCCATGAATTGGTAATCAACCATGAAGTAGAAACCTGCAGTGGCAACCAGTACGCAAAGAAGATAAAATGCTGCACGAAGGATCCGTGAGGTGGTGATGGTCAGGACCGAACAGATCACAATTACGGCAGAAAGGATATAAAACATTAAAACATTCAGTGCCATATCGGTTTAGTTAGCTGGGTTTGACGTCGGAACAGTTTCGGTAACCGGCTTCGGAGCTTTGGGCTCTTTCGGTTCTTTTTTAATTCTGGAACCAGGCTGATTCAGAATTTTCGTGAGCGCATCGCGGTTAAATACAGCATGTTCAAATTCCTGGCCCCAATCAAGTGAGTTGCTCGGGCAGGCCTTGATGCACAGTCCGCAGAAAGTGCACATGGAAAGGTGGTAAATATGCTTATCAATGATACGTTCTGATTTGCCATCCTCGTTCGGTACCGAATCGGTGATGATCTCGATGGATCCGTTCGGGCAGTTCAACTGGCAGATGCCGCATCCGTTGCAGGTATGAAAATTGTTCTCATCATGCTTGAGGATCACCTCGCCTTTAAACCGGTCGAACATTTTCAGTTCCTTGCGGTTTTCCGGATATTGCTGAGTGACTATCTCTCTCGGATGCACAAAGTAATATCCTGTAACCATTAGACCTTTCCAGAGGGATTTTATTCCATAGAAAATATCGCTGAAGTATTTGCCTACTGAATTCATAGTCGTTATTTAATGTACCATCCCATGAGGACGATGAAAGCAATGATCATAATGTTCACCAGGTTGATCGGAAGTAAATATTTCAATTCCAGGGTCAGCAGCTGATCGATCCTTAACCGTGAGAATGTCCATTTAAACCACATGATCAAATAAATGACAAATATTGTTTTGCCGAGATACCATACGAACGGCGGGATAAAGTCCATGACATGGTTGAATCCTTCAAGGTTCCCGATGTGCAGAGGCATCCAGCCACCGAGGAAAACTGTGGCGGCAAGCGATGCAACGATAAACATGTTCATGTATTCACCCAGGAAAAAGAAAGCAAACCTGATTCCGGAATATTCGGTGTGGAAACCGGCCGTTAATTCGGATTCAGCTTCTGCGAGGTCGAAAGGTCCGCGGTTGATCTCTGCAGTACTGGCAATCAGGAACATGAAGAAAGCAATAATTGCCGGGATGTGGCCTTTGAAAATCCACCATCCGTTAGCCTGACTTTCAATAATTGTTGATAATTGCATGGATCCGCTGAAGATGACCACAGATAGAAGGGCCAGGCCGACAGATATTTCGTAACTTACTACCTGGGCACCGCTTCGCATAGCGCCGATCAGGGAATACTTACTGTTACTCGACCATCCGGCCAGCAGAGTTCCGATAACCCCGATCGATGATACGGCCATCATATAAAATACGCCGATGTTAAAGTCAACGGCATGCAGCCCTTTGGCAAAAGGAATGGCGGCAATGGCCATGAATGAGGCGATGATGACAATGAACGGAGCCACATTGAACAGAAATTTATCTGCTTTTTTGATGGTGATCAGTTCTTTCATCAAAAGCTTGATCAGGTCGGCAATGGTTTGGACCAGACCCCACTTGCCGACCCGGTTGGGTCCGACACGGTTCTGCATGAAGGCGCAAACTTTGCGTTCCGCATAAACGAGGTATAGGCCAACGACTGCATAAAAGAGCAGAATAAGAATTCCCACAATGGCTAATTCCGTAATAAATGCCCAGGTCGGGGCCATTTTCGAGTACAGAAATTGGTCGATAGCCTTAGTGGTGCCTGAGAAGTCGTAAATATTAAACGGCATCTTGATTAATGTATTCGGTTGAATTATCGGTCAATATCAGGTATAACTAGGTCGAGGGAGCCGCTGATTGCTATAAGGTCGGCAATCTTGTTTCCGGAAGCCAGCTCGTTGATTACGAAAAGGTTGCTGAAGTTCGGAGTGCGGAAGTGCATGCGATAAGGATATTTTTCGCCTTTACTGACCACATAAACTCCAAGCTCGCCCTTTGCAGTTTCAACCCGTTGGGAATATTCACCTTCAGGAAGCTTGATGATAGGCTTCATTTTGGCGGTGTAATCACCTTCGGGAATATTGTCGATCAATTGTTCAATGATTTTCATGGATTCCCACATTTCGTCCATGCGCACTTTGTAACGTGCCCATGAGTCGCCTTCGGTGTAAAGTGGCTCTTTGAAATCCACTTTATCGTAAGCGCTGTAGGGATATTTTTTCCGGATATCGCAGGCGAAGTTTGAGCCACGGCCGCAAGGTCCGGTGAAACCGTAACTGATGGCGCCTTCCCGTGACATGATTCCCATACCCTTGGTCCGCTGTTCAAAAATGACGTTGCCGGTCAGCAATTCGTCGTATTCAGGAAGTTTTTTGCGGAAATAGGTAATGAATTCCTTGGTGCGCTTCTGGAAATTGGGATGGATATCTCCCATGAGCCCTCCCGGGCAGATATAACTGTGCAGAAGCCGGGAACCAAAAGATTCTTCGAAGATGTCCAGGATTTTTTCCCTGTCGCGCAATCCGTAGAAGAAGCAGGTGAGACCACCCATATCCATCCCGAATGCAGCCCACCAGAGCTGATGGGAGGCAATACGCTGGAGCTCGGAAAGGATGGTGCGGATATATTTTACACGTTCAGGAACTTCAACACCGGTGGCTTTTTCAACCAGCAGGGAGACAGCTTCATTGTTCATGTGGGCCGACAGGTAATCCATCCGGTCGGTCAGGTGGATGATCTGTGGATAGGTCATCCTTTCACACATCTTCTCGATCCCGCGATGGATGTATCCGCAGTGCGGGATGACATAATCCAGCATTTCTCCCTTCAAGGAAACGACAAACCGCATAACACCGTGTGTGGAAGGGTGCTGCGGTCCGATATTTACGATATAATCTCCGTCCTCTTTGGAGGTCAGAATATCTTGTAATTCAACTTCCTGCATTGGCTAACGTTCGATAATGTTAATATCGTCCTTGTAATCTTTTCTCAGAGGAAAACCCCAGCCGTCTTCGAGGAAGAGCCGGCGCGGGTCGGGATGGTTGGTAAAGGTGACACCCATCAGGTCGTAGATTTCACGTTCCTGGAATTCAGCCGATCTCCATAGGTCACTGACAGTATCGGTGACCGGCTTGTCATGGTCTGCAAGGTCGGTTTCAACAACCACGATATGGCCATGTTGGATTGATTCCATTCCGTAAATGATGGAAAACCGGTCTTCGCGGTCGATCCCGTATAGATTGAAAAGAAAGTCGAACTTCAGCCGGCTGTCGTCGCGAAGGGTGGTGCAAAGTTGATGGATGATGGCCGGATCGGCCTTCACTCTAACTGAATCTCCCGTTGTATTGATTTCCAGGGCAGGATATAATTCTGCCAGGATTGATCCTAATTGCTCTTTTTCCATATCCGGCGGTTTAAATATAATTCTCCATCGGGTCGCGCGGACTCGCAATGGTGTCGGTTTTCATTTTTCGCTGCAGCTGCATGATGCCGTACAGCAGGGCTTCCGGACGCGGAGGGCAGCCGGGAATGTAAACATCCACCGGAATGACATGGTCAACGCCCCTTACCACCGAATAGGTATTGTAATAGAACGGGCCGCCTGAACAAGCGCAGGCCCCCATGGCTATAACATACTTGGGGTCAGCCATCTGGTCGTACAGCCGCTTCAGTACCGGAGCCATTTTGTGAACAACTGTACCTGCAACCACGATGACGTCAGCCTGGCGGGGTGAGGCCCGGTAAACCTCAACGCCAAACCTGGCGAAATCGTGCCTTGGCGCTCCGGCTGCCATCATTTCGATGCCGCAGCAGCTCGTGGCAAAGGTCAGAGGCCACACGGAGTTCGACCGTCCCCAGTTGATGATGTCATCAATGGTTGTCATCAGGATATTTCCACCTGATTGTTTGAAGATATCCATGGATTCATTATCCCGGAAATCTTCAGTTTTCATAGACTTGATTTTTACACCCATTTCAAAGCGTCTTTTTTCCAGGCATACAACAGACCTAAACCGAGGATCAGGAAGAAGATAGAGATCTCGATGAAAGCCCTTAAGCCGATTTCTTTCATTACCACACCCCAGGGAAATACAAATACCGTTTCCACAGCGAATATCAGGTACACAATGGCAAACAGGTAATACCCGACATTAAACTGTATCCAGGCATTTCCTTCAGCCGGGATCCCGCATTCGTAGGGTTCGAATTTAACGGGTGATTTACTGATGCGAGGTGCAACAAAGGTCGAGAAGAGCACCGCTCCACCAACCAAAACTACACCTACAATGAAGAACAGAACCAGGGATTCGCTGCTCATAGTGTTTAGAAAATTATGTGCCCAAAAGTAGAATTTTCCCCTATATATAAATGTAGATATTGCCATGAGTGACAATATCATTTGTCATAGAAAAAGCGATCTAGATCATTATTCTTGTGATTTATATCACCGCGGTCAACCCTGCCATCTGCCCGGAATGCGGGTCTGACATTTCGGGCATCGGCTGTTGACAATCAGGTTTTGTTCAACCTCAAAACCCGCCCTCCTGACCAGGAGAACCTTGCAATTGTGACAATAAGTGTCCTCACCCCCGATACCGGGAACGTTTCCGATATAAACATATTTCAGACCTGCTTTTAAAGCGATGTCCTTGGCCTTGGTCAGGGTTTGCAGCGGGGTGGATGGAAGCCCGGTCAGT
>CAYHCO010000043.1:0-11911 GCA_964355105.1 uncultured Porphyromonadaceae bacterium
ATCCGGAAAGTCAGGAGATTGTTTCCTTTGAAGAAAAGGCGTCGTTTGAAAAATGGTTGGGAGTATGAAAGTTGAATATTCCAAACAATTCGTAAAAGCAGCCTACAAACTTAGGGGCAAGTATAAGATTTCCTTGCAAAGAGTCATATCCGAGGTTATACTGGCAAAAGACGTGGCAGATTTGACCAACTGTATAAAGATGGTTGGTTTTCAAAATTCCTATCGCATAAAGATGGGTAATTACCGACTAATTCTGGTTTTAAGGGTTGTTGAACAAATTATCATTTTCGAACTGCTTCTTTCACGTGGTGAAGTATATCGGAAGTTGCATGAAACAAATTTGAGAAAGAAAGAAAAAGATTGATTTTAAACAAATGATCCGTATCGCATTAATATTGCTTTGTCTTGCTGCGCCTGCCTTGCGGGCCCAGTCGGGGATGGATGTGAAGTCGCATCGCCTGGAGATCAGTCTGGATCCGGCAGTAAAGTTTGTTTCGGGTTCGGTGACAACGTGGTTTGTGCCCAAGGCGGGCAACCGGGATGTGATCAGTTTTGATTTGTCGGACAGTCTGCAGGTTTTGAGGGTGGATTATCATGGTGAAGTTTTGATGAGCTACGCACATCAAAACGGTAAGTTGGTGGTGGAATTGAAGAGAGGCCCCATTAGCATTCGCGGTGAGGGACAAGGTCCCGACTTTCGTCGGGATGACAGAAGAGGGCTTGGTGGTATGGGGGAAGTTCCCGACTTTCGTCGGGATGACAGAAGAGGGCTTGGTGGTAAGGGAGAAGTTCCCGACTTTCGTCGGGGTGACACTGCTAACGAGGGTACGGTGGTGGGGATTGATTCGATTAAGGTTTCGTATGAGGGGGTGCCGCCGGAGAATGGGTCGGGGTCGTTTACGATTGGGGAGCATGCGGGGGTGCCGATTTTATCGACGTTTTCGGAGCCTTACGGGGCGGCGGACTGGTGGCCCTGCAGTCAGGATTTGAATGATAAGGTGGATTCGGTGCTTCTGGTGATTTCGGTGCCGCCGGGCAACCGGGCTGCGGCAAACGGGATGCTGATATCGGAGCAGCATCTGGGGGATAGGAGCGTTTTTACCTGGAGGCACAGGCACCCGATCGCCGCGTATCTTATCGGCATATCGGTGACTAATTATGCGGTTTATTCAGATTACGTTCCGCTGGAGAACGGGAAAAATATCGAGATATTGAATTATGTGTATCCGGAGACATTGGAGCAGACGAAGACGGAGACGGTGAGGATTATCAGGCCTTTCCAGATATTCAATGAGCTTTTCGGATTGTACCCGTTCGCGGATGAGCGTTACGGACATGCGCAGTGGCAGTGGGGCGGCGGTATGGAGCATCAGACGATGAGCTTCATGGGCAGTTTCGGGTACGATCTGCTGGCGCATGAGCTGGCGCATCAGTGGTTCGGGAATTTCGTTACGTGCGCGTCGTGGAGGGATATCTGGCTGAATGAGGGTTTTGCAACGTATTTAGTTGGATTGTGTTACGAGCGGGATCAGGATGGCCTGTACTGGGAGCCTTTCAAACGCCTGTCGATCAACTACGTGCTGCGTGAGCCGGGCGGTTCGGTATACTGCTCGGATACTACTGATATCAACCGGATTTTTGATGCGCGCCTTTCGTACAGCAAGGGCGCGATGGTGTTGCATATGTTGCGCTGGGAGATGGGGGATGAGAATTTTTTCAAGGCGCTGAACAATTATCTGTATGATCCGAAACTGGCTAACGGATACGCTTCGACCGAGGATCTGATCGGGCATGCTGAGGCGGTTGCGGATACGAGCTTTCGTGAGTTTTTCAACGACTGGGTGTACGGATCGGGATATCCTACGTATAATATGGTGTATCGGCTGAAGCCGGCGAATGAGGTGGAGCTGGACCTGTCGCAGGTGCAGAGTGATCCGTCGGTGAGCTTTTTTGAGATGGATGTGCCGGTGCGCTTATATGGTAGGCAAGAGGTCCCCGCCTTCGCGGGGATGACAGAGAAGGGATTGGTACGGAGGGAGAAGGTCCCCGCCTTCGCGGGGATGACAGAGAAGGGATGGGTACGGAGGGAGGAGGTCCCCGCTTTCGCGGGGATGACAGAGAAGGGGTTGGTGGTAGGGGAAGGGGTCCCGACTTTCGTCGGGATGACAGAAGAGGGGTTGGTACGGAGGGACAAGTTCCCGACTTTCGTCGGGATGACACAGCTGACGGGCACAAATTCTGTGGAAAGTGTGACGGTGGTGGTGCGTCATACGTTCAGCGGGCAACGGTTTACGGTGAGGGCGCCGTTTGCGGTGGATTCGGTGAAGTTTGATCCGGATCGCTGGATTTTGACGGCCAATGCGACGGTGATGAATGTAGGGGATATTCCGCTGGAGAGCGGGGTGAGGATGTTTCCGAACCCTGTTGATGACATGTTGACTATTGAGCTACCTATGACTGAACAGGCTGGGGAGGTTTGTGTTTACAGCTTGAGAGGTGAGGAGGTGAGGAGGATTGGAGCTGAAGGGGTTAGGAGGTTAGGAGGTGAGGAGGTTATCAGGGTGGATATGGCTGGGCTTCCGGCAGGGGTGTATGTGGTGGCGGTTGGGGGGAAGATGGTGGGGAAGGTGGTAAAGAGGTGACCCTTGCGGAAATTCGCTGTTAGGGACGGGGTCCCGGCTTTCGCGGGGATGACAGAAAAGGGATTTGTGAGTTGGCGGCGTATCTTTAGACCCCGGTTTTAACCGGGGGTAAGGTTGATGTTTTACATTTTATTGAATTCTTCGAAGAAGGTTTTTTTGTCCATGTCTAAATGACGGAGTACCTGTTTGACAATAAATTCCGGCACTGGGTCAATGTGCGTTTGAATGGTGATAGGCCTGTCCATGCTGGATTTGGACCACTTTTCATGACCTCCCCGACCTTTAGAATCTCTTATGAGGTTAAGACCCTGGCTTTCAAGAAATTTTCGAAATTCCTTGATTGGAATATTTGATAATTTCTTGGTTGACATTCCACTAAAACCTATACGAAAACTGGCAAACCAACTTCCTGGTGAAAGGTATTCACAGGGTACTTATCGAAAATCTCCGAAACGTATTTGTTATTCTTAACAACAGACATGATGCTTGGTGCTATCACTTTTTTTGGCTTTTTGGAAGTCCCCTTGAGAGACCAGCCGAGTTTGGATAAGACTTTGCCTAAAGTTTCCTTTTTCAGGGTATAATCAACAAAATCTTCGAAGGCAATTTCAAAGGACTTTTTTGCTTCTGCCAGATTTATCCCATAACCCGTCAAATCCAAATGAGGAGAATAAATAAAATGAACACTATGCTCGTCTTCGAAATGAAGAAGGAGTAGCTTTACGTTAACGCCACCGGTAAAGTTCTGATATTTACCCTCAAAAATAAATTGTGCCATAATTTTTGCCCTGTAAAGGTCAGAGCAAAGGTCATTAAAACAATCTGGATAACCAAAATGACATCCAGATGAGCTCTTAGATTAAGATGAGTTATGATTGTAGGGCTTTAAAAACATGAAAATCGAAGCCATCAGTTTATTTTATCCTGATAAAATCGTCCAAAAGCAGAAAGTCTGCAATGTGCTTATGCCTTATATCCTGGATGTTGTCGTGCCAGTCGAGATCCAGGGTTACAACCATAAAAACTGTTGTATTTTTTACCTTTTTTAGGGTTATAACCCTAAAATTAATATTCAATTGGCAGTGGGCAGTGCTTGATTTTGTTAAAACTTTATTCGCGCCAGGGGCCTTGATTTGAATTTCATTATTTTTAGGAAAAATATCAGGATATGACAACCGAAATCACTAACAAGAGCACTAAGAATGAGATTCTTGAGGCGTATGAATCTTTGCTGAAAGCAGCAAAGGAGCAGAAACGGGAAGCTCCGCAAAAGATCCAGGAGGAGCAGCAAAACAAGCAGATTGTGAAGAAATCAGGAGATCTGTCGAACGAACAAATCATCAGGGATGTAGCGGGTTTAAAAATCAATATATCGGCTTCGCTGGATAAACTGGCAGATTCCATGATGGAGAAATACAGGGATTTCACTCATTTGCAGGAGGCTATAACCATTCAGCAAGCTCAGCTCAAGGAGCTATACCAGATCAATGTACAGATAGAAACTCTGGAGGCCTTGGTTGGTGCGCAGAAGGAGCTGAGGTTAAAGTTTGAAACCGAGATGACTGCATCACGGCAGGCATTGGAGACGGAGATATCGGAGAGGAAGGAAACCTGGAAAGCGGAGCAGGCGCTGTATGACAAAACCCGAAAGGAGTTCGATGAGCAGCTTAAAAAAGACCGGAAGCGGGAGGAGGAGGAGTACAGTTACAATCTGAAGATCAGCCGGAAAAAGGAAGAGGATTCCTATCTTGAAAAGAAGCTGCAACTGGAAAAAGAACTGGTGGCTAAAAAGTCAGCTTTTGAGAAGGAGTTTGCTGAGCGTGAGACCTTGATCAAATCGGCTGAGAATGAACTTGCCGAGTTGAGAAAACAGGCTCAACATTTTCCAGATCAGCTTGATAAGGCGGTTCAACAGGCTGAGAAATTATTAAAAGAAAAGCTCGATCTGGAATTTTCACACCAGTCTGAGCTTTCGTCGCAAAAGTCAGAATCGGAACAAAAGCTTAAAGATCAAACCATTGCATCCTTGCGCGATAAGATTAAAGAACAGGAACTCCTGATCCGGCAATTGAGCGAAAAAACGTCGTCGGCTGAAACGAGCATGAAGGAGATTGCCATAAAGGCGCTTGACAGCTCTACCATGCGAATTATGGAGGCTAAGGGCGACGAGGGGAAGAAGAAGTCGGAAGGTTGAGATTCGCCGGGTCGGCAGTCGGCAGTGGGCAGTTGGCAGGTCCCGGCCCCACGTTTTCGCGGGGGCATGCTTTCGCGGGGATGACACCTCTGACGATGGAGCAAAGGTCAGGCTACCTCGTATATGACGGAATTCGCCTGATCAATTTTGGTGGATGCATTTAGGACTTCAATACCAACTATTCCTCCATTGGCGTCATAATCAAAAATAATTCCCTGCTTTTCTTCCTCGCTGGTGGCAATTTTGGATTCGGAGAAAAGGATATATACTATGTCAGTTTCCTTATCATACCTGATCTTCATATTTCTCGAATTTTGATGTTTTGTAAACGGTCACAATCAATTTTGGATCAAATCCCTGGTTGACAAACACTCGATAAAGATACGGCTTATCACCCTATGAAAAAATCTGAAATAATTATGGTACTGCTTTCGTCGGGATGACCAAGAAGGGATTGGTTAGTCTGCAGTCGGCAGTTGGCAGGGGGCAGGGGGCAGCCGGCAGTCGGCAGAAAAAGGGCGTATCAATAGCCCCCGGTTTTAACCGGGGGTAAGGTAGCAGGCAGTCGGCAAAGGTCAGGGTAAGGTTATAATCATAATTATAATTTTTTGTATATTTGCCTAAAGCTATAATCATGATTAAAACATTTTGGGATCTTGAAAATAGAGGTCTGATATTAAAAAGGGAATTGTATCAACGTAAATTATTGCCATTTGCAGGGCAAAATCTGGTAAAAGTTCTGACCGGACAGCGGAGGGTTGGGAAGAGTTACATTTTGTATCAGCTGATGAAGGATTTGAGGGAAAAGGACCCTGCCATGCATATCATCTATATTGATAAGGAGGACATGGCTTTTGATCTGATCCGGAATGCGCAGGACCTTGATGATTATGTAAAGAAAGAAACACGCAGGGGTGTTCAAAATATCATTATTATAGATGAGATTCAGGAAATCGAGGATTTTGAAAAGGCACTCCGAAGTTTTATTCTGAATCCGGCATACGATGTATACTGCACCGGCAGCAATGCAAACCTGCTTTCATCCGATCTTGCTTCCTTACTCAGTGGCCGGTACATTGAAATCCGGGTTTTTGGCCTTGGATATCTGGAATTTCTGCAATTCAACCAATTGGAAAACAATCAGGATAACCTGCTTAAGTACCTCCGCATTGGAGGGATGCCACATATCCATCGATTACCCATGGAAGAGGAGATACAATTTGAATATCTCCAAAATTTATTGAACACTATTCTCTATAAGGATGTTGTCAGGCGATTTGGAGTCCGGAATATCCGGTTTCTTGACCAATTAACTAGGTTTCTAGCCAGTCATTGTGGTAGTTTATTTTCGGCAAACAGCATCAGCGATTTTCTGAAGTCGCAGCATATCCGCATGGCGCCAAATCAGATACAGGTTTATGTGGAACATTTGCTTGCTGCGTTTCTCATTGGCAGATCGGAGCGATATGACTTATCCGGTAAACGCCTATTTGAATTTGGAGAGAAATATTATTTTGAAGACCTTGGTTTACGCAACACCTTAGTGGGCTTTAAAGCCGGAGACATTAATCAGCTGATTGAAAATGCCATATACAATCAGCTACGGATGCAAGGCTACCAGGTAAGAACAGGCCAGGCAGGTAAGGTGGAGATTGATTTTATCGGGGAAAAGGATAACGAAAAAATATATATCCAGGCGACCTATCTTCTGGAATCAGAGAGCACTGTTAAGCGAGAGTTCGGCAATTTGCTTTCCATAAACGACAATCACCCTAAATGGGTAGTATCCATGGATCCCCAATTCGCCTCATCCTATGAGGGAATTCATCACCTCACACTCCGGGAATTTCTGAGCAAGTAAAGGGCAGTCGGCAGTTGGCAGTCGGCAGGTCCCGGCGTCCGCGTTCGCGGGGGCATGCTTTCGCGGGGATGACACCTCTATCGAGGGTTCCCGGCTTTCGCCGGGATGACAGAAAAGAATGTCGTGGTAATGGACGGGGTCCCGACCTCCGCTTTCGCGGGGGCATGCTTTCGTAGGGATGACACTTCTATCGAGGGTAAATTAGTAGTTTTGTACAAAATCAATTTATTATGTTTTCGGGAATTGTTGAGGAAACGGCGAAGGTGGTTAGTCTGGTGAAGGATCAGGATAACCTGCATATCACGATGACGTGCTCGTTTACGGATGAGCTCAGGATCGACCAGAGCGTGTCGCATAACGGGGTGTGCCTGACGGTGGTGTGGAAAGAGGGTGATACGTATACGGTGACGGCTATCCGGGAGACGCTGGAGAAGTCGAACCTCGGCTTGCTGAAGGTGGGCGATGAGGTGAACCTGGAGCGGAGCATGCGGATGGATGGTCGTTTGGACGGGCATATCGTGCAGGGTCATGTGGATCAGACTGCTATCTGCACCCAGGTGGATGAGGCGGACGGGAGCTGGTATTATACGTTCGAGTTTGTGCCGGTTAAGGATCAGCCCGGATATATGGTGGTGGAGAAGGGTTCGGTGTGCGTGAACGGGGTGAGTCTGACCGTGGTGAACGCGAAGGATAACAGTTTTCAGGTGGCGATCATTCCGTTCACCCATCAGGTGACGAATTTTCATTGTTTCGTGCCGGGAAGCGTAGTGAATCTGGAGTTCGATATTCTTGGGAAATATATAGCGAGGATTTTACAAGCCCAAGGACTTGTGAAATAGTTGGCAGTAGGCAGTTGGCAGTCAGCAGTTGGCAGTTGGCAGTGGGCGGTCGGCAGTCGGCAGTGGGCAGATCGGTAATAAATATTACTGATTTTCTGTATAATCGGTAACAATTCTTACCACTTTTTCTCAAAATGATAGTTGATCATTAAACGAGCCCCGGGTTGAAACCCGGGGCCATTTATATATGAATTTTTTGTAATCTTGTGGACTTTTTTAATAGCAAATACATTGTGAGTAAGAAGTTTCCTGAATATCGGCAGTTGGATCTTCCGGGGATAAACCTGGAGATGTGGGATCATTGGTTGAAGAACGATACGTTCCGCAAGAGTCTGGAGATTCGTGAGGGGTATCCCGATTTCAAGTTTTATGAGGGACCGCCGTCGGCGAACGGGTTGCCGGGCATTCATCACGTGATGGCGCGGGCAATCAAGGATATCTTCTGCAGATACAAGACGGCTAAGGGTTACCGCGTGCTTCGCAAGGCGGGATGGGATACTCACGGTCTGCCTGTGGAGCTTGGCGTGGAGAAAATGCTGGGTATCACGAAGGACGATATCGGTAAGACAATCAGTGTATCGGAATATAACGAGGCTTGCAGGCGTGAGGTGATGAAGTATACCGCGCAGTGGGAGGATCTGACGCACAAGATGGGTTATTGGGTGGATATGGATAATCCGTATATCACTTACGATAACCGGTATATCGAGACGCTTTGGTGGATTCTTAAGGAGTTCTACAATAAGGGGTTACTGTATAAGGGTTATACGATTCAGCCTTACTCGCCGGCAGCCGGCACGGGTTTGAGCTCGCATGAGCTGAACCAGCCGGGGTGTTACCGGGATGTGAAGGATACAACGGTGACGGCGCTGTTTGAGATCGAAGAACGAGACGCGAAACGCGTGACGCTAGACACGGAAGAACGTGACACGAGACACGAGACGCGAGACGCGGAAGAACGTGACACGAGACGCGTGACGCGAGACGCGGAAGAGGAGTTCGAGTCACGTGTCACGAGTTACGTGTCACGTCTCTATTTCATGGCGTGGACGACGACGCCGTGGACGTTGCCGTCGAACACGGCGTTGTGTGTGGGTCCGGATATCCGGTACGTGTTGCTGGAGACTTTGAATCCTTATTCGAGTGAGCCGATCCGGGTGATCATGGCGAAGGACCTGGTTATCAATTATCTGGATGGCGTAAAACATCAATATACATTATTAGGGGAGTTCTCAGGTAAAGAGCTGGAGGGGATACGTTACAAGCAGCTGATCGACTGGGTGCAGCCGAAGGGTGATGCGTTCCGGGTGATCACTGGCGATTTTGTGACGACGGAGGATGGTACGGGGATCGTGCATATCGCCCCGACTTTCGGTGCGGATGACGACCGGGTGGCGAGGCTGAACGGTATCGTGCCGCTGCTGATCGATGATGTTGAGAACAAGACGCAGCCGCTGGTGGACCGGAAGGGCCGGTTTTTCCCGGTGGAGAATATGAGCAAGGAGTTTGTGGCGCAGTTTGTGAATCTGGATACGTATAAATCGTTTGCCGGGAGTTATGTCAAGAATGAATATGATGAGTTGAAGACCATCGCTTCGGAGTCGACCGATGTGGAGATCTGCGTGATGCTGAAGCAGCAGGGCAAGGCTTTCCGGATCGAGAAGCATGTGCATAATTATCCGCATTGCTGGCGGACGGACAAGCCGATCCTGTATTATCCGATGGATAGCTGGTTTATCAAGACTACGGCTGTGAAGGACCGGATGATCGAGCTGAACAGGACGATCAACTGGAAACCGGAATCGACGGGTACGGGCCGGTTTGGCAACTGGCTGGAGAACCTGGTGGACTGGAACCTTTCGAGGAGCCGTTACTGGGGCACGCCACTGCCGATATGGGCTACGGAGGCGGGTCACGAGCGCAAGTGCATCGGGTCGGTGGCTGAGCTGAAGGCGGAGATTGACAAGTCGGTCGCTGCCGGATTTATGAAGAGTAACCCGTTGGCGGATTTTACCGAGGGAGACAACAGCGAGCAGAATTATTCGCTGCTCGACCTGCATCGCCCGTATGTGGATGATATCTACCTTGTTTCGGATACCGGGATAAAGATGATACGTGAGGCTGACCTGATAGATGTGTGGTTTGATTCGGGCGCGATGCCGTTTGCGCAGCTGCATTATCCGTTTGAGCACAAGGATGATCTGGAGCATTTTTTCCCGGCTGATTTTATCGCCGAGGGGGTTGACCAGACACGCGGATGGTTCTTTACGCTGCATGCCATCGCGGTAATGCTTTTTGATTCTGTATCTTTTAGTAATCTGATATCCAACGGGTTAGTTCTTGATAAGGATGGTAATAAAATGTCGAAGCGGCTGGGTAACAGCGTGGATCCGTTTGAGGTGATCAAGACTTACGGATCGGATCCGCTGCGTTGGTACCTGGTGACGAATTCGCCGCCGTGGGATAACCTGAAGTTCGACATCGCGGGCATTGATGAGGTGAGAAGGAAATTTTTCGGCACGCTATATAATACATACGCGTTTTTCAGTCTGTACGCGAATGTGGACAATTTCCATTATCAGGAGCCGGAGATTCCGTTTGAGGAGCGTCCGGAGCTCGACCGGTGGATTTTGTCGCTGTTGAACAGTCTGATCCGCGAGGTGGACACGGAGCTGGATGATTACTCCCCCACCCGCGCCGCACGGGCGATCCAGGATTTTGTGCTGGAGAATCTGAGTAACTGGTACGTGCGTTTGAGCCGCAAGCGTTTCTGGGGCGGGGATTACGATACGGACAAGATTTCGGCTTTCCAGACCTTGTATACCTGTCTGGAGACTGTTGCCAGGCTGTCGGCGCCGGTGATCCCGTTCTATGCTGACCGTCTGTTCCTCGACCTGAACAAGGCGACCGGCCGTTTCAAGACTGATTCGGTGCATCTGACGAATTTCCCGACATCGGTTAACGAGTATATCGATACTGATCTGGAGGAGCGCATGGCCCTGGCACAGAAGATTTCATCGCTGGTGCTTGGTTTGAGGCGGAAAGTGAATATCAAGGTAAGGCAGCCGCTGACCAAGATCATGGTGCCGGTAATGAATGAGCGCTTTGGTAATCAGCTTCGTACGATCACGGATATCATCAAGACTGAGATTAATGTTAAGGACATTCATTTTCTGGATGACACTTCGGGCATCCTGGTGAAGAAGATCAAGCCCAATTTTAAATTGCTGGGCAAGAAATTCGGTAAGCAGATGAAGGAAGTGAGCGATTTGATCGGTCGGTTTACCCAGTCTAATATTGCGACTATCGAGCGGGAATGCAGTTTTATGCTTCAGCTGGCTGAAGGGCCTGCCGAGCTGCTGCTGAGCGAGGTGGAGATCATGTCGGAGGATATTCCGGGCTGGCTGGTGGCCAATGACGGGGCTCTGACGGTGGCGCTGGATATCACGCTGACACCGGAGCTGGTGGAGGAAGGGATTGCGCGGGAGCTGATCAACCGGATCCAGAATATGAGGAAGGACAGCGGATTTGAGGTAACGGATAAAATCAGGATACTTATTCAGCGGCATCCGGGGTTGAACAGTGCGGTGGAGAGTTTCGGCGATTTCATTGCTAATCAGACGCTGGCGGTGGAAATTGGGTTGGCTGATGAGGTGAAAGGTGAGGAGGCGAAGGAGATCGATTTAGATGAGGAAATGAAAACTTTTATTCAAATCACACGTATATAGGCAATCGTTTTAATCGTAAAATTTATATATTTCGAAAAACATCGGAATCATGCAAGAAAGAACAAGATATTCGGACGAAGAGCTGGTGGAATTCAGGGAACTGATCGTCGCTAAGATTGATAAGGCCAAAAAGGATTTCGATTTACTGAAGAGAACACTCGCCAATCAGGACGGAAACGATACGCAGGATACATCCCCGACCTTCAAGGTTCTGGAGGAGGGCGCCACGGTGCTTTCACGTGAGGAAGTGGGCAAACTGGCGCAGCGTCAGGCTCAGTTCATCCAGCATCTGCAGGCTGCATTGGTGCGCATTGAGAACAAGACTTACGGCATTTGCCGCCAGACGGGCAAACTGATCTCGAAGGAGCGGCTGCGTGCTGTGCCGCATGCTACGTTGTCGATTGAGGCGAAGAACGAGCAGCGGTAGTAGGTAGTTGGCAGGAGGCAGTTGGCAAGGTTCGTGTTAGGGGACGGGGTCCCGGCTTTCGCCGGGATGACAGAAAAGGGATGCGTGGTATGGGGAGAAGGTCCCGGCTTTCGCCGGGATGACAGAAAAGGGATGCGTGGTATGCGACGAGATCCCGGCTTTCGTCGGGATGACAGAAAAGGGATGCGTGGTATGGGGAGAAGGTCCCGGCTTTCGCCGG
>CAYHCO010000043.1:12011-14476 GCA_964355105.1 uncultured Porphyromonadaceae bacterium
GTATGGGGAGAAGGTCCCGGCTTTCGCCGGGATGACAGAAAAGGGATGCGTGGTATGGGGAGAAGGTCCCGGCTTTCGCCGGGATGACACTTCTTCGAGGGTAAAACGAAATCAATCAAATGCAAATTAAAATTTCCACCCGTTTAAAGGTTATAGCTCTGATAATAGGCATTTTAGTGCTTGATCAGATTATGAAGATCACGGTGAAGACGCATATGTCTATCGGCGAGACGATTCCGGTGTTGGGGAACTGGTTCAAGTTACATTTTGTGGAGAATAAGGGCATGGCGTTCGGAGTGACGTTCGGAGGTGTGCTGGGGAAGATCGCACTGACGTTGTTTCGTATGGTGGCGGTGGTTGCGCTTGGCTTTTTCATCAACAACATGATCAAGAAGGGCATGCCGCTGGGATTTATCCTGGCGTTGGGCATGGTGACCGCAGGGGCTGCTGGAAACATTATCGACAGTGCTTTTTACGGTTTGATATTCAATGAGTCGACTTATCACAACTCGATGATCCCGGGCAGCGGCATCGCGGAGATGTTCCCGAAAGACGGGGGCTACGCGCCGTTCCTGCAGGGGAGCGTGGTTGATATGTTATATTTTCCGATCATCGATACGACCTGGCCGGACTGGATGCCAATCTGGGGCGGAGAGTCGTTCACATTTTTCAGGCCGATTTTCAACCTGGCGGATTCGGCGATTACCTGCGGGGTGATCTGGATTTTGCTGTTTCATCGGAAATCTCTCAAGACTATCTAGGAAGGGACGAGATCCCGACTTTCGTCGGGATGACACTTCTTCGAGGGCCATTCCATTAGTAGCTATTGTCACCCCGTTGAACAACGGGGCCGACTTTCGTCGGGATGACACTGCTGCCGATTAAAATAAGTGGGGAGAAAATTCCTTTTTGTGCAAGTTCTTGCATCTATTCTCTGTAAAAGAGGAAGTGAAAGTCTATAAATTCTATGTTTACATTCTAGCAACGGAAAACAACCGGGTAATATACATTGGTGTTACCAGGCATATCAAAGTCAGGGTTGAGCAGCACCGCGATCCCAGAAGTGGTGGTTTTACCAACCGATACAACATCAGCAAGTTAGTTTACTTTGAATCCTTTGGTTTTATTGAAGAGGCTATTCATAGGGAAAAGCAATTGAAAGAATGGAGGAGAGCCTGGAAGGACGAATTGATCAACAATGCAAATCCTAACTGGCACGATTTATATTCTTCTCTCGAATGAGGATTTGCTCCTATGAAATGACCCTCGGAGAAGTGTCATCCCGACGAAAGTCGGGACCTCGTCGCATACCAGGAAACCTTGAAAGAGCGAGCTCCGCGAGCATTTTTATTTCATCGAGAAGCTGGTGGTACCGATGGGGGCGCCGTCCATGTAGAGGTCGATGTAGTAAGTGCCGGGGACGATTTCGTCGGGGGCTGTTTCGTAGAAGATGCAGACTTCGAGGGTGGCGCCTTCATATTCGACTTCACGCATGGCGGAGTATGGCGATTGCATACCGTCGCGGGTGAAGGTTTCAGTGCCGGATTTGACCATGATGCGCTGCGAGGGGTTGGCGATGGTCATGTAGATTTTGCGCGGGCCTTTTTTGGCGACGAAGTTTTCGCCGAGGTTGAAGCAGACGCGGATTTTCTGGACTTTCTTGATCTTTTTCTGAACGTTACCGGCGTTGTCGATGGGCTCGGCTACTACGCTGAGGGCCTTGACGACGGCGGCCATTTCGACTTTACCCTGGAGGTTTTTGTTGACTTCCTCGAGTTGCTTGTTTGTGTTTCTTGCTTCGTCGAACCGCTGCTTGACGTCCTTGTTTTCAGCTCGCAGCTTGAGGTTGGCCTGGTTTAACGAGTCGACCTGAATAATGTAGGATTTGAGGACGCTGCGGAGGCTGGATACTTCTTTTTCGTATATCTGGATTTTCTTGGCATTAGAGGCTTTGATGGCGAGCAGGTCCTGGATCTTCTGGTTTTCCTGTTCGAGGCGCTGGTTCATCTGCTCATTGTCGCCCCGGAGCTTGGTGAACGAGGAGTTCAGCTCATTAAGTTCCCTGGTGAGGTTCTCTTTCTGCAGCTCGAGGGTGACCTTCATTTCGGCTGCGTCCTTGCGCTCGGTCGACAGTTGCATCATGAGGTAGATGATGGCGGCTGCCAGTACGACAAATAGGACCCCGAAAAGGATGTTTAAACCGGTCCGGTTTTTCGACTTATTTTGCTGATCGGTCATGTTTTTACCTGGTTGATATACTTTGCAAAATAACGTAATTCAGGCCAATTTTCATCTAAAGACAGATTAGTGTGCTAAATTTGTGATCAAACGATTTACTGATGCGCATAAATGCGGCTTTCCACGGGTTAAAACCCATGTCTAATGATAAACATCAAGGGTCATGCCTCCACGGGTTGAAACCCGGGGGTAAGTATAAGCAATTGGGGGCATATCTCCCCGGGCTG
>CAYHCO010000043.1:14576-17111 GCA_964355105.1 uncultured Porphyromonadaceae bacterium
GAAGGAGTTGAAGGCGGCGAAGGCGACGAGGGATTCGATTCAGGCGAAGAAGGATTCGATCGCGCTGTCGAAGATCAAGCCGAGGTTCAGATATCTTCCTGATTCGTTGGAGCTTAGATTGTTTACGGAGGTGAAGCACAATCAATATTTATCGTCATCGGAGAGGCCGCGGCGGGATCAGATCAGGATGAAGTTTAATGAGGGAACGGATTCGCTGGGTCTGGAGTTTTTGAATTTACCTCAGGATAGTGTGCAGGTGTTGTTTGAATGGTATGATGAGGCGGATACGGTGGATTTGTGGATCATGAAGCCTTCGATAGCGGCGCTGGATTCGCTGAAGGCCATCTTAGTTTATCCGGCTTACGATTCGATTGAGCGGCGCATTACCAAGACGGATACGGTGAAACTGAAGTACCGGGCGCCGGCAAAAGCGCCTGCAGGATCAAAAAAGGAGTTTACGGTTCCGTCGTCGATAGAGAGCACGAAAACACTCGAATTCGGTCAGTCGATCGTGTTTACGGCTTCTCTGCCGTATACCCGGGTGGATACGGCGCTCATTCATCTGACCATCGGGAAGGATTCAACTTTACGACATATCCCCTACCAGCTGATCCCTGATACGGTTAGGGGCCTGATTTTGAACGGGTTGCCTGTGAGCCAGCCGCATCCGAGGATTATCAGGATGAAAGCGGCATTCATTGCCGATACAACTTACCGGTTGGCCATGCTGCCGGGAGCTTTTATCGGAATAGCGGGTCAGAAGAGTGATTCGACGGATATCAAGTTTAAGATGAAGAGTAAGGAGCTGTACGGTGCGCTGAACCTGGACCTGCCTTCGATGCAGGGAAAGGGGATCGTGGAGATCATCGGGAGCGGTAATAAGGTGATTGCGAGGAAGCTGATTGACGGTCCGGGCAAATATCTTTTTGATCTTTTGCTGCCCGGAAAGTACAATGCCCGTCTGACTTTCGATACAAACGGCAACGGCAAGTGGGATACGGGAAAGTACAGCAAGCATTTTCAGCCGGAGCGGGTGTCGACATTTTCCAAAGACCTGACATTGAAAGCAAATTGGGAGGTGACTGAGGTCTGGCAGTGGTAAGATATCTGAAAATATGTATTTTCGAACCAAATATTAATTAAGTCTATAATGAAAAAACAATTGTTAACTGTCGCCATTGGTCTTTTTCTGATCGGTGGATGGGCTGCTGCCCAAACCTTTACCATCGAAGGAAAGATTGATGGTGTTAAAGCCGGAAAGGCTGAGCTTCAGACCCGTGAAGGCGGCAAGATGGTAGCCAAGTATTCAACCGGGATTGCTGAAGACGGAACTTTTACCATGCAGGGTAAGGTTACCGAACCTGATATGTACGTTCTGAAAATCGGTGATCTCCGCGGCGGGATCTCCCTTTTCCTCGATAATTCCAGTATCAAGATTACCGGAAAATCAGATGACCTGATGAATGCTACGGTTACGGGATCGGCGACTCATGATGTTTTGGCCGGGTACAACAAGATCACCAAGGCGCAGTCGGAGAAGCTCCGTCCGCTTTATGACAAGTACAACGAGTTCAACAAGGCCAAAAATACCGTTGAGATGAAGAAGGTTGAGGCTCAGATCGATGCACTGGATGCAGATCAGATGGGTGAAAAAATGAATTATATCCAGGGTGTTTTGAAATCACCGGTATCGGCATATATTCTTAATTCACTGGTTTATAGCATCGAAAATCCAAAAGATCTGGAGACAATGGTCAACGGGTTTGACCCGGCTTTGGCTGACTACAAATACGTTAAGAACCTGAAGGAATCGCTTGCCAAGATGAAGCTGACCGCAGTTGGTGAGATTGCACCGGATTTTACACAGAATGATCCTGATGGCAAGCCGGTTAAGCTTTCCGATTTCCGCGGCAAGTATGTCCTGGTTGATTTCTGGGCATCATGGTGCGGACCGTGTCGTGCTGAGAATCCGAATGTGGTTGCGGCTTTCAACAAGTACAAAGGCAAGAATTTCACCATTCTGGGTGTGTCGCTTGATCGTGAAAGGGATCCATGGCTGAAGGCTATCACGGATGATAAGCTGACCTGGACACATGTTTCGGACATCAAATACTGGGATAACGAAGTAGCCAAAATGTATGGCGTGCGTTCGATTCCGGCAAACTTCCTCCTGGATAAAACCGGCAAGATCGTCGGCAGGAACCTGAGGGGTGATGCTTTGGAAGCAGCGCTGGCCAAATTGGTGAAGTAATTATACAAGGGCTGCGCAAACATTGGGAGACCTGTGTTTTCGCAGCCTTCTTTTTTCCGGCTGAGTCATAAAATCCTAAACCAAACCCATATGGCAGAGAGAAATTTCGTTCAGACGGTTGCATCGGGAATCCGCGACAACTGGTCGAAGGAGGCCTATTCTGATTATCAGGGCGATACCTATTTATATAAGGATGTCGCCGAGAAGGTTGTGAAGTTTCACATGATCTTTGCGAATCACAAGATCGGCATCGGATCGAAGATTGCCATTCTTGGAAAGAATTC
>CAYHCO010000043.1:17211-27353 GCA_964355105.1 uncultured Porphyromonadaceae bacterium
GGAACGGCGGGCTTTTCGAAGGGTGTGGTACTGAATTACAAGGCTTTCATGGCCAACCTGCAGTACGCGCAGGACAACATGCCGCTTGAGCCGGGCAACAAGATCGTGGCTTTTCTGCCATTAGCGCACACCTACGGCTGTGCGTTCGATTTTATTTTTCCGACAACGCTGGGCTGCCACATCACCTTTTTAGGCAAGATCCCGTCGCCCGCGGTTATTCTGAAAGCTTTCCAGGAAATCAAGCCTCACCTGGTGATGTTTGTTCCGTTGGTGCTGGAAAAGATCTATACCACCCGGTTGCTGCCCAAGTTGAGGAAGCCGACGATGAAGATCGCGATGGCTATTCCCGGGATAAAAAATATTATTTACAGGAAGATAAATACCACGTTGAGTGAGTCGTTCGGTGGTCGGTTCCGTGAAATCGTGATCGGCGGAGCGGCACTGAATCCGGAGGTGGAGGCTTTCCTGAAAAAGATCAAGTTCAAGTTTTCGGTTGGTTACGGAATGACCGAATGCGGTCCGCTGGTGAGTTATGCCGGATGGCGCACTCACCGGAACGGAGCATCTGGTCAGGCTGTTGACTCGCTGGAGATGAAGATCGATTCATTCGATCCGTACAAGGAGGTTGGCGAGATCATGGTGAGGGGAACAAACGTGCTGCTCGAGTATTACAAGAATCCCGAGGCTACGAGAGCATCGCTGACGCCTGACCGGTGGCTGCGCACGGGTGATCTTGGCGTTTTCGACAAGGATCATTTCATTTACATCAAGGGCAGGTCGAAGAATATGATCCTGGGACCCTCGGGTCAGAATATTTACCCGGAGGAGATCGAATCGAAGCTGAACACCATGCTGTATATTATTGAATCGGTGGTTGTTGAACGCAACAGCAAGCTGGTGGCGCTGGTTTTTCCGGATATGGAGCCTGTAAATTCAGGTACCATGACGCGGGAAGATCTTGAGGAGCAGATGGAAAAGAACCGCATTGCGCTGAACAACCGTCTGCCCAAGTATCAGCAGGTCATTGGCATTGAGCTTGTTGCGGAGGAATTCGCCAAGACGCCGAAGAAGTCGATCAAACGGTACCTATACAAATAGGCTCACTGCGTTCGCTAAGAGGTCGGCTGCGCCTCCTAAAAGGTTCGCTTCGCTCACTAATTATGCGCTTCGCGCTAATTAAGAAAGAGCGTTCGTTCAATTAGCAAACGAAGTGAGCATTTTAGCGAACGCAGGGAGCCTATTAGGAGGCGCAGCCGACCTCTTAGCGAGGCATTTGCCGAGCATAGTTAGTGAGCGCAGCGAACATAATTAGCGAACAAAGTGAGCATATTTTGCATTATTGTGGCGGGGGGAAAAGGGGTGCGGATGGGTACCGAGGTTCCGAAGCAGTTTCTTCTTTTGGGAGGGAGGCCGGTGCTGATGTATACCCTGGCAGCGTTCAGGATAGCGTATCCGGAAATTCCAATTGTTTTGGTTTTGCCTGATGGTCAACAGGATGCTTGGCGGGAACTGTGCGAAAAGCATCAGTTTGACGAGCCGCATACGGTGGTGACGGGTGGCGATAAGAGGTTTGAGTCGGTGCGGAACGGTCTGGCTACTCTGAAGGGCGAGGGTTTTGTGGCAGTTCATGATGGAGTGAGGCCGTTGATCACTCCTAATACGATACGTTTTTTGTTTGAGGAGGCAGAGATTCATTCGAATGCCATTCCAACCGTCAAGCCTAAGGATTCGGTTCGCTGGGAGCAGGATGGCCATAATCATGTGGTGGACCGGAATTTTGTGAAATTAATTCAGACGCCTCAGGTGTTTGAGCTCAATAAATTGAAGAAGGCCTACGTTCAGGAGTATGACGAGTCGTTCACGGATGATGCCACTGTTTGGGAGAGGGCCGGGAATACGGTCTACCTGACTGATGGCCAGGTGGATAACCTGAAGATTACCGGGCCGGAGGATCTCAAAATCGCCGAAGCGATTCTCGAAGGCAGAGGGCAGAGGGCAAAAGGCAGAAATTAGGAATAAGGAATATTTTTAAGAAATAAGGGGGATTCTGTGGTCTCAATAACCAAAGTGTCATTACCACCGAATGCAAATTTTTAGGAAACCATATTGACTCCGTGTTTCTCCGTGTCTCTGTGTCTCCGTGGTTCTCTTAAATTCTCTTGGATTAGTAAATAAAATGATGAAAAAGCTGATTATCACATTGTTATTAACTATCTGCGGAAGCAGCCTGTTTGCGCAGAAGACTTTGTGGACTACGGGGAATGCGCGGACTCTGGCGAAGGGGCAGCAGGAGTTTGGGATTATACAGCCTTTTCAGATCGGGATAACGGATAAACTGGAGGCGTCGTTCAGTCCGCTGGCGGGGTTGTCGCTGGTGCCGAATGTTTCGTTCAAGTATCGATATAATCAGGGGCCATGGTTGTTTGCGTCGCAGCATACGTACATGATGCCGTCGATGCTGATGCACAGCATTCAGGATCATTTGCTGGATTTCATGATGCCGGAGCTGATTTTTCCGACGACCCTGCGCATACCTTATATATTTACGTTCCGGAACCAGGTGATGGTGACGAGGCGGACAGGCGAGGAAATGCTGGTGACGGGTAAGCTGGGCGTGGAGTTCAGCCTGAAGACCAAGGGCGACGTAGTGCCGGAGCTGACTTATCCACCTTCGTTTGTGCAGTATACGCGGCAATTGTATTTACATACGACGACATTTCACAATAAGGTGGTTTGGTACGGTGGGGTGCGCGTGGATGGCAATATATATAAGAACTACAATTACATGGCGGAGGTTGATTTTGTTTCGTCGGGTTTTGATGTGGCGCACTGGGCGGTGGAGCAGAAGTCTTTTTTCATTTTTAACAAGAGTCCCAAGTTCGCAGCGCTGATCGGCTATAAGATGAGTTACGGAACATATCCGGATTTCAGTACGGTTCCGTCGACCAGCACCGGCAAGTTTTATATTTTCCCGATGGCTGATCTGATCTGGAAACTGAATATTAAGAGGGAACCGGCGAAAGATTTGTTCAGGGTGAAATAGAAAACCGAAGTTTTTACCAGACTGTCAAAACTTTCTGTATTCGGACATTTACCAGAGATAGCTTTATCTAAATTGGATTTAGAGCCACAGGTAAAATGCTGATTTCATCCTCAAAAGCCAAACTCAACCCGGAAATTTATCGGCTGAGAAAAAAATCTAAAAAACTTTAGAAACTTTCTAAACTTTTTTAGTTTCCAATCGTATTATGGTTTACTTTTGCAACGCATTTGTAGATCATAAAACATGGAAGACAAGACCCCAAATTTTTTGTTAAGGGTTTACGAACTGTACAACAGGTTCGGAATCAAGAGTGTAACGATGGATGACGTATCCAGGGAGCTCGGTATTTCCAAGAAAACCCTTTATGAGTGCATCAAGGACAAAACGGAATTAGTGAGGCTTGTGATGGAGATGACTTTCAAGTATCACAATAACAAGCTGACCGAAATCGCCAACAGCGGCCTGAATGCCATTGAGGAGTTGTTTGTGGTGAACCGATATATGTCGCAGATGCTGAAGGACCAGAATCCGACGCTTTTGTACGACATGCACAAGTATTACCCGGAGCTGCACCGCGACCTGATGCACGATCAGCGCGAGCGGATGCATGAAGCGATACGGACCAACCTGATTAAAGGTATCGCCGAAGGCATCTACAGGAAGGAATTGAATGTTGATGTGATATCGCACCTGCATATGTCGAGGATGGAGTACCGTTACCGTCAAGATTTGTTTCAGGTTGCTGAGATTGATTCGGCGGAGGTGATGCGCGAGATATTCATTTACCACATGCACGGAATTGCCAATGAGAACGGAATCAAGATATTAAATGAAAAATTAAACTCTGAATGGAAATGATAAAACCAATTAAGATCAGTTTTGCCTTACTCCTGGCGCTCATGCTGGCAACCCCGGCACGACCGCAGTCGCAGGAGTTTACGCTGAAGCAGGCTCAGGAATTTGCGGTACAGCATAATTACGAGGCCCGCAATGCTTTGATAGATATCGATTTAGCGGTTAAGAAAATCCGCGAAACCATGGCTTCAGGATTACCGCAGGCTCAGGCTAGTATTGGCTACACCAATTTTATTAACCTGGCCACCCAGCTGATTCCTGCCGAATTCTTCGGCGGCAAGCCCGGCGAGTTTATGGAGGTGCAGTTTGGTACGAAGAACAACGCCAACGTGCAGGCGCAGTTGAGCCAGCTGGTATACAGCGGGTCGTATTTTGTTGGTCTGAAGATGTCGAAAATCGGCCAGCAGATGACCCAGTTGCAGCTGGAAAAGGTTCAGCAGGATGTGAGGCAGGCTATTGCTTCGTCGTACATTCTCTGCCTGGTTTCCGAGAAAAATCTGGAGCTGATGAAAGAGACCATAGTGACGATGGAGGCTCTGGTAAAAGATTCCAAGGCAATGATGGGCTCAGGATTCATGCAGGAGACAGATGTTGACAAGCTCAACCTGTTGCTGGCCGACCTGAAAACCAACCAGCTGAATGCCGTCAACCAGATCAGAAATGCTTATTCGCTGCTGAAGTTCAATATGGGTCTGACGATCAATGATGAGATCAAGCTGACTGAAAATCTCGATGTACTGCTGATTGCCACCGATCCGGAAGGCTTGCTGGCGCAAAGCTATAATCAGAATGAGAATATCACTTACAAGCTGATGGAGGCTCAGGCAAATTTTGCGAAACTGCAGGTGAACCTGGCGCAGACTGAGTATCAGCCTGTGGTATCGGCTTTCTTATCGCAGACTGAAAACGCACAGCGCAACAAGTTCTCGTTTTTCGATTTCAACGAGAAATGGTATCCGACCACTATTTTTGGAGTCAACGTTGCCATTCCGATTTTCAGCTCAGGAAAGAGATATTATAAGGTGCAGCAGGCAAACCTGGATTTTGAAAAGTCGATGAATACCAAGCGGCAGGTGAATGAGAGCCTGGCTTTGGGTGCACTGACGGCCAAGAACAATTTTCAGGTTTCCGTGGAAACTTTCCGTAACAAGCGCGACAATTTCGATCTGGCCAAAAAAATCTATTCGAAGGACCAGATCCGCTACAAGTCGGGCGTTGCCTCGACTACCGACCTGAATCAGACCTACAATTCGCTGCTGCAGGCACAGGGTGCGTTTTTAGGCTCGATCATGGATCTGTTTACGAAGAAGTTTGAGCTCGAGAAGGCGTTTAACTTATTATAAACGAAACACGTGACGCGAGACTCGTAACACGGAAGACGAAGAAGAAGATCGGAAGACGATAGAAAGATCGGTTGACGGGAGACCTGAATAACCCCAGGGTTCAGCCTGGGGATTAACATCAACATTAAAACAAAAAAATTAACACAGAGCATAAAATGAAAAAAGTAGTTATTCTAATAGTTGCAGTGATCAGCGTGATCGGGTTTTCTTGCAGTCATGAGAGGACTGCGGAGCAGATCAATGCGGAGGTTGTGAAAACGAGGAAGCAGATTTCGGATCTGACCGTCAAGCTTACCACGTTGGAGGCTGAATTGGCTGTTAAGCAGCCGGTTATGGAAGAGAAAGTGACGAAGGTAGGGGTTGAGACGGTTAAGAAGATGAATTTCACGGATTATATCCAGTCGAACGGGATGGTTGAGGCTGTAAAGGCTGCCTCGATCAGTCCGGAAATGTCGGGCAAGATTGCTTCGATCCCGGTGAAGGTGGGTCAGAGTGTCAGAAAGGGACAGCTTCTTATCAGCCTGGATTCGAAGGTTATGCAGAACGGAATCGCAGAACTGGAGAAGGGTCTGGAGATGGTGGTGACCACCTACAACAAGCAGAAAGAATTGTGGGATCAGGGTGTGGGATCGGAAATGCAGTACCTGCAGGTCAAGAACAGCAAGGAATCGCTGGAGAGCAAGCTGGCAACTTTGAAGTCGCAGCTCGACCTGACCCGGATATATGCTCCGTTTGACGGCCGGGTTGAAAAGATTGCCTTAAAAGTAGGTGAAGTGGCCGCTCCGGGTCGCGGGATCATTGATATTGTGAACCTCGCTAACCTGTATGTGAATACCGAAGTATCGGAAGCTTTCATACAGACTGTGAACAAGGGTGATTCAGTAACCATTGAGTTTCCGAATCTTCCGGGCGTGGTTAAGACCATTCCGATTGCTTACAAGGGTGATGTGATCAATCCGCAAAGCCGGACTTTCAGCGTACGCGTTGAGATTCCGAACAGCGGTCAGGAGATCAAGCCTAACATGTTGGCTAATATGAAGATACGGGTTATCAACCAGATGGATGCCGTGGTGGTTCCCACTGCCTTGATCCGTCAGGATGTGGAAGGCTCCTACGTATACACCGTGCAGGGTTCGCCGACGGCAAAAGCGCATAAGATTTACCTGAAGACCGGGGCTTCGGACGGCAACATGACCGTAATTGAGGGTGGCCTGTCAGGTGGCGAAATGATTATCAGCCAGGGCTTCAATCAGGTAAAAGAAGGCAACCTGGTCTCTTATTAATATCCACCGAACTGAAAAAATCAGATGGAAAATCAAGATAAACTGCTGATCAGGGATTTCAAACTGACCACCCTGGCGCTGAAAAACAAGAGCACGGTATATCTGCTGGCAGTCATGCTGCTGATATTCGGTGTGATAGCGTATGTTACGATGCCTAAGGAGCTCTTTCCGGAAATCAATTTCCCGACGGTGTTCGTGCAGACGGTATATCCGGGCAACTCCCCTGAAGATATTGAGAACCTGATTACCCGTCCGCTCGAGAACGAGCTGCAGACGGTAAAAGGAATCAAGACTCTCAAATCAAATTCATTACAAGATTTTTCGATGGTATTTGTCGAGTTTCAGACCAATGTCGATATTAAATCGGCATTGCTGGAGGTGAAAGATGCAATTGACAAGGCCAAGCAGAAGTTGCCTACCGACATGATGAGTGATCCGACGGCGATGAATTTCGATTTCAATTCGATGCCGATCCTCAACGTGAACATCTCGGGTGATTATTCGCTGACCCAGCTGAAGAATTACGCTGAGTACCTGAAAGATGAAATTGAGCGAGTGAATGAAGTTTCGAAGGTGGACATTTCCGGTGTCGACGACCGCAAGATCCTTATCGAGATGGATCTTCCGAAAATGGAAGCTTTGGGAATCGGATTCACGGCTGTGGAAAACATCATGAGGATGGAAAACATGTCGATGTCGGGTGGTGAGATCAAGATTGGCAAGACCCGGCGTTCGGTGAGGACGGTTGGGGAATTCAACACCATCGATGATATCCGCAACATTGTTGTTAAGCAGGATCCGACGAATACGGTTTACCTGAAGGACATAGCCACTGTGACCGATGGTTTCGGTGACAAAAAATCATATGCCCGTCTGGATGGACGGCCGGTAGTTACCCTTAACGTGGTCAAGAAATCGGGCGAAAACCTTATTTCGGCCACACAGTCGACCTTTGAGGTTGTTGCCGCGGCTGTTAAGGACGGATCGATTGCATCCGACCTGCGGGTTGATTACACCATGGACCAATCGGAGGCCATCAAGCGGCAGCTGGGCGAGCTGGAGAACAGCATCGTCATGGGGATCATCCTGGTTATCACCGTTTTGTTCCTGTTTCTCGGTTTGCGCAACGCCATTATAGTGGGTCTGGCCATTCCGATGTCGCTGCTGATCACGTTTGTTTTCCTGACCCTGCAAGGGGCACAGATCAATATGATCGTATTGTTTTCACTTATTCTGGCTTTGGGGATGCTCGTAGATGATGCGATTGTGGTGATGGAGGTCATCACGCGGTTCCGGGAGAAGGGGTATTCCAAGTTTGAGTCATCGAGGCTGGCTGTCGGGGAGATCGCGATACCGGTCATTACCTCAACGCTGACCACGGTTGTGGCTTTCCTACCGCTGATTTTCTGGGGCGGAATGATGGGTGAATTCATGAAGTACATGCCTATCACACTGATGGTTGTGCTGGGTGCCTCGTTACTGGTTGCCCTCGTTTTTGTGCCTGTTTTCACGGGATCGTTTGAAGCGCATGACCACAACAAGCCGCACAGCAGCAAGCGTATCTATTTTGCGTCGGCCATTGTGGCTGCTGTTGCAGCAATATTCTACGTTACCGGCATTTATTGGATCGCCAACCTGTTGGCCCTGACTGTTTTGCTGATGGTAATGCACCAGCTTTTCATGAAGCAGGTAGCTTACTGGTTCAGCGAAGTGATGATGGTTAAACTTGAAAATTTCTATTTACGGTTTATCCGTTACAGTCTTGCAGGCAAGCGTCCGGGGGGATTTCTGATCGGCACGCTGGTACTTCTGGTTGCAACCATGATTCTCTTCGGGGCCCGTCACGGTGAGACCCGTCTGTTCCCGAACGGTGAACCGGCTATGATCAACGTATTTGCCGAATTGCCGCTTGGAACCGATATTTCCCTGACCGACTCTGTAGCTCACGTGATGGAAGCCAAGACCCGCGAGGTCCTTGGTGACAACATGAAACTGGTTAAATCCATGTTAACCATGGTTGGAACCGGGGTGCGCCGCGACAATGAATTTGCGACGGGAGAGACGCCTCACCGTGCACAGGTTCAGCTGAACTTTGTGGATTACGAGTTCCGTAATGGGGTGAACACCAATAACATCATGCAGGATCTGAGTAATGCATTTATTGGCCAGTATCCGGGTATTAACTTCTTTCTGGAGCGACAGGAGCAGGGTCCGCCAACCGGGAACCCCATCAATATAGAGATTGCGGGCAAGCAGTTTGAAGAATTACTTGCTTATGCCGATACGGTTCAGAGCAAAATTGAGGCTTCGGGCATTCAGGGCATTGAGGGTTTGAAGACCGATATCGAATTGGGCAAGCCCGAATTGCTGGTGAAGATCAACAGGGACAAAGCGCAGCGCTACGGGCTGTCGACCATGGTGATTGCAGCTACGATCAGGACTGCTCTGTACGGAAAAGAGATTTCGAATTTCAAGATCGGCGAGGACGAGTATCCGATTGAGATCCGTCTGGCTGAGGGATACCGTTACGACATCAGCAGTTTGATGAATCAGAAGGTTACCTCGATGAATATGGCTACCGGACAGATGATCCAGGTACCGATTTCGGCGGTTGCCGATTTCACTTACGGAACTACTTTCGGGTCGGTCAACCGCAAGGATGTGGAGCGCGTGGTGACTTTGTATTCCAATGCCAAGGCGGGATACAACACCACATCGATCAACAGGGAGCTGATGGCGCTTTTGAAGGACATGCCGCTGCCGGAAGGATACGCGATTCATTTTACGGGTGAGCAGGAGCAGACTGAGAGCAGTTCGATGTTCATGCTGCAGGCGATGTTGCTTGTACTGGCGCTGATCTTTGTGATCCTGGTGACTCAGTTCAACTCGTTCGGAAAAACATTTATCATCCTCACGGGGATCTTCTTCAGCATCATCGGGGTATTCTTCGGTCTGGCGCTGTTCAAGCTCGATTTCATCATCATCATGACCGGTATCGGGATGATTGCATTGGCGGGTATTGTGGTTAAGAACGGTATTGTGCTGGTGGATTACATTTCGCTGCTGAAAGAGCGCAAGCGTCTGGAACTGGGCCTGCCGAGCGGTGCTCCGCTGCCGAAGGATGTATCGAAAGAATGCATCATTGAGGGCGGTCAGACACGTTTGCGTCCGGTTATCATGACTGCGGCGACGACCATACTGGGTATGCTGCCTTTGGCTGTGGGCCTCAATATCGACCTGATCGGGATGTTCACGGAGTTCAAGCCGAATATCTATTTTGGCGGGGACAACGTGTTGTTCTGGGGACCGATGTCGCAGGCGATCATTTTTGGGTTGGTGTTCTCGACCTTCCTGACGCTGGTTATCGTGCCGGTGATGTATCAGGTTGGACAGCAGATGAATATACGGCTGTCGCCGAAGAAGAGGAGGCAGTTGAAGGAGAGTTTTGGGGAGGAAGCGAAGTAGGGGAGAAGGGTCCCCGCGTGCGCGGGGATGACAGAAAAGGGCTCGGTGGGAAGGCAAGGGGTCCCGACTTTCGTCGGGATGACAGAATAGGGCTCGGTGGGAAGGCAAGGGGTCCCGACTTTCGTCGGGATGACAGAATAGGTCCCCGCATGC
>CAYHCO010000044.1:0-15587 GCA_964355105.1 uncultured Porphyromonadaceae bacterium
AGCCTGGGTTTCTTTTTCACCTGACCCGACGAATCCTTTACTGGTGATGATGACTCACCTGGCGGTAAACGATTGACTTCCGGCGCTACGGCATAGGCAACAACACGGATCAGGATCACACCCACACTGAGGATGACAATTCCCCGCAATTCCGAGCGGGTAAAAAGATACCGGTAAAACTTGGTCATGAAACCTCCTTTTACCGATATAGATGCCTTTTATACTCCGGATTGGAAAAATCCGGGGGTTTATTTCATCTTCAGCAGTCGGATATTATAAACGATCCATACAATTCAGATCTTCAAAAGCCTGGTGAAGTCTGGCAATCAGCGTTTTCTCCCCTTCACGGAGCACAACGCGCGGATCATACTTTTTCTTGTTGGGCTTATCGGCTCCTTCCGGATTTCCAATCTGCGCCTGCAGATAGCCCTTGTTTTTTTCATAGTAATCACGCAGTCCGACCCAGAATGCCCATTGGGTATCGGTATCGATATTCATCTTGATCACCCCGTAGGAGATAGCCTCGCGGATTTCTTCCTGTGATGATCCTGATCCTCCGTGAAAAACAAAATTCACCGGTTTTGATCCGGTCTTCAGATTCTTCTCGATGTAATCCTGTGAATTTTTCAGAATGGCAGGATTCAGTTTTACGTTACCCGGCTTATACACACCGTGAACATTGCCAAAAGAGGCAGCGATGGTGAACTGGTCGCTGATTTTTGAAAGTTCTTCATAGGCATAGGCTACGTGCTCAGGCTGGGTGTACAGCAGTGAATTGTCGAGACCGGTATTGTCGACACCGTCTTCTTCCCCACCGGTTACTCCAAGCTCAATTTCCAGGGTCATACCCATTTTGCTCATACGGGTAAGGTAATTCTTGCAGATCTCGATATTCTCAACCAGGGATTCCTCCGACAAGTCGAGCATATGTGAGCTGTATAGCGGTTTTCCGTGACGTGCGAAATGCTTTTCGCCCTGATCAAGCAAACCATCGATCCAGGGAAGGAGTTTTTTTGCGGCATGGTCGGTATGAAGGATAACCGGAACACCGTACGCTTCAGCTACCGTATGAATATGGCGTGCACCTGCAATGCCTCCTAGTATGGCGGACTGCTGGTTTTCAGTCGGCAATGCTTTGCCTGCCCAGAAGGCAGCACCACCGTTGGAGAATTGTATGATAACCGGACCTTTCGCGTCGCGGGCTGCTTCGAGAACTGAGTTTACTGAGTTGGTGCCGACAACGTTTACTGCAGGGATGGCAAAGCTATTTTCTTTGGCTATAGCAAAGATCTTTTGAACATCTTTACCGGTAACAACACCGGGTTTTACAACATCAAGAATTTTCATGACCAAATAATTTAATGAGTCTGCAAATATAAGGCAAGATGACTTATATCCGTCTAAAAAGGATAACCGATTCCAAAGTTTAGAACCAGGTCACTCAACTGATATTTCCGATATCCCGGGAGCCATTTCGGACCATCCGGGGTGCCGGGGTCACGCAATTTTATCCCAAGATCAAGCCTGCCAATAAAATAGGAAAGATCGGCACGGATGCCAAACCCGGTGCCAATGGCTATCTGCTTGTAAAATTCACCCAATTTAAATTGCGAACCTTCCCGGTCATCCGATGAATTCACGGCCCAGATATTGCCCGCATCAATAAAAACAGCTCCCTTGAGGATGGAGAAGAGGTCGAAACGGTACTCCGCGCTTGCTTCCAGCTTTACGTCACCAAGCTGGTTGGGGTACATTCCCTTCTGGTCCTCGGGCATGACATAGGTTCCCGGTCCGAGCGACCTCACCTGCCAAGCACGCAGACCCGATGATCCGCCGGCAAAATATTTCTTTTCAAAGGGGATGGCATTAGTGTTCCCGTAAGGAAAACCTGCTCCGGCATAAACCCTGAAAGCCACTTTGTTAGTGGTGTTCAGGACCCAGTGATACCTCAGGTCAACATCAGCCTCCGCATATTGGGCAAAGGTGGTCTTAAAGAGGTTGTATCCGCCTTCCGGCATGACATTGCCTGCAAGCTTGTTCAATCCGTACAGGGTATTTCCGGCAATTTCCGGTCTGACCCGGAGGTAAAAAAAGCTCGATTCCTTATTAACCTCCTGATTGGAAAAGGTATAGGTATAATTTAGCGCAGGGATCATGTGCGACTTAAAGCTGTTTTCCACATAGGTTCCCTTGATAATCTGATAAAACCTGTCGGACATCTCCGTAACATTCACATAGTTGAACTCGAAAATATTAATCTGGTGCATGGAAAGCGACGACTTCCAATTGTAGCCGTATGCTGCGTTGGCAATAGTCCTGGTGAAATCCGGCCTCCTTTGGTAATTGAAACTGAGGTTAACCGAGGCATGCGGCTTGCCGAATTTTGAATTCTTCCCGCTCGCAAACGGAATCCAGGAACGGGGAACCTCCAGACGGGAATCAACGCCGAATTCAACCATCCGGTTAAGTCCGGATACCGCATTGGCAAGGTATTCAACCGCTCCCTTGAATTTAAGCTCAAAATTCTCAGCCCCTCTGATCAGATTTCGGTTCTTGTATATCAGGTTACCTGCTACCCCGATATTACCCGATGAATAGGTCCCTTCCAGGGCAAGGTCATAAGACTGCCGAACCATTGGACTCAGAAGAATCTGACAATCAAGGTCCTGAATGGAGTCGGCAGGATTTCCGGCCGGAGTAAAATTGATTTTAATCTGCTTGAAATTCCGGAGGGAGCTGAATGACTCGATCGTTTTATCCACCTGTCTCTGACTGAAAAGACTGTCTGTCTTGAATGCCACCGTTGACTGGAGCAGACTGGGTCGAAGGTTGAGTTTATTTTTGTAAACCATGTTTATACCCATATACTGCAAGGTATCAGAGGTTGATAGATAACTGTTGGGATCGCGCAGGTAATCCGAGGTATTGAAGTCCGTTACAATACTAATATCTCCAAAACGGTACAGCGGATGAAAATTCAGGCGTGTAACATCGTTGATCGCATCCTTAGGATTCATGATCCCCATCCACACTTCCGCTTTGTGATCGCCCTTCATGGTATCGGCCTTGAAATACACATATTCACGGGAGAAACCATAATATCCGAATTCCCGGATGTATTTGGATACCCTCATTCGCTCCTGCCGCAATACTTCCAGATCGTAACGCATGGCAGGTTTGAGCAGTGATGATGCAGAGTCCTGGCGGATAAGCCTTTGGATGGAATTATCGGTTATCATATCCGGACTGGTGAGGTGAACCTGATCAATCACGTATGGCTTGCCAAAATCGATCCTGTAAGTCACACTGGCCCTTTTTCTCGCATAGGTAATGGTATCATCAACCTTAGCCTCATAATAACCAATATTCTGCAGATAGTGATTAAGCTGTTTTAGGGTTTCACTGGTTGCGTCGGGATTGAAAATAACAGGCTCCTCGCCGATCTTTCTCAACCAGTTGTTGAAGCCGTTCTTCTTTCCGGGATTGGACAGGTTATATACTCCGAGGTGAATACGGGCAAAACCAAAAATCTTCTTATTGGGCTTCTGCCGGAAATAATTTTCCAGATCACGGTCAGAAATATCTCCCCCTTTGGTTTCTATCTTGTTAGATTTCAGCAGGTACTGATTTTGCGGGACATATCTTACCGGGTTGCATCCCCATAGGAGAAGCAGAGTCAAAATGATCAGAAAACCATTCCTGGCGATGGATTTTTTAAAGCAGTAGCGGACCATTTATCCCTTCTTGAGTAAGATTCCGAAATTGTAAAATTAATGTAAATTGCGAATCAACCGTAGCCAAATGATCAGTAAGCCCCAGATCCAATTCATCCGTTCGCTGGAACTCAAAAAGTTTCGTGATGAATCGGGATGTTTTATCGCCGAAGGTGATAAGCTGGTAAGGGAGGCTCTCTCCGTGCCAATTGGAAGCGCATTTCAGCCCATAACAGTCTGGGGCACTGCCGAATGGCTGAAAATCAACAAACGGCTTACTAACCAGCCGGGAACCGAATTCATTACAGTTTCTGAAAGTGAACTGGAACGGATAAGCCTTCTTAAGACGCCGAACCAGGTAATTGCCGTCATCAGGAGAAATCCTGAAGCCTTAATCACTTTCGATTTCAACAACGATCTGCTGATCGGACTGAACCAGGTGCAGGATCCCGGAAATGTGGGAACCATCCTTAGACTTGCCGACTGGTTCGGAATGGGCGGTGTGATTGCTTCGGCGGATTCGGCAGATTTTTATTCGCCCAAAGTGGTGCAGTCGAGTATGGGTTCCATATTCAGGGTCAAGCTGTTAACCACTGAAATGATGAGTTTCCTTTCAGCCCTGCCCCAAGATTTTCCGGTTTATGGCACTCATCTTAAGGGCAAAAATCTGTATGAGTGTCCGTTAACAAAAAACGGCATTATCCTCATGGGCAATGAATCCAAGGGATTAGGGGATGATCTGATGAAATTCACCACACAGGATCTTTTTATTCCGGATTTTTCCCAAAACTTAGCAAAGCCTGAGTCGCTTAACGTATCCATCGCAGCGGCTATCGTTTGCAGTGAATTCAGGAGGCGAGGAAACGGCTGACGGAGATAGCCGCAGAATCACCATCCATAGCGGAAGAAACGATTCCGCCGGCATAACCGGCCCCCTCCCCGGCCGGGAAAAGTCCGGGAAGCTCCGGATGGTAACCGTGATCGGGATCCCGTAAAATCCTGATCGGGGAAGAAGTTCTCGATTCCACTCCGGCCATGATGGCCTCATGTGTCATAAACCCTTTCATCCGCCGGCCAAAAAATCGTAATCCGTCACGCAGCCTCGATCCTATGCTTTCCGGCAGCCATTCATGCATTGGGGAACATACCAGTCCGGGATTGTATGAATGATTGGGCAGGGATGAGGAGTTTTTGCCATCAATAAAATCAGTAAGTCTCTGGCCTGGAGCAACCTGACCTTCTCCACCATACCGGTATGCTGATTTCTCAAGCTCCTCCTGGAAAGCGATTCCGGCAAACTCACCGTGGCCAGCGTATGCAGCCAGATCCTCCGGTCGGATCTCCACGACCAGTCCACTGTTGGCAAACGGTGAATTTCTCAATGAATTCGACATGCCGTTAACGACAGTTTCATAATCCGAAGTAGCTGAGGGAACAATTATGCCACCCGGGCACATACAGAACGAATACACTCCCCGAGCGTTAACGTTTTTCACAAGTGCGTATTCTGCGGCCGGAAGGTATTTCCCGCGGCCCTCTTTCGTGTGATACTGAATCTGGTCGATAAGATGCTGAGGATGCTCAATCCTGACGCCCATGGCGAAACCCTTAAGTTTAAGCTGAAGCTTGTTGCGGTCGAGCATGCGATAAACATCAAGAGCTGAATGGCCGGTAGCCAGGATCACGCTCTTGCCCTCGATCCTCGTTCCGTCGGCCGTTATCACACCCGTGGAACGTCCGTTCTGAACCACAATATCCTCGACCCGGGTTCCGAAATGAAATTCGGCACCGTGACCAACCAATGTTTCACGGATCGAAGTGATTATTGCAGGCAGCCTGTCGGTTCCGATATGCGGATGGCTGTCATATAATATGGATTCATCGGCACCGTGCAGATGAAGGATCTCAAGCACGCGCCTCACGTCGCCGCGTTTCTTTGACCGTGTATAAAGTTTTCCGTCAGAGAAGGTCCCTGCCCCACCCTCACCGAAACAGTAATTAGAATCAGGATTTAATCCCTGATTTCTGTTGAGCAGGGCAATATCCCGTTTTCGGTCGGAAACGCTTTTGCCCCGTTCCAGGATCACAGGTTTATAGCCGAGTTCCAATAATCTTAATGATGCAAACAGTCCGGCCGGACCGGCACCGACGACAATGACCGGCTCAGCGGTCTCCACGTTCTTCCATTCGAAAGGCTGCGCAATCGGAGGCATGGGTTCATCTACAGCAAGGCTCACCAGCATCCTGATCACAATCGGCCGGCGGCGGGCGTCAACCGACCGCTTCAATATCCTGAATTCCGTCACCAGATTAGCCGAGACTCCGGCAACCTGACAGGCCTTCTTCCTTATTTGTTTTGGGACAGACGCGTCCTCCGGGTTGAGAGTTATTTCGACTTCCCGCATCCTGCGTAACTTACTTTATAACGTGATTACTCTATGTTTATGGCCAGAATGACCATTCTTGAATAGATACTTTCGATTCCTTTGATATACAAATCAAAATCGATGGTTGAGGTGCCTTGCGGTACCAGGAACATATTTAGCAAACCAACGGAGAATTTCAGTTCAAGGCCTACCTTGACACTTGACAGGTAAAAATCCACTCCCCAGCCAAGTTCCGGATAAATATCAAAAGCTTTCAGCATTGGCGGGCTAAAGGTCCAGGCATTGAAATCCACCGCTCGTCGCATCAGATCGAACCTGGGATTTATACCCGCAACCAAGAATGGTGCATAATTGTTCGCACGTAAAGACCTGTATTTTAGCTGGACGGGCAACTCAAGGAAAATACTTTCAATTAGCCATGGGTTAGTGTGGCCAACCACGTTCAGGTTTCGCTGGGCGAACTGAATCCCGGGGATAAACCTGAGATTCAAATACCTGGCCAGCCGATAATCCGTAATGATATTGAAATTGATACCTGGATTCCGTTTGAGGGTTGGAACGTAACCTGGCTGGGGATTTATGGTAAATCCCATGACATTGAAACCAACCGAATAGCCGAAATGGAAAAGCTTGTTGTCAGCCAATGCATTATTCCTGGGCTTTGCGTTCTGCGTAAGTGCTGGCAGGCCGAGAGCCAGGAAAAATATCAATATAAAAGCTTTTCGTGCTGACATGAAGATTTCTTTAATCGCTTAAATAACTGATAAAATGCAAATAATAGTATTCCATCAGATTTTTTTAATTCCCGTGTACAAGCCGCAGATGCCGGCTGAGAGCGGCTTATAACGTGTTTCGGTAAAGCCGGCCCTGTCCATCATGGCCACAAATACCTCGCCCTTTGGAAAAGCCTCCACTGAATCGGGGAGGTAACGGTAAGCCGAAAGATCACGTGAAAACCATTTACCGATAGCTGGCACTGCGTGATGAAAGTAGAACCGGTAACCTGCACGCAGCCATTTCTGGCGCGGCAGGGAAAATTCAAGCACGGCAAGCTTACCTCCTGCATCCAGTACCCTGAAAATTTCCCGAAGGCCCTGCTCCGGATCGGTGAAGTTCCGGACACCAAAAGCGACCATGGCCGCATCGAATGATGAGTCGGGGAAAGGAAGGGACTCACAGGCAGCCTGATGCAATGTGATTTTATCGCTGAGTCCGCGCTGTGCAATTTTTTTCCTGGCGATATCAAGCATACCTGCTGACACATCCACTCCGGTAACCTTTTCCGGGTTTATACTTAACACACCGATGGCCATATCCGCAGTTCCCGTGGCAACATCAAGAATGCGCTTCGGCTTCAGGGGTGCCAGGGACTTGATCGCTTTGCGCCGCCAACGCTTATCTATATTCAATGACAATAGGTGATTAAGAAAATCATAGGAACCCGCTATCTGATCGAACATCTCGGCGTTTTCCCGGGCTTGCACGTCTTTCATTGTCGGTGAATTATTGTCGCTGAGGCCTGAGCCGCAGGCATAACCAGGACATCCTGAATATTAACGTGAGCCGGTCGGGTAATGATGTACTGGATGACATCGGCAATATCCTCCGCCTCGAGGGGTTGAAATCCATCATAAACTTTATCGGCACGATCAGCATCTCCCTTGAAGCGGACCAGTGAAAACTCAGTTTCAACGGCACCGGGACAAACGGATGACACTTTAACGCCATAGGGTACAAAATCCTGTCTCATACCCAGGGTTAACGCTTCAACCGCATGTTTGGTTGCGCAATAAACAGCGCCTTTCGGATAAACTTCTTTACCGGCTATTGATCCTATATTTATTATATGTCCTTTTTTACGCTCGATCATCCCCGGAGCCACCAGCTTGGTAACATGCAGGATACCCTTGATATTGGTATCGATCATCTGGTTCCAGTCATCGAGTGATCCCTCATGAACCGGATCCAGACCGGCGGCAAGCCCGGCATTATTGACCAGAACCCCGATTTGTTTCCATTCTTCCGGTATTTCTGCAAAAGCGGACTTAAGACCGGAATAATTTCTGACATCAACAGGAATAGCCAAACATTCGGTATTGTATTTCGATTCAATGTATGCGGTGAGTTTTTTGAGGGTCACATGACGCCTGCCAGCCAGTATCAGGCGATACCCTTCTTTAGCCAGCCTGAGCGCCGTTGCCCTGCCAATGCCGGATGTTGCGCCGGTTATCAGTACAATGGGCTTTGTGGGAATTGTTTTTGATTTCATAATGGTTCACAAAAAGAAAGTGCAAAATTACACCAATTTCAAAAGACTCCGACGTAACCCAGGTGGATTTTGGAATTCTTAAGGTTTAACGGCAATCCGCTCTCCTTGCCCAATGCGAAAATTATTCGAAAGATGCCGCCTCCGGTGCGGATCTGGCCGCCCAGACCAAATCCGGCCGGGGTTTTGACAACTGGCAGGGAATTTTCATAAGCTCGCAGGAAGCCAAGATCGGCCAGGACCAGCAGATGGG
The DNA here is from genome assembly GCA_964355105.1 of uncultured Porphyromonadaceae bacterium. Lineage (GTDB taxonomy): Bacteria > Bacteroidota > Bacteroidia > Bacteroidales > UBA12481 > UBA12481. The sequence continues at coordinate 8,620 of CAYHCO010000044.1, forward strand.
ACCATCTATCGAGAAGATATCGGATTTCCAGGGAGGTAATTCCGTAAGCATCGGCACGAAAAACATCTTCATCGAAACCCCTGAGCCGGTTCAACCCACCCATCCGATACAACTCATTTTCATATATCTCCGGTGAATTAATGTAACCTGACTGAACGAGAAGTGCGCAGGTCAGATTTTTTGCGAGTGGCTGATACCAGGAAATATTCGCTGAAAACTCCGATTGATTCGTTGCAGCACTATCGGGGATGCTCTTTTTTCCAACTGAGGCCTCAAGACTGATTTCCAGCCCCTTATAAGGATTAACAGGATTATCCAGATGATTCAGGTTCCATGATATTCCGGAAAGCAAACTGGTGAAAGGTTGCCTTGAGCTTGTTTGAACCTGATTACCCTGAGTGAGAATACTACTTTCGCGGTGCCTGAGAAAAAGCGTTAACAAGTGCCGGGGGCTGAAATGGTAAGGAATACCCGCATCCCAATTGATATTCAGGTAACTGGTATCCTGGCGGTACAATTCAAAGCGCCCCTGAAAACCGACAGGAAGGCCAATAAGATAAGGGATATGGGCGCCGAGAACCAACTTCTGGGAGGCATCCTGGTTCCGCTTCCAGTCTAACAGCCAATCTTCTCCCTGACCGACAATATTAAACAGGTTTAGCGACAGTGCACCTGAGAAGGCAAGCTGACCGGCATTCTTAAGATTGGGTGAAAGTCCAACCCATCCGTCAAACCGGTTCGCTCCGGATTTTTCAGGATAAAGGTAAACCGATGCTTTGCTGCCATGGAACCCCACTTCGGGCGGCCTCACCTGCTGCAGGTAGGCCAGCTGGCCCAGACGGGACGATGCTTCCTTAACGGATTGCTCACGATACAGGTCGCCGGGATGAATATTGATGAGCCGGTAAAGGACAGGCTGTGAAATCCTGAATCCGGTGCGGTTCATGATGGTATCTATAATGACCCGCTCACCGGGGTTAATCCATAAGATACCGTTGAGCCCGGTTGGAACCGGGCTTGCGGAGTCGATCCGCACCTGAACAAAAGGGTATCCTGAATTTTCGAATCTGGTGATTATCTCTTCCATCCTGTCATTCAGCCCGGTATAGCCAATACGGAGTGGACTGGTGGGCACCAGGTTTCCCGGCAACATCCCCGAAACAGACGCCAAATCCCTGATCCTGACATCAAGGTCAAGGGTCCCCTGACCGAAACCTGCCGATGCAATGGATAATAGAATGCAAAGTAACCCAGCTGACCTGCTAATTTTCACCTGCTGCTGTTAATCATCATTTAACATAAAGCCTTGTTGTTCAAGCACTGAAAGGAATGCCCTTGAGAAAAAACGGTTATCTGAGCCTTTATATCTGTTATCAGTAAAAATTTGCGCCAGGGTTTCCTTGCCATTGACTTTTAAAAGTTTTAGGGTGGATTCCAGACTTTCCTTTTCCGAGTGTATGCGGTCGATATCAACCGGCTCGTACTCCCTGTATTGTTCATAATGCAGCACCCCTTCAACAGGCAGACGATCAGTAAGAGGAGGTGCCTCATTGGGGTAGCCCAAAACCAGGGCGGTTACCGGCACGACCAATTTCGGCAGGCTAAGAATTTCAATCATTTTAGAAGCCATCCAGGTAGCGGTACCCAGGTAACAAACGCCCAGCCCCAATGCCTCCGCTGCAATGGCTGCATTCTGTGCCGCGATCATCGCATCTATAGCACCGGTAAGAAAAGAGAGGAAATTATCATAACCCGGACTGGCCTTCCGCTGATCGCACCATTTGGTGAAACGGTTAAAATCCGAACAGAAAGTCAGGTGAACTGGGGCCTCAAGAACCATGTCCTGTTTAAAATGCGCCCCCCACAATCGCTTTCGGAGATCTTCATCGCGGGTAACCACGATACTGTATACCTGCATATTTCCTGTGTTGGAGCCACGAGAGGCCGCCTCCAGGATAACATTAAGTTTTTCAGCCTCAACCGGATTGGGTTTGTATTTACGTATCGATCTGTGATTGAATAGAATATCTATCATGATTAACGGTATTTATCTGGGACAATTATAAAGATATAAAACGGGGCTAAAAATTAACTATGTCATTTTTTCCATTCTGCCATGAAACCTGCATCTATATCGGGAGTAACATAAAAACCCAATTCAAATGAAAAATTATTACGTATTGTTATTAACGGCTGTTCTGTCAGGTTATTTGATTAACCTGAACGGCCAGGCAACCCCGAGGCAGGGTGAAATCCTGATTACCGAGATTATGGTTAATCCGGAGGCAGTGAGCGATGCAAACGGTGAATGGTTTGAGATTCTCAACACAACGGATCATGATTTACTGCTCAACGGTTTGGCATTAAAGGATGCAGGTTCCAACACGCACATTCTGGCGGCAGCAGGCAGCCTGGTAATTCCCGGTCATGCCTACTGGGTGTTGGCCAAGAACGGAGATCCACTCACAAACGGCGGATTAACAGCCAATTACGTTTATCAGAATTTTACCCTCAGCAACACCTCCGATCAGATAATTATTACCGCAGAGGACGCAACCCTGATCGACCAGGTTTCTTACTCAGGTACCTGGCCTGTCGTGTCAGGGGCCTCCATGGAACTGCATCCCGACTATCATTCGTTCAGCGGGAATGACCAGCCGGAGCATTGGTTTCCGGCAAAAATTCCCTTCGGCTCCGGCGACAAAGGCAGTCCGGGAAAGTCGAATCCACTGACTGCAGGAATGGAAGAATGGGAACAAAGCATCAGGCTCGACGTGTACCCGAATCCGTCGCAGGGAAGGTTTATTTTGGAAGCCTCATTCAATAAGCCCCAATCGGGAGAGATAAGGCTGATAAACCTTGTTGGACAGGATTTTATCTATAAATCCTTCTCCGACCAGAAAGATATCAAGGAAATAATTGAGCCGGATTTTCTTTCGGCAGGAATATGGTTTGTTGAAGTTGCTTCTGAGGGAAAGGTCAGGGTAACGCGCCTGATCATCGACAAATAATCCACTCAGCAGTTATGGTCGTCGATACCGAGAATCATTTTGATTGAATGAATGATTGTGGGAAGGATTTCGTGGCAATACTCCGCCACGGCCTTTCTGCTTCCCGGCAGGCAGTACACCAGGGTTTTCGCGGTCACCCCCGCAATGGACCTCGAAACCAGGGCTGCGGGCTTCTCCGTCCCATACTTTACCCGGATCATTTCCATGACTCCGGGTATTTCCTTATCAAGCAACGGTTTAACAACATCAGGAGTAAAATCGCGCGGTCCGAGACCCGTTCCACCTGTGGTAAAAACCACCTCGATACCCTTTGCACGGTAGCTGAGCAGAAGCGCACTTAGACGCTGCGGATCATCCGGGATAACAATATTCTCGATTTCAACCGCTATGGATTTGGCGGCGAAAAATTCATTGACAAGACCGGTGATGGCCGGCCCGCTCAAATCCTCATATTCGCCACGACTGGCACGATCACTTAAAGTGATGACGACGAATCTTATTTTATCGGGGAAGGTCATGCTTGGTTTTTTCTATCAGACTGATGCCTTCAATTCTCATGTTCCTATCGACAGCCTTGCACATATCGTAAATGGTCAGCAATGCAACGCTCACTGCGGTAAGGGCTTCCATTTCTACACCTGTCTGGCCGGTACAATGCACCTCACTGGTCACACTCACTGCTGAAGGGGTTGGAACGCATACCACCTTCACGGAAGAAAGATTGATATTGTGGCAGAGTGGAATCATAGCTGAGGTATTCTTGGCAGCCTGAATGCCGGCAATCTCAGCAACGGTAAGAACGTCGCCTTTTTTCATCAGGTTTTCCCGGATCAGGCGAAGGGTATTTTCCTCCAGAACAATCATGCCACCTGCCTTGGCAATCCTGAGCTGCTCAGGCTTACCCCCTACATCGACCATCCGGGCACGGCCTTCCTCATCGGTATGGGACAGCCTGGTATCCCCAGACTGAAGTCTGGGGTTAACCATATCTATATTATCTTCATGTTCACTCATAGATAACTTATTCCTTACTACTTAATCCTTAATCCTTTACTTTTGCCCCCGGATCAAGTCCGGGGCAGGCCCCCTGCCTTCTGCCTTTTGCCCTCCTCTTCAGCCTCCCAAGTTATAAAATTCCCCTGTGGTGTTAATGCTTCCGCATTCAGGCTTATTTTGCAGCGCACGCTCCAAAGCCTTGTGAGGCCCCATTTCCCGAATGGAAAAACCGGAATTACTGAACAGGCAGGGCTTAACCAATCCGTTACTGGTGAGGCGCAATCGGTTGCAAGTGGCACAATTACCCCCGTCGCCACCAATAACCCCTCGAAAATAGCCGCTGTCGAGGTCCATTTCATGAATATACCTCACTTCAAGGCCACGGCTGCGACCAAATTCTCCCACGAGCTTTGCGTCAGGTTCATCAGTAGAATCCTTTATCACACAATTGATCTTTACCGGAGATAAACCCACTGCAACAGCTGCATCTATACCGGCAATTACCGTCCGGATATCTCCCAGACGTGTAATCTCTCTGTAACGAATGGGATCCGTTGTATCCAGGCTCACGTTTACGCGATGAAGCCCTGAATTCTTGAGTTCCAGCGCATACCGCTCAAGCAGGACGCCATTGGTGGTCATCGAAAGATCCTGAATTGCCGGAATTTCGGCAATCATCCTGATCAGCTCAGGCAGGCCCTTTCTCACGAGCGGTTCGCCGCCGGTAATCCGTACCTTATTGATACCAAAACCCGCAGCAACCTTAACAAACTCAACGATCTCCACGTAACGGAGTATATCTTCATGATTCATCAGCTGCACACCTTCTGCGGGCATACAATAGGTGCATCGAAGATTGCACCGGTCAGTAACCGAGATCCTCAGGTAATTGATATTTCTGTCAAATCGGTCGAACATCCACAAACTCTCCCTTTTCAATTACCGTGGTTCCAATCGGAACGGAAATGATCCCATCAGCGCTGCTTAAAGAAAAAATATGGGCAGAACCGTGATATTCAACAACATAAACCAATCCTTCACAGTCGATGCGAACAGGCATCCAGGAGAGGCGATTGCTTTTTTTCCGGCTAATCTGAGCCCCGGCTCTCAGTCGCAGGACCGGAGGATTCCAGTCATGGTTCATACACTTATATACAAATGGCTTGACCAGCAATTCCAATATAAAGTAGGAGGAGACTGGATTTCCAGGCAACCCGAAAACGAATTTGTTTTTACCTGTACCAAAAAGAGTCGGTTTTCCCGGTTGTATAGAGATCTGTTTGAACGCAATATTAATCCCAAGGTTTTGCAGAACTGCAGGAACAAAATCAAATTCGCCCATGGATACTCCACCGCTAAGTATCAGAATATCATTATTATCCAGGGCCTGTGAGATCATCATCTCCGTAATATCCTCATCGTCATTGGCTATTCCGTAATAATCACAATCGATCCCCATCTGGGCCAACTGGGCAATCATCTGATAGGCATTGGTATTGCGTATCTGCGAAATTCCAGGCACTTCACCCGGTTCAACCAGTTCAGTACCCGTTGAAAGAATCCCCACCGACGGCAACCGGTATACATCGATGAATACCTTGCCTACAGTAGCCAGAACCGGAACATGCCTGGTTCCGAGAAGGGTGCCGGATTTTAAAACCGGATCTCCCGCCTTCATATCCTCACCACGATAACAAATGTTGGCGGCAGTTTTCTCCCCGGTGAAGCGTATGATGGTTTCATTATCATGCTTCTGTGAAACCATCTCCGTCTCCTCAACTTTGATAACCGTATCAGCACCTTCAGGGATGATCGCACCAGTCATGATTTGTGCACATTGCCCGCCCGAAATTGATTTTGAAGGAGGAATGCCGGCACGAATCACCTCCACAACAACCATGGGTAAAGCAAGATCCACGCGGCGACAAGCGTACCCGTCCATGGCACTTTTGTCAAACGGAGGGATATCCATGTCCGATCTGATGTCTTCAGCCAAAACCCTGCCTACAACCTCTTCAAAGGAAACAGCTTCCTTGCCAAACGCAAATGCCTGATCCTGTGATACTTTCAGAGCTTCCTCGAATGTTATCATGTCAAATTCTTTAAGCCGCTAAGGTAGATAAAAATAAACAGGTGCTTTTTTTTCCATTCAGGATCCTCTTTGACATCTATACCTATTGTAAACAATAAAAATTCCACAAATCATGAAAACCATCAATTTTAGAAAGCTGGGTTTTTTCCTGGCTATCGTTGCCATCCTGGCAGCAAACCTTGCAGGGATAAACGCCCTGGGAAACGATGACGGTGAAACAACAGCCAGCTCATACGCAGAGCGCGACCCGTCAGGCCTGCTGGTCGGCTACAGACCGGAACTCAACCGCATCAAGGTTGGGGAACATATTGTGTACGACTACGGATGGGTAGGCGCTCCGTTCGGTCGCCTGGTAACCGATTACAAGGATGAGATGTGCTGCCGGAAAACATTGCGGGCCATGGATGGATGCATGGATTTTAAAATCTGCGCTAACTAGCCATGAAAACCAGGTACCTGTTGCTTTCGATTTTTATCATGGTGATGATTAATGCCGCCTGGATATGGAGACTGGATAAGAACAGCACGGAAAGCAATGAGAGGATGAATGAAACAAGAACCCGGTTTATCGAGGCAAACCGGGAATTGTACCTCATGAACCGTGATTGGAAGTTCAGTATGAAATCCGACGGAAGGCATTTGCCTGATCATCTGACGGTTCGAACCCTGGAAGGGCAATCTTTGGACCTTGGCAACGAAGTTAACGGTTGCAGGAAGCTTGTCCTGGTTTTATCCGACCGGCATTGCTCAACCTGCGTCGATCAGTTGCTCTTCATGGTTAAAAATGAAATCCCGGAGTTTTACAGGAAAAACATTCTGGTTCTCTTTTCACCCGAGGATTCACTCAAAGTGACCTGGCTTCACCGGCA
>CAYHCO010000044.1:15687-25022 GCA_964355105.1 uncultured Porphyromonadaceae bacterium
AACAAACCGGAATCTGCCTTTACAGATATTGATAAACTAATTGTAAGCGGGGAAAACATCTTCATACTCGACAAAAGACTGGAAGCTGTCTTTTGCTACGATACCTCAGGAAAATTCAATTTCCGGATTCAGAGGATCGGCCGTGGCCCGGGTGAATATAAAGAGCTGGATGCCATCTGGGTGCGGCCTGCCAAGGAAGAACTCTGGCTCCAGTCATTCTGGCCTCCGATGATCATGGTATACAGCTTTAAAGGAGATCTTCTCCGCGAATTCAATATCCGATGGCCGGCAAGGGATATGACCGGTATAGGCGACCACCTGATTATAGGATACAACAATTCACGGTCGAGCAACGGAAAAGACAGCCTTCTTGAAGGAGTAATCCTGTTCAATGACGACGGAAAATACAAGGATCAAACGATCGTTGTGGGGGGCAGCTCAGTTTACTGGACTCTGAATTACCAAAGAAACCTGGAGCAATTCGGTAAAGGGGCGCTGCTGCTTTGCCAGTCAGATACCTTATTCAGGATCAATGAGTCAGGCATTTCCTCGCCTGAGGTATTCCTGGATTGGGGAAAGCTGCGTTTTCCGGATAATCTCAGAAAGATAGGGTTCAATTCACCCCGGTATGCTGAAGCCCTGACTGAGAAATTCGTCTCAGGCAAGGATCAGCTGGTTGCTTTCGGACCGATAAGACTTTTCAGGATTATCCTGAACGGGCATATGGAACTTGCCATGGCTGATCTTAACAATAGAACAGGCTCATTTTCCGACCGTATATCCAGCAGCAATGTCAGGGTTCCCCTGATGTATCCTATTGCCAGAAGCGACCGGGATGAATTAATGGGCCTTTACAGTATCGAATTACTTCGGGCATATCAGGAATCCAGGGCAAACCGGCCAGGTAATCCTGCGGGGGAAAGCTTATACACCACTATGGACTCACTCGTTGAGTCGGCCCTGATCCATGACCGACCGGTCCTATGGCTGGGGAAAATCAAACAGGAATGGCTCTCCAAATCATACTAACCTTTTAAAAATGAAAAAAATGAAAACAAGAATTCAGGTAACAATTTTCGCTCTGATCAGTGCAATGATGGTAACAGGTATCGTATACGGATATGATCCGTTAACAGGACCAGGGGCTGGGTCAACCGAAGGTACGGGCCTTGGCTGGCAGGAACAGACGAGCCGTCAGCCGGTCTACATAACAGATGGCTTCCGACTGAATACGGGTGTGGGAGTTGGTTTGACCGGCCCAAATGTGAATATCAGTATCAGCAGTACGATCACCAGAATTGAGTGTTGCATGCCAACCACCCTGAAGCAGTCGTGGTGCAATTTCAATGCTGATGACGAAAGGTGCAATAACTGACCGTCTGGCCTCCGGCAAGGGCGACTTTCCTACTGCTGAATTTTTATTGCCAGTTCTATGGAGCCGGCATCGGCAGCATTGATTTTCTTCACCCAGATGGCCGCCTTTTTGCCGGATGCCAATTTCATCAGCCAAATCTCGTCGGCCTTCAATTCTACGGCTTTTGTTACCGACTGGCTGTCGCTCCACCCATCAACAATCTCCGCATCAGTGGTCAGTGTGGAGAAATCCCCAACCGTCATGGTGGATTTCAGAAAACGGGTGGCATTTTTAACCGACCAGAGGCTGATATTCCGGGATCCGGGGTAAAGATCCGTCGGAATATCGGATCCCGGGGATGCCAGAGTGGCATGGGTTGTTGGATCTGAATAATACAAAAGATCTACTTTCCCCTGATTGGCAAAAGCAGTTTCCAGGGTGTAGATGGTGGCCTGCTGATTGAGGAATCCAATAAATCCGCCGATTGCAGTATTATTCTGCGCGCCGAGAACTACAGGCGAGAAATACATTATGGAACCGTATTCGGAGTTGGGATCTTTGGTCAGGGTGAGCGAAACGCCTGACCGGTTACCCTTTTGATCCACCACCTCAAAGGTCCATTTTTCAGTTGGGTCCGGTCCCTTTTTTAGCCCGATACCAATTTTGTAACTGTGACCCATAATGGGAAAGCTCTGCATCAGCTGGTCATTCTCCTTAACGTCCATCTGGAAGAGCGTATCCACGCCGTTCCAGTCTAACTGGAGGGTTACGGTCAATGAGGCATTCACCTTGATTAGGGTATCCTTTCCGGTAAAGCCGGTGGTTGGAACAAATTTGATTGTCGGATCCCCATTATCCTTGCCGCAGCTTATAATCAACGCAGACACAAGGATGACAGACAGATAGACGAGATTTTTCTTATTCATTATGGTAATTTATTTAAGTCATGGAAAAATTTTCTGGTGGTCCGGTAAATAGCTTCATCAAATTCCTTGTGCAGTTGAGCAAATGCCTCGACAAGTTCAGTGCCATCAGGAGTGAGTCTGGAAAGTCCCCCATCCTTTCCGCCCCTGATACGCTGGACAAGCGGAAGACCAATGAATTTCTCGGCTTTTCGGATATCACCCCAGGCTTTGCGGTAGCTCAGGCCTAAAGATTCCGCAGCCGAACGAAGGGTTCCGCTCTGTTGAATGCCAACCAGTAATTGCACCAGCTTGTCATTGAGCGTATCTCCGGATTCCCGGTTTGTAAGCCATACTCCGTAGTCAAGGAATATGTTATAATATTTGGAACCTTTCGGACCGGCCATACTAACGGATTTTTTAACAAAGATAATAGAAGAAGGGTTTCGGGTATCAGGGTTTCAGTCCGTCCCTGATTAAAGGTTGATATACCGGATGGCGGATGCTTTGAAACTTGCATAAATCGGGTCACCGGGTTTGATACCCAGACGTCCGATTCCTTCACTCGTGAGTAGTGAATGCAAGGAAAAGCCAACGTCGAGAATTACCTCGTATCCATGTGGGGCAGGGATGATGTCGGTAATACTGCCCTTAAGCTGATTTGCCGCGCTCGTCTCCACCGGATCATGCGATAGGAATACCGAATCCTCCGGAATAACCAGGTAGCCTTTACCCTTGGTTTTATCGGTATGGAAGATGAGAGGGATATTTTGCTCGGTCCAGGCTTTTACATGCCCATCGGCAGGATCCTTTAATAAAGCCACAGGGATGAAGTTCCTGATTCCGGTAAAGCTGGCCATAAAAGGGCTTACCGGATTCATAAGCACCTCGAGGGCTGGGCCGTACTGAATAAGTTTCCCCTTTTCCATGATCCCAATCTTGGAAGCCAGGCTGATAGCTTCCTGGTAATCGTGGGTAACATGGATTATAGTCTGACCATCGCGGTTAAGATTCCGGAGCACAGATTTTATCTCCTTCCTGATCCTTGCATCCAGGGCAGACAATGGTTCATCGAGTAAAAGGCATACAGGCTCTGTGGCCAGGGAACGCGCCAATGCAACACGCTGCTTTTCACCCCCGGAAAGACCTTCAGGATAACGGTCGAGGATGGGCGTGATTTCCAGTTTCCGGGCGAGTTCATTGACCCTGGACAAAACCTCATCAGCTGGCAGCTTTCTGTTTCTCAGCGGGTATTCGAGGTTCGCCCGTACTTTCATGTGCGGGAAAAGGGCCAGGTCCTGAAAAACCATGCCAAACGGCCGCTTCCTGATGGATACAGCCGTGAGGTCTATATCATCCATGAATATAGATCCACTATCGGGAGTTATCAGGCCGGCCATGATCTCAAGCAGGACAGACTTACCTGATCCGGAATCACCAAGCAAAACCACATATTCCCCCTTGGATATGTTTAGATTGATATCCGACAGGTCAAATCTGCTGAAGCGTTTACACAGTTTATCTATTTTGATCATCACGTGTTCTTGCAGATAATATCCTCAGTAAAACAAAAAATACCAGACAAACCAATACGAAAAGAGCAGCTGCCGGGCGTGCTGAACTTAACCCGAAAGCATTGAACCGGTCCCAGATAAGAACGGGGGTAACCATCGGATAATAGGCAATGATAACCACTGCACCGAACTCGCTCAACCCACGCGAAAACATCATGACCATGCCTGATATCACGCTCTTTTTCGCGAGAGGAAGACTTACAGTCAAAAATGTCCGCCACGGACTGGCCCCAAGATTCATGGCAGCCTTTTCCAACCTGACTGGCACCTGCTCAAAGCCGATGCTGGCCGACTGAATTAAAAATGGAAGACTGACAAATGCCATTGCCAGGCCAATGCCCAGCGGATGACCGATAAAATCAATCCCAATCCCTGAAGCTGCCTTTCCCAGGAATGAATCCCGGGATACCAGCCCAAGCAGGGCAATGCCGGCAGCAGAGTGAGGGATGACTATCGGAAGGTCGATGAGTGATTGCACCAGGTTCCTCCCCCTGAAATTCTTCCTTGCGAGAAGGTAGGCCAGAGGAACAGCTCCAATCGCAAAAATAACTGTCGTCAGAAAGGAAATAATAAGTGTCAGGAAAATGCTTTTCGTAACCTCTTGATCACGAACGGTCTCGAAAAACTGAACCGGCGTGGTTTTTAAGAACAATCCGATCAGCGGTGCCAGAATAAACAATAGCACCAACCCTCCAAGCACACTAAAAACCCATGATAAAACAGACCGTCTCACACATCCAAATTTGGACCTAAATGTAACAAGAATATTGGCCTGTATGCTTTTCTACCTCACCGGCAGCAATTCAGAACATCGTCCTCCCCACCCTGCTTTTAGCCGAATAACGGGGCTCAATTGGATTCTGCCCTGAAGCGCTGAAAATGGCTCTGCCCGTGCCCGGATCAAGGAGGAAGCGGATAAATTTCTCCGCCAACTCAGGATTTCTGGCATTGTCCGGAACCGTAACCCCATAAATAATTGAAGTCCCCTTTTGGGTAGCAACGGAACCGGGCGATGTTCCCCTCACATCCACCGACACAGTTGAGTACCAGCCATCAAGAGATGGATTGCTCAGGTTTATGGAATCGGGCAGTCTGAGATACCTGAAATTATGCTGGACCGCGACCGACCGGTAATTAAACATATAGTCGATCGCCCGGCTCTCGAGCAGACTGTTCAGATCGGTCTCCTTTCCCCGGATAAAACGGGTGTCCTTCTCCGGCAGCTGATCCCACTCTGGCCTTTTACCGTAAAAGTTGGCTGCAAGCTTTAATGCAAGCAGCGTTCGGTAACCGCAGGGATCCGAATTGGGATCGCTCCTGCCGTAACTGATCCCCGGATCCATGAGTATCCTGAACCAGTTATCAGCATTAATCTCCCCGGCTTTACGGGAATTATCGGTATATACGAGGCACAACTCATTGGTTGCGAAGAGGATATTCCATTGACCGTATTTGGGGATGATCATTTCATCAATCAGGCTGAAATCGGCCAGTGCCAAAACATCACAGGCCTGGTTGAGTTCGGTGATTTTCCGGATGCAGGCAAGGCTGCCAGCTGCTTCAAGCTGCACCTTCACCCCCGGATTAGCGAGCTGAAATGCCTCAGCAACATTCTTCAAGGGAACGGACAGGCTCCCGGCATGGAAGACTGAAAGAATCTGGTTATCCGCTTTTTGATTTTGAGATGAGCTGCAGGAGAATAATATTGCAGAGACGAGAAGAATCAAATAGCTAATTATTCTCATGATTCAGGTACAAGTTGTTTTCATTCATTCTGATCACCATTGTCATGATTGCCTTCCACAATTCTAATTTCATCCTCAGTAAGTTCGTACAGCTGATAAACCATCCGGTCGATCTCCCGATCGGTGGCTTCAATTTTAGATTTTAGCTCAAGCGCCTTCCTGGATTCCTGTAAAAAGTATCCCTCCCACTCTGCTTCATCGGACGGCTGAAGCCTGATCTTCTTCTTACTCAATTCTTTGATAAACTGGGAATAACTTAGCAAATACCAGTCTTGAAGCTTGTTAGGCAACACATCAATGGCAAATTTACGCTGAATAGAACGTTGGAATTTTTGAGAGATTTCTTGTAGCTCTTGATTAAGAGATAACATTTGATCAGCCCTATCTATGAATTTCCCTTGATTTTCAATTAAGGCTAACTCTGGTACCGGAAAGGTTTCTAAAGTATTAACATTAATCTTTGGAAAGGCTTCCCGATTAAGATTAATGTTTGATTTTTTGAAGTAGGATGCACAGAGCTTGGAAAGAATTAAAGTATACAGAACTTTAGTTGATATAGAATTTTGTGGTAACGGTATCAGGTTAAAAACATCCGTATTATTAATAAACTGTTCCGATAGCAATACTCCGTCAATCGTATCCCTCGCCAAGATTCTGTTGATCAAAATTCTTTCACCATTAAAAATTCCGAAATTCCTAGGTGCTGCAAGGTTTTTCCCATATTTGATATACTCATCGAACTTCTGCAGTAAATAACGGTGAATATGCCTGGAACCCAAAAGAGGCAGATAGGAATCATCAAGTTTCTTAAAAGAATGATAGATCTTGTCTTCCATCATTTCCCTAGTCTGTGGGGGAGTTCCCTTCCCTTCCTCATAAGGTTTCATTCCTTGTTTAAAAGAAAAATAATCTCCTAATTTCTTTTCTCCTTCCAGTCTAAATCCTTCATTGAAACTGATCGAAACATCATCTTCCGAGCCCGAAATTTCTATGAGTTTAGTAAAGGACCACAAACCAAGATTGATTGCATTCAATCGCTCATCAATAGATTTTATGCTACTTGATATGCTGAGAATGCTCGTCGCACGCCGATCGAGCTTTCCTTTACGGCCCGTCAATATTAATGTATCCACGATGGCGCTTTCAAAAACCTGATAGGTATTGAGAACCTCGACAGCATGGTTTCTTATAAAAATTTCACGTCTAAGCTTCTGATCATATTTTGTTGAAAGCCAGTAGTTTGGAATAATTAAACTGAAGAGGGAATCATCTTTGAGAAGGGAAATAAATTTCTCAACAAAAACACCGTAAGTATTGATTTGATATTCTGCCGTTTTGTAATTCTCATAGATAAATTGTTTCTCAGGGTCAGATAGAAGGTTTGATTGAACATAAGGTGGATTCCCAATCACCACGTCAAATCCACCCTTCTCGAAAACCTGGGGAAATTCCTTCTGCCAGTTAAATGCCTTTTCCCCAGCCACTGCCGGATCATCAATTAAAGAGTTTCCACATTTGATGTTGTTGCTCAGATCATTCAGCTTACGATTAGGCTGAGCGGTACGCAACCACAGAGAAAGTTTGGCAATCTCAACGCTCTCCTCATTTAAATCAACCCCGAACAGATTATGCTCCAGAATACCCTTTTCGATATCACTTAAAACTAAAGTGTCACCGAACAATTTAGCTTGCAGTTCATCGATATTGCGATGTTCTGTGATCAGAAAATCCAGGGCCTGGTTTAAGAATGCCCCGGAACCGCATGCCGGGTCGCAGATCGAGAGTTCCAAAAGCCACTTCCTGTAATTGACCAGCTTTTCGGCAGCCAGTTGCCTGGTTTTGTTCGTTCTCTTTTTATCGGAGCAGTATTCTTCCTCAATTATCTGAATTTCTGCCCTTTTCTCAGTACATAGCTTGCCTATCGTATTATCAACGATATACTTGGTAATGAATTTAGGCGTATAAAAGATGCCGTCTTTTTTTCGCCTGGTTTTTGTTTTGTCGATTTGCTCACCTTTAAGCTGAGCTTTGATTTCATCTAATTCATTCAGGGAGTTTTCAAATATATGCCCGAGAATGTTAACGTCCACCTCGCTTGCAAAATCATATTCCGAAAGTTTACCGGCGTGTTTAAAGAGCAATTCACTGTCGATTTCAATAATATCCAGAATTTCGTCGGGCAAAAACAGACCGCCATTATAAGCATAAACATCGTACCGTTTGCCTTTGTATCCTGTATTCAGATATCCGAAGTACTTTTTAAAACGACTAAAAAGTGGAACCTCCACATCCCGTTCCAATAACTCCCGCCAATCATTTAAAACCAACCGGACAGAATTCGGAGGCAAGAGTTGCCGGTCCTCTGCAAAAAACAGGAATAGAAACCGGTCCAGAAGCTTTTGCGATTTTTTGAACAAGATTAGAGAATCATATTTCGGATTCAGTAACACCATGTTTTGATGAAGCTCCTTTTTAAACAATGAATAATCCTGGTATAACTTCCTGGTAATGACATCTTCCTGACTGACGGATTCGTCCTTTATTTTTTTGGGAACCCCACTTGCGACATTCTCGAAAGCCAAACACAGATAAAGTGTGTCGAAATCCCGCCTGGTGAGCGCAAATAAATTAAACTCCAGATATTCAATGGCATTATCTATGTAAAAGCGCAGTTTTTCGAAATTCGAAGTGATGATATAAACACAATCTGGCTGATTGTTCTTATAACCAAATGCTTGCGATTCGATCTTTCCTAAATCAGTTGTTTCAGTTCCTTTGAGTTCGATCACCGCTTTTACTGATCCTTCAATGATAACAGCTCCATCAGCCTTTTTTGCATCCTTGATGTTTTTGTATTCGGTAGTCAGGTTAAAGTTGGCAGACGGATTCATCGAATAGCCCAAAATTTTCACAAACAACTCGCGCAGAAAACCTTCCTGAAACTGTTCCTCTTTACTGTTCCGGATATTCTTCTGAATTTCAGGATTGCCAAAATAGGTGACGAACTCAGAATACTTGGAGCCAAGCTTCACGGAATCGAGCCGATTCAGGTATTTTTGTTCAACCGGCTTTTGAAATAGACTCATAATTCATTCGTTTATTTCCAGGTTTAGATCTCTGCAATATCCCGAATTAAATCTTCAATTATTTTTTGTCTTTCATCACCGGACCCGTAAGGCAATGCGCATGCAATACCCTCGTCTAATCCGCTGTTCTCAAGTAAATTATTGCATTCATCTTTCAAATACGACTTTACCTTTCCATTTGCATTTTGAATATTCTCCAACAAAGCAAGGCAATTATTAAACATATAAATAATATCCTCAAAATCATGACTTTGTCTCAAATCATCACCACCACGTCCTTTATGTGCTTCAAATTTTGTAGCCAAATAATATTCAGGAGGGAAGATAAATATTTCCATACCGTTGGGTAGCACTATTCGCATTCTATTTTCCATACCTTCCTCGTACCATTGATTACTAAAACCTAAAATAGAAGGATCAGTGGGCATAACATCAACTAAAATGTCTTTGTAAATCCATCTGCAAATGGGAGCTCCATTCGATGTGTCATTTGCGAATCCTTTGGCTCGGAGGCTTTTCTCTAATCTGGCATGTTGCAATCTGGAGCTCAATTCAATTACACAATCCACGTCAAGAGTAGGACGGATATCCGATGCAGCCGAGTCGGTAGCATAAAGCTCCTGTAACTAGAAATTAGTTTTCCCCAGTTTTTGGCAATTAAGATTCCCCAGGTA
>CAYHCO010000045.1:0-2420 GCA_964355105.1 uncultured Porphyromonadaceae bacterium
AACAGACAGCGGACTGAATACCCGTCAAAAGCTGATCGTCATTCATGAATAAAATGTGGCTGCACCTCGATGAACTCGAGGAAAAACAGGAACTTTTCGAGCATTTCCGATTTGTTGCAGACCCCGGGCAGTCTATGATGAGGATCGACAGGTTCCTGATCGACCGACTGACCGATACTTCCCGTACAAAGATCAAGGACGCCGCTGATGCGGGATGCATCATGGTCAACGACAAGCCAGCAAAGGCAAGTTACAAGATCAAGCCGGGCGACGTGGTGGTCATCATGCTCAGCTTTCCGCGCAAGGAATTTGAACTGGTTCCGGAGGATATTCCTTTGGATATTGTTTATGAGGACGACACCCTGCTGGTCATCAACAAGAAGCCCGGCATGGTGGTGCATCCCGCCCACGGCAATTATTCAGGCACCCTGATTCACGCACTGGCATGGCGTTACAAGGAACTTGAAATGTTCACCAAAGAAGATATCCGTGCAGGATTGGTTCACCGGATCGACAAGGATACATCGGGACTGTTGGTAATAGCCAAAACCGAAAAGGCCAAAACACACCTGGGTAAACAATTTTACAACAAAACGTCGCACCGGATATACCAGGCCATCGTTTGGGGAGTACCCAAGGAAAGAGAAGGAACCATTGTTGGTGCCATTGGCAGAAATCCCAAAAACCGACAGGTGATGGCAGTTTTTCCAGATGATTCCCAGGGCAAAAAGGCGATTACCCATTACAAGGTACTGGAGGATCTCGGGTACATATCGCTGATTGAATGCAAACTGGAAACCGGGCGTACCCATCAGATCCGGGCACACATGAAACATATCGGCCATCCTTTATTCAACGATTCCGACTATGGCGGCAATGTGATCCTTAAGGGAACCACCTTTACAAAATATAAGCAGTTCATCGAAAACTGCTTTAAAATCCTCCCCAGACAGGCGCTGCACGCTAAGGAACTTGGATTTGTGCACCCCGAAACCAGGGAGTGGATGCAGTTCAGTTCCGAGCTTCCCGATGATATGGCCGAAGTGATCCGGAAATGGCGTATTTATTTGGCCGGACGCACACAAGAGCTTGAATTTTAGTGAAACAAAAAGGACTGTTTATTCGTACACAAACTGTGGATTAGAAACCAGTCCATAATCTTTAAAATAATGAATTCCAGTCCGTTAAATATTGCCATTGTTGCCGGAGGAGACTCAGGAGAATATGAGATTTCCATTAAGAGCGCAAATAATATTTTAACCCATCTGGATAAAACTCAATTTGATGCGCGCTTAGTCGTCATTTCGCAGCAGGGCTGGGCTGTTCATGATAACGACGGTGCCGTTTACCCGGTTAACCGCCACGATTTCAGCTGGCAACCCAATGGCAAGGTCAGACATTTTGATGCCGTAATCAATTCTATTCACGGAACCCCTGGCGAGAATGGCATTCTTCCGGCTTATTTTGAGTTGATCGGATTACCTTTTACCGGCTGCCGTTCCTTTGCCGGTGCCCTAACATTTAACAAATATTATTGCAATCAGTTCCTGAAGCAGTGTGGAATCAATATCTCTCCTTCCATCCTGATACGCAGGGACCAGCCCGTCGATATCACTAACATTATTGATACAATAGGATTACCCTGTTTCATCAAACCAAACAACGGAGGTTCCAGTTGCGGTACCTCCAGGGTAAACAACCCAGGCGAAATCCTGCCTGCCCTCGAAAAGGCTTTGAGCGAAGACCGGGAAGCTATAATTGAGAAGCTTCTGGTTGGAACCGAAGTCACCTGCGGCCTTTACAAGACCGCAAAATCGAGTGATGTCTTTCCCGTTACTGAGATTATCAGTAAAAAGGAATTTTTCGATTATGAAGCAAAGTATACTCCAGGAATGTCAGACGAAATAACGCCTGCGAGAATTTCCGCGGAGACAGCACGGTCAGTGCAAGACCTGTCATCATTGATCTATGATTTATTGGATTGCCGGGGAGTAGTGCGAATGGACTATATCCTGGTAGACAAAATCCCCTGGTTCCTCGAAGTGAACACGGTCCCGGGAATGTCCCAGCACAGTATTATCCCCAAACAGGCCTCCATTTCAGGCCTGACTCTCAACGATCTGTTCAGCATCCTGATTAAGGATGCAATGTTACGTTAGGTCACCATAAAAAAATTCAGCCATGGTTAGAAAGACCGCCTTTCTGGCCCTGTTCCTGCTAGTGGGAGCAGCAATTTTCTCTTCCTGTAAGAAGGAAGAATTATCCAGTAAAAAGGAGATCCTCTCCTTCATTTTTGAAGCCAGCAAAAATGCACAACTGGATCGGAATTTCCTGGGAGACATCAATGGAACAGCAGTCTCGGCCGAGGTTGCGTTCGGCGTTAGTCTCACCCAGTTGGTTCCTACGATAGAAATATCGCC
>CAYHCO010000045.1:2520-4659 GCA_964355105.1 uncultured Porphyromonadaceae bacterium
CGAATGGTGCTTCGAAGTAAATTTGGCCAAACAGTAAATGATATCAATCTGCAGATGATAGGTTAAAAAAAAGGAGGCTTCCCCAGCCTCCTTTTTTCATATCCATTCAACTAAAAGCTAATATTCATCCAACCCTTTGCAGGAGCAAACCAGATTCCGGTCGCCAAATGCATTGTCAATTTTTCCTACCTGAGGCCAGAATTTATTTTCGGCAATCCAGGGAAGCGGGAACGCTGCGGTCAGCCTTCCGTAAGGATGGCTCCAGGTATCATCACCGATATGCACTGCTGTATGCGGCGCATTTTTGAGCACGTTGTTTTCCGGGTCTGTGATACCCATCTCCACATCATTAATCTCAAAAAGTATGGAGATCAGGGATTCGGCAAACCGGTCGAGTTCCTGCTTTGATTCACTTTCCGTGGGCTCAATCATCAGTGTTTCATGGACAGGGAAGGAAAGCGTAGGTGCATGGAATCCATAATCCATGAGCCTGCGTGCAATGTCGCCGGTTTCAATTCCGGTTTTTCCCTTAAAAGTCCTGCAGTCCAGGATACATTCATGTGCAACCCTGCCGTTTACTCCGGTATAAAGGACCTCATAATGCCCTTTCAAACATTCAACCAGATAATTGGCATTGAGGATAGCCATTTCGGTTGCAGCCTTCAACCCTTCGCCACCAAGCATCTGCACGTAAGCGTGGGAGATGGTCAGAACCAGCGCGCTGCCATAGGGAGCCGCTGAGATGACTCCACCCTTGTCGCCCCCAACCTTAACCACAGGATGCGAAGGAAGGAAATCCACCAGGTGCTGGGCAACACCGATCGGACCCACTCCCGGGCCGCCGCCACCGTGAGGTATAGCGAAGGTCTTGTGTAGGTTCAGGTGGCAAACATCGGCACCGATCAATGCGGGCTTTGTTAAACCAACCTGGGCATTCATATTCGCCCCGTCCATGTATACCAAACCACCATGCGAATGGATGATGTCGGCCATCTTTCTGATACCTGCCTCAAAAACACCATGTGTGGAAGGATAGGTGATCATGAAACCTGCCAGTTCGGCGGAATTCTCTTCTGCCTTGGCTTTCAGGTCATCAATATCCACGTTTCCCTGATCATCACATTTAACAACCACCACCCTGTTTCCAGCCATCACTGCGCTTGCAGGGTTGGTACCGTGGGCAGATGCCGGAATCAGGACCACATTGCGGTGACTTTCACCGCGGCTGCGGTGATAACCTTCAATAACCATGAGTCCGGCGTATTCACCCGATGCTCCCGAATTGGGCTGAAAAGAAATTGCCGGGAACCCCGTGATCTCAACCAGCGCATTTTCAAGCTCGCTGATCAGCTGGTGGTACCCATCAGCTTGATCAGCAGGCACAAAGGGGTGTATTCCTGCGAATTCGTCCCATGAGAGGGCAAACATTGCATTTGCCGGATTGAGCTTCATGGTGCAGGAACCCAGCGGTATCATCGAATGTGTAAGGGAAATATCGCGGTTTTCCAGTTTCTTGATATACCGCATCATTTCGGTCTCCGACTGATATTTATTGAAACAGGATTGGGTCAGAAACTCGGTTGTACGGGCAAACTCGGGATCAAAACCGGCTGAATCACATAAATCCGCAACCGGGATAGCCTCCTTTCCAGCTGCCTCGGCGAACAACGCAATAATACGATTAACCTCAGCCAGATCGGTCAGCTCATCTGTAGACAATCCGATGGTCTCATCTTCAAAATACCGGAAGTTAAAATGATGCTTGAGGGCAACAGACTTAAAATGCTTGAGGGTAACTTTTTCTGGCAGCACAAACCTCAGTGTATCAAAATAATCCTTGTTTTCCTGAACATAGCCGTACTGTTCCATCTCCAGCTCAAGAGTATGAGCCGAACGATGAATCTTGCCTGCAATCTCCAGCAATCCGTCCGGACCGTGATACACGGCATACATGCCGGCCATAGTGGCCAGCAGAGCCTGGGCTGTACAAATATTTGAGGTGGCTTTTTCCCGCTTGATGTGCTGTTCCCGCGTTTGCAGAGCCATTCGCAAAGCCTTGTTTCCGTGCATATCCTGCGAAACTCCGATGATCCTGCCAGGCATGCTTCTTTTCAGCTCTTCGCGTGCGGCAAAATATGC
>CAYHCO010000045.1:4759-9571 GCA_964355105.1 uncultured Porphyromonadaceae bacterium
GGCACGTGTCCGGATGACCTCCAGGGTTTGCGGGAAAATATTATCATCTACCCATAAAACATTGGCATTCCGCTTAACGAGATCCCTGCCTCGGGAGTTAAACATCATAATCATGGCTTCAGCTGCCGCAGTGGCCTCATCCAGCAAAGAAGCATTGGCCAGCGGCATGGCGGTAAGTTCCATAACCAAAGTCTGGAAATTCAGCAGGGCTTCAAGCCGGCCCTGTGAAATTTCAGCCTGATAGGGAGTATAGGAGGTATACCACGAAGCATTCTCGAGGATATTCCTCTTGATGACTGCCGGGGTAACGGTACCGTAGTACCCCATACCCATGAGGGTGCGGTACTGTTTATTTTTGGAGCCGATAAGCTTGATCTTTTTGGCATATTCCTGCTCGGTCAGGCCGGCCGGAAGGTTCAGCGGCTCTTTCATGCGAATCTCAGCCGGAACAACGGACGAAATAAACTCTTCCATGTTGCTGCAACCCACCTTTTCAAGCATCTCCTGAATTTCGTGCGGTCTCGGACCGATATGCCTGTAAACGAATTGATCGGTGATCATATATTTTTGATTGTTTATTACAAATTAAGCGGGTAAAATTAAGAAGAAGAATGACATTTGTTACTAAAAATCCGGACTCTCCACAGCTATTGTTGTTTGAGGTCCATGGCCCGGAAAAACAACGGTTTCAGAAGGCAGAGTCAGTAATTTATTCCTGATGCTGCTCATGATCTGGTTATAATCCCCACCCCTCAGATCGGTTCGCCCGATACCTCCTGCAAACAGGGTATCGCCTGAAAAGCACCAGCCCTGTGAAGCCTCGTAAAACGCTACGCTGCCCTGTGAGTGACCCGGGACATGAATAACCTGAAGGATGATGGAGCCTGCCGTCACGATTTGCTGATCGACGAGGTATTCATCAGGCATGGGAACCTCCCCGACATATTCAAACCCAAAGCTTCTCGCCTGCTCCGCCGATAGCCTCAAGTAAGCCTCGTCGCCCTGATGAATCAGGAATTTGGTGCCATACGCTGCCTTTACCATTCCAATGCCAAAAACATGATCAAAATGGCCGTGCGTATTCAGAATATAATCGAGCCTGATCTTGCTGTGGCTGATAAAGTCATGCAACTGGCTGAACTCCGACTGGTTCATGCACGACGGGTCGATGAGGATCCCGGCACCACCGGTTTCATAAATCAGATAAGAATTAACCTGAAGAGGATTAAACGGGAAAACCTTGAGCTGAAGCATAGTTAATTGCGTAAGGGTTTGATGAATTTCGTGGCGCCAAGGTATTGAATCCCGCTATAAAATTCAATGATAAACATACCGGCAGGCAAACCCGCGACCGATACTTTTTGTTCGAGCCAGGAACTGATAGTTACCGTGCCGAATTGCCTTCCGTCCGATGACCTGATGGTGCCTCTCCAGGCCGTATCAAAAGAATATCCCTCACGTGGTTGTATGATGATGTATTCAGGTGCCGGGTTAGGATATACCGTAAAAGCCGGAAGTGCAGACTGCTGCTGAGCCGGCCTCACGAATCGGAAAAAATCCATCCCGGGAAACTCAAATGCATACCCCTCAATGGGCCTTGCAGGGAGGCCGGGCAACGGCTTGAGAGATGGTTGCAGGTTAATCCATTCGTCGAGGCTTTTTTCCGACAGGAATGTTCCCAGTCCGGTCAGCAAACTGTCTGCTTTCACAAAGCGTGCGGAGATAGAGCCCAGCGATTCACGTATCCATGCATCATCCTCCGCCTGGAAACGGTCCCAATAAGATGAATACTCAGATGATCTCAAAGCAGCCGGAAGTTCGCTGATCCTCTCCAGAGCCTTGTATATACCGGAGCCAAACATCCATTCTTCCGATTGCGGAAATAAAGCCAGCCGATTCAGGTAATCTGCCAGTTCCGAATTCCACTGTGAACCTTTCAGTCCGGCATATCCGTCAGGAATGCCTGGCCGGGCTCCAGTATTGATCGCAGGCAGGTTCATGAACCAGTATAAATCATGCCCCCTGGGCGGCAATCGTGTTGATTTCCAGCCGGGAAAAGCCACCAGCGGCAACTGTTTCCCGTACCATCCATAGCCTCCCGGGCTCCATTGAGTGGCGGGAATGGAATTTTCTTCCCTGATCGGGTCCGCATCCCCAATTGCTGACCCGTAAACTGAATCTTTCACGATAGCAAAACGAAGCCCTACCGTATCAAAACGGTTAAACCTCAACTGGGGTCCAAGCTTCAGCAAGCTGGCCGGACCCATATTCCTTGCCCAGACAAGCATCACCGAATCGATATCCGGGTGATTATCCATAAAAACCCCCACCGGCAGGTTCGTAAACTGATTATTGTATACCGGAGAATTCTCCGGCGAAGGATCGGAAATGACCACACCCGCCAGTTGTCCGCCTCCGAAAACCGATTCAAATCGATTACCGAACACAACGAAGCGTCCGGGGTGACTCAGGTAAATACCCAATGTTGGGCCGCTATTGAACCTCTGCAAGTTAAAGGTGTTGTTTTTCACCCACTGGATGCCCCGATGATCAGACTTTAGTGCGTAACGGTTACCGGTAAAAACATTATCGGTGATATCGATCCTGGATTCCCTTGCCTGCGACCAAAAGTCGAGTGCGCAGGTGAGGTTAGTGAACTCGGAATTCCTAACCAGCGCCCACAAAGCATCGGTCACAATCCCGTTTCCCATCCAGTTGGCGTCAAAAATCAGGGTGCCCGGTTCATTGGTAAACCGGGAATCGGAAACAGCCAGGCGCGGTATTCCTTCAGACCGTATAAAACTCAATGGCGTTATCCCTTCCTCGTAACGGTTCAGCTTGGTAGTAATCCTGAAACTACTATTAATCAATGAGATGGAGTCTGCCGAACCCTCCAGAAAAACCAGAGATTCCTCGCAATTTTTAAAAACGGAACCGTCCAGCCTGGCATCCACCGGTCCTTCTGCCAGAAGAGCAATCCGGGCATTCTCGATGGTGCCGTTTCGGACCAGCGACACAACCGCCGGCCGGGCTCCTGACTTACTTCCCGTGCGCAGGCCCAGCCACAGATCGCCGCAAAGATTTCCGACGGTACCCCCGTCAATAATAATATGGGATCCGGGTTCCAGGGTAATCCGGGTATCGGACGGCATCGACAGGTATCCGTTAATGATCAGGGATCCGCCATCACGGACCAGCCAGTCCTGATGGGCATATACCGTGTCGGTAATCACCACGGTATCTCCACCCCGTACCTCATACCCCATACCTTTTACCCTATAACAACTGTCGTTGATCACCGCCTCAGATATGTTGCCGCTTCCGCCATCGAGGAAAAAACGGATTTTATTGAACTGGCAAACCGAAAGTGCATAGCCATATGCCGGCCAGTAGTCCATGAGGTTATTGGATGTTCCCTCCACCGGGCACCCGTTATCATCGCAATCATCGCACTGGTCGCCCCCCGGCCCGCCATGGAAATTATGAACCAGCCCCAGGCAATGCCCCAGTTCATGGACCAGGTTGCGGCCGCATTCATCGATTGCCGCAGCCCACGGCTGGGTCCTGAAATTCTCGTAATACCCCCGCACCGCGATATATCCACGATCGCCAATGTTGCGGGAATGCCCGCCAATAACACCGTAATTGCCACCAATGAATATCGGAAGGGTCTGATATTTATCCTGATAACTCAGAGTTGAGTCGCCGTCGACATATTGATCCCGTATATATGGAGCATCGATAGCGGACGAACAGTCCCAAGCTCTTGAATCCTGCCGGTAATAGATGGTATCCAGTCGGACCCGAACCCTGGCATCCCCGACAAACGCCGAGGGCACTGCCGGCCTGAGTGTGTCGAGGTTGGCCAGACGGTGGTTCAGCCAATCAGAAAGATCGTGAAGGAAAGCAACCTGTCTGGAAGAATCGGCGTGAAAATTCCCTTTCCCCGAATCATCCTGAAAAACGTAAATAGCTATCCGGAGTGTCCTCACCGGCAAAAGAGTTGTATTGGCCGGACCGGCCTGCAATTGCTGAGCGAACCCAATCAGGGTAATAAGGCAGATCCTGATGAATCCGGTTAAGGCAGATCTGAGTTCAACGATCATAGAAGGTCATTCCAATCCTGTTTTGAGCGGTACAAAAACAAAATTGCCATGGGTTGAAGTTTCGAAAGTTTCGGGACCTGTCCTGATGCACCGGGTCATAACCTGGTTTTCACCCTGTCCGACAGGTGCTACGAGAATCCCTCCCATTGCCAGCTGTTGTTTCAGCGCCTCAGGAATGACCGGGGCGGCAGCAGTTATCAGAATCCTGTCGAATGGAGCGTAGGAAGGCAGTCCGAGGTTGCCGTCACCCAAAAAGAACTTCACCTGGTATCCCAGTTCCCGATGAATTGCCTGAGCCTGCTGGTGCAATTTCCTGATTCTTTCAACCGTATAAACCCGGGCCTCGAGTTCGGCGAGGATGGCGGCCTGATAACCGGAACCGGTGCCAACCTCCAGAACTTTCAGATGAGGCTTCAGGTCGATCAGCATAGTCTGAAAGGCCACCGTATAGGGTTGCGATATGGTTTGGCCTGAAGCTATGGGGAAAGCCTGATCCTGATAGGCAAATTTCAGGAAGGAGGAATCCATAAATGCATGTCTAGGAATTTTCATCATGGCATCCAGGATTCGCTGATCATCAATCCCTTTGCTTTTGACCTGCTCAACCAGTTTTCGCCTCAATCCCTTATGCAGAAAGCTATCCTCGATCATGACAATTCTGTTAACTTTGTGTGTTGAAATATCAGAAAAAATTAGAAATGCGAAA
>CAYHCO010000045.1:9671-24644 GCA_964355105.1 uncultured Porphyromonadaceae bacterium
GACAATTCTGTTAACTTTGTGTGTTGAAATATCAGAAAAAATTAGAAATGCGAAAAACCTGGATGACATTACCGGTAATTACCCTTGCCGGATTTTTTCTTTCCTGCAATATTATTAACCCAACAGAAGATATCCCGTCTTACATCAAGGTGGATTCCCTATTCGTCAAAGTTACCAATTTTGAACAGGGTTCAGCCAGCCACAACCTCACCGTGATGAAAATAAATGTGGGTGGAACCACCCTCGGCTATTTCGAAATGCCGGCCCTGGTTCCCTGCCTCGCCACCGGTCCCCAGAGCCTATACCTGGAGCCGGTTTATCAGGTAAACGGCATCAACGGAACACGCGAAGTATACCCGTTTTTCAAGCCTTATATGGGCACAGGCAAATTCGACCTCAAGGAAGGTGAGGTGATTAACGTGGTTCCGACCACTACCTACAAACCCGAATGCGTGTTCGCCTGGATGGAGGATTTTGAGGATGCCGGCGTCAGCTTCATGTATTCCACCTATAGCGACACTGTGTTTATGATGGAAAAAGATACCGTAAAGGAAGGCAGATACTCCGGAGCCGTTCATCTGGATAAAAAAAACAGGTTCTTCTGGGCATACAGTGGTGCTGAGTTTGCTTTGCCGACGGACGGTTCGAAATCGCTTCTTGAGATTGATTACAGGGGCACTACCACCTTTGAATTCGGAGTTTATGTGATTACAAACGAATCAACATTGTGGAACGAATTGGTATATATCAGACCTGCCAACAAGTGGACGAGGATCTACCTCGATCTGTCTAATATTGCGGGCAACAATCAAACGGCTACAGGATTCATACCGGGCTTCCGTGCTTCATGGGATTCCACCGGGCTGGCCAAACAGACTATTTTTATGGACAACCTTAAATTGATCCATTTTTAATGAACCGGAGAAAACAACTTCTTAAGTATCTCATTTCGGATTTTATCGCAGCGGGTGCCAGCTGGACCCTTTTCTTTATTTTCCGCAAGGTATATATCGAGACCCAGAAATTCGGGTTTCCGGTACCGGTGGAGTTTGATCATTCATTTTTTCTAGGCCTGGCCATCCTTCCCATTGCCTGGGTTCTCTTCTATTTTATTACCGGATATTACAAGGAGGTATTCCGGAAATCCAGGCTCAGCGAGTTGGGCCAGACCATAAGCACCACCTTCATCGGTGTCCTGATCATCTTCTTTGTGTTGATTCTCGACGATACAGTTAAAACCTATACCAATTATTACCTGTCCTTCCTGGCTCTTTTCGGGCTCCATTTCATACTTACCTATGTTCCGCGATTGATCTTCACTACCATTTCCGCACACCGGATTCACAACAGGATCATAGGATTCCCCACTCTGCTCATCGGGTCCGACAAGCAGGCAGAAGAACTATATCTGGGCATGGAGAGCCAGCCCCGATCGACGGGCAACCGGTTCATCGGATTTATCAGTGTATCAAAACACGATAAATATTTGATGGATAAACATATAGAAAACCTCGGAACCTTATCGGACCTTCACAAGATTCTCTCACAGCATCCCGTTGAGGAGGTCATCATTGCCATTGAGAGTTCAGAGCATGAACTGTTAAAAAAGATCATAAACCGGCTTGAGCATAGAAAAGTTACTATAAAAGTCCTCCCCGACATGTATGATATTCTCACCGGGATGGTAAAAATGTCGTCCATCATCGGTACTCCGCTGATTCAGATCAGTCACGACCTGATGCCTGCCTGGGAGGAGAACATGAAGCGGATTATTGATATCCTGACCGCACTTTTCGCATTGATTATTTTGTCGCCCCTTTACCTTTTCCTGACACTGGGTGTTAAATTCTCATCGAGGGGCCCGGTCCTCTATTCGCATGAGAGGATCGGACGATACGGCAAGCCGTTCACCATATATAAGTTCCGCTCCATGGTTAACGATGCCGAAAGCAACGGTCCCGCCCTGTCGAGTCATAACGATGGCCGGATTACCAGTTTTGGATTGTTCATGCGTAAGATGCGTCTCGACGAGTTGCCGCAGTTTTACAATGTGCTGATTGGCGATATGTCACTGGTTGGGCCCAGGCCTGAACGACAGTATTTTATCGATCAGATTATCAAGAAAGCACCCCATTTCAATCATCTTCAGAAAGTCAGGCCCGGAATTACTTCGTGGGGACAGGTCAAGTTTGGTTATGCATCGAATGTTGAGGAGATGATAGAGCGGCTGAAATACGATATACTATATATCGAGAACATGTCCCTTCTGGTTGACTTGAAAATCTTGATATATACCATCAAAACAGTACTTAATGCAAGTGGAAAGTAATTTGTAAACCCATGAAAACACCAAAAAAATTTGCTGTCATCCTTGCCGGATGCGGCCACAAGGACGGTGCGGAAATCACTGAATCAGTAATGACCCTCTATGCCATTGCACGGTCGGGATCCACCTGTGAGATCTTTGCCCCGGACATCAACCAATATCATGTCATAAACCACCTGACCGGTGAGGCTGAGCCTGAAACCCGCAACGTCCTCGTGGAATCGGCCAGGATTGCCCGCGGGAAAATCCGTCCGCTGAAGGAATTCAAAGCTTCTGAATTTGATATCCTGATGTTTGCAGGGGGCTTTGGTGTAGCCAAGAATCTCTGCACCTATGCTTTCGATGGAGCTGACTGCAAGGTGAACCCGGAAGTTGAGAAAGCCGTAAAGGAGATGCACGTATCCGGCAAACCCATCGGCGCCCTGTGCATTTCACCAGTTATCCTGGCTAAGGTACTTGGCGACGTTACTGTGACCCTGGGACAGGATCCGTCTGCTATCGGCAATGTTGTTAAGATGGGAGCCAAACATGAGCCCACCAATCCGCAGGACATCGTGATAGACAAGAGAAACAAGGTGGTCACCAATCCATGCTACATGCTCGACTCAAGCATTGTGGATATTGCCGAGGGGGCTATGAATACTGTTAATGCGTTGCTGGAACTTTGATTTCTGAGGCAGAGGGCAGAGGGCAAAAGGCAAAAATTAGTAACAAGAATTAAGGACAAGGAATTAAGGAAGGTCCCATTTTTTCATTCTGGCAGAGCATAATTACATTTATTCCCTACCCCGGGGTTGAAACCCTGGGCTATTGATAAGCGCCTTATTTCTTTCTTCTTGTTCCTTTTTCCTAATTTTTGCCCTCTGCCTTCTGCCCTCTGCCCTATAAAAGTCCCCGTTCGATATATTGCACGATCTGTTCAATGAGAGCATCCTCTCCTTTTGGATCGTATTTGGATTTGAGATTGGTGCCGAACAACCGGGCTATCCCCTGCCAGAAAAAGGCGCTGACGGAGCCCCGGAACGATTCGATCCAAAAATAGGAGGTATTGGCCGTTTCGCGGTCCACCAGCTTAAACAGAAGTTCTCCCTGGGTAGTGGTCATCTGCCTCATCTCGGGTTCATACCTTTTCCAAAGGGAATCTTCCATTTCCCTGATGTATTTCTTTCTTTCCCTTTCTGAAGGCAGGGCATCAAGCTTTACCTCTAGCTGATTGACTGTTGCTGCGATGACCCTGGAATAGGGCAATACTTTCTTGATATTGTAAACCAACCGCCAGTATTGTTTTTCCTGCGACCGGTTTTTGAAAGTTTTCGGGAAGATGACAACCTCTTTCAAATTGATATGCAATAGGGTATCCCCATTGACGACCACTACCTGCCTGGTCGAATCCTTCCTGACAGTTTTAACCGTTTGTGCAGATGCACCTGCAACAGCCAGGCATATAAGTACCGCTGATAAAATAACCCGCATACACAACCCGGCAATTCCTTTGCCAATTATTTCACAAAGATAAATCAGGAAAATGCAGCCTTGACGAGCGCGGCCGCCTCTTCAAGCGTTATGGCTGATGAAACCTTCAGTCCCGAACGGTCGATGATAGTTTTGGCTTCCACTGCATTGGTTCCCTGTAGTCTAACGATTACCGGAACAGGAATGGTGCCGATCAGGTTATAGGCATCCACTACTCCCTGGGCTACTCTGTCGCAGCGGACAATACCGCCGAAGATATTTATGAGTATAGCTTTAACATTGGGATCTTTCAGGATAATACGAAAACCCGCTTCAACCGTTTCCGGACTGGCGGTGCCGCCAACATCCAGAAAGTTTGCGGGCTGACCACCGCTGAGTTTGATCATGTCCATGGTAGCCATAGCCAGGCCGGCGCCATTGACCATGCACCCGACATTACCATCCAGCTTGATGAAGTTAAGGTTAAACTCCGAAGCCTCTACCTCGGTTGGATCTTCCTCATTCAGGTCGCGCAGGGCGGCATAATCCGGATGACGGAAAAGTGCGTTTTCATCGAGGTTAACTTTTGCGTCAGCAGCCAGTATCAGGTCATCCGATGTTTTCACCAGAGGATTGATCTCCAGCAGGGAAGCATCAGTAGCCAGATAAGCATTATAAAGGGCGGTGACAAATCTCACCATGTTCTTATGGGCAGTTCCCGAAAGTTTCAGATTGAAGGCTATTTTCCTTGCCTGAAACGGCAGGATGCCGATGCCCGGATCCACCTCCTCGGTAAAGATCAGGTGAGGGGTGTTTGCAGCAACACCTTCGATGTCCACACCACCTTCAGTGGAATACATCACGATATTTTTGCCCGTTTTACGATTAAGCAGTACGCTCATGTAAAACTCTTTCACGTTGGGTTTTCCATCAGCCCCGGGATAATACATGTCCCGCTGAACCAAAAGTTTCCTCACCAGCTTACCTTCCGGGCCTGTTTGAGGAGTCACCAACTGCATACCCAAAATGTTGGTTGCCAATTCCTTAACCTGTTCAAGCGAGGAGGCGATCTTCACGCCACCACCTTTGCCACGGCCACCGGCGTGGATCTGTGCTTTGATTACCCAGAATTTAGTGCCAGTCTGGTTCTGAATGAGCTGTGCAGCTTCAACCGCTGCTTCAGGGGTTTCAGCCATCAGTCCTTCGGCAACGGGAACACCATATAACTGAAGCAGCTGCTTGGCCTGATATTCGTGAAGATTCATAAATGCAGAATTAATCTTATTAAATAACTAATGGAAGGCACTAAAATTGCAACTTTTTTAGGTTAAACAAAAATGATTGTCGCAGGTTAATACCATTGATGCTATTTTTAGAGAAATTATGCAAGATGAGACAGCTAACGAATGATGAGCATGGCCGGCTGGATGTGGAAGGGTTCAAGGCGGCACCGAAAAACAAGATCATTATCATACTTGATAACGTTCGAAGCCTCAACAATATAGGCTCCATTTTCCGTTCCTGCGACGCGTTCCGGGTTGAAAAACTCATCCTTTGCGGTATCAGCACTCCACCACCTCACCGGGATATTCATAAAAGCGCGCTGGGCGCCGAATTGTCGGTCGACTGGGAATATTTCGAGCATACTTCCGACGCTATCGTGGACCTGAAGAAAAAGGGATACCATGTTTTTGCCGTGGAACAGACCACCCTCACCACTCCCTTGAATGAGTTCAGGGCAGGGGGACCTCTTGCGTTTGTCTTCGGTCATGAAATCCACGGAGTATCCCCGGAAGTGCTCGCAGTGTGCGAAGCGGCCATCGAAATCCCGCAATTCGGCACCAAACATTCACTCAATGTTGCGGTCAGCACCGGAATCCTTCTCTGGGAGATCGTAAGATAATGTGCTAATTCGATAATTCGATAATTCGATAATTAAAGAAATAGCCTTGATTGGCAGGAATTTCTTAATTCTTTCATTTTCAAATTTGCAAATTGTCGAATTAGCTAATTGTCAAATTGTCGAATTAGCTAATTGTTTTTAACTCGTTTATCAAGCCAACTAACTCTTTAGTTAATTCAACTAACAATTTAGTTGGACATTTGAAATGGCTGTTATATATTTGATTAAAAATGTAATGCCATGCGAGATTTAACCAAGGCCGAAGAACAGATCATGCAGGTTCTGTGGAACATACAACCGGCATTCGTGAAGGACATCATTGCAGAGCTCCCTGCTCCAAAACCAGCCTACAGCACCGTTTCCACGATCATCAGGATATTGGAATCAAAAGGATTCATTGGCCATGAAGCGTTCGGCACCACCCACCGTTACCAGGCAATCGTAAGCAAGGAGGAGTATTCGCATTTTTCGATGAAGAAGATGTTGGAGAACTACTTCGATGGCAGTTTGAAGCAGATGGTTTCATTTTTTTCAAGAAAGGAAAACCTGACTATGAAAGAGATGGACGATATACTTAAAACCATGGAGAACCTAAAAAATGAAATGCCATGAATCATTTGACAAGCATAATCTTATCTAATATTTTCCTGGTGATCGTCTGGATTTCTCATGAACTGTTCCTCAATAAAACCAGAATCTTCCAGGCAAACCGGTTCTATCTGTTAGGCGGCTCAGTTTTGGCAGTGGTCATTCCATGGGTCCCCATGCAAATCAATTTCATGCCCCAGCTTAACAATCTATTGGGTGCACCTCTGTTGATGCTCAGGGACGTTACAGTGAATCCTTCATCAGCCGGTTCCATCGGGCCAACCGGACTAGGTTCGCTGGCTTCAACTTTACCGGGAAGTCTCTACCTCTTAATCGTGGCTATTTTATCCATGGTATCGGTGATTCAATTTACCAGATTACTACTGTGGCAAAAAACAAAACGGGTATTGACCTGGCAGGATCACAAAGTCGTAATCCTCGATAAGCCGTGGTCGGCATTCAGTTTTTTCAGGACCATATATTACCCCGAACCATTCGAGCCGGGCTTAAGGGAAACAGGTACCATACTGGAACATGAAAAGGTTCATGCTAGGCAGTTGCACAGTATCGACAACATGATCCTGATGATTATCCGAATATTATTCTTCTACAATCCTGTCATTTACCTGATAGCGGACAAGTTGAGGCTTACTCACGAATATATTGCTGATGAAGCCACGGCTGGCGACGATAAAGCTGGCTATTCCCATGCACTCATCAAACATCAGTTCCTTGCGCCAAGGCTCATACTGATGCATTCATTCAATAATCAATCATTTTTAAAAAGGAGACTTACCATGTTACAAAAAACCAAACAAAAAAGTCAGTCAGGATGGAAATACCTGCTGGCAGCGCCACTGATCGCAGGAATGATTCTCCTGAGCGGATGGTCAGCATCAGTCCTGGCACAGGAACAAGTTAAGAAAGAAACCGCAAAGGAAAAGACCAATTTTGAGGTATTGCCATTGTTCCAGGGCGGCAATATGGATTCATTCATGAAATGGATAGGTGAAAATGTCAAGTACCCGGACAAAGCCATTGAAAATAAAATCACAGGCAAGGTTTTCGTCACTTTTGAGATCAGCAAAAAAGGTGATGTTGAGAATTGTGTGATTGCTAAAAGTGCGAATCCCCTGCTCGATGAGGAGGCTTTGCGGGTGATTAAATCTTCTCCGGCATGGACACCCGCTCAATCTAAAGGGAAACCGGTAACCATGAAATTGACCATTCCGGTGAACTTTGTTCTGGATGACAAGAAGTAGTAACCTTCCTTCCATAAAAAAAGAGGCTACCCGTTTGGGTAGCCTCTTTTTTTGTTATTAGACCTGACAGGTTTTAAAAACCTGTCAGGTCTAATATCTTACTTCACCAAAGCGGTAAACTTCGGATCTGCAAAGAATTTTCCGAATTCAAGATCAGTCTTGGCCAGTGCTTTCAGATCAGACTGAGCAGCAACAGCAGCTTCAAGTGATTTGAACATGTTAGCCGTTTGTCCCTGACGTGCATAAACAACCGCTTTCAGGTAGTTGGTCATGCCATTCTGATCTTTAATGCAATCAAGCGTTTTCAGTGCCTTAGCATAATCTTTTGCGAGGGTCTGAGCCAGAGCGGCATTGAACAGGCAGGAAGCTCCGAAATTGGTAACAGCCTGACTGTAGTTGCCCTTCTTGACATTTACGATACCCATGTTATGTTCTGGCTGGCTTCCTGCGCTAGCGGCGCTGCGGAACAAACCTTCTGCTTTGTCGAAGTTACCTTCAGCAAGTGCAACAACACCCAGGTTATTGAGGATGACAGCATCGTCAGCCTTTAATGAATTGGCCTTTTCAATTGCTGTTTTTGCTGTTTTAAAGTCACCCTGCTGGGCTGCGGTCATACCGTAATCATTCCATGCCCTGAAGCAGGTCGGGAACTTCTCGGTAGCAGCCTTGTAGATACCATTCTGAACTTTCACGTCTTTGGTCAGCGTAGCAGCATACAATATCTCTTCAATTCCAAGGTCAGCAGGCTTGCTGGTGGCAATTTTGAGCAGTTCGTCATCTGATTTGCCGATAACGTCAACATTAACGGAGAATTTCGAACGACGGAGAGCCGGCAGGATCTGGTCGGCCAGTTCGGTGAAAGCGGCAGAGATGTTACGGATTTCCTTTTCGCGAACGTCTGGGTCGTTATACATCGACAAAACACGTAAGATCAGGTCTTTATCCTGAATTTTTGATTTGGCAACCAATTCCTTGAAACCATCCCAGTCTTCAGCCGTTGACATCAGTTTAAAGAATTCCGACTGGTCGGCTTTTGAAACCTTCATGTTCTCCAGTTCTTTCTTGAAGAATTTGGAAGAAGTCTGCGACCGGTCTTTAGCCAGCTTATCGTTAAGGTCGAGCTTGCCGTCAGGCGAAGCATAAGCGGAAACATCGATTCCCTTGATGTTGTAATTCGATTTTGAGCTGGCGGCTTTGACTTTTTCTTTCAGGTCAGCGATATCCTCGGATTTCATTTCCGATTTTTTTACTTCAGACTTATTGATATCAAATTTGATATCAGCCTGGTAGGTTTCAGGTATAATACGCTGGAACTTGTCAGGAGCCACAACGACTTCGCCGAGGTTGTTGGCAAGAAGCGTTGGTGTGGAAATTACACCATCGGCAACTTTAACCGTCTCAAAGGAAACTTTCTTGGCTTTCATTGAGGCGTCGACCTTGACCATCAGTTCTGACACACGCATCTCCTTGGTGTAAGAAACGGTGCCTTCGTAGGTTACTTTTCCGCCATTTTTGTAATTAACAACCTTATTGTTGTCAGTTACCTTTTCACCCTGCAGGGTCAGAGATTTGTATTCAACCTCGCCCGAGGAAGTTTTCAGAACCGGAGTAGCAACAACAATTGCCTTTTTGTTAAAGAATTTTTGGGGATAGGTGGCTTCAAGAGTCAAGCCAACCATACCGCCATGCATTTCGAGAACTTCCGGTTTTACTTCATACTTAATCCCTGATGCGGATTTTTTCATTTTGTTCAGGCCACTGCAGCCCGAAAAAAGAGCAATGACTGCTATGGCCGCTAAAAAACTCAGGTTCACCTTCTTCATAACTACAAGTTTTATGTTTTTTTAATTTCGGTTTCAATGTACGACAAAAATATATAAATCTTTTAGAGATCAATCTAAAAAAACTCCTGATCATTAAAAATGTTAATCATACACTTCTGGAACCCGGATGCAAAGAAATTCTGGTGACGCCTAGCGGGTAATCCTTGTTAAAAATTGCCTCAAGAACAGTGCGGTAGTCGTCACTGTTATTCACAAAATCAATTTCCCGGGTGTCCAGAACGAGAATCCGCATGGAAGGCTCCTGTCGAAAATAATCGAAGTAGCCGGTCTGGATTTTTTTCAGATAATCCACGGTAATTGCCGACTCGTATTCCCTGCCCCGATTCCAGATATTAATCAGCAGATTTTCGGGATCCTGATGCAGATAAATGTACAAATCGGGTTTCGGCAGAGAGGAATACATCAGGTGAAAAAGCTGGGCATAAAGATTGTATTCATCTCCGGCAAGAGTATTTGCGGCAAAAATCAGCGATTTCATGAAATAATAATCGGCAACGATAAATGGCGCAAACATATCGGGATCAATCAGTTCCTTCTTTAACTGGGTATACCTGTCGGCCAGAAACGACATTTCCAGCGGAAAAGCATAACGGTCCTGATCCTGGTAAAACTTCGGCAGAAAGGGGTTATCGGCAAACCGTTCGAGTATCAGGTGACTGTCATAGTCGACGCTGATCCGTTTTGCCAACGATGTTTTACCGGCACCGATGTTGCCTTCAATAACAACCATGCGGTATTTACACGGATATCGCTCAGTAAGTTCCATGGCCTAAAAATAGAAAATCCCCGCGATTGCAGGGATTCTCCATCATATATCTTTTACCGCAATATTACCTGCGGTCATAATCCCTGCGAGGGGGCCTTCCGCCACGGTCACCGCCATCACGGCGATCACGGTTGTCGCGTCCGCCATGTCCGTCACGGCCGCCGCGATCGTCACGCCTCGGGCCACGATCATGCGGAACGGGTTCAACATATCCTTCCGGTTTTTCCAGGAGAGCTTTTCTTGAAAGTCTGTATTTACCTGATTTCTCGTCAATCTCGATCAATTTTACATCGATCATCTGACCAACTTTGAGAACATCCTCAACGTTTTCAACGCGTTCGTAGGAAATTTCAGAAATATGGAGCAGACCTTCTTTACCCGGAAGAATCTCAACAAATGCACCGAATGCAAGAATCGAAACAATCTTACCGTTGTAAGTCAGACCCACCTCAGGAACAGCGCAGATGCCCTGGATGATTTCCATGGCAGCCTCGATGGCTTCCTTGTCCGGAGCGGCAACTTCGATGTATCCGATACCGTCCTTTTCCTCGATGGTAATGATGGTATGGGTGCGCAGCTGAATTTCCTGAATGATTTTACCCCCTGTCCCGATCACGGCACCAATCATCTCTTTCGGGATGGTCATGGTCTGGATTCTTGG
This sequence comes from uncultured Porphyromonadaceae bacterium, assembly GCA_964355105.1. GTDB lineage: Bacteria > Bacteroidota > Bacteroidia > Bacteroidales > UBA12481 > UBA12481. Next base: position 20,474 of record CAYHCO010000045.1, read on the forward strand.
AACATGCGGTTTGTAATCTTCGCGTGGTTCAGAAATGGTTTCCAGCATCTTGTCAAGGATATGCATCCTGCCGCGATTTGCCTGGGCCAAAGCCTCTTCCAGCACTTCATAAGAAAGTCCGTCAACCTTGATGTCCATCTGGCAGGCGGTGATACCATCACGGGTACCGGTTACTTTAAAGTCCATGTCGCCAAGATGATCTTCATCACCGAGGATATCCGAAAGAACTTTATATCTCTTGTCTTTCCCCACGATAAGACCCATGGCAATACCTGAAACCGGTTTCTTGATTTTCACGCCGGCATCCATCAGGGCGAGGGTGGATGCGCAAACAGTTGCCATCGATGAGGAGCCGTTTGACTCAAGAATATCGGAAACAATGCGGATAACATATGGATTATCTTCAACACCAGGCAACATCGGCTTGATGGCACGGTGAGCAAGATTTCCATGGCCGATCTCCCTGCGGCTGATACCGCGTACCGGCCGGGCATCGCCGGTTGAGAAAGGCGGAAAATTGTAATGCAAAAGAAACCTGTCCCTACCCTGATTCATTACCTCGTCAACGATTTTCTCGTCGAGCTTGGTACCCAGAGTTATAGTGGTCAGGGATTGTGTTTCACCACGGGTGAATATTGCAGATCCGTGAGCCATGGGAAGATAATCAATCTCACTCCAGATAGGCCTGATCTCATCGGTTTTACGACCATCCAGACGGATTCCTTCGTCGAGGAGCATATTACGGGTCGCTTCTTTCATCACGTCGTGGAAGTATCTCTTAACCATCGACTTGACTGCATCGGTAGCTTCTTCGCCCAAAGAGGTGATATATTCCTCTTCCAGTTTTTCCCAGGCTTCGGCACGTTCGTGCTTTGGCTTCTGAGCTTTGGCAATTTCATATACCTGCTTGTAGGTGGCTTCGAATACTTTGGCTTTTAGTTCAGCATCGTTGTTCTCATGACTGTATTCGCGGACGCTGTCCTTGCCGAGTTCCTTGCGCATCTCAAGCTGAGCGGCGCAATGTCTCTTAATTTCATCGTGGCCATATTTGATAGCTTCCAGCATTTCTGCTTCAGAGACCTCATGCATCTCGCCTTCAACCATCATGATATTGTCATAGGTACCGGCGATAATGACATCGAGATCAGCATCTTTCATTTCTTCCATTCCTGGATTGATAACCAATTCGCCGTCGATCCGTGCTACGCGCACTTCGCTGATCGGACCGCCGAAAGGGATATCGGTAAGGGCAAACGCTGCCGAGGCAGCTAATCCTGCCAACGCATCCGGCGGGCAGGTAGGATCGGCCGATAAGAGGCTGATCGACACAAAAACTTCTGCATGATAGTCATCCGGGAAAAGGGGACGCAACGCGCGGTCGACTAACCGGGAAATGAGGATCTCGTTGTCATTCGGACGAGCTTCTCTCTTCATGAAACCACCCGGAAAACGGCCGGCTGCAGCAAATTTCTCTTTATATTCAACACTGAGCGGCATGAAGTCGACTCCTTCTTTTGCCGTTTTGGAGGCACACACTGCCGCCAGAACCATGGTCTTGCCCATGGTTACGACCACTGAACCGTCGGCCTGTTTGGCCAATTTACCGGTCTCAATGGTTATCGTCCGGCCATCATTTAATGTGATGGTCTTCTGATAAGCTTGATACATCTTATATGATTGGATTAGATAAGAAAAAAAAAGGCAACTGTGCAATTGCCTTTTTTCTCTTGGGTTATTTACGTAAGTTCAATTCTTTGATTATAGACCGGTAGCGATTGATATCCTGGTCCTTAAGGTAATTAAGCAGTCTCCTGCGCTTACCTACCAACCTGATCAATGATCGCTGGGTACTGAAGTCCTTGCGGTTCTTCTTCAAATGCTCTGTCAAGTGAGAAATACGGTATGAAAATAAGGCAACCTGTCCCTCTGGTGAACCGGTGTCTTTATTGGACTTCCCGTACTTTTCGAAAAATTCTTGTTTCTTTTCTGCCGTTAAGTACATCTTTGCTAAAATTTTACTGTTGTCGTTAAATTAACGCGCAAAGATATTTAAAAGAATCGAAAAAGCAATCGGATTTCGAAGAAGAAGATCGGTGGACGAAAGAAAGATCGACAGAGGTGTCATCCCGTTGAAAAACGGGATCCCGTTCCTAATCGCGAATTCAAGCAGAAGAATCTAGTATCGGTAGATATAAGTCCCGAAATACGCCGACATTTCCGGTGATCCCCTCAGGAGAAATTTCACTTCATGCTTTCCCTGCTCACGAATGGGAACCAGCGAGAAGATCAGCCATTTGGTAAGATAGGCCTCACACATATCTCCATTCGCATCATGCGATAATGCAAGTTCAACAGGAGGTGGTACAAGGGCATTCGGAGGAAGTCGCCACAGATCGAACCGATGTTCCCGGCAGCCTCCGCTGTAACCCACGCGCATGAAAAGGAAGTTACCCTCCACATAGGCAGAATCCAAATGAAAAGCATCCATGGAGTATTTTTCCCACTCATCTTCGTGAAGAATGCCAACGTCCTGAGGATTCATCTTGATATCGGTGATGCGGATGGACGGAATAACAGTGCCTCCCCGGCCACACCTGAACTCTTCAGTATCCGAAACAAACCTGATCAGTACCGGTAATTCACTGACCTGAAAATCCTTATCAAGATTCACCGGGTGATAAGTAACCGAATCGATTTGGACCAGCCAGCCGCAGCCGTCAACCTCAGGGGCGCCGCTAAAAATGACGATCCCCTTTGAGAAGCCGTAATCACAACCCTCATTGGGCTCAACATGGCAGGAAACAAATGTTCCTATACCAATCACAATCAATATTGCCTGAAAAATCCTTTTTGTCTTCATTTGTAACCTACCCCTTCTCTTTCTTAAACTTATTCCCTTTTCCTTTCCCCTTATCCCTTTACTTCTTGCCCCCGGATCAAGTCCGGGGCAGGCCTCTTGCCTTTTTGCCCTTTGCCCTTCTTTATCGCCACCATCCTTCCGGACGGGTCACGCATACCTCTCCGGTTTTCACTTTCTTAAGGTCAACATCAAAAATCAACTGAGGCAGAGAATACATTGATTTTGACTCCACAATCCTTACATGGTATTGATCAGCCGGAAGGTTGTGCACCTTGATTTCCAGATCATACAGGCAATTGCATTTGCACAGGTGTTTGGTATCATCCTCGCGGATGATAAGACTGTCGCCCCTGACCTCAATATCTACCGCAAAGCTCTCCGGACAACAATTAAAGCCGCTGTTCAAATGCATGAGTGTCAACAGGCTGTCGCCACTGTAACTGTAATTGATGCATGAATTCTCAGGAACCGGATCATTCGTCTTGAGCAAAGTGCTACCCTTGCAAACCAGGTCCGATGAAGAGGTCACAGAAAGCACTCCGTTGTTGTTGTTTCGCTCGCACGAAATCCACACCCCCGCAATCAAAACCATTCCTGAAATTCCTAGCAGCCTTTTCATAAAGCCTGTCTTAAATCTTTAATTATCAAATTGGCAAATTGTCGAATTATCAAATTATCATTCCGGCTTCATCAGCCTGCCAATAAATAAAATGCTGCCTGTCGTCTTCTCCGCAATGGCAAAGAGGAACGGTTTATTAAAACTGATGAAATTCCCGATTGAGGTAACCCCTACTTCGACCGATGTTACAGCGGCAGCTTCGGTTCCTTCCTCGTTAACCTCGATAAAGGTTTTGTGCTTGACATCGGTAATCAGCAATCCACCCTCCGGCAGAATGCCGGACAGGTCAGCCTTGTCGGTGAAAGCGATCTCCATTCCCATCGCCGAAAGGGCATTTTTCAGGCTCTGTTCATAGGCGAAGGTAAACCTGGGCATCGAATAATTGACCTCCCGCAGGGTATCATACTTTGGAAGCCAGCTTTGCCAGTTTTCACTGGTCAGCTGCTTTTCTACGTCGGAAACCGATTTTCCATCGGACGGAAGGAACAGGAACATCCTCCAATTGCCTTTGCCGTAAGGAAGCTCAACCGAAGTAAATATCTCATTATCAAAAGCATTTATATCCATTTTCTGGTGCATCATGTCCACCTGCACCTCCGATTTATCCTCCAGGTAAAATGGCTGCCTGCTGGTTTTTTTCTTGTCAAACTCATCTTTCCAGGCTCCCTTGAAATAGATGGCATTAATCAGGA
>CAYHCO010000046.1:0-13476 GCA_964355105.1 uncultured Porphyromonadaceae bacterium
GGAAATTAAAATATCATCACACTTCCAAAAATTAGCGTATCTTTGAAAGTTATTGGTTTACAAATATTTAAGCAATGGAAAAGAATTTGATTAAAGTCATTATAGGTGGCAGCTATTTTTATTATAACCCGATTTCCCAGTTGTTGTACACAGGTATTGATGGTATGGATGGAACGCTGGATTCCGAAAGTTTAAACAATTATCAAAAATTGGAACTTCAAAACCAGATCGATTCTTACAATGAAACCAATAATCTGAATATCGGCCGATTATAATATTCAGGATCAGCCAAAGAACTCCGGCTTGAAGTTAACCAGGAAGACTTTTTCGGTGGCGCGGGTGATGGCTGTGTAAAGCCAGCGATAGTATTCGCGGTCGAGGTTTTCCTCGGTCTGCCATCCCTGATCGATGTATACGTGTTTCCACTGACCTCCCTGGGCTTTGTGGCAGGTGATTGCGTAGGCAAATTTCAACTGAAGGGCGTTGTAAAAGGGATCCTCACGGATTGCATCGTTTTTGTGTTTTTTGCCTTTCATATGCTGATAATCCTCAGATACGTCCGCATAAAATTTACGGGTCCGGTCTTTTTCCAATCCGGGTCCATCGGAATAAAGCGTATCAAGCATGGCTTTAGCCTCGAACTCCATAACACGGTAGTCGGTAAAACGGACCTGCAAATCGCGAAAATCGAATCCGTAAAGTTCACGGGTTCCTCGAACCCTTTGAATTTCCAGGATATCACCGTTAGCGATAAAATCAACTTCGGGAGAGTCCTTCAGCCAGTGATAATTGTTCCTAACCACCATCACCAGGTCGCCCATGCGTATATCCTCGTCGTACTGCAGGATTGTGCTCCTGATGCCCTTGTTGTAACGGTTTGCCAGCTTGTTCGACCGGCACAGAACAATGGTTTCTTCCTGTCCGACAGAGCTATAGCTTGATTCCAGGCTATCGGTCAGGGTTTCCCCGGTTACACTGACAAAATCATCGAATTTGTCGGAGGTCAGGCCCGGAAAGCCATGCACATCAGGTTTGATCTTCTTCCTCAGCCGGGTTGCGTTGTAAAGTATCCCGGAATCGAGGGTCTGCCTGACGACTTCATCGAGGTAATACTCATCCACGGGAAACCCGTAACGCTCCAGATATTTTGGATCCAGTGCATCACTCTGGTCGAAGCCGACCGGAGGCAACTGAGCATCGTCCCCCAAAAGGATCAGCTTGCATCCGGATCCGCTGAAAACATAGGAGATAAGATCATCCAGCAGCCGGCCGCTTCCGAAAATCGAAATGTCGAGCGACTGGTTTGAGATCATTGAAGCTTCATCAACGATAAAAAGGGTATTTCGATGAAGGTTGGGGGCCAGACTGAATTCACCGAATCCTTCCACAGATGATTTCTGTCGGTAGATCTTTTTGTGAATGGTATACGCATCCGCCTCCGAATAACGGGATAACACTTTAGCCGCCCTGCCTGTGGGAGCAAGCAGAACCGTGCGAAAGCGATAATGGACGAGGCTTTTAACCAAGGAGGCGACCAAAGAGGTTTTACCGGTACCGGCATAACCCTTAATCAGTAAAATTCGGTCCTCGGGAGCAAAAAGATACCCCCCGAGCGCCTGAATCACCTGCTCTTGACCATCAGTAGGGATGTGGCCCAGATTCTTGACCAGCAGGCCGTGAAAATCCTCTTTAAACATTTTAAACCCCGGTTAGCCATCAAACTTAATAAGAATCTCTATTTTTAAGCCATGAGAAACATCGCGGTTATCGACGGAAACTTTGATGGCAGTTTAACTTCAACGTATCATCTTTCCATCCAGTATGGGCACCGTAATTTTTCGTTCGCCATACTTGATTCCGCCTCGATGAAATATCTGGCTTACAAAAGTATATGGTTTGAAGAATCTGCACCCAAACAGTCGCCAGCCGACCATATCCGGACTTTGCTGAATTCCGAGAGTTATCTTACGCGGGCATACAAATCAATCTCATTCATTTATCAATCACCGGTTTCAGCTCTTGTTCCCTCCCCGCTTTTCAGCAGGGAGAATCCGGAGATATACCTGAAATACTCCGCCAACCTCAACCCGGGTGAGAAGGTATGCTTCAGGAAGTTACCCGCAGCGGACTCGTTTATCGTTTTTCCGGTTGCGGAAGATCTGATGGATCAGGTAAATTTCATGCTGAGAAACGTGCAATTCTTTCACCAGGCATGTCCCCAGATAGAAGCCGCTCTCGGGGAATCCCATCAGCTAAAGGATACTGCGCAGGTCTTCGCGTGCATCCATCCCGGATTTGCCGACCTGGTCATCGTGAAATCCGAGCAGCTACTGTTCTGCAACAGTTTCGCCGTTCACAATACTGAAGACCTTGGTTATTACATACTTTACCTGTATGAACAATTCGGATTGCCGCACGAAGAAACTCCTATCTTTTTGTCGGGATATGCCGAAATGTACGGAGGCTTAACCGACTTGCTGCAGTGTTACATACAACAGGTTTCCAAAAGCGATTTTCCTGCAGCCTTTACTTACAGCGATTGTTTTAAAGGACTCCCTGCCCATCATCTTTTACCTATTTTAAATCTTGCCCGATGCGAATAATTAACGGTGAACTCAGCGGCAGGCGGCCATTGGTGCCCAAAAATCTTCTTGCCCGCCCTACCACTGATCAGGCAAGGGAAGGCCTTTTCAATATTCTTAGAAACAGGCTTGATTTCGAGAATTCCCGCGTACTGGACCTGTTTTCCGGTACCGGCATCATCAGTTTTGAATTTGCCTCGCTTGGGTGCAGGGACATTACCTGTGTTGAGCGCGACCGGTTTCATTGTTCTGCGATCCGAAAGAATTTTGAACTGCTGGATATCAGCACCATCAGGCTTATTGAAACGGATGCATTCAATTTCCTGAAAAAGGAGGTCCATCCCTTTGATTTTATTTTTGCCGATCCGCCATATGATCATGCTCTGCTGATCACTTTGCCATCACTCATTATCGGTAAAAACAAGCTTCTGCCTGACGGATTCTTTGTTTTGGAGCACGGACCCGACAAATCATTCACAGATTTCCCCGGATTTACTGAGGTGCGCAAGTACGGCAAGGTCCATTTTTCCTTTTTCAAGGATTAACAACTTTTAACTATTCAGTCTTAGGTTAACCGGGTTCAAAGATTATTTTTGTTAGGGTATACCTGACAACTATGACACGAACTACCCTCATTTCCCTGATTTTTATCTCCTTTTCGCTCTCTCTTCCAGCCCAGGAGTCTCCTAAGGATAAAGGCTTGAAAACCATTACTGCCGGCTCCATACAGGGGCCGCTCGAATTTCTGGCCTCCGATTGGATGATGGGACGGGAAACCGGTACAAAAGGTGAATTTCTGGCCTCCGACTATATCGCAAGCGTTTATAAAACCATTGGACTGAAACCTGCCGGAATACCGAACAGTTTCAGCCCCGGATATTTTCAGAATATCAATTTCATTCAAACAAGGCCGGGCGACCGTCAGGAATGCAGCATTATCAGAAAAAGTTCCGACAGCCGTTATCAGGTGGACCTTGCTTACAAGGAAGATTATCTGGTTAATCCCGGAAGTTTCTCGGTTGAGACTGAAGCCCAGGTTGTTTTTGTTGGATATGGCATCGAGGATAAAAAGCTCAAGCAGAACGATTATAAGGGATTGGATGTTAAAGGCAAGATCATTTTAAGACTAAGCGGCTACCCCGGCTGGAAAACTCCGGAATCTGCGAACTACAAGCGGTTTACTTCGACCGATGCCGCCGTGATGCGACAGATGGAAGCCAGCAGGGATGCTGTTGCAATGGCAAAAGGAGCCTTGGCTATAATAGAAGTCCGTTCGGGATCAACAGGATTTGCCCCTGCTCCCGAGAACCTTCCTTTCCGGTACAATTCTGACACCTACGAAGGCGATGTTCCGTTCAATACGACAGTCAGCTACCGCACCGAATTACCAGGGCTCAAGCTATCGAGTCTGACCCGCATTCAACTATCCGACAGAGCGTTAAACCTTTTACTTGACGGCTCAGGGCTGGATTTCAATGCTTTTGAGGCACTGGCTGCAAACGGCGAGGTTAAACCCGTTGTTCTGCCGGCCGACAGGTATCTGAAATTCATCAGTACGGTTGAATCGAAAATTGTCAGAGGGAGGAATGTTATCGGGGTGCTGGAAGGTAAGGACAAGACTAAGTGCATCGTGGTTGGGGCCCATTACGACCATATGGGTCAGATCAAGGGATTTATATATAACGGGTCGGACGATAATGCTTCGGGAACGATCGGGGTAATGAACATTGCCCGTGCAATGGTTGCAACCGGACAAATTCCCAAGGTATCTGTGGTATTCTGCGCCTGGACCGCTGAAGAAAAGGGCTTGTTGGGGTCGAAATACTTTGCCGATCATCCTTATCTGAAAGATATTCTCTGTTACATGAATTATGACATGATCAGCCGAACTGCTCTCGACGACAGCACGGGCATGAAGTGCGACTTTAACTCTTCGTCGGGATCGCCCTTTCTGCAGGAAATGACTCAAAAGCACATAAAGGATTATTCGATCAAACTGACGATGGACTATAAATCATCGCCCAAGCCAGTCGGCGGATCGGATTTCTCCTCATTTTCCGCTAAGGACATTCCTATTTTCCTGATTCACGGCAAGTTCACTCCGGACTACCACCAGTATACCGATCATTCCGAGAAGGCTGTAATACCCTATATGACTGAAATCGTGAAACTAGGGTATCTGAATATCTATGAATTGGCAAATAAAAATTGGTAATAATTTAATCAACTACGAATGAAAAAGCACATTTGTTTAATCGTACTAACGGGTATCCTTTTGGGATTTGCGACACCGCAATATGCCCAGGAAAACCCGAGGGACAAAGGCCTTACCGCCATTACAAAAGAGGCACTCCAGGGACAGCTTGAGTTTCTTGCATCTGACTGGATGGAAGGACGTGAAGCCGGAACTAAAGGCGAATACATGTCATCGGATTACATTGCCAGCATGTTCAAATTATACGGGTTGGCGCCGGGCGGGGATGCTGAACAGGTGAGATTTGGCCGTGGCCAGAGACCAACCGGAGGCGGATCAGCCCAGGGTACCAGACCGGAACCTAAAAAAACCTATTTCCAGAGTTTCAACCTGGTTGAATCAGCTCCGGGTCCGGTTCAGGAGATGAGCATCATTACCAAAACCGCAACGGGCTCAAAATCCCTTGATTTTGATTACCAGACTGATTTTTCAGTATCTACAGGACAGGTGGGCGTTGAGTGTGAAGTTCCCATTGTTTTTGTCGGATACGGGTTGGTTGATGAGAAGAACGGTTACGATGATTTTAAAGGAATCGACATTAAAGGCAAGTTTGTTATCAAGCTAAACGGCTTTCCAGGTTCAAAAGATATTAATTCCAAGACTTACGAAAAATTCAAACCGGTTGTGCCGGCTATCGATCCAAATGCACCACGGCAGTTCAGGCCGGGCGGGTTCAGTCAGAATCCATGGGCAACGGAAAGAGGCGCTATCGGCGTTATTGAATACAGGCCGGGAATTGATCCCACCACCCAGTGGGCAGCAAACGTGCCATTCCGTTACAATACCGAAACTTATGAAGGCGATGTTCCGCAGAACCGCGTAAGAAAGGCGATGAGCATTATGGGCGACAAACTCAATACCGGGTTAGTGTCCATTCAGGTTACCGAGCGTGTCATCAATGAAATCATCAGTGGATCAGGATTGGATTTCGCAGCGATTGAAAAACAGATCGCTGAAACCGGCAAGCCCGCTTCACGTGAGCTGACCGGCAAATTCATCCGGATAAAGACAACTGTGGAATCGAGAATTGTAAGGGTAAGAAACGTAGTTGGCGTACTTGAAGGCAAAAATACGGAAGAAACCATCGTTGTCGGTGGCCATTACGATCACATGGGCAAGCAGGATGGATTCGTTTTCAACGGTGCCGATGACAACGGTTCCGGAACAGTGGGAGTGATGACTCTTGCCAAGGCGATGATAGCTTCGGGAGTTAAACCCGAAAAAACTATTGTCTTCTGTGCCTGGACAGCTGAGGAAAAGGGCTTGCTCGGTTCGAGATACTTTGCCGATCATCCTTATAAAGAAAAGATTCTTTGCAATTTGAACTTCGATATGATATCCAGAAACGATCCCGGCGAGAATCAGGATAACAAGATCATGATGAGTTACTCAAACAAGTTTCCGCAATCGAGGGAACTGGTTGAGAAATTCAATAAAGACCTCAACATGGGTCTGGAAATCAAGTTCACCGGCTCCGATAAACCAGGCGGCGGAAGCGATCACGCATCGTTCTCAGCCAAGGATATACCCATTTATTATTTCATGGCAGGGATGCCACCGGAATATCACAAGTTCAATGACCATATTGAACTGATCGTATGGGATAAATTCCTGAAGATCGTGAAATTGGGTTATTTGAGCCTGTATGAACTTGCCAATATGCCCTGGAAATAAGTATTTGTGTTTTAGGTTAGTGTAAATTGATAAGTTGAGTTGCCGGCCCGCGCCGGCAACTTTTTTTTTGTCTTTTCGAAACAATTTCGCGGTTGAATTTGTATAAACCGAAACTAAATAAACTTTTTTTATGAAAATAGTTTCCGCAGTATTCATATCAGGTTTGATCCTGAGCACCTTTCCTTCAGAAAGTGGCTATGCCCAGCAGAAATCAAGAAAGCAGGCGGTCAAAACCGATACCATAAGAATTGATGATACCAACAAAGGTTTTGTATTTGAACTTGGCTTTGTAAAAGGCCAGGCACATAACCATCCGACATTTGCGATCTGGATGGAAGACATGGATCAGAATTACATCAGAACCCTTTTTGTGACCAAGTCCATTGCAACGGGCATTTTCGGTCATGGTCCGATAAAAAAGGAAGTATGGGATGTTAAGCCCGGACCTCAGCAAAGGCCAGCCGCACTTCCTTACTGGCTTCACAAGCGGTCGGAAAAACTCAACGTTCCGCTTTTACCGGACTCAGCGCATCCTGTGCTGGATGGTTACACTGGAGCCACACCCTCCGGAAACTTTGTGATCAAGGCAGGGACCAACGAAATGCTGCCCCACAAGCTCAGGCTCATGATGGAAATCAATCAGCCCTGGGATTGGAACGAATACTGGACCAATTCCTTGTATGATGATGTGGATTACAGGAGTTCCTGTCAGCCTTCCCTGATCTATTCGGTAACTATCGATCTCGACAAGCCGGAACAGGAATACTTCATGAACCCTATTGGTCACGGCCAGTTCGCCGGCAAGGACGGCAAGCTGTATACCGACCTGAGGACCATGACCACTGCCCTCAAGATTATTGACCATGTTAATGTTAAACTGACAACCGCCACCAAATAATATGAAAACCAAATTTTTAAGAATCTGGCCTCTTTTCATTTTCCTGATTATTGCAGCACTTTCGGTGCAGCCTGCGATGGCGCAGAAATCGGGTAAAATCCAGGGTAAAATCATTGATGCCACTACCAACCAGGCATTACCCTTCGTGAATGTAGTATTGCAGGGCACCAAGATTGGCGCCACCAGCGACCTCGACGGCAATTTCATCATTACCGGTCTGGCCCCGGGCTTTGTTACCCTGGAAGCCTCATTCATCGGATATGAGAACGGTTTCTCCCCTGAGATACAAGTAACCAATGCCAATACATCTTATACTGAAATAAGGTTGGCGGCCAAAGAAAATAAGTTAAAGGAAGTGGTCGTACAGGCCTCCCCTTTCAGAAAGACTGAAGAAAGCCCCGTTTCCCTGACCCGTATCGGGGTGAGTGAAATTGAGACCAACCCTGGCAGTAACCGCGATATTTCAAAAGTCATCCGGTCCTTTCCGGGAGTAGGCTCAGGCGCCTCGTTCCGCAGTGACATAATTGTACGTGGCGGCGGGCCGAGCGAAAGCCGTTTTTACCTCGACGGTGTTGAAATCCCGAACCTTAACCACTTTGCAACACAAGGATCCTCCGGCGGTGCAGTCGGAATTTTGAACGCCGACTTTATCAACGGGGTCAATTTCTATTCCGGAGCATTCCCGGCCTCGCGCGGCAACGCATTGAGCGGTGTATTTGAATTCACCCAGCAGGATGGTAATCCCGACAAGATTAAAATTAGAGGCACCCTGGGAGCTTCTGAGATCAGTTTGACCCTCGATGGGCCGATCGGCGAAAAAACTTCCCTCATATTTTCAGCAAGGCGCAGTTACCTTTCATTTCTGTTTAACCTGATAGGCCTTCCATTCCTTCCGACCTTCAACGATTACCAGATGAAGCTGAAGTCGAAGATCAATGCTAAGAATGAATTCTCGGTTGTTTCGATTGGCGCGCTTGACCAGTTCAAGTTAAACACAGGTATCAAGAATCCCACCCGGGAACAGGAATACATCCTCACCAATATCCCGGTTAATGAACAGTGGAACTATGCGATCGGCGGTGTTTACAAGCACTTTGGCGATAAAGGGTTCCAGACGATCACACTTAGCCGTAACATGCTGAACAGCAAGACCTACAAATACCCCGATAATGATGAATCAAGACCAAAGGTACTTGATTACCTGTCGCAGGAAATCGAGAATAAACTTCGGTATGAAAACAGCCTCAGGTTCAAGCCTTTAAAGCTGGTTTACGGTGCATCGGGTGAATTTGTCAAATACAACAACAACACCAACCAGCAGATTTACGCTGACGGCCGCCTGCAAACCATCAGTTATTCAACAGATATTAATTTTTTCAAGTGGGGAGTATTTGCTCAGGCAAGTAAATCATTCATCAACAGCCGGTTGACTACATCTTTCGGCTTCAGGATGGATGCCAACAGTTATTCCAAAAGCATGAGCAATCTTCTGGATCAGTTCTCACCCCGGTTCTCGGCATCCTACGCCCTTTCGGATGTATGGACGCTGAACATGAACACGGGCAGGTATTTCCAGTTACCCGCGTATACCACTTTGGGATACAAGAACCTCGCCGGCAATTTTGTCAACAAGGACAACAACCTGAAATATATCTCCTCAGATCATATCATAGCCGGTGTGCAGTACCAGCCCCGGGAGAACATTGTGACCTCAGTTGAAGGCTTTTACAAGTATTACCGCAACTATCCTTTCTCGGTCAGGGATTCACTCAGCCTGGCCTCAAAAGGAGCTGATTTTGGGGTTGTCGGTGATGAAGAAGTTGTTTCCACAGGCGAGGGTCGCGCTTACGGAGTTGAATTCCTGAACCGATCGAAATTTGATGAGAAGCTGAAACTTAACATTATCGTTTCCTACACCTTTGTCATCAGCGAGTATAAAACACTCCAGGGCGTTTTCCAGCCAACCAACTGGGACAACAAGCACATTTTTAACCTGACGGTGTTCAAGGGGTTTGCAAAGAACTGGAGTGCCGGTTTCAAGTGGAGGTATGTAGGCGGACAGCCATATACGCCATATGATCTTGAGACTTCATCTCTCAAGGACGCCTGGGATGTAACCGGTGGTCCCCTGCTCGATTTCAACCAGATCAATTCACTGCGACTGGCACCTTTTCATCAGCTGGATGCCCGTATAGACAAGCGGTTCTATTTTAAGAAATGGTCCCTGATGGCCTACTTTGATATCCAGAACGCATACGGATTCAAGTCGCAGCAGCCCGATTACGTTCTGCGCGCCAAGGATGCCAGTGGCAACTACATCATGGTCGACAATGGCATGCGTTATCAGCTTGAAAGAATTACCAATACGGCCGGAACCGTTCTGCCGACTATTGGGGTGATGATTCAATTCTAAGGCAAGAGGCAGAGGGCAGAGGGCAGAAATTAGTAAAAGGTTAAAAAACCAGGAATTAAGGGGTTGGCACACTTAATTCTTAATCCATATTTCTTGTTACTAATTTTTGCCTTCTGCCCTCTGCCCTTTGCCTTTTTATCGCAGCAATGCGTCAAGCTTAGCCGCTATCCTCCGGTAGCCTTCGGCATTCGGGTGCAATCCGTCGGTAAAGAGCGATTCGTCGATTTTGCCGTCGGGTTTAAGCAGTCCCTGACCGGCATCGGCATAACGGATATTCAGTTTGCCGGCCAACCGGGCATATTCGAGGTTCAATGCAGCCACCCGTTTTTCCTGTTCACGACGGGGATACAGGCCGAGTAAGAGGACATCGGCATCGGGTTGCCTGGATTTAATGGCATTAAGCAGAAGCTCCATACCCTCGAGAATCTGTTGATCTGAATTAAGATGCAGGTTATTGGTTCCGATATTGATCAGAACTTGTTCTGCCTTGTATCCATCCAGTTCATCATGATAAATCCGCCACAGGACATTTTCGATGCGGTCCCAGCCAAAACCGAAATTCCGCGTTCCCAGCGGATCCAGTACTTTCTTCCAGGAATCGTCGCCCCGGTGCAAGGGATTCGACGGCTCACCAGCCCAGTAATGGGTAATCGAATTGCCGATAAAAACCGTTCGCGGAGCCATCTTTCTGTTCATGTCGATCAGCTGTTCATGTCGGGCTTCCCAATCGTACATTCCGGGTTCCCGGTATTGCGTGCAGGGTTTTGCTGCGGAGGAAACGCCAATCGGCTGATTGAGAATCATCCTGATTGCTTTCTCATAAGCAGTTGCGTATTGCTGCATGCCTAAATCCGAAGGATGTGTCCCATCGACCATAGCGTCCAGTGTCAGGCCAATCTCTTCGCATGTAAGCAGGTACAAATCTTCGATCCCTTCCGATTTCAGTTGGGCAAAGGCCTCATGCTGAGCCAGATTTGCATTGACATAATCAGATTTTCTGATCAGATTAACACTTCCATCGGTGTATCCTGCGTGATCAGTAATAAGAATGGGTACGTGGGGCCTTGCCTGTTTCAGCTGATGAACGGTGGCGGTAACCCGTTTAATAATTTCCTCTTTGGGGTACGACTTGGTCGGAACCAGATTGGGAAGGCAATCGAGTACGTAAATTTTAGCATCTATTTCAGTTAAGAGGTCTGCCAGCTCCTTCTCCAGGCGTCCATTACCGGAGAACGCCAGATTAATCAGCGGCCTGTCGAGATTCCTCGCCAGTATGCCTGTCCAGGCCATTCCCGGCCTGGATGCGCAGGCTCCATGCGCAATGGAGGTTCCGTATACAACTACCGGCTTTTCCAGTCGAAGCGGTAGCGGTGTAAAAATCGTCCCTTCCGGCACTCCGATCTCCATCCATTTAACCGAATTGTATAGAGGCAAGAAAAGCCGGTACTCTCTGCCCTGATCATGGTAAGCATCTTTGGGATCAATATTGCTGAACTGACAGGTCACCGTATCCGAAAAAGAGTATCTCCCGTTCGACCATAGCCAGGTGCCGTCGCTGTTTTTAGCATACAAATCGAGACCGCTGACGCCGGTTGACGGCATATGCGGCATATTCATGTTTCCGCCGACCGTATAGCGCACGGATATTTTATCGGCATTGGTTCGAAAACGGATGATCAATCCAGAGGAATTTCTTGACAGGTTCCACACTTCGGGCCTGACTGTTTTTTCAGCCTTAGCCGGAAGACGATCATAAAACGATTTTACCTCGCCCGGCCAGGCCTGACCTTCGATTACGGGAAATGAAGACGAAGAGGGGTTCCACCATATTGTCTTTTGAGGGAAAGTGGAAAGCCCGGTTATCAGGGCAACGATTAGAATCAGGTTCCTTTTCAATGGCATTATTTAATTAGTATAGTAGAACGAATTTGCGAAATTCGATATCAAGGCCAAACATTTTGTATTGAATTTAATAGCTCGCGATGGAGTCCCGTCCCCCGATCTCCTTCCTCGTCTTCCGTGTTACGTATCAAGTGTTACGTGTTCCGTCTTTACATTCCGTACCAGTAAAACCGGTCGGTTTTCTCGCCGATTCTCTTCAGCCAATCAACCATCGCTTTTACATCAGGATGATCATTCACCTTGTAGACGTCACCATTCGATATCAGGAAAACGCTTTCATATTTGCCGACCTTTTCGTTCCAATACCAGGCCGATAGGACCCCTGTTCCGGCATCAGCCATCACCATTCCGTTATCTATAATCTTACCGGTCCTGATTTCATCGATATCGCTATAGTTGGCGGTAACTTCGAGAGAGCTGACGGTGGTGCAGAGCGTATCGCACTGTGCCAGGTTGTGCAGGAGATTCTCTTTACTGATAAAACCCATTGAATCAGGTTCAATCCAGTCTTTGGGTTGTCTGAATCCCTTCACTTTGCCACCGGCATCTATCATAAATCCGTGATGACGGTAACCCCATGCATAGTTCACGTATTCGTATTGAAAAAGTACGGGCGGATAAACATCCATTTTATCGCAATCGCAATTTTCCTTGACACATCCGGTTAACAACAGGAAAACTGCCAGCAGTATCGAAACTGGAATTGATTTTTTCATGGTGATTTGAATTTATTCGGCTAACAAAACAAAAACAGTGCCGTAATCATTCAATTGGCGATACTTATTTTGCCTGGCTGCCTCCTGTTTTTTCCTTCCTCCTTTGTCAGGTCATCACCAAGGTCCGCTCTTGCCTGTTCCGCAATCTTTTGCAGTTTTTGAAGGATATCCGGATACATCGCCTTCACATCATAATGCTCACCCGGATCCCGCCGAAGGTCGAAGAGCATGAGGCCGCAACTATCTTTAGCATAGGCTCCCGGCTTACCGTCATCGCGCGGCAGGACACCCACGTATGACCGGGCAACATGTGGCAGAACCATTTTCCAGGTACCCATTCTCACGCCTTCCAGACTGTTCCGGTTATAATAATAATAGAAGTTGGTTCGCGGCTCACAATCAAAATCTCCCCTGAGAATCGGCAAAATATCAACCCCATCAATAATGTGGATGGGAATTGAAGTACCGGTGATCGATGCCAGGGTAGGAAAAATGTCAATCGTAGCGGCAAGCTGCCCGGTGACGGATCCTGCCGGAATCAACTTAGGCCATCTCATTATGCAGGGAACCCGCTGGCCCCCTTCAAAACTCACACCCTTTCCTTCCCGCAAACCCGCGGTATTACCGGCATGGGCCCCAAAGTTCAGCCAGGGTCCGTTATCGCTGGTGAAAATAACCAGAGTATTCGAAGCAAGCCCAAGCTCGTCCAGTGTTTTCATCACTTCCCCAACAGACCAGTCCACTTCCATCATTACATCGCCAAACCTACCCTGTTTGCTCTTTCCCTGGAACTTTTTAGAAACGGCCAATGGCGTATGAACCATGGAATGAGCAAAATAGAGAAAGAATGGATTCTTTTTATTTTTCCTGATAAAGCTGATTGCACGCTCGGTATACATGGTTGTCAGCTCGTCCTGGTCAGTAAGCGTCCGTAAAAAGCGGATGGTATCATTGCAGTCGATCAGCGGCAATTCAGGATAGTCGGCGCGGTCGCTTTTACTGGTTTCCGGATCGTAGGCGTAGCCCTCGTAATGAGC
>CAYHCO010000046.1:13576-23846 GCA_964355105.1 uncultured Porphyromonadaceae bacterium
GCGCAGGCCGGAAGCATTCCCAATGCAGCCAGACCGGCTAAACCATGATTCAGATATTTCATAGTGAAAATGAATATTTCAAGCTATGAAAATATTCATTTTCCAGCGACAGTGCCACGATTTTTTAGGAATTATTAACTTTTTACCTGCCATATCTGATCCAGTATTTGGTAGATTTACAGACTCAATCCAAGACATTTCCGATAAGTGATTATCAAGATAATACAGTTATTCCATGATTATTAGCAATCCAATTCGCACCAAGAAATCGCTTCTTTCTTTTAGCTTCAGCATCCCGGCTATCTGTTTAATTTTAACAGTAATGACCGTATCGTGCAAGGAAAAACCCAAAGCGGGCCCGGCTGCAGGTCCCAGAAAATTCGCAGCCGTGAATGTGGAAGTACTGGTGATCCGTCCCGATACCATGGTCAACATCATTTATTCCACTGGAACCCTCCTTCCGAATGAGAAAGTGGAGATCAGGAATGAAGTATCAGGCCGGGTAACGGGCATTTACTTTAATGAAGGCAGTGAGGTTAAGCAGGGAACACTACTTCTGAAAATCAATGATCAGGACCTTCAGGCTCAGTTGAACAAGAACTCCGTTCAGGAAAAAATGGCCCAAGCCGAAGAATACCGGAAAAAGCAATTATTGGAAATCAAGGCTATCAGCCAGGAGGAGTACGATGTTGCAGCCAATACCCTTCAATCAATCCAGGCTGAAAGGAAAATTCTTGATGCCCAGATAGCCAAGACCCAGATTTACGCTCCGCTGGCCGGAAAGATCGGACTCCGGAATGTGAGTCCGGGCAGTTATATCCCTTCGAATACCCTGATAGCGACCCTTCAGCAGGTTGATCCCATAAAGGTTGAGTTTGCCGTGCCGGAAAAATACACACAGCTGGTAAAAAACGGTATGGTGATCAGTATCAGTATGGATTACACCATTGAGCAATTTACGGGTAAGGTTTATGCAGTGGAGTCCGGTGTTGATGAGTTAACGCGGACCATCAAAGTAAGGGCGACCTGTTCGAATCCGAAGCGGCTGCTGGTTCCGGGAACTTTTGCCAGGATCAGTTCGGTGCTGGAGCTGATTCCCGATGCTATCAAGGCTCCATCTGAATCTCTGGTTGGTGACATTGCCGGCAACAAGGTTTTCGTGGTCAGGAACGGGAAAGCCACATCGGTGCCCATATTCGCGGGTATACGAACGGAAAAAGACGTTCAGATCACCCAGGGGCTGCAGCCGGGCGACAGTCTGATTGTTTCAGGCCTCCTGCAGATTAATGACGGAACGCCTGTCACTGTAAAAGGTAAGGGTCAGCCGAGTCAGACGAATACCAAATAATTTAACCGGTTCAACTATGAATTTTTCCGGACTTTTCATCAAGCGTCCCGTATTAGCACTTGTCGTATCCATCCTGATCATTCTTTTTGGGGTTATCGGTTTTACTTTTCTGGGAGTCAGGGAATACCCGAG
Source organism: uncultured Porphyromonadaceae bacterium (assembly GCA_964355105.1). Lineage (GTDB taxonomy): Bacteria > Bacteroidota > Bacteroidia > Bacteroidales > UBA12481 > UBA12481. Next base: position 15,057 of record CAYHCO010000046.1, read on the forward strand.
TGTCGATCCGCCGACGGTCAGCGTGAGTGCATCCTATCCCGGTGCCAACGCCGAGATCATTGAGAGCCAGATCACTGAACCGCTCGAAGAGAGCATCAACGGTATTGCCGGTATCAGAACGCTAACTTCCTCATCGCGTGACGGAGGCAGCAGTATCACAGTTGAATTTCAGATCGGCACCGATATGGAAGCCGCCGCTAACGATGTTCGGGACCGGGTTTCAAGGGCTATGAGATCATTGCCTCCGGATGTGGATCCTCCGCAGGTGGTAAAATCCGATGCCGACTCCAACCCGATTTTCGGATTGACCATCCAGAGTGACAAGCGCAATCTTCTGCAATTATCGGAGATAGCCAACAACCTTTTCAAGGAGCGGCTGCAAACCACGCCAGGAGTGAGTGAGATACGCATCTGGGGTGAAAAACGCTATTCCATCAAGCTGTTCATTGATCCGCTCAAGCTGGCAGGTTACGGACTTACCCCTTCTGATATCCGCGATGCGGTAACAAGGGAAAACATTGAGCTCCCGTCCGGCCGTGTGGAAGGTTACGGCACCGAGCTGTCGGTAAGGACTATCGGGCGCCTCAGTTCAAAAGAGCAATTCGACAACCTGATTATCAGGGAATCCAAGGGTACGCTGATCAAATTCAGAGATATTGGTCATGCCGAGCTGATGCCGGAGAATGAAAAAACCGTGATGCGCGGAAATGGCAAGGTTCCCATGGTGGGATTGGCCATCATTCCTCAGCCCGGTTCTAACCAGATAGCGATCGTTGATGAGATCAAAAAAAGGCTTGAGGATATCAAAAGGGAAATGCCTGAAGACATAACGGTCGGAGTTTCAAATGACACCACCCTCTCTATCCGGAAAGCCATTACCGAAGTTGAAGAAACCATCCTGATCGCATTCTCGCTGGTTGTTCTGATTATCTTCCTCTTTTTCAGGGAATGGAGAACGACGATTATCCCGGTTATTGCCATACCGATTTCACTCATCGGATCCTTCTTCATCATGTACCTTGCCGGTTATACGATCAATATCCTTACCCTGCTCAGCATTGTGCTCGCAACTGGCCTGGTTGTCGACGATGCCATTGTGGTACTGGAAAATATCTATACAAAGATTGAAAAGGGCATGGCACCTTTGGAAGCCGGATTCAAGGGTTCCAAGGAGATATTTTTTGCCATTCTTTCGACCACGGTTACCCTGGCGGCAGTTTTTCTACCGATTATCTTCCTGCAGGGCTTAACCGGCAAACTGTTCCGGGAATTTGGGGTGGTCATGGCCGGAGCCGTTCTGATTTCTGCCTTCGTTTCACTGACCCTGACCCCTATGCTTGCTTCCCACTGGTTGAAGCATCGTGAGCATCACAACAGGTTTTACATGGCAACCGAGCCATTCTTTGTGGGGCTGATCGGCGCATACAACCGATCACTGGGCGCCTTCCTTAAAAGGAGGTGGCTGGCATTTATCGTGATGGCCATTGCCATCGGGATTGCTGTTTGGCTGATGCCAAAGATCCCGGGCGAACTGGCGCCGATGGAGGATAAGGGAAGGCTTTCTATCTCCGCAACTGCTCCTGAAGGTGTTGCGTTTGAAAAGATGGACGCATACATGCAAAAGCTGGTGGCCATTGTCGACACCCTTCCGGAAAAGGAATCGTACATGGGGCTTACGGCTATGGGCTTTGGAGGTTCAGGCTCGAATTCAGGATTTGTCAGGATTACTTTAGTTCCGCCTGCAGACCGAAAGCGCACGCAACAGGAGATAGCAGACGACCTCAACAGGGTACTTAAGCCTCTGACATTTGCACGAAGCTTTGTCACCCAGGAACAGACAATCGGTGGAGGGAGAAATTCCGGTTTGCCCGTTCAGTTTGTCATTCAGGCTACCAGCCTCGAGAAATTGCGGGCAGCGATTCCGGCATTTATGGAAAAAGCACAGACAAACCCGGCTTTTCAGGTGGTCGATCTGAACCTGAAGTTCAACAAACCCGAGATGACACTCAGGATCGACCGCGACCGGGCAAGGACCCTCGGCCTCACCTTGCGTGATATTGCCGAAACTCTTCAGCTGTTCTTCGGTGGTCAGCGGATGGGCTTCTTCATCCTGAACAGCAAGCAATACCAGATTATTTGCCAGGCCGACAGGCAATTCCGCGACCAGCCGATTGATCTGAGTACTATCTATATCAGAAATAGGCAAGGTGTTATGATACAGCTTGATAACGTTGTCAAGGTAGATTATCAGGTTAACCTCCCGACTTTGTACCGCTTTAACCGGTACATTTCAGCCACCGTTTCTGCCTCGCCGGCAAAAGGGTACACGCTTAGTCAGGGCATTGATGCGATGCAGAAGGTTGCGGACGAAACACTCGACGACACTTTCACGACCTCCCTGACCGGTGTTTCAAGGGATTATGCCGAGAGTTCAAACACCCTCATATTTGCGTTTATACTGGCCCTGGTACTGATATACCTCATCCTTTCTGCCCAGTTCGAAAGTTTCCGCGATCCGATGGTGATTATGTTTACGGTGCCGTTGGCAATTGCCGGGGCGCTGATATCCCTGATCCTCTTCGGGCAGACACTCAACATTTTCAGTGAGATCGGAATGATCATGCTGATCGGGATTGTTACCAAGAACGGTATCCTCATCGTTGAATTTGCCAACCAGAAGAAATATGCAGGTATCGACCGTACAACCGCAGCAATGGAGGCAGCTACCCAGCGTTTCCGGCCCATTTTAATGACCAGTCTGGCAACCGTACTCGGAGCCCTGCCGATTGCGCTGGCACTCGGTGCCGGTGCCAAGAGCAGGATATCCATGGGTATCGTGATAATTGGCGGGTTGCTTTTTGCCCTCGTTCTCACCTTGTACGTCATCCCCGCTTTGTACACCTATATATCAGGCACTAAACAGAAATTGCAATCCCAGGAACATGAATAAGAAATTCATCAGGATATTATTTGCTGTCCAGATATTGGCTGGCGGCACACTGATCGCCCAGGACACACTTACTCTGGAAAAGGCTATAGTTATTGCGATCGAAAGCAATTATGACATAACCCTGGCGGCCAAAGATTCAAAGATTGCCGACCTGAACAATACCCCGGGAGCGGCAGGTATGCTGCCAAAGCTGAGCATGACCGGAACCCGAAGCACATCGACCAGCAAAACCTATGAGCAGTACAACGACGGCAGGGAAAAGCAGAGCCCGAACGCCAAGAGTAACAATTTGAGCGGTGGGGTAACGCTGGCATGGACGCTGTTTGACGGGTTTAACATGTTCATACAAAAAAACCGTCTGAATGAATTGAAATACATGACCGATCTCCAGCTTCAATCGGTCATAGAGAATACGGTAACCGATGTTATAATGGCCTATTACGCTATAATTACCCAGCAGAAACTGGTGGAAGTTTACCGCGAGGCTATGGCGATCACGTCGGAACGTAAAAGGATTGCGAAAGCCGGGCTCACTTTTGGTTCCAGTTCAGAATTGTCCTTACTGCAGGCAAGCGTAGATTACAATGCGGACAGTTCAGCCTTTATCCAGCAGGTAAAAATGTTGGACAACAACAAGGTCGAGCTGAACCGGCTTCTTTGCCGCGATTTGTTTGAGCCCATTATGGTGAGTAGCGACATACCGGTTCAATCGGGTCTTTTGTTTGAAAAGTTGTGGCAGCGTGTCAAGGAGGAAAATCCTGAGATCCGCATGGCGCGTACAAACCTGAGTATTGTCATGCTGGAGCGGAAGATGGCAAATTCGACTCTCTATCCGCGACTTAACCTCACCTCAGGGTATAATTACAACAAGTCCGAATCCGAGGTTGCTATCACTTCGCTCAGTCAGCGAAGCGGTTTTAACCTGGGAGTAAGTGCTTCCTATACGATTTTCGACGGGCTGAACGAAAACCATAACCGAAGCAAGGCGCAAATCCGACTTGAATCGGCCAGATTGGAGGTTGAGCAGTCGGAATTAAATTCAAAGGCCCATCTTCAGAGAATATTCAACGATTACGAGACAAATATGCACCTTGCCGACTTTGAGAAGGAGAATGTTGCCCTGGCGATGAGAAATCTCAAAGTAGCGCAGGAAAAATACCGTATTGGCTCCGCAAACGACATTGAGCTCCGGGAGACACAAAAAAAGCTTATGGATGCCGAGAACCGCTTTCTGACAGCCCAGTTCAGGAGCAAAGCCAGCGAGACGGAGCTGCTCAGGATGAGCGGACAGCTGACTCGCTGAGAGCTGATTAGAGCTGACAGCGCTTTTTTAGAGCTGACAGCTTCAAAAAAGCTGTCAGCTCTAAAATCTACTTCTTCTTCAGAATCTTATAGCCCAGCGAGATCGCAAAATATTGATGGGTGGTGGCACCGTATTTCAGACCCAGATTAACGGGACCGATATAAAACTGAAGTGCTGCACCATAAATGAACTGACTGGCTTTTGTATTCACATCAATGAGGCGATCAACAGTATAGGTTGTATAATCTGAATCGCCGGTGGAGAAGAAGCTGTTTGCGACTTTTACTTCGATAGCCCCTGTGCTGAGTACCTTGTAATTCGATTGGTTAAAGGATCCAAAAAGGGAAATGTCCACAAATTTCAATTTCTTACTTACAATGGCCTCAAAACCAAGATTCGAGGACCTGTAGTCAATTGCGCTCAAATTATTCTTCATGGAAAACAGGTTGGAACTGGGCATAGCCAAATTGCCCATGATGTCAGCTCCGACATCAGCACCCAGGATAATACTGGAATAAGTAGCCCCTAGCGTGAAAAAGAAAGTGCGCTTATGCAGAGCCGGTATCCATGAGAAAACATCGTGTTTGACACCAATGGCGGTTGTAACGTCTTTTGATATGGAAAAATCTCCGGCAATTTTATTTGTCGCCATTTTTATAGCCCCTGGTAAAATGCCGAGTGACACTTCAGTTCCATACCCCAATCCCAGTGAAAAAACGGGCAGAACAGAAGGAGCGAATCCGATACCGGTACCGAGGCCTGGAAACAGTGGAAGTCCGAATCCAATTTCATTTCCGTCGAATGGATTAATAACCGGTGTTCCGTATAGTTCATCGATAAACTGGAAAAAAAGTTTCCCGGGAGGACGGGTTCCAAAAATAGTGGGCGCATCACCAGTCAATTGGAAGTTTGGACCGAAATAATTAGTTACCGAACCCTGAGCAATCCCGGCACCCACGTTGAGCGAAAACCTAAGTTCCCACTGTTTCAGAACATTACCCGTATTCTGGAGATTAAACAAATTGGCAACACCCTGGTTGTTCGTTACATCCCGAAGATATTGATCGGCATACATCGAAAAAGCACCTGGAATCTGACCCAGCTGCGCTCCGATATTTACCTGTGCCGGACTGGAGTTTGCAAACACAAATGCGGTCAACAGAAGAAATATATATCGCTTTTTCATAATGACGGCCCTTAATTGGATGATTAATTTTACTGGGTTAATGTGACTTTACCGAATTTCCCCTCCAAAAAACTGGTAAAAACTAGCGCACTATTAAAACCAGATTCCACTACCCAGAAATAATAGGTCATGCTTTTCTCCCCGTTCAATCCCGTTGGTGGAAGAATCAGTCTCAATGTAGGATGTGGGGTACCGTTCTCAATCAGGTAGGTTCCGTAAATCTCTGTTTTGTTTTTAAAATATTTTTTTTCTGTGTCTGTATAAGTTCCGCCAGGATAGATAATGAACCTGTCCGGCTTCTCAAATCTGAATTTATTATCCAGATAGGGACCCCAATCCGGGTCGTCTGGTAAATAATATTTACCATTCAAGTCAACGATGTTATTCACGTACCATGTTTTACCGGCTGTTTTACCGGCTTCGTACTCATCCCATGAATTTAGGCAAAGATGCAGGTATGCAGGCGGGCCCGAGAGAGTCATGCGTACTTTGTATTTTTCGTAGAAATCTGAGATGGTGCTCCCCCCACCCCATGAAGAGCTCCATTTACCATTGGGCACACCTCCTGAGGCCGTATAGTCAATTTGATTATAATAATATTCATCATCCAGACTTACATGATTCCATGAATTGTAGCCGTCCCTATTTCTTGCATCCACAAACAAATTTAAGGAACCAGGAGGGTATTTGTCATCGTGCTTCTCAAAGTGCAAATTAGCATTTTGGCTCAATTTCCAACTTAACTTTTCTATACCACTTAAGCCTTCGGCAGGCTCAGGATTAATGATGCTGTATTCGCTGAAAGGCTTACCTACCGAATTCTTAAAGTCTGAAAGGGAAGAACTGACCATTGCGAAGCCAGGTGATGGCATTTCGTAAATGCTTTCATCGAAATGGCAACCCTGGGTTAGTAATATCAAGGAAAGAACAGGGATAAGTGTTTTTGGTTTCATGGCATGATTACTTTTTGCAACAGTTTAATCAACTAATTCATAGCCTATAAACCAATTTGAAAACCATTTTGTTCTTCGAAAGGTCAAATTATCTGATAATTTCAGCGCCTGATCAGTTTTATTCAAAAAAGCCAATACTGTTTAAAAGTCACAGAAAGCTTTTCCTGACTCTATTTCGGGCGAATCACACATTCAGGATTCTAAATAATCTCTAAATAACAATTCATTGATTGGTTTGTCTGAAGTGTCAGAGCAAAGAAGTTCGCTGCGCTCACTAATAAGTTTGGTGTAGCCAAACTAAAATAAGAAACCCCTGCAAACGATTAGCTTACAGGGGCTTTCTTTTTTCAGGGCGGTCGCGACGGGACTCGAACCCGCGACCTCCGGCGTGACAGGCCGGCATTCTAACCAACTGAACTACACGACCCCGTTAGTTCGAGGTGCAAATGTATACGATTTTTTCATTTCTGCAAGGTGCTCCAAGAAAAAATCCATGATCTTTTTATTTCCTCCAGCCCTCAACTTCCTTGCTATCGCGAAGCATATCCCTGATATTGTCGATCTCGGGCGATTCCTGCAACGCCTTCCAGTTGAACTTCTCATCAAATGGTGTCAGGGCTTTTGCCGGATCAAACACCCTGATATCGACCGGGATAGCCTGATACGGAGTAAAATCAGGGGTTTCATTAAACAAATCCGACAGGTCGGTTGCACCGGCATCATACTGGTTGAGGTAAGGAACACCCTGAATATTCCAGAATGTTTTGAAAATGCTGCCAAAACTCACATGGGAATGCGAAACATAATTTTTCTTCGAATAGGGGGAAATCACCATCAACACGCTTCGATGTGCATCAACATGATCTGCCCCACCCTGTGCATCGTCCTCGGTTATAACGATGGCCATATTCTTCCAGTACGGAGTATGGCTGAGGAATTCAACCAACCGCCCTATGGCCAGGTCATTGTCGCACATGTAGCTCTCGCGGAACGGGTATCCGGCCTCCGGTCGCTCGCCGGCACCATGATCCTGCGGAACGATGATAGTTAACATGGATGGGAGATCGACTTTCCTGCCAATAGTGACCTTGTCATTTTCCGCTTCGGGATTGGCCCACTTCTCGTTAAACACCTTGATAAACTGATCGATCCTGAATTGGTCAGGAATGGCCATATTATAGGTGGGATACTCTTTACAAGTGTTCTCGAAGAGAGGCGCAGGCAGCGGAAAATTAGCCAGGTGACGGATTCCGGTATATTTATATATATCCTGATAAGCCCCTGGTTCGAACATGACTGAGAATCCAAAGTTGTAAAACGGGATCTTGTTCCGGTCGAGGTGATCCCACATCGATCCGGCCTCATTGTAGTCCTCCGGATAGATCGCGCCGGCAGCCCCGGTAAAACCTAACATACCAGGTGATTTTGACCCCGCCGCATATTCGCGGTTGCCACCGTAATTGGCAGGAACAGTCGACTCCACCCATTCATTCGGGTAAGTATTTACCAGCCAGCGGTGTCCATCGGCAGAAACATCGGAATCAACATAAAAGTTATCTGAAATGGCAAAACGATTGGCCAGAGCCAGATGGTTGATCATCACGTCAGCTTTATCGATGACCTTATCCTTGGCCTTGTTGCTGAATGAAGCGTCTGCACCGTACCGTGCCATGGAGGGTTCCCCGTGACCACCCTTAAGCTGCCCGAAAATCTCGTCGTAAGTCCGGTTTTCCTTGGAGACAAAAACTATATACTTAATCGGAGATGTCGATTGTCCCGGGTACAGTGGCACCGGGTTATTCCTGCGACCGGCGAAAGATCCGTCGGTTGATTTTTTGATTGAAAAATTCATGGATACAACATCTTTGGTCATTCCTTTAAGCTGCCTGTCAGAGGGGATGTCCAAAACCGTGACAGACCCTTTCATCAGGCTGCCGATATACGTCCCTTCCGGTCCCCTGACAAAATCGGGGCCGCCGTTCGGACCGCTGCCATATCCTTTGGCATTCGTAACCATGAGCTTTTTCCCATCCGGGGAAACTTTGATTTTTGCCGGGAACCAGCCTACCGGTATATGCCCGACCACTTCCCTGGAGGCAATGTCAATCACGGCTACCGCATTAATGCCCGCTTCGGCGACAAAAAGGCGCTTCTGGTCGGGCGATACGGCAAGCCCGAAGGGGATAATGCCGCGGAAACTACGAAGCCTTTGATCAAGAATGAGAGGGATTGTCTGACATATTGTGTCAGTCCGTGTATCGATCACGGATATATTATCATTGCTGCCATTGCTCACAAATACATAATCATCTGTGGCAACCAGGGAGTTGGGACTGGATCCGCCGACCGCAGGAAAATCCTCCAGCATCTGCCCCACCAGGTTGCCGGTTTTTACCTT
>CAYHCO010000047.1:0-23759 GCA_964355105.1 uncultured Porphyromonadaceae bacterium
AGGCAGAAGGCAGAAATTAGTAATAAGAAATAAGAAAAATTAGATCTATATGTTTGTTAATCAAGATATTCGTCAGCGTTTCCCGTCACCGGTCACTTGTCATTTGTCACCCGTCACCTGAGACCCGAAACCTGAAACCCGAAACCCAATACCCAATACCCCATACCTTTCATAAAATTTAAACACCTATCACAATGTCCCTCCTTCTTGGTTTAGATATCGGATCATCCTCGATAAAAGCTTCGCTGGTTGATGTGGATTCCGGCCTGGTAACGGCCACCGCCACCTCTCCCGACTGCGAGCTGCGTATTATTGCCAACCAGCCCGGATGGGCGGAACAGGACCCTGACATCTGGTGGCACCACGTGGTGGAAGCCATCCGCATGCTCAAATCCCGTGGCGGAATACTGACTGATATCAAGGCCATCGGTATTTCCTACCAGATGCACGGATTGGTTGCCGTGGACAAGGACAGCAAGCCGGTGCGCAATGCGATCATCTGGTGTGACAGCCGCGCCACGAAATACGGGCAGGCTGCCTATGATAGTCTGGGTCCGGCATTTTGCATGGATCACCTGCTGAATAATCCTGGCAATTTTACGGGCGCCAAGCTGGCGTGGGTCAAGGAAAATGAGCCGCAGACCTATGCAAGGATTGAAAAAATCATGCTTCCCGGAGATTATATCGCACTTAAGCTAACCGGCGAAATCGGAACCACAAAAACGGGGCTTTCTGAAGGTATCCTTTGGGATTTTGCCCAAGACCGGCCTTCTACCGAACTGATCAGCCAATTTGGATTTTCGCCTGATCTGTTCCCCGGACTTGTTCCCGGTTTTGGCCTGCAGGCAGCCGTTTCCCGCCACGCTTCGCGCATGACAGGCATTCCTGCCGGCACACCGGTCAGCTACCGGGCCGGCGACCAGCCTAACAATGCGCTCAGCTTGAATGTACTGGAGCCGGGCGAACTTGCTGCGACAGCCGGAACATCTGGAGTTATTTACGGCATACTCGACAAGATCAATCACGACCCACTCTCCAGGGTAAACGTTTTTGCCCATGTAAATCATGGTCTTCCCGATACCCGTCTGGGTGTTTTGCTTTGCGTGAACGGAACAGGAATCCTCTATTCCTGGATCAAGAAACTACTGGAGGGTACGGGACTCAGTTACGATGCGCTCAACCGGATCGCCGATGACGCCGAGCCGGGATCAGGTGGTTTGATGGTATTCCCCTTCGGCAACGGTGTTGAGCGAATCCATCAAAACCGTCCCTTCGGTGGCCAGGTGATCAATCTCGACCTGAACAGGCACAACCGTGCCCATTTCGTACGGGCAGCCCAGGAAGGCATTGTTTATGCACTGAACTACGGATTTGAGGCCATGAAAGAAATGGGGGTCAGAACCGAGACGGTGCGGGCAGGCTACGCCAACCTCTTCCTCAGCAGGGTATTCAGGCAGATCTTCAGTGACGTAACCGGAGCATCGATCGAATTGTTTGATACCGACGGGGCCACGGGAGCTGCGCGCGGCGGTGGCATCGGGGCAGGCATTTACGCCAGTCCGGCCGAAGCATTCAGGAGCCTGAAAATTATTGAGCACATCAAACCGGATCCTGAGCGAAAGCAAATCTACTCAGACCATTATCAGGCCTGGAAAACCCGGATGATCCGGGAACTGGAATGCAACAAATTATAAAATATTAATTTTCAATACTCTGCATATGGAATTCTTCCCTGACATCGAACCCATCCGGTATGAAGGTCCGGATAGCGATAATCATTTATCATTCAAGTATTATGATGAAAACTTTGTGGTCGCTGACAAGACCATGAAAGATCATTTCCGTTTTGCCATGGCCTACTGGCACAGCATGTGCAATGCCGGTGGCGATCCTTTTGGCCCGGGAACCCGGATTTTCCCATGGACAGTATCCTCTGATCCCATGGAAAATGCAAAAGCCAGGCTGAATGCAGCATTCGAGTTTATGTCGAAAATGAGCATACCTTATTACTGCTTTCACGACCGGGATATTGCTCCTGAGGGAAATTCGGTGCTGGAATCTGAAAAGAACCTGAAAACACTGGTCGACCTGGCCCTCAGGAAGCAGGCTGACACAGGGATAAAACTTCTCTGGGGCACCGCCAACCTGTTCTCAAATCCAAGGTATATGAACGGCGCCGCAACAAATCCCGATTTCAATGTGGTTTGTCAGGCGGGGGCACAGGTTAAAGCTGCCATTGATGCCACGATTGCGCTGGGCGGCGAAAATTACGTATTCTGGGGTGGCCGCGAAGGCTATTCCTACCTGCTGAACACAAACACGGCAAAAGAGCTCGACCATATGGGCCGTTTTCTTCAGATGGCCCGTGATTACGGCCGGAAAGCCGGATTCAAGGGAACCTACCTCATCGAGCCCAAACCGATGGAACCCTCCCTGCATCAATACGACTTTGACGCATCGACGGTCATCGGGTTCCTGCACAAATACGGTCTTGAGAAGGATTTCAAGCTGAATATCGAATCGAATCATGCAACCCTGGCAGGTCACAGTTTTACCCACGAACTCCGGTTTGCAGCTGATGCCGGCATGCTTGGCGGCATCGATGCCAACCATGGCGAGCCGATGAACGGATGGGATACGGATAATTTCCCGACCAATCTTTACGAAGCCATCGAAGCCATGCTCATTGTACTGGAACATGGCGGACTCGGAACCGGTGGTTTCAATTTCGACGCCAAACTGCGCCGGAACTCCACTGATCTGGAGGACCTTTTCATCGCGCATATTGTTGGTATGGACACTTTTGCCAGAGGATTGCTGATTGCCGACAAGCTGATCAACGAAAAGCGGATCAACGATTTCCGTGATAACCGGTATCTCTCGTTTCACGAGCCCGCAGGAATGAAGTTTGAACATGGCGACATGACCATCGAAGACCTGCATGCACTGGCGATCGAAAAAGGAGAGCCGGAGCTTCAATCAGGCAAACAGGAATTGATCGAATCCATTATTAACAACGCAATATGAAAAACAGACAGATCAGGCTGACGGCAATCCTGCTGGTCAGCGGTTTGATTTTCTCAGGCATGGTATTCGCTCAGCGCGGACAGCGCGGAGGAGGCGGCACCACCTGGATTGACGACACTCATTATGTAGAATTTCAGAAAGATAAAGACGGGAAAGATGTCAAGATGAGTGTTGACGCGGCCACCGGCAAGGCAAAATCTTATGCCGTAAAAGAAGAGGCCCCGGCTCCGATGCGGCCATCTGTTATGGTTAAGGACGGTGAGCTGTATTATTCTGATGGCGTGAGTACTACGCCCAAACAGATCACCGCGAATCCCGGCAAAGAGGTTAATCCACGCATTTCACCCGACCAGAAGAGTGTCGCTTTTACCCGCGACAATGACCTTTACGTCATCGATCTGGCGACCAACCTGGAGCGCCGGCTGACCATGGATGGAACCAACCTCATATACAACGGTTATGCTTCCTGGGTTTATTTCGAGGAGATCCTGGGCAGGGCTTCACAGTACTGCGCTTTCTGGTGGTCACCAGACAGCAAATCCATCTCGTTCCTGCGTTTTGATGATACTGAAGTTCCGCTGTTTATCCTGATGAGGGGCGACAGCCTTCACGGAGCACCGGAAATGACCCGGTATCCGGTTCCGGGAGATCCGAATCCCAAGGTCAAGCTAGGCTTTGCCGATATCGGATCCGGGAAAATCACCTGGGCAAAATTTGACTATAACGTTGACCAATACATTGCCTGGCCGTTCTGGAAACCTGATTCCAAAGAGATGATGATCCAGGTGCTAAACCGCGATCAGAACCATATGCAGTTCTTCATGGTTAATCCGTCGACAGGCGATTTGAGGAAGATATACGATGAAAAGCGTCCGACCTGGGTTGACTTCTTTGAAGATATTTACGTATTAAAGAATGGTACCGGGTTCATTATGAACAGTTACCGGAGCGACTGGCACAACCTTTACTATCACGATTGGGACGGTAAATTGGTTGCCAAACTTTCGCCTGTTAACTGGCGTGTCGGGGGCATCAGCAAGGTTGATGAGGAAAAAGGGATGGTTTATTTCAGCGGCCGTCCCGAATCCACCGAGAATCATTTTTACAGTGTTAAGCTCGATGGCACCGGCATGACACAGCTGACTGAAGGGGCAGGCTCCCATTCGATCAGCCTTTCACCGGGAGGATCCTACCTGATCGACAACTGGACCCATGTCACCAATCCCGGTAAAAAAGAGCTCAGGGACAAAAATGGAAAACTGGTGAGGTTATTGGGTGAAACGAAATACGAATATGATCCTACCAAGCATCAGAAGGCTGAATATGTGAGGATTCCGTCGACCGACGGATTTCAGCTGCCGGCAATCATTATTTATCCGGTGAATTTTGATCCGACCAAGAAGTATCCTGTGATATTTACCATTTATGGCGGGCCGGATGCCGGTGGAGTGAGAAATTCTTTTCAGAGTCTGAATCCAAGCTGGTATGCACAAAACGGCATTATTACCATCAATGTCGACCATCGTGCTTCCGGTCAATTTGGCAAGAAGGGTATCGACTACATGTACCGGAACCTTGGCAAGTGGGAAATGGTTGATTATGCGGAAGCTGTCAAATGGCTGCGCACCAAACCTTTTGTTGATCCCGCACGCATGGGCATGACGGGAGGATCTTACGGTGGGTATACCACCTGTCTGGCACTCACCGCAGGCGCAGACTTCTGGACACACGGGATAGCCCTTTACAGCGTTACCGACTGGGGTTTGTATGACAATGTATACACCGAACGGTTCATGGATACACCCAAGGATAATCCGGAAGGATATAAGGCTGGTACCGCGATGCATTTTGCGGACAAGCTGAAGGGTAAACTGTACATTGTTCACGGCGAAATGGACGATAACGTGCACATGCAGAACAGTATTCAGCTGATCAGCAAATTGCAGGACCTGAATAAGGAATTCCAGTTCATGATGTATCCTAACGGCCGTCACGGCTGGGGTGGAGCTAAAGCAACCCACTTGCGTGATCTGCAAAATAAGTTCTGGCTAAAGGAATTTTTCGGTCGCAATTGATTTTCATGCGATTTATCATTGGTCCTTGACGATAACGGCGATAGTTTTGTTGTGAATCAAATCACAAAAAAATGAATCGCCGTTTATTGATCAGGGATGTCACACTTCGTGATGGTCAGCAATCGCTGTTTGCTACCCGGATGAACCAAAACCAGGTTGACCGGTTATTACCTTATTATCGGGAAGCAGGCTTTTACGCACTCGAGGTTTGGGGAGGTGCCGTTCCTGATTCGATCATGCGGTTTCTCAATGAGGACCCGTGGGCCCGGCTGGAGAAGATCAGGAAAGCGATTGGCACTGCTTCGCATCTGACAGCACTGTCGCGCGGGCGGAATCTTTTCGGCTACAATCCTTACCCTGAATCAGTTATTGAAGGCTTTAACCGGAATGCCATCCAGTCGGGTATCACCATCATGAGAATTTTCGACGCCCTGAACGATACCACAAACATCCGGAGCACGATTAAATATGTGAAAGAAAACGGCGGCCTGGCCGATTGTGTAGTCTGTTACACGGTGGATCCGAAATTCTCGAAGAAAGAGAAGTTCCAGGCATTTCTCAAGGGGAAAAAGCTTCCGGAAAATATCTTCACCACAGAATATTTTGTCAGGATGGCCGTAGAGCTGGAAAGCATGGGAGCCGACATGATCACGATCAAGGATATGGCAGGCCTCATTACCGCCCAGAAATCCGGGGAGCTGGTACGAGCCATTAAAGAAGCAGTTAAAGTTCCAGTGGATTTTCATACTCATTGCACACCGGGTTACGGCCTCAGTGGGGTGCTAATGGCCATTGTCAATGGTGCCGACATTGTGGACACGGCTATCATGAATTTTGCCGGTGGTCCGGCGGCTCCTGCTTTTGAGCTGGTGCAGATCTTCTGCAACAAGATGGGAATTGAAACGGGAGTGAACCTGGATGTTGTGGTTGAGATCAACAAGAAGCTGAAAGAGATCAGGCTGGAGATGGCTGATAATGACAGTTACAAGATGTACCCCCAGGAATTCAATATTGCAAAGGATACACTGCCACCTGAAGTAAACAAGATGTTTGATGATGCCATTTCGTTGGCTAGGGAAGACAAGCACATGCAGGTGCAGGATCTGTGTCAGAAAATCGAGCGGTATTTCAATTTCCCTGAGCCGGATGAAAAGGTAAAATTCGCTGAAATCCCCGGAGGCATGTACACCAATATGCTTTCCCAATTAAAGCAGCTCCAGCAGGAACACCTGCTGAGCAGGGTTCTGGAGGTTATTCCCACGGTCAGGGTAGCTGCGGGATGCCCGCCACTGGTCACACCGACAAGCCAGATCGTTGGTGCACAAGCGGTTAACTGCGTAGTTGATGAAAACAAGGGCAATCCATTCTATACCAATAACTCCTCCCAGTTCGTTAATCTGGTGAAGGGACAGTACGGAAAGACTCCCATTCCAGTGGATGCGGAATTTCGGCTGGCCATTGCTGGAACACGCGAGGAGATTCCATTTAATACGGATGGATATGAGCGGCAGCCGAATCCGCTGATTCCGGAAATGGGCGAAGACTACAGGCTGGCCAACAATGAAAAGGAGGAACTTCTGCTTGAGCTCTTCCCCAATGTGGCAACAAAATTTCTCAACGACCGTATAACCCGCATCCTCATGGAGAGAAAACTTGCCGTAGCCAGGGAGCAGCAGCGATTGCATGAAGAAGCCCAGGCACAATATCTTGCAATGACCCCTGAGGAGAAATACAACAGACTGCTTAAAGGGATAGCTTATTACTGCTAAAACCGGAGAAGTGCTGTTGCCATTAATAGAGAAAGGAGGCAACGATGAACGTAGCCATCGAGAAATTTCTCAAAATTGCCCTTTTAGTGTTCATTTGGGTTACCTGGTGGTGGGTACTCAATCAAAAGTTTTCAGAAAGCATTAACCTTGCGATCATCGTCGGAGGAGTTCTGTTAACCTACCCTCTTTCCTGGCTGGGAAAAAAGGTACTTGACCGGCGCCCGACAACAGAAAATGCGATACTGACAACGATGTTTGTGCATGTTGGCATGGGTCTTACTTTTGGCGTTCCGATAGTCAGGGCTATATCCACTCATCATGACTGGGCGGGATGGGTCATCCCCATACCCCAGGAGATCGGCCTTATCTTGTCACTGGTTGCCGGAGCAGCTTTTTCACTTACCGTGATCAACCTTGCCTTAAAAGGGTTTGGCGCTCCCTTCTACCTCGCTCTCAGTCAAAAACTTGCATCAGACTGGATGTATGCCAGGTCGCGAAATCCCATGGCCCTGGCAGCACTGGCCCTATTTCTTTCTTTAGGCATCTGGTTTCAGGCTGCACTGTTTTTACTCTGGGTGCTGATTGTCCTGGCTCCCGCTTATGTATTCTTTGCAAAGGTTTTTGAGGAGAAGGAACTTGAAATCAGATTTGGATCGTCCTATCTGGAGTACAAATCCAGAACACCGATGTTTTTCCCCGGGAAAACGAATATTAAGGATAAAAAAAAGAGCGACCCATAAGGGCCGCCCTTTGTAAAGCGTGTCAGGCTTTTGGTTCTTTTGGCAGCTCCTTGGTGCCTTCCTTTTTCCTTAGAGGCATCACTCCGGCCAGTTCACCGATCACATTGACCAGCTCACTACCCTCCGGAATAACAATCTTGGCATTATCCTTCAATGAGATCTCCAGCGTCTCCAATTTCTTAAGCAGCTGAGCGTTACCGGTGAAAAATTTATCGGCAGCCTCGTTAACCAGTTTAATGGCTTCCGCCTCACCTTCCGCATGAAGAATCTTGGCCTGTTTGTAACCTTCAGCTTCCTTGATTTTAGCCCTCTTTTCACCGTCGGCAACGGTTTCACGGGCAGTTGCGTAGTCAACAGCTGCAATCTTTTCGTTTTCAGCCTTGACCACCTTGTTCATGGTTTCCTGAACATCTTTCGGCGGATCGATTTCTTTCAACTCGGTACGCACAATATCGATTCCCCAACTTGCCGTTTCATCCAGCAAGGTCCGGTGAAGTTCGGAATTGATTTTTCCGCGCTCGCTGTTGGCCGATTTCAGGGTAAGCGTACCGATAATGTTCCTCAGGGTGGTACGGGCAAGGTTTACGATCTGCCAGCGGTAATTGTTGACATTGTAAACCGAGTTTTTGACGCTTTGCTCATCATCCTTAACTCTGAAATAAACCTGGGCATCCACGCGGGCATTCAGGTTATCATTCGTAATAATCTCCTGAGGTTCAGCATCAACCATCTGTTCCGTGACGTTAACCTGATAAAGCTTATCGATGATTGGGATGATCCAGTTGAATCCGGGTGTGGCAAAATGATGGTACTTTCCGAGTCGTTCGATCAGGCCTTTGTGGGTTGGCCGGATAATACGGATCCCGGACAGGAGAAACAGGACTAACAGAGCCCCGGCGATGTAGTAGTAATAGGTTGATTCCATTGCATTTATGTTTTAAATCTTCATAAAGATACTAAATTTGGATCTTTTTACATGGCTTTCTTTATATTCGGCAATATTATCCGGATCATATGGTCTTCAGCAGCATTGTCTTCCTTCTCGGCTTCCTGCCTGTTTTTCTGATCACCTATTATCTGGTACCGCAGAAGTTCAAAAACCTGACCATCCTACTGTTCAGTATTTTCTTTTACAGCTGGGGAGCCCCGAAATTCATCTTCGTCATCCTGGGGACCACTTTTATCGATTTTCACCTGGTCAGGTGGATGGCCGGTATGAAGACCATCCGAAACCGGAGGCTCATGCTGGCACTGTCGGTATCGATGAATCTCGGACTGTTGTTTTATTTCAAATACTCCAATTTTTTCGTTGAGAATTTCAACCAGCTGCTGTCGGTTTTTGGGGTGGAGGGAGCTCAATGGACCCGGCTTATTCTGCCGATAGGTATATCTTTCTACACCTTTGAAACCATCACCTATGTGGTTGATGTATACCGTAAGGTTCATGCCCCGCTGGATCACTTCTGGGATTACCAGCTGTATATCATACTGTATCCCAAATTAATAGCAGGTCCGATCATCCGTTATCATCAGCTTGCCGATCAGATAACGGATCGCACCGCCAACGAAACTGCCGAAAACAGGTTGACCGGATTTTACCGGTTCGCCATTGGTCTTGCTAAAAAAGTACTGATTGCCAACCACATGGGCCATCAGGCGGATATAATCATGTCGATGGACTTCGCAACCATCGGCAGCGGGACGGCATGGATCGGAATTCTCGCCTACACTTTTCAGATTTATTTTGATTTTTCAGGCTATTCCGATATGGCGATAGGCTTGGGAAAGATGATGGGTTTTCAGTTTCCCGAGAACTTCAACAATCCCTACATCTCGCGTAGCATAACCGATTTCTGGCGGCGGTGGCACATGACACTTGGCGCCTGGATGCGCAATTACCTGTACATCCCTCTGGGCGGCAACAGGGTAAAAACCAATCGCAGGCTTTACCTCAACCTCTGGCTGGTATTTCTCGCCTCGGGTCTTTGGCACGGGGCGGCCTGGACGTTTATATTCTGGGGTGCTTACCATGGTCTGTTGCTGGTGCTTGAACGCGGATTCCTGCTCAAAATATATGACCGGATCGGACGTTTCCCATCCACATTAATTACTTTCCTTCTGGTGGTTATCGGCTGGGTATTCTTCCGTATCAGTGATTTCCCAAAGGCTTACCTGTTCTGCAAAAAGCTCTTCTCTTTCGACCCGGGACAAGCACTGACCACTGAGCCCGGATTCTGGTTTTATCTTTCAGTTGCCGCGTTATTCGCCTTTTTCGCCTACCCAAAAGCAGGACAAAAGATCCAGGATGCAATATACTTCAATGGCTATCCCGACAAGAGGCACCTGATCATGGCATCGGTCACGGTTATCCTGCTTCTCCTATCGATCAGCTCGATTACGGCATTTGGTTTTAATCCATTCATTTATTTCAGGTTCTGATGAATACCAGCCCAAAAACGGATATCCGCCAGCGACTGTTCATCATCCTGATGATCCTGCTCACCGTACCGCTGGTTCAGACCCTCACCCGGGTTATCCGTGAGCGGCCGCTCAAGGGTGCCATCGTAATCCCGTCCAATCCCGAACCCACCACTGAAGGATGGTTTTCCGGAGATTATCAGGTTAAAAAAGAAAAATATTTGAATGACAGCTTTGGCTTTCGAAGTCTTTTCGTGAAGATAAATAACCAGATAGCCCTAAGCCTTTTCCGCGAGGTGCATGCCTTCAGCGTGATCTTCGGAAAGGAAAATTACCTCTTCGAGGAAAACTATATCAGGGCATGGTATGGAGCTGATTTTATCGGTGCCGACAGCATCGCGATGCGGACTGAAAAACTTAGATACATTCAGGATGAGCTGCTGAAGAGATACAATAAAAATCTTGTTGTGGCAATTGCTGCAGGTAAAGGTTCGTTTTACCCTGAATATTTCCCCGATCATCCCACTTATCCGAAGGGTCCCACAAATTATGAAACCCAGGTCAGGCTGGCTGAACAGAATGGATTGAAAATTATCGACTTCAACAAGTGGTTTGTCGAACACAAGAATACGTCACCCTACCCGCTCTATCCCAGATACGGCATTCACTGGAGCATCTATGGTGAGGCGCTCGTTGCTGATTCCATGATCCGGTATATTGAAACCATCCGCGGGATTGATATGCCAGGTATCAGCTGGGACCGGGTCGAAATCAAAAAGGCCCAGAAAGATGACTACGACATGGGGGCTGGTCTGAACCTACTTTTCAGCCTGCCGCGGGATCGCATGGCCTACCCGGTGATCAGGTTCGAGGCGGATGCCGGCAAGACCAAGCCATCGGTCCTGGTTATTGCAGACAGCTTTTACTGGGGCCTGTTCAAGCTGGGACTGCCCAAGGTTTTTTCGACGAGTGATTTCTGGTTTTACAACAAGGAAATATTCCATACCGTTACGGGTGCCCCTGGTTTAGTGAATCCGGAGGACTTGTCGGAACAGATCCGGCTGCACGAGGTTATCATACTGATGGCCACGGAAGCCAATCTTCCTTCGTTTGGCTGGGGGTTTATCGATCAGGCTTATCAACTGCTGAAAAACAATTGACCGGCTGTTAAAAACCGGCCGCAACCTGACCATTTTAAAGGATAATTGAAAGCTTTTCACCGTTTTTCAAATTTCCTTTGGTTTTCTGGATAAGATTTCTATTTTTGGCCAAAGCCTTTATCCCATGGAACTTTTCAGTATAAATATTTCCTCTTTTAAAGCAGATGGTGGTGCTATGTTTGGCGTTGTGCCCAAGAGTATCTGGTCGAAATTTTACAAGGCTGATGAAAAAAACCTAATAACCATGATGCTTAGGTCATTAGTGATTAAAACTGATGACAGGATTATACTGATAGATGTAGGAATCGGTGACAAGCAGAGCGATGATTATCTGCAGTTTATGCAGATTGAGGAGCATGAAGGCCTGGTATCCGGTCTGGCCAAGCATGGTATCAAAACGGAAGATGTCACAGATGTTATTCTTACACACCTTCATTTCGATCATTGCGGAGGAGGGATAACTTATAACTGGAATCGTGAATCCGTCGCTGTATTTCCGGAGGCAACCTACTGGACAACCGAGCGGCAGTGGGAAAATGCAGTTAATCCGAATCCACGCGAAGCCGACTCTTATCTTCCGGAGAACCTTCTTCCGATGCAGGATCTGGGGTTACTCGATTTCATTGAGAAGCCGGGTGTTTTCTGTGAAGGAGTGGAAGTAAGGTTTGTAAACGGGCACACACCGGGACAGATTATCCCGATCATCCGTTACGGTGAAAAGACCCTGGTTTTTGGAGCCGACCTGATTCCCACGCACGGGCACATTCCCGTGAAATACAATATGGCCTATGACCTGGAGGTTGTCCGCACCATGAAGGAAAAACAGGATTTTCTGGAATACATCGTTGAGAAAAACTACGTTCTCTTCTTCCAGCACGATATTTATTACGAATGCTCAACGATCATCAAAACCGACAAAGGTTTCCGCATGGGCACTCCGATGACACTGCAGGAGTTCACTTCGCTCACCTAGGGAGTTTACCCGTTCCTGATAAAATCTCTAAATCGATATGCCGGTATAATATCGGCAGTTGCTACCTGAGCCATTTCTGGGAAATAGCCTCATAGGTTCCATCAGCCTTCAAAGCCGATAAGGCTGTTTGCCAGAGATTAACCACTGTTTCCGGCGTTTTCAATGAAAAGGCAATATAATAATCTGAAGCCATCAGTCTGAAAGAAGGAAAAGCTTCGGTGTAATGATAGCCGGCATCTTTCATGATATCAGGAAAAGTAACCCCCGAACAAACAAATGCATCAATCTCACCTGTCATGAGCTTTTTGGTCAATTCAGAAGGATCATTATTCAAAACAAGGTTGGTGAATCCCAAATTTTGCAAATACTGTGCTGAAAACCATGAATTTACAGCTCCGACACGGGTGAGGCTGCGGGCATCCTCCAAGGATGAGATTCGGATCCCCGCCCCGGTTTTGGTATAAAACCAGGTAGTGTTTGTCCCGATCGGTCCCACCCACTGAAACAGGTTTTCACGCAGATCAGTACGATCCATGGTAAAAAGGCAGACATTAGGATTGTTCAGGGCCAGATCATAGCCAGTACTCCAGGAAGAAAGTTTTATATCGATAAATACCCTGTTCCTCTTCATGATTTCCCTTACGATATCCGTTCCGAATCCGGTAATCTCGCCGGAATTATTGCGAAAAGTTAGTGGAGGATATTGTTCGGTATAGATCTGTAAAGTCTTTGGAAAATCTGAAGTATTCAGGTATTTCTCGGAAAGGGTTTTCAGGGTACCGTCTGTTTTCAGGCGATCGATGGCATTCTGAAAATCTGCGACCACATCGTCAGGAATATTCCTGTTAAAGGCAAAATATACCAGATCGGTCCGGATGGTCATCAGGGGGTTGATCTTGTAAATTGATTTGCCCATTGTATTAAAGGCAGCTTCAGCGGTGATTTTATCGGATGGGAACAGATCAATATCACCCTTGAGCAGTTTAGTGAATGCATCAATATTATCGGTACAATAGACCAGGTTTGTAAATCCCTGCTGCACGAGGTATTGCTCAATCGAATAATCCTTCATCACACCGATTTTGCCAATCTTTTTTGCATCATCAAGTGTATTCAGTGAGATTTCATTGCCTGAGGCTGAATAAAACAGCCAATCGAGGGAAGCGATCGGTCCGGCCCATTTAAAGAGATCCCGTCGTGTTGAATTCAGGATTGTGGAAAAGAGGACTCCATTGTCTGCACTTTGAACGAGGCTGTAACCCTCATCCCAGGGGAGTACGCTAACGGAATAAGGGATATTAAGCTTCTCGCACACCGATTTGAGAATATCAGGAGCCAGGCCGGTAAGGGTATTGTTCTCCAGATAATTGAGCGGAGCGTAGTTTTCAGTAATAAACTGGAATTTAAACCGATAGGATTCATCCGTTTTCTTGTCACATTGAGTAAAAAGCAATATCAAGGTAAAAACCAGCAGGCTCACCTGGGGAATAAGTCTCTTTGTCCTCATGTTGGATTGGATAATTACTGTCCGTTTTGGATTTGCTTGAAATCTATCTCATTCACCTTACGGTCAAACTCATAGAGCGTTTCTTTCAGGCGGCTGCCGTCGGTGTCGTAGGTGATCCAGGTACCATGGAGTTTGCCAAGTGAATAGGTCCCCTCATAGAATTTAAACCCGTTATCGCGCCACACCACGGCCTTACCGTTTCGCAGGTCGTTCTTGAAAAACCCCTCGCTCTGTTTCTTTCCATTCTCAAACCAGCTGACCCAGGCGCCATCCTTTTTCCCGCCGGCATATTCACCTTCCATCTGGAGTTTACCACTCTGGTAATAACTGAGTTCCCTGACCTTTTCTTTTTTATCGCCGGTTTTACGGTAATAGGACACTTTTTGAGGACTTCCATCCGGCCATGATGAAGTTACCTCCTTAATCAGTTTTTCTTTACATCCGGTGAGTACAAATGCGAATGCAAGAATCAGCGTCAGTGCCCTTTTCATATCGATTTCAAGTTTGAACGGTAAAAATAGAAAAATAAGCGCGAGGATTGCCGGCGCGGCTAATCTTAAAAAAAGTTAAAGTGTGAACCATGGTTTCTCACTTTTCCTAACTTGACACGAATTTTTGACCTAAACACGCTAACTGATGAAAAACCTCCGCAGATTCTGGATTCTGGGCGGCATGCTGACAGCTTTGACTGTTGGAGCCATGGCTCAGTTTGTTCCTCATTACCAATGGACCCTGCTCGATAAAAAGCTTATGGATCAGGTTATTGGTGAAGCATCCGGTGAAACGGCCCTGGCTCACGACATCGAAATGGCGGGCTACACCCGGAACCGTTTGTCCAAGGAGTATCAAACGGTACTCTGGGAATCGCAATATGTGATGGACAAGCTTAAGGAGTACGGAATAGCCAGTGCCCAGCTTGAGCGTTTTGGCAATATGACGCCAACCTGGGATGGGATCAGCGGTGAATTGTGGGAGATCGCGCCAAACACCAGGAAACTTGCAGATTATAAGGACCAGGCAGCGATGCTGGTCTCAGGAAGCCGCGATGCCAATGTTGATGCTGAGCTTATCTGGATAGGTGAAGGCCGTAAGGGGGATTTTGATACGCTTGCTGTTGCCGGCAAGGTTGTGGTCACTTATGCCTCGCCCGGACAGGTACAATCGTTGATTGCCAAAAACGGAGCTGTCGGGATTTTATCCTTCAACTCTCCCCGGCCGTTGGCCGATCCGATCCAGATGCCCTATTCCAGTCTGGGTGGACGCGGTGGCGGAGAAGTTAAAGGATTCGCTTTTCAGATGCCTCCGCGAGAGGGTTACCTCCTCCGCGACAGGCTTGTCAGGGGAGAGAAGATCAAGGTTCATGCCTCTGTAAAATCGACGATGGAAAGTGCGGACCTCCAGGTCCCAACCTGTGTTCTGCCTGGAACCGATCCGAATGCCGGGGAAGTGATTTTTTCGGCTCACATATTTGAAGGTCTGATCAAGCAGGGAGCAAATGATGACCTTTCCGGGGGTGCCTGTCTGCTGGAGATGGCGCGCATGCTGAATACCATGTACAATGACGGCCGCCTGCCCCGCCCGGCAAGAAGCGTCCGGTTCATCTGGGTACCCGAGTTTTCCGGGACCGGTCCCTGGGTTAATGCCCATAAGGATATCATGGCTAAAACCCTTTGCAATATCAATCTTGATATGGTTGGGATTTTGCTGAGCCAAAGCCAGTCGTTCTTCAACCTTGAACGGACAACCTACGGTAATCCTCATTATATCAACGATGTAATGGAAAATTATTTCCGGTATGTCGGGGAAACCAACCGGACAAGCCTGGTACTGTCGGGACGTGAGGGATACCTGAACAGGATTGTGGCCCCATCGGGATCGGATGAGCCGTTTTATTATGCCATCGAGGGGCACTACGGTGCTTCGGACCATGAGGTATTCAATGACTGGGGTGTTGGGGTACCGGCTATCATGATGATAACCTGGCCTGACCTTTATTATCACACCTCCCAGGATCTTTCCGACAAGCTCGATCCAACCCAGCTTAAACGCTGTTGTGTGATCGGAGCGGCTGCAGCCTATACCATTGCGTCGGCGGATGCCGGGATGGCCATTAAAATTGCCGGGGAAACCTATTCCAATGCTATCCGTCGAATGGGCATGCAGCAGGGACGGGCGCTTGATGAGCTGGCGAAATTGCAGTCGGGTAACCTCGAAGCCGGGTATAAAAAGATACGCGGATATATTGAGGGAGCGCTTCAAAATGAAATTGAGACGATCCAGAGCACGCTGGAACTGGCTCCGGCTGATGCCGGCCTGGTTGCGATGGTAAACCTGCAAACAACCCAATTAAAAAACATGGCTGCCGGTCAACTGTTGATCCTCGATCAGGAGATGAAGCATGTAGCCTCCAAATTAGGTGTTCCGGCTATTGTTCTGAAGGCTGATGACCTGGAAAGGAAAGCTTTAACGATTATTCCGATTGAAACGCCGAAGGTCAAGGAATCCGGGTACAACGGTTACCGTCAGTTCATGCCGACCATGACCCGGGAACAGTCGGCAGCGGCTTACCGCGATATCGCCAATACCGGGGAACTTGAGCGTTTGTGCAACGGCAGGCATAATGCATTTCAAATCAAGCAGATGCTCGACACCCAATACCCAAAAGAATCATCGCTGAAGGCAATTCTCGATTATATCGAAATACTAAAAGGTGCCGGGCTTGTTACCCTTACCAGCGTAAAAAAATCAAACGAATGAAAAAACTTATTCTATCCGGACTTTTCGTACTCCTGGCCTTAGGAGTCACGGCACAGATCACTCCTTATTATCAGTGGACGTTACTGAATCAAAAGGTTATGGATGAGATCATCGGTGAGGCATCCGGTGAAACGGCATACAACCATATCATGGAAATGGGTGGTTATACGCGGGCGAGGACATCACAGGAACTTACCACCACGCTTTTTGAGTCGCAGTATATCATGGACAAACTAAAGGAATACGGCATCAAAACGGCCAAACTTGAAAGGTTTCCTGATGCACAGCCAGGCTGGAACGGAATCCGCGGTGAACTCTGGGAAGTATCGCCCGGCAGGAAAAAGTTAGCCGATTACGACGATCTGCGAGTCATGCTGGTATCCGGCAGCGAGGATGCCGATGTGGAAGCAGAGCTAGTTTGGGTTGATTACGGCAGGGAGGCCGACTTTCAGAAAGTTGATGTCAAGAACAAGGTAGTTGTCACTTACGGTGATCCCGGCGGAGTTGCCAGATGGGTACAGAAATACGGTGCGCTGGGCACGATCTCCTTCAATTCACCGCGGCCGTTATACGATCCGACCCAGATCCCGTGGTCGGGATTATGGGGTGAGAAAGACCAGAAACTGGGATTTGCTTTCATGATGCCTCCGCGGGAGGGTTATCCATTGCGTGACCGGCTGATGCGAAATGAAAAAATCAAGGTTCATGCTTTGGTTAAAACATCAAAGGAAGTAACTGATCTGCAGGTTCCAACCTGCGTGATCCCTGGAACCGACCCGAATGCAGGTGAAGTGATATTCTCGGCACATCTTTTTGAAGGGTATCAGAAACAAGGCGGTAACGATGACCTTTCGGGCTGTGCCGTGATACTGGAAGTAGCCAGGATGTTCAATACCATGTTCGAAGAAGGTCGTCTGCCCAGGCCGGCCAGAAGCATGAGGTTCATATTTGTTCCTGAATTCTCCGGATCAATTCCGTGGACTCAGGCACATAAGGATATCATGGAAAAGACCCTTTGCAATATAAACCTCGACATGGTGGGCTTGTGGCTTAGCAAAAGTCAGTCGTTTTACAACCTGGAACGCACCACTTTCGGAAATCCTCACTATATCAACGATGTGGTTGAGAACTACTTTCGTTATGTCGGCGAAACCAATCGTACGATGATAGCCATTTGGAGCGGATATCTAAACCGCATCGTTGCGCCATCAGGAAGCGATGAGCCGTTCTACTATAATATTGAGAACCATTTTGGAGGATCCGATCATGAGGTATTCAACGATTGGGGGGTAGGTGTTCCGGGTATCATGATGATCACCTGGCCCGACCAGTTTTATCACACCTCGGAAGATGTTGCCGACAAGTGCGATCCCACACAGTTAAAAAGGGCTTCCGTTATTACGGCAGCGTCAGCCTATACGATTGTCAGTGCCGACGCCGCTATGGCAGGAAAGATAGCCGCTGAGGTATTCTCGAATTCCGTGCGTCGCCTCGGGCATCAGTCGGCACGGGGCCTGGATGAATTATCGAAGGCTACCGCTCAAAACCTCGGACCGGTGTATAAGAAAGTCAGGGGGTATATCGACGGAACCATGCTGAACGAGATTGAAACGATTGAATCTTCGCTGGAGCTGGCTTCCGGTGATGCCGGGTTAAAGTCGGCAGTAGCGGTTCAAACGGCTCAGATCCGCAAAATCGCCGAGGCTCAGATGGCCGTTATCGATGAAGAGATGAAGAAAATCGCGACGAATTTTGGTGTTGCCATAGTATCACTTAAGCCGACCGACCTTGAAAAGAAAGCTGCGACTGTGATTCCGGTGCCAACATCGAAAGTGAGGGAGAACGGTTTTGGTGGTTATTCGAAGTTCATGCCACAGCTGACCGGGGAGCAGAATAATACCATTATGGGTGGGCTCTCGGACAAGACTGAGTTGGAGCGCCTCTGCAATGGAAAGCACAATGCACTGCAGATCAAACATATGCTCGACACACAATCCTCACGGGAATCATCACTGCAATCGGTAATCGAATATATTGAAGTATTAAAAAGTGCAGGACTGATAACGCTCGCTGACGCTCGCAAATAAGTTCGCTGCGGTCGCTAATAGGCACCCTGCGGGTGCTAATAGGCTCGGTTATCGCCTCGCTAATTTTTAATTAGGAGCGAAGCGACCTCTTAACGGAGCGCAGCGGAGTGTACCCCCGGTGAATGCCCTCGTTTACCGCTCTGACTTCCTCGACTGTGTAGAAAGCTTTGGGATTAAATTTATTAATCAGGTTGACCAGAATCTGGATTTCAGCACGTTTGATGATAGTGTAAACGACATCAACGGTTCCGGTGCTGCCCTGTGCGGTATGAAAAGTAACGCCATAACCGGCATCCTTGAGCTGCTGGATAAGTTCATCGGCAGGTACGCGGCTGATCACCCTGATCGCCGCATAACCAATGGCAATCCGTTCTTCCAGGATGATGCCGATAAAATTGCCCGTCGCAAAACCGGCACAGTAAGCCAGGAAATAGTACCACCGGTCGATATTCTGCATGATTTTGGTCATGGCCAGCAGCCAGATAAATACCTCGAAAAAGCCCAGTAGAGGCGCCAGGTATCGGTAACCTTTCGAAACAAAAATGATACGCACCGTCCCAATGGAAACATCACAGATCCTCGCAAGGAAGATCAGAATGGGCACCATGATAATTCCCCAAAAATCGAATCCCATAATTACCTCCTTGAACTGACAGGTTTATGAGAACTGACTGGTTTTGAAAACCTGTCAGTTCTAAAATTCAATACTTCCCCCTTTGATCCGGCAACCCAACCCAGTCCTTCCTTTTCAGCAATATCCATGGCATGGAACCCCTGGCGGGAGATTTCAATCCAGGTATTTCCGGAATCTGCAGACATCCAGACTCCAGGTGGACCACAGGCAACGAGAACAACAGGAGTTATCCACCGGATGCATTCCATAAAGGGTACCTTCGATGCTCCTTCAGGAACGGCCCAGGTAATTCCCTGATCGTCTGATAAAGCAATATTCGAGCCGCTGAGGGTCATCTTTTGATAGTGCCCGCCGGCAGCGGCCAGACGCTTACCAGGGCCGAGCTCAACTGAAAATGCCCCGGCAGCCGGATCGCCATGCATGAAAGGCAGTGCCGATACTTCCCAGGTCCGGCCAAAATCAGCGGATCGAAAAACTCGTGCGGCTGATCCGCCGGTGGCAATAAAACAGGAGCCGTCGGGATTGGCATCCAGACTGGTACCGCTGGCTGCGAAAGCATATTCGCCCTCAACCAGATCAGGGATTTTGTCAGGATTTAGGCGTGCCCATGTGAGTCCGCCATCTTTTGTTTCGAGTATATAGGGCTTATTATCAATCGGATCACCGATCAGAAGCCCATGCTTTTCATCAAAGAAATCCATCCCATCGAAAAATGCCTTGGGATCATTGTTCTGGTAAGTCAAAGTCCAGGATTTGCCTCCGTTCACTGTCCTGTAAATCGCTGATGCTTTACCTGGTCCGGCACTCATCAGCAGTGCGACTTTCCCGGAGAATGCCTGTACATCCCTGAAATCCATTTTGCCCGCACCGGGAACGGTGTCATGAAACCAGGTTTTTCCGCTGTTAACGGTCACCGAGAATTCCCCTTTGGTCCCGGAAATCCATACCACTTTTTTCGGAAGTGCGTCCAGGCCCCGCATGGATCCGGTCATTCCTGATTCCTGCCGGGTAAAGTCGGTCTGGGCGTTAGCCAGCGGGAAGGTCAGGAGGAGAAGTTGGAGAAAGATGTGCTGCTTCATAATTACTGATTCAAGACCCCCGGACTGAAGTCCGGGGTTAACCATAAGTTACTTGAGTGCCAGGTTCTGTTGCCGCCGGACTGATGTCCGGGGTTAACCATATCCCGGTTAAGCGCGGCTCTGGATCAGGACTTCGAGTATCTGGATAGCAGCCTTGGGGATGCTTGTGCCAGGCCCGAATATCCCAACCACACCAAGGTCGTACAGATACTGATAATCCTGCGGTGGTATTACGCCACCGACGATTACCATGATGTCATCCCGACCCAGCTTTTTGAGCTCTTCGATGACCTGCGGGACGAGGGTCTTATGACCTGCTGCCAGACTGGATATTCCCAATACGTGAACATCATTGTCGGCGGCATCCTTGGCAGCCTCGGCGGGAGTCTGGAACAGAGGCCCCATGTCCACATCGAAACCAATATCGGCATAGCCGGTCGATACAACTTTTGCACCCCGGTCATGACCATCCTGGCCCATTTTGGCTACCATGATCCTCGGGCGACGACCTTCAAGGGCGGCAAACTGGTCGGCCAGTTCGCGGGCTTTCAGGAAATCTTCGTTACCCGAATATTCTGATGCATAAACTCCTGATATTGAACGTATCACAGCGTTATATCTCCCAACGATTTTCTCACAAGCATACGAAATTTCACCCAAAGATGCACGTTTTTTTGCGGCATCCACTGCAAGTTCCAACAGATTGCCTTCACCGGTCTCAACGCAGCGGGTCAGAGCATCAAGCGAAGCCTGGCATTCAGCCTCGTTTCTTTCAGCCCTCAGTTTGTTCAGTCTTTCGATCTGCGACAATCTCACCTTGGTATTGTCCACATCGAGAGTCTCGATAGGATCCTCTTTATCAAGGCGATATTTATTCACACCCAGGATGGTATCCTGGCCGCTGTCGATTCTGGCCTGCTTGCGGGCTGCTGCTTCCTCAATGCGCATTTTCGGCACGCCGGTCTCCACAGCTTTCGACATTCCGCCGAGAGCCTCAACTTCCTCAATCAGGGCCCAGGCTTTCTGCGCAAGCTCATGGGTGAGTGATTCCACGTAGTAAGAACCCGCCCAGGGATCAACGGAACGGCAGATCCCGGTCTCTTCCTGAATGTAAATCTGCGTATTGCGGGCTATGCGTGCCGAGAAATCTGTTGGCAGTGCAATTGCTTCATCGAGTGCGTTGGTGTGCAGGCTCTGGGTATGTCCGAGTGCTGCTGCCATAGCCTCCACGCAGGTACGGGTGACATTATTGTATGGATCCTGTTCGGTGAGGCTCCATCCCGATGTTTGGGAGTGGGTGCGGAGAGCCAGCGATTTTGGGTTCTTTGGATTAAACTGGCTGACCAGCTTGGCCCAAAGCATTCTGGCTGCCCTCATCTTGGCTATCTCCATAAAATGGTTCATGCCGACACCCCAGAAAAAAGAGAGTCTGGGTGCGAAGGCATCGATATCCAATCCCGATTCCACGCCGGTCCTCAGATACTCGAGCCCGTCGGCCAGGGTATAGGCAAGTTCGATATCGGCAGTACCCCCCGCTTCCTGAATATGGTATCCGGAGATGCTTATCGAATTGAATTTAGGCATGTTACGCGATGTATAGCCAAATATGTCCGCGATAATCTTCATACTGAAAGCCGGCGGATAGATATAGGTGTTCCGCACCATGAATTCCTTCAGAATATCATTCTGGATGGTGCCCTGCAGTTCATCAAGCTTTGCTCCCTGTTCCAATGCGGCAACGATGTAGAAAGCCAGGATCGGCAAAACGGCACCGTTCATGGTCATGGACACCGACATCTTGTTCAGCGGAATGGAATCAAACAAAACTTTCATATCCAGAATT
Source organism: uncultured Porphyromonadaceae bacterium (assembly GCA_964355105.1). Taxonomy (GTDB): domain Bacteria; phylum Bacteroidota; class Bacteroidia; order Bacteroidales; family UBA12481; genus UBA12481. The sequence continues at coordinate 22,070 of CAYHCO010000047.1, forward strand.
GAGTCGATAGCCACCCCGGCTTTGCCCACGTCACCTTCCACCCGCGGATGATCGGAATCGTAACCGCGATGGGTAGCCAGGTCGAAGGCTACCGAAAGGCCCATCTGTCCGGCTGCCAGGTTGCGGCGGTAGAAGGCATTCGATTCCTCTGCCGTCGAAAATCCGGCGTACTGGCGGATAGTCCAGGGTTTCATCACGTACATGGTGGAATAAGGTCCGCGCAGGTATGGCGGCAAGCCAGCGGCATAATCCAGGTGTTCCATCTTTGCCAGGTCATTGGCACAGTATATCGAATTAACCGGAATCTGTTCCGGGGTCATCCAGGGTTTTGAAAAATCAGGTCTCATAATGTTTTTTTCTTTAAGATGAGAGAGTTAAAGGCCCTCAGAGTCTCGAGCACGTTGCTTCTCACATGGATAAAATGCTGTATGCCTGCAGATTTGAGCTCGTCCATGATCTCCTTCGGATTTCCTGCGATCACCGGAATGGCTTTTGTTCCGATGGCATGACCAAATTTTACGCCCAGCGTGGTATACTCCTCATCCGATGAACAAAGGACCACGATATCCGCCCGGGCAGCCAGTGCAGCCTGAACCCCCTCCTCCACCGTGGCAAATCCGGGATTGTCGATTACCTGGTAACCTGCGCATCCAAAGAAATTGCTGGCAAATGCAGCGCGTGCCTTTCTCATGGCGAGACTGCCGATGGTCAGCATGAAGGCAACAGGCTTTTTACCGGACCGTTCGGTATCAAAACGCAGAGACTCAAACTCCTCTGATGCACGGTACAGATTGAGCGGCTGAGCCTCGGCCAGGTCCGTATCCATAATCTTGGAGCGGACGCGGTCGGAATCTGCCTTCGACAGCATCTCATCTTCCGGATTCGGGTACTGGTTGGTACCCAGCAGTATCTCACGGCGATTGGCAATATGCTGATCCCGCTCCATCGCTGCCGTAACAATAGCATCCTGAATCCGGCCTTCGTAAAACTCATTGGTGTAACCGCCGGCTTCTTCTACCTCCTGGAAAAGCTTCCAGGCAGCTTCCGCGATTGATGCGGTCAGGGATTCAATATAATAGGATCCAGCAGCCGGATCAGCAACTTTATCAAAATAAGCCTCTTCTTTCAGAAGGATTTGCTGGTTTCTGGCTATCCGCTCGGCAAATTCTGTGGGAACCTCATAAGGAAAATCAAAAGGCAGGACTGTCATTGAGTCGATACCGGCAAGAGAGGCTGACATGGCTTCGGTAGTGCTCCTCAGCAAATTAACATAAGGGTCATAAACGGTCTGATTCCAGCGGGAGGTCTCGGCGTGAATATAGATTGGTGCGACCTGGCCGGCATCCAGTTCGTAATCTTTCAGAAGTCGGGCCCAAAGCATTTTTGCAGCCCGGAATTTTGCGATCTCCATGAAATAATTGGAGCCGATAGACAGATGGAAAGATATTTTAGAGGCAACCCGTTCACCGGGTACAGAAAAGTCACTCAGCATATCCAGGTACTGACTGGCCTGAGCCATTGAAAAAGCCAGTTCCTGAGCTATGGTCGATCCGGCCTGATGGAAATAACGCCCATGAATCCCGATGACGCGCAGGTGAGGGAATCGGTCTGCAAGTTCCAGCCAGTCGGCGATCTCTGCAAGCTCATCATCCGTTTCATATTCGAATGAACCGTAAAGACTGAATCCGCC
>CAYHCO010000048.1:0-23464 GCA_964355105.1 uncultured Porphyromonadaceae bacterium
TCCTCGATCGTATCACCTCCCCTCCGAATGATAGTGTCCTTGCCGTAGCTCTTCTCTGATTTCTCGATAGTGAGCTGCAAAGCTTTCTGTTTTTCTTTCTGGATTGAATTGTCTTTTTCCATTTGAGATTTTTATTAGCTGGTAGTATAGATGCACAAAACATATCAAAATGGAGAAATTAGATCATTTTTCCATTTCTTCCAATACCTGCTGTGCGTGATTCTTCGTATTTACCTTTTCAATTATGTGCGCTATCCTGCTCTGCTCATCGATTACGAAGGTGGTACGGATGATACCCATGAACTTTTTACCCATGAATTTTTTTTCGCCCCAAACCCCATAAGCCGTTAAAACCGACTTGTCGGTATCGGAAACCAGCGAGAATGGCAGATTGAATTTCGAAATAAACCCTTCATGTGACTTGGCTGAATCGGCACTTACGCCGATCACCTCATAACCTTTGGCGCGCAGGTCGTCATAACTGTCGCGAAGGCTGCATGCTTCCAGGGTACAGCCCGGAGTATTGTCCTTCGGATAGAAATAAAGGATAACCTTTTTACCCAGGAAATCACTGAGACTGCGGGTTACACCGATATGGTCGGTAAAAGTGAAGCCGGGGGCCGTGTCGCCTTTTTTTAGCTTTTCCATAATCAGCGGTATTTACGTTAAGGTACAAATATATTAACTAATTCGGGTTGGGTTTCTCCGACTTTTGGAAGTTTATTAACAGTCACCCGGTGTTGTGTGAATAAATTTTTCTAATTTGGCATTCCCAAAAAAAAAGACGATGGGCCAGGATATTACAAAACACAACCCTGATTCCCTGAATCTGACCAACGTCAGTTCCGGTGATGAGCATCTTCTTATACTTCATAACGATGATGTAAATACTTTTGCCTATGTAATCGATTCCCTGATTGCAGTTTGCGGTCACGATCCGGTTCAGGCTGAGCAATGTGCACTGATTACGCATCACCAGGGTGCATGTGATATTAAGAAAGGGGAAGTGTCAACAATTAAGCCAATGCAGCAAAGCCTGCTAACCCGGGGATTGCTGGTAACCATTGAATAATCCTTTTCCGTAAATATTTTGGATAATGCGGTAAAAGTTTTACTTTTGCCGCTCTTCAAGGGAGAGATGGGTGAGTGGCTGAAACCAGCAGTTTGCTAAACTGCCGTAGGCGATTAGCTTACCGGGGGTTCGAATCCCCCTCTCTCCGCAAGAATTCAGCTCGGGGTATAGCGCAGTCCGGTAGCGCACCTGGTTTGGGACCAGGGGGTCGCAGGTTCGAATCCTGCTACCCCGACGGAGACAGTAAACCTGACAACTTTTCAAAAGCTGTCAGGTTTTTTTTTATCCCCGCACCGCAAATCCCATTATCAAAATTTTCTTATCAGAATCCGGAAGGTAATGTAATACGTGATCAGAAAAACGATAAACAAAATTGTGCAGGCCAGAAAGATGGCCCACCCGAAGATTACCAGGAAGGAGAAGATCCAAATCGCCAGTGAAATATATACCGATCGCACAAGTGCTGCCGCCCGGATGAGATCATATCCCACCTTTTCCGATCTTTCCCTGGAGAATACGATCAGGGCAACACCTGAAATGCAGAGAATGGCAAACAATTCATCGAGAAGGTTGGTTTGGGCCAGAACAAAAAACCTGTTTTCCATGTAAGTGGTTACCACTGCAAAGACCCTGGTTTCGAAAAACACGGGCCTGCCTCCGTAGAAATACAGGTAGCCGAAGAAGAATCCCAATGGGATCAATCCGATGCCTATATACCTGGCCCAATGAGGAAACAGGGGAAAATGAAATTCTTTGGGGTCCAAATCAGGGAAGCTGATTATTTCGAGCTGTAAATGCCGACATTTTTCGTGGTACCGTCCTCAAAATAAACTTTGAGACCGACCAGTCCGAACTTATGGTTAGTCTGGTATTCAACCTTGGAAACCCCGGGGATTCCCCGACCGGTCTCTTCCACCGCAATGGTCTTGATCATCATCCATCCCCAGAAATAATCGTCGGTCGTAGATTTGGTCACTACTGTCCTCGTGATGTTTTTCCCATTGTGGGTGCCGGAGTATTTGTCTCCGACATTGGCATTCCATTTAACCAGCACCAGGTTGCCATCATCATATACGTTCATGATGCCCTGGTCGGTGATTTTTGCCTTTCCGCCACCATTAACGAATTTCCCGTTGACGGATGTTCCCGGGATGTACGGTGCCATAGTGAGCAGGGTAGGGTCATCCACCTTACAGCTGAAATCTATGGTAGAAACTCCATCCTTCAATTCGGTAATCTTCGCAGTAGAATTGGTAACGCCTTCAACATCAGTAACGCTGAAAGTATTATCCACTTCCCCGGTAACATGCTGAGCGCCGCCGAGAGTCTGGCCCCCATAGTTGCCGTATTTAGCGCAGGATGCCAGAAAGAAGGTTAAAACAGCAACAAAAAATAATTGCTTTTTCATGGCTTTCGGGTTTGGTTTTCCTAACAGTGAACGGTTTGCTTTAAAAACTAAAGTTAAAGCAGCTCAGCTAAAAATCCAAATTATCTATTTCTGTTCCTTCGCCTTTTTTTTGAAATAGCCTCTCAAAAGAAAATTATGCTGCAGAGCCTCAAGATCTTCATTCAATTTTTGCGTACTGCTCTCGAGATTTTTTATAGTTGATTTTAATTCTGCGGCTGCCGTCTGGTCATGTAAGATGACACCTGCCGGACTATTAGTGTTGTTCAGATCGCTCGTGGCATTCTTCAGGCTTAAGGTGATGCCTGACGCTACGGTGGCTATCTGTTTCAACTCGGCAACAGTTGCCCTGATCGAATTAAACAGCGTGGTATCGGTCACCAGATCATTGGTCAAACTGCCTTCCTGGTTCATCTTCGACCCGTAAACCGCCAGTGAGGCCGTGAGCTTTTCGGCATTCACAGATGCCTTATTGAGGGTGGCAACCGTTTGTGATACATTGTCATAAAGGGTTTCATCGGTAAGAAGCTTTCCAAGCGTGCCTTCACCATCCAGAATTTTCTTGCTGATTACCTTGAAATCCCCGGTAATGGCAAGCAGGTTCTTGTTGTTTTCCTGAAGTGTATTCATCATGTCATCGGTCGAGAGGGTTTTTTCGATACCCAGCGTATCCCCGTCCTGCACGGCATAAGCGGTCTCGGATCCACCGTAGATAACAATGATTTTGTTGCCGATGAGTCCGTCAGAACTGATCTTTGCCTTCGCATCCTTACGAATGTAGGGCTGGGCCTCCTTTTCGATTTTCATCGTGACTTTAACCTGCGATTTGCCGTGGAATTTCAGTTCGCTCACGGTTCCGATTTTCACACCGGAATACCATATGTTGTTGCCTTTGGTCAGACCGCTGACCTCATCGAAAACCGTGGTAATCTCAAATTTCTTCACAAAACTGTTATGGAGGCTTCCGATGGTAAATATCCCTGCTACCAAAATCAATATACCAACGAACAGGAACAACCCAACAATGACTGCGCGCCTTTTTATAGTGGATTTCATTTATTATCTGATAAAATTGTAATCAAAAAAACTCTTTACCCGGATATCATCAGTATTAAAAACCTCGGCAAAATTACCCAACCGCATGAAATTCCCATCCTGCAGCATTGCGATGCGGTGACCGGTCTCTTTAGCGCAGGTAAGATCATGAGTGATAATTATCGAGCTGGTGTTATATATTCTCTGAACTTCGTTTATCAATTCGTTGATTTCCGTACAAGTGATTGGATCCAATCCGGCAGTAGGCTCGTCATAAAGCATGATTTCCGGCCTTAAAATCAGTGTACGGGCAATTCCAATGCGCTTGATCTGGCCTCCTGACAAATCTGAAGGCATCTGATTGATTTTTTCCCGCAGACCGACCGCATCAAGAACCTCATCCACTGAATGGCTGATCTCCTTTTCGCTGAGATGCCTGAAATTTCGGATGAGAGAAAATTCAAGATTCTCCCGGATGGTCATGCTGTCATACAAGGCACTGCTTTGGAAAATGAATCCAAGCTTTAATCTGAGAGTCTGCAAATCCCTTTGTGAAAGCTGGTCCACCTGCAACCCCAACACATTCACTATCCCTGCATCAGGCTTCAAAAGACCCGCTATTACCTTGATCAATACCGACTTGCCACTTCCAGATCGTCCGAGAACCACAAAATTTTCTCCTTTATACAGATCCAGATCGATCCCCTGGAGGACTTTGGTCCCGCCGAAGGATTTGTACAGACCGCGTATCGTAATGACTGCTTCCCTTTGGGTTGAATTTTGATTTTGTGTGCTCATAATTCGAAATTACATGGAAGCCAGCCAATTGGTTATCTGAACTATAGTGATCTCTTCTGCAAAAATCAGGAACATCGAGAATACCACCGCCCGGTTTGCGGCTTTACCCACCCCCTGTGTTCCGTTCGTTGCATTGAAGCCCCGATAGCAGCCCACGATACCGATGGTAAATCCATAAACGATTGACTTAAATACCGCAGAATAAACATCCAGGAAACTGACAGACGAAAAGGCGCTCTTAAAATACACTACCATGCTCGTCATCTCATTCATGTGCACGTTCAGGTAAGATCCGAGCAGGCCAACCAGTGTGCAATAGAGCATTAAAACCGGAATCATTACCGTAGTGGCAACCACCCGCGTCACCACCAGGAATTTGTAGGGATTTACTGCCGATACGTCCATAGCATCTATCTGCTCGGTGACTTTCATTGATCCCAGTTCAGCACCGATATTGGAGCCCACTTTACCGGCAGCGATCAGCGCCGTCACAAGTGGGCCGAGAGCCCGTACGAACGCTATCCCTATCAGGGAGGGCAGCCAGGATGCGGCACCGAATTCAACTAGTGGAGGCCGGGATTGTTTTGTAAATACAATCCCTATCACGAATCCGGTGAGAGTGATGAGCGGGATCGATTTGAATCCAACCTGATAACATTGATTGATTATTTCCTTGAATTCGAATGGCTTATGGAATAATTCCCTGAAAAATCTGGAAATAAATATATGGATGTTATGCACATCGATAAAGAAGGCATCGATCCTTCTGGTAATGATATCGTCGCCGGACCGGTACTTTTTAAGGGTGCAATAGATGCGGTTAATTATCTTTGCCGCTGATTCCCTGATACTCATGGTTAACTGAATTGTTGATGGCAGGCTCAGCCTGAACAGTTAATTTTCCTGGCCTGACGTATTCTTTTTCCCAGATGGCAATTACCACAGTGGCCAGGCAGTTTCCGATCACATTGACTGCCGTTCGCGCCATATCCATCAACTCATCAATACCTAGAATTATATAGATGGGCCAGGTAGGCAAGCCGAAGCTGGCCGCCGTGCCCAGGAGTATGACCAATGAAGCGCGAGGCACTCCGGCAACACCCTTGCTGGTAAGCATCAAAGTAAACATGATGAGCAGCTGCTTGTCAAGAGATAAGTGGATGCCGCTGATCTGGGCAACAAAAATAGTTGCCAGCGACAAATAAAGGGTAGTGCCTGCCAGATTGAAACTGTAGCCGGTCGGCATCACGAAAGCGACTATCTTCCTGGGAACGCCGAACTCCTCCATACGCTCCATAGCCATTGGAAGTGCTGATTCTGAGCTTGTTGTTGCAAATGCCAGGGTTACGGGCTCAGCTATGGCTTTAGCGAATTTTTTCACCGGGATTCGCAGAAAAAGGGCAATAGGTAATAATACCACCAGCAGAAACAGGATAAGCGCCACATAGAGCGTGGCTAGCAGCTTAAAGAGATTAACCAGGATATCTATGCCCATATGCCCCACACTGTAAGCGATAGCTGCAAAAACGGCGAACGGGGCGAAATACATGATAATCTGGGTAAACTTGAACATAGCCTCTGCCAGTGATTCGGTGAACCTGATCATGGGGCCGTAATACTTTTCCTTCATCATGGCAACCGCAATGCCAAACAGGATGCTGAAGATTACAATCTGAAGAACCTGTCCCTCATAAATTGACTTGGCAATATTTTCAGGGAAAATATGAAGGATGATTTCCGCAGTAGTTTGAGGTACTACCTCGGGTGCATTGGCCTGGTTAATCGCTTCAGGAATCGTCACTCCCACGCCGGCTTTCGCGATATTAATGGCAATCAAACCAATAAACAGGGCAATGATGGTAACGACTTCAAAATATACCAGGGATTTCCAGCTCATTCGTCCAACCTGCTTGAGGTTCGAATGCCCGGCAATACCGCAGACAATGGTTGCAAACAGAAGCGGGGCGATGATCGTCTTGATCAAACGCAGGAATATCTTGCTCACCAGGTTCATCCCGACTGCAATTTCCGGGAGATCGTGCCCGAATTCTGCTCCCACGATCATGCTGATCAGGATCCAGGTGGTCAGTGATTTCTTGAAGACGGCATACAGGATGATTTGCGCGATAACGATCCAGCGTCCTATCAGAAGGACGGTTGCCGGGATATCGAGTATTTTGTAGCCTTTAAGCAGGGACAGTAGCGCAACAATAAAAAGGCTGCTGAAAAGGGTATAAATCAATACCTTCGGAGCCCCTGCCTTTTTAGCATCACCGTTCGTTTTTTCTGCCATTTCAGCGGTTTTAATCAAAGTGGAATGGTTTAGTTTTCTCAGGAGGCACAAACTTAATTATTACTTTTATTTTACAGGGCTTCTATCTATTTTTAAGAGGATCAAAAACAAAACTTATGTCACAATTCTTAGCTGAGTTAATCGGAACCGCCATACTTGTGCTGTTTGGTGATGGGGTGGTAGCAGGTGTGGTATTAAAGGGCACGAAATCAGAGAATTCCGGATGGATAGTCATCACGGTTGGGTGGGGCCTCGGGGTTGCTCTTGCTATTTACGGTGTGGGCAGTATAAGCGGGGCACACCTGAATCCGGCTGTGACCCTTGCTTTGGCTTCGCAGGGCGCTTTCCCCTGGGATAAGGTCCCGATGTATATTCTCGCACAACTGACCGGCGGTATAATCGGCGGAACAATGGTTTGGCTTCATTACCTGCCTCACTGGAAAAATACAGACAACCAATCCACTAAGCTTGCCGTGTTCTGCACCGGACCTGCTATCCGGTCAAAATGGGCTAATCTTTTAAGCGAAATCATCGGCACCTTCGTTTTAATTACCGGACTGCTCTTTATCGGGGCTAATAAATTTACCGAAGGACTGAACCCTCTGATTGTAGGATTCCTGGTCATCGCCATTGGCGTTTCCATGGGAGGGACAACCGGCTACGCCATCAATCCGGCCCGCGACCTGGGTCCGCGACTGGCCCATTTTCTGCTTCCGATAGCCGGGAAAGGCAGTTCCGACTGGGCATACAGCTGGATTCCGGTTGTTGGTCCGGTTCTTGGCGGTATTTACGGTGCCTTAGTATATGACATGATGAATAAACAGGCTATGCCGGTCGTGTTCTGGGTATTGACCGTGCTAATCCTGCTTGCGGTTACGGCAGCCGTATCAGCCCAGTTGAAGACTGATAAAATCAAATAAAACAGAGGTCTCCCATGAAGGAAAAATATATTCTGGCGCTGGACCAGGGCACAACAAGTTCCAGAACACTGCTCGTAGATTCAAAAGGGATAATCCGCGGAACCTCACAGCAGGAATTTAGGCAGATCTATCCCAAAGCCGGCTGGGTTGAACATGATCCGGAGGAAATCTGGTCGACACAGTGGTCAACCATTCAGTTAGTTATGAAAGATGCCGGAATTGATTTCAGTCAGATAGAGGGTATCGGCATAACCAACCAACGTGAAACTACGATTATCTGGAACAAGAATACCGGCAAACCTGTTTACAATGCAATTGTTTGGCAGGACAAAAGGACTGCCCCTATCTGTGAGCAAATGAAATCCAGGGGACTGGAGGATTATGTCCGCGAAAATACGGGGCTGGTTATCGATTCTTATTTCTCGGCAACAAAAATAAGATGGATGCTGGATGAGGTCGAGGGCGCTCAGAAAATGGCCGAAGACGGGGATTTGCTTTTCGGTACGGTGGATACCTGGCTGATCTGGAAGCTCACGGGAGGTCAATTTCATCTGACCGATTATACCAATGCATCCAGAACTATGCTGTTCAACATCTCCAGCCTGGTATGGGACAACCGGATGCTGGCAGAATTGAATATCCCCCGGAGCTTGTTGCCTTCCGTCAAGGCCTCCTCCGGTCTTTACGGACATTTTACCCATGGGGATTTCAGGATCCCGATTTGCGGGGTTGCCGGCGATCAGCAGTCTGCCCTGTTCGGACAAGCCTGTCTGGAGGAGGGGATGGTAAAAAATACTTACGGAACGGGTTGCTTTATGCTGATGAATACCGGAAGTAAAATGGTCCTTTCCCGGAACGGACTGATTACAACCCTTGCCTGCAGTTCCGGCGATAATGTGCAGTACGCCCTTGAAGGCAGTGTTTTTGTTGCCGGATCAGCCATCCAATGGCTGCGTGATGGCCTGCATATCATCAAGACTGCCGGAGAATCAGAAAAAATGGCACTCGAAGTCGCCGGCAGCGAGGATATTTTCATCGTACCGGCGTTTGCCGGTTTGGGTGCCCCGTATTGGGACATGTATGCCCGTGGCTCGATATTCGGCATCACCAGGGATACCACAAGTGCCCACCTGGTCAAGGCCACCCTGGAATCCATGGCCTACCAAACCCGCGATGTGCTCGAAGCCATGGCGGAGGATTCCGGTATCAGCGTTCGCACCTTAAAAGTGGATGGCGGCGCTGTGGTTAACAATTATCTGATGCAATTCCAGGCCGATATCCTGAATGTTCCTGTCGAACGTCCCGAAGTGGTAGAAACCACTGCGATGGGTGCTGCCTACCTCGCGGGCATTCATCTGGGCTGGTGGGATTATAACGTGATGATGAACGACCGCCGCATCGACCGGGAATTTGTCCCGCTCATGAGTGCCGATAAACGTGGTGCCCTTTACAGCAAATGGCAGGATGCCGTTCGCCGCACACGCGGATGGGCGAATCCAAAGGCATAAGGCAGGAGGGCAGAAAGGCAAAAAGTAAAGACTAAAGATCTAATAATTAAGGAATAAGTTTAGTAATCGATTAAAGTTGCGTCGTTTTATGGTTAACCCCAGACTTCAGTCTGGGGGGACCCCACACCCCACACCCCACACCCGATACCCCATGCTAACCAGATCTGAAAAATTAGAAATCCTTCCGCAGTCAAAATGGGATCTGCTGATCATTGGCGGCGGAATAACCGGGGCTGGAATTGCTCTGGACGCTGCTTCAAGAGGTCTGAAAACAGCTCTCGTCGAAAAGGGCGATTTTGCTTCGGGAACCAGCAGCAAGTCAACCAAACTGGTCCACGGCGGACTCCGGTACCTTAAGCAGCTTGAGTTTGCACTGGTCAGTGAGGTGGGCCGCGAACGAGCCATCGTTCACAAAAATGCCCCTCACCTGGTAATCCCTGAGAAAATGCTGATGCCGCTCGTCAAGGGTGGAACCTATGGGAGGCTGTCATCTTCTTTCGGACTGGAAGTTTATGATATTCTGGCTAATGTCAGGAAAGAAGACCGGCGCCACATGCTTTCAAAAGAAGAAACACTTGCGGTGGAGCCCCTGCTGAATGAAGCCATACTGCTGGGCTCGGGATACTATTCGGAGTACCGCACCGATGATGCCAGGCTGACGATGGAGCTGATCAAGGCCGCTCAGCGAAAAGGAGCGGTGTGCCTCAATTATTGCGAAGTGAAATCGCTGGTACATGAAGGATCTGCCTTAACGGGTATTGAGGCATGGGACCATGAAGCTGGTGCAATGGTCAGGATTGAAGCCAGTTATCTTGTCAATGCCTGCGGGCCGTGGGTCGACCATATCCGCACGCTTAACCAGTCACTTACTAAAAAGAGACTGCACCTGACCAAAGGGGTTCACATCGTTCTTCCCCATGAAAAGCTTCCGGTGAGGAATTCCATCTATTTTGATGTGCCGGATGGCCGCATGATATTTACCATACCCCGCGGCCGCACAACCTATATAGGCACCACCGATACCGAATACAAAGGCGATCTCGATGAGGTGCTGACAACCGTTGAGGATGCGCAATATCTGATTGATGCGGTAAATAGCACTTTTCCGGGAATCAAGCTTTCACTCCAGGATATCGAATCGAGCTGGGCGGGAATTCGGCCGCTGATCCATCAGGGTGGAAAGTCGGCCTCGGAAATCTCCCGGAAGGATGAGATATTTGAGGCACCCGACGGGCTCATATCAATTGCCGGGGGCAAACTGACCGGCTACCGTAAGATGTCGGAAAAAACAGTTGACCTGGTAGTTATGCGTTTTGAGAAAATTGAAGGAATAAAGTATGGTCCGTGCACCACCCGCCATATCCCGTTAACGGAAGACCCGCTATGGAATGAGGAGGAAGTGGGATATTACCGGGGAACGATCAGTGGAAAGCTGGAATCCCTGAAAATGGCGGATTATTATTCTGCCTATCTGGTTTCCAATTATGGCAGGCAAACCGATGTCATACTGAGCCAGATGGACCAATTCGGCAATTCGAAGCCTGAGGAAGCCCTGATTCGGTCGGAGCTCCGGTATTGTGTTGAGCAGGAAATGGTGTGCTCATCGGTCGATTTTTTCGATCGCAGAACCGGTCGGCTCTCATTTGATATCGGGAGCGTGAATAAATACAGGACTATCATCCTGAATGATTTAGCCGGATATCTGGGATGGTCGGATACCCGAAAATCAGCCGATCAGGAGCTCCTCGACAGGAAGATCAACGAGGTGAGTACTTTCAGACCGGCCGGATCAGTTTAACATCACCTGGCCGCCGGTAACCGGAATGGCCTGGCCTGTCTCGTAATCCTGTTCGATGACATAATAAACCGCCTTCATCACATCACCAACCGTGCATCCCCTCCCTGCCGGTACCTGGTTTTCGTAAAAGCGCTTGACATCATCAATGGTTTTGGCATTGGGAACCTTGCCTGATCGCAGGTACTGAACAAACAAGCCCCTTTCCGGATCCGACCACAGCGGCCCGTCGAAGAAATTGCCGGGACAGATGGAGTTCACTTTGATACGGTATTCGATCAGCTCGAGGGCAAAAGACTGTGTGAGGCCTACACCTCCGAACTTGCCGCCAGCATAAGTAAAATTCTTTTTGCTGCCCCTCAGCCCTGATTTTGAATTGATCTGAATGATATCGGTAAAATAATCCCTGTTGTATTTCCACTGCGTCTTAAGAACACCGGAGGCGTATTTGGCGCAAAGGAAGTATCCTGAATAATTCACCCGGGTCATCAGCTCAAATGTTTCCGGGGTCATCTCATCCAGGCCGCCTGCATGGAGAATCCCGGCATTGCTGATCAGTACGTCGAGCCCGCCAAATTCTGCCACAGTATGAAAAACCAGATCCTGTACCGATTGAGCGTTTGAAACGTCGGTTTTCACAAACAAAGCCCTGTTATTTTTGGCAGCACTGTTGAGCTCCTCTGCCATGGCAATCCCTTTTTCCTCATTCAGGTCGGCAATGACCACATTTGCTCCCTGCTGGAAAAGATCTTGAGCAATTCCACCCCCGAAACCCTGGGCCGCTCCGGTGACGATAAATATCTTGTTCATCACCTTGCCTGCAGCGGATCCACGCGACATATTGTGCCGGTAATTCTCCGATTCCCAGTTCTCGATGAAAGATATCTGGTCGGCGGATAGAAAATGCGGACCTCCGAAAGCCTGGCTCAGATAACTGATCTTCATCAGGTCCTCGAAAACATCCAGCAGGATGGATGCCATTTTTATGCTTTCATCCGCGGCGATCAGGCCGATTCCATTTATCAGGATGATCTTTGGTGTACTTCTGAAGTCTGTTTTGTATTGTGCCAGCCTGGTTTGAAATTCCTCGATGATCTCATCCGCACCTCCGGTTGATTCAACATAAAGGGGCATGGCCTTGCAATAAACAATGTTATCCGGTGTGAACGGGAGGGATACCATTTCAGCCTGGTTGGCATTGGAGATAAAATGGCAGATAAGCGGATTGTTCCTGACCTTCAGTATTTTAATTCCTGATTCCGAAAGAAGCATCCTCAGGGCAGGCAGCACTTCAACGGTTTTTTCGTTCAGCGGAAGCGGTTCGTTATTGATCTGATACGGGTTCAATCCGTTAACTATATTTAAACAATAGTCATATAATTTTCGCACCTCGTCGCAGTTGTCGGCGCTGACAAAAACGCCATGGTTCTGCACCAGGATGATGGAGGGATCTTTGGAATATTTTGTTCTGTACCCGTTGATTTCTTCCTGAAGCTTCTTGAAAAGGACATAGCCGGGATCGATATATTCAACATAAAGCACATCTTCGGGAAAATTCTTACGGATGATTTCACGGCAATCGGCACTGCAGAGCAAGGCATTGATCCGGGTAGGGTGGGTATGTATTACGTACCTGTACCGGATCAGATGGTGCAGGGGAGTTTCCACTGAGGGCCTCAGGTTTCGATGATTGTCGATCGAGCAATTCATCAGTCCTTTCAGAATGGCCTGATCGCGCTCGAAGGTGTTCTCGGGGAACGACCCCGCAAAGAGTTTATCCAGTCCATGCCGGTCGAGTTTGATCAATCCTGATTCTGTCAGGGTTCCAAGCTGTGTGCCGCTGGCTTTTACATACAGGTAATTATCATCTTTCCAGGATGTATTTCCGCCCCCGCCTATGACAAATTCATTGTTTCTGCCATAATAATGGGATATTTCAAGCAGATCAGCTACTGACTTTTCCATGCTTTAATTGGTTAAAAAGTGGTAAACAACCGCCTTGCCGAGTCTCACGTGATAATCCCGGTCCTCCTGGCCAAGCTCATTCCATCGGCCGACCGGGCTCTCCAGGTTCTTCGACCGGAGATACTGGTGTGCTGCAATCAGACATGCTCCCTCAAAACTGATCTTCTTCAGGTCTTCCGGCAGTGGTTGCCTGTGCCTGCAACTGATGGTGAGCGGAACCATATCCGGGGTATTATGCTCTGTGCCTAGCAGGATAATGAATCCCATTGAGCTGAAGAATCTTACGAAATCTGAAAGGATTGAAACGTCATTCCTTCCGGGTATCAGTTCGATACAGAAAATATTTCTCCTCTTAAAGGTGGCGAGCAGGGCTTCTTTATCGCCTTCAAATTCGGTGATGTTTCCTTTGCTGTCATCGAGCAGTACCGGATAACAGGGGATTCCGCCGGCATTTTTAATAATTGCCATAACCGAATCGACACTCAGGAAGGCTTTTTCATCTTCTTCCACAAATGCTTGTCCTCCGGCTTTCAGCAGGTTATTCCTTATTTCATTCTCGACAGTGGAATTGCTCGACAAATCAGCATTTTGAGCTTTGCCACCGTAAAGCCGGGTCAGGAAACTCTTCCGCTCTTCCCCGGAGAGGAACCGGTTGAATATTTCAATGCGGAGAGATTTCGCTATATGCCTCTCCCTCACCAGCTCGCGTGCATAATTCTTCCTGATTTCCTCAAAATCCAGCTGAAAGCCCGCGTTCATCTGCCTGAGGAGTTCATTCGTCTTGTCGATCATGCTTCTCACCTGCCTGAGACTTTCCTTCGTCACCTGTTCCACGAGCGCGGAATGTTCCTTGTCCAAACTTTCCGGAAAGTCCAATCCCTTGCCGCTGAAATAGGTGCGACCGGGATTGTTCGGGTCGTTTACCCGGGTGCCTTTTTTCTGGAGATCGGTATCGAGAGCAATGAATTCGATGTTAAACAGCGGGAATACCTTCTTCTCAACGGCATGTTCATGAAACTCGGCATATCCGCCGGTAACATAAAAGTCGTTGATCCCCAATATCTTGATTTTTTCTTCGACAGCCATCCCGAAAATCGGAGCCACATCGGAAAATGCACTGAATGAATAGGGAGTATGTATATGGCCGTTCACTTCAGGAAGAAAGCCGCCAGGTACCTGCTCATTCACGATTTTTCCCGGTTCGGGAAAGGATTTAAGGAAGTTCTCCATAGCGTCAGACTCCGTATTTATTTCTCCTGATCTGTTCGTTTGGTGTAACGTTACTGGTCAGCGTGTGTCCTTTCAGTGGAATAATCCGCTCGTGAATGGCGTCGAGAAGCCAGTCGGGCTGCGGGAAAAAGAAGTTCTCCATCTCATAGGCCGGTACAATCCAGTTTCTCGAACCAACCACCACAGGCGGGGCATCAAGATAATCAAAAGCCAGTTCGGTGATAGTCTGGGCCATCTCTTTCAGGAAAGATCCGCGGGTGGAAGCATCGCTGGTAAGCAGGATCTTGCCGGTTTTCTTAACCGATTCGATAACCTTCTCGTAATTAAAGGGCGACAGGCTCCGGGCATCAATGATTTCAGCGGTGAGATTGTGCTTTTCTTTCAGGATATCTGCTGCCTTGATAGCAGTATAAAGGGTAGATCCGATGCTCAGGATGGTGAGGTCTTCGCCGGCGCGCTTGACATCCGGCTCGCCGATCGGAATTTCGTAATATCCTTCCGGTACGCCACCTTCATGGAACATCTCTCCGATATCGTAAATCCTCTGACTTTCAAAGAAGATCACCGGGTCGGTTCCCTGCAATGCAGCGTTCATAAGCCCTTTGGCATCATAAGGCGTAGCCGGGAATACCACTTTCAGGCCTGGAATATGGGCAACCAGTGCCGACCAGTCCTGGGAGTGCTGGGCTCCGTATTTGGATCCCACGGAAACCCTTACCACGACCGGCATCTTGATGACGTTACCGCTCATGGATTGCCACTTCGGAAGTTGGTTGAATACTTCGTCGCCACAGCGCCCGAGGAAATCACAATACATGATTTCAACCAATGCACGACCGCCGCACATGCCGTATCCCACGGCTGTGCCCACGATCGCACCCTCCGAAATCGGTGAGTTGAACAGGCGGTTGTAGGGCAGGGCCTCGGTCAGACCTTTATATACTGCGAAAGCTCCGCCCCAGTCGCGGTTTTCCTCGCCGTAGGCAACCAGGGTAGGATCTTTGTAAAAGCGATCAATGATAGCTTCGAAAATGCCATCGCGAAGCTGGAACTGCTTCAGTTTGGAAACGGCCTTGCCATCTTTGTCCAGATGAAAGCGCTCCTTGTTTTTTATCTGTTTTACCCGCGGATTCTCTTCCAGGGGCATCAGTACATCGCACTTTCCTTCTTCCATCCTGTCAACCGAATGGTTGGAAAACATCATGTTGCTGATGGCTTCCGGATCCTGGACCAGGTTCAGCAGAGGTGATGTTTTTTCATCGATGGTAATGCTGAGGGTCCGCTTCATTTCAGCAACGGTGGATTCAATGATGCTGTCGAGCTGCTCCCGTGAGGCTATTCTGGCTTCAACCAGCTGGTCACCATAGGTTACGATGGAATCGGCTTTTTCCCAGAGTTCGATTTCTTCTTTTGAGCGATAGGATGATGAATCGGAGGGTGAGTGGCCGCTGATCCTGTAGGTCAGGGTATCCAGCAAGGCCGGACCTTTGCGGTCATCGAGTATCTGTTTTTTCCTTTTGAAAGCATCGATTACAGCCAGAGGATTGTACCCGTCGACCCTTTCGGCATGCATCATCTCAGGATTTACTCCCGCGCCGATGCGAGCCAGGATATCGTATCCCATCGTTTCACCGCTGGTCTGGCCGCCCATGCCGTACTGGTTGTTCATGAAATTGAAAAGGATCGGCAGTCCGCCCTTGTATTCTCCCTCCCAGAGTGTCCGGAACTGGTCCATGGAGGCAAAGCTTATCCCTTCCCAAACTGGCCCGCAGCCCATGGAGGCATCACCGATATTGCAAACGACGATACCTGATTTCCGGTTCACCTTTTTGTATAATGCGGCACCCACGGAAATATCGCCAGATCCGCCTACGATGGCGTTATTCGGATATACCCCGAATGGTGTGAAGAAGGCATGCATCGATCCCCCAAGGCCTTTGTTGAAACCGTTTTCACGGGCAAAGATCTCAGCCAGGGTGCCGTAAAGGAGGAATTTTACTCCCAGATCCTTGACGCTTCCCTGGTGGCCGTTTTCAACCACCTTCAGGGTGCTCCCGCCGAAGAAATTCTTCATGATTCCCATCAGGGTGCTGTCGTCCAGCTGATGTATCGCCGACAGGCCCTTGGCAAGAATCTCGCCGTGACTCCGGTGCGACCCGAATATATAGTCCTCTATGCTTAGGTTGTATGCCATCCCGACAGCCGAAGCCTCCTGTCCGATGGAGAGGTGGGCCGGTCCGGGGTGGTTGTATTGAATTCCGAAATATTCATTGGTGGTTTTGATCTTGTTCAACATCACCTCGAACTCCCGGATAATAACCATATCGCGGTAAATCCTTATGAAATCTTCGGCAGTGAATATTTCCTTTTCTTGCTCAATAGTCTTATTGTATTGATTGACAGGTATTTTACCAAAATTTATCTGGCCTGGTTTTCTCACTTTAGCCGGATCGATATTCTGAATCTTAGGCATCTGTATAGGTTTAAATGTTGAATTTCATTAGTCTTCGAAAGTAAAAGCCGCCTCCTTGAAAATTTCCGAGACGGTAGGATGGGGGAACACGATCTGTTCCACATCGCTGATCCTCATTTGCATCTCAATCATGATAGCCGCGCCGAAAATCATTTCTGAGGCCGGATTGCCGATCATGTGAATGCCCAGCACCTCATTGAAGCGTGCCCCGGTAATTATCTTGATGAGTCCGTTCCGGCCTTCATTTTCAACGACAAAACGGCCCGCATACGCCATGGGAAGCGTGCGTACTTTGTAAGGAATGTTTTTCGATTTGGCTTCTTCCTCGGTCAGGCCTACGCTGGCGATTTCCGGGTTGGTGTAAACGATTGCCGGAATGGCGTTGTATCTCATCCGGTCGGGAATTCCGCACATATTGTTGATGGCCACTTCGCCTTCGCGGCTGGCAGTATGGGCAAGCAGGGAAAACCCGGTAATGTCGCCGGCGGCGTATATGTTAGGGATATTAGTCCGGCAACGGTCGTCAATCTTCACTCCGCCTCGCAAAACCTCAACGCCGAGAACTTCCAGGTTGAGCCCTTCTGTCACGGGTTTGCGGCCGACGCTGACCAATATCTCTTCACTGACAATGCTTTCACTCTGACCGTTCCTCTCGAAAATAACTTCTTTACCCTTGATTTCGGTCACTTTGGAGCCCAGGTAAAAGTCGATTCCCTTTTTTTCGAAATCCTTTCGAAGGAGAACGCTCATCTCACGGTCGGTGGGGCCGAGAATCTCGTCAAGCATCTCAACAACAGATACTTTGCTTCCCATGCTGTTGAAAAAATTAGCGAATTCCATTCCGATAACACCTCCGCCGATAATGGTTAAGGAGGTAGGAACCGATTCAATCTCCAGGATTTCCCGGTTAGTCATGACCTCTTCCCTCACCAGTCCTTTGATTGGAGGGATGAAAGCTTCGGACCCGGTTGCCAGGAGGATGTTCCTGCATGCATAGAGCTGGTCGTTGGAGCTGATACTGATATGGTCGGCAGCTCTTCCGGCGATCTGTGCGGATGCGAAAATAACTTCCACCTGTCCTTTTTTGAGTGCTGCACCAATACCTGCGACAAGCCTGGTGACAACCTTATTTTTCCGCTGCATGATCTTTGCGAAATCATAGGTCACCCCGCTGCAATTAATCCCGTATTTGCTGCCTTCCCTGGCATGATCGTACAGTTTTGCGGAATACAGGAGCGTTTTGGTCGGGATACATCCTTCATTCAGGCACACCCCGCCAAGCTTTTTCTTGTCGAACAATACCACTTTAAGTCCTTTTTGCGCTGCACGTTCCGCAGCAACATATCCTGCGGGACCACCGCCAATTATTCCAACATCATACATGGTACAGAAGAATTATTCTTTAAATGACACATCGAGATTTTCAATTTCCAGGCGTATCTCCCTGAGGAAGGCGGAAGCCGGTGCTCCGTCGAGAGCCCGGTGATCATAAGTCAGCGACAGACCGATATAGGGTGCGAATCCAAAGACCCCGTTCCCAAGATCGGCTGGCCGGCTGATGATTGTGTTAACCCCCAGGATACCGACCTGCGGCAGGTTGATTACCGGAGTGAAGAGCTCAACTCCGTATGCGCCAAGATTTGACACCGAAAATGTTGCAGCCTCGCTGGCCAGCAGTTCGGGATTGATATTGCCTTTCTTGCAACTGTTGGCCACCTCCTTCAGTTGTCGGGCGAGCTCCTGAACAGACAGACTGTCCGCATTTTTTACCACCGGTACCATCAGGCCCCGTTCGGTATCCACCGCCAGCCCTAGGTGAACCTGCTTAAATATCCTGATACTGTCGCCCAGGAAATGGCAATTGGCCATCGGGTGCTTTTTGAGAGCCCTGATAACTGCGTAGCAAACCAGGTCGTTTATGGTTACGTTTTCTGACAGGCCTTTCTCGTATGCTACCTTGGCCTTGCTGCGAAGTTCCAGCATTTTGCGGGCATCCGCGCTGGTATGGTGCGTTAGCTGAGCTGAATTCTGGAGCGATTCATGCATCTTGGAGGCAATGATCTTCCTCATATTGGACAGCTTCCTTATTTCGTATTCTTCTCCTGAAACCGGAGCCTCACGCAATAAATCATGGGTGGTCACACGGTTTCCGATACCGGTTCCCTGCTCGGGCATATATTGACCGCCCTCGGCGGCTATGGCTTTGGCAAGCGGAGTTGCCGGTGAGCGTTTTTCGGCAGCCGCCAGAATGTCCTGTTCAATAATCCTTCCGTAAGGCCCTGTGCCGGTAATGTTTTCAATGCTGATCCCCAGAGAACTGGCTTTCTGGCGGGCCCGCGGGGATATCTTAATGTTTTCACTGTCAATCGTCGCACTGGCTCCGCCGATCGCTGATATTACCTCAGGAGTGAAGGCAGCGATAACAGGGTCTTCTGCTTTATCTGCTGAAGCCGGCCGTGCTTCTGCAACTGGCAGATCACCGAACTGGTCGACCGGTTCACCCGGCTGACCAACAATGGCGACAATCTTTAAAACCGGAACTTCGTCTCCCTCGCCGTACAGTCGCTTCAGCAATACTCCCTCATATTCGGATTCACATTCAAAAGCGGCCTTGTCGGTTTCATAACTGAACAGGATGTCGCCTTTTTTGATTGCGTCGCCTTCGTTTTTGTTCCAGCTGCTGATGATGCAGCTCTCAACGGATTGTCCCTGACGGGGCATTATAACAGCATTAGCCATGAATAACTTATTATTACATGTTGATGTAGCGCAGAAAATTGTTTTTCAAAAATACTTATATTTGTTGATATTTGCGTTAATTTTGAGAAAAATAAAATAAACTTGTATATACATGTTGTCCTCTGACGGAAGAGTTCCGCAATACCAGAAGGTTTATGAATTGCTGCGGAAGCACATTCTGGAAGGTGTTTATCGTGAGGGAGATATTCTCCCCTCGGAAAACGAGCTTTGCCGGCTGCATAATATCACCCGGCCAACCGTCAGGCATGCACTTTCAAAGCTGACCAACGACGGACTCATCCATAAGCATCAGGGAAAGGGCAGCATCGTTCACCGGATACCTCAGGATATCGGAATATTATCCGTTTCGGGAACTACCTCGGCGATCGGCAAGAAAATCCTGAAGACCCATATCCTAACCGGACCGGAAATCATTCAGTGGCCGGAAAAATTTGTTTTCGACCTTTCGCCGGTCGAACTGGAATCCGGGTGCATATACCTGGAAAGAGTGCGGCTGGTTAATGAAATTCCACTTTTCTACGATATCAGCTATATAACGAACATCAACCTGCCCCGATTCTGCTCCCGGACATTCGAAAATAAATCGTTGTTCGAGATTCTCCGGAAAAGCTATTCCATAGAGATCAAGGGAGGCGTACAAAGATTAAAGGCCATACCGGCCGAAGGCAAATTAATCGACCTTCTGCGGGTGAAAAAGGGCAGACCGATTCTGTACCTCGAACGTAAACTGGAAACCAGCCGGCCAAACTTTTTTGTATATTCCACGTTGTATTGCAATACGGAAACCCACTCGCTCTTCGGAGCCTTTTAAAATTTATTGCATGAAAACCAGAGCAGTCAGAATTTACGGAAAGAATGATCTCCGGCTTGAGGAATTTGAGTTGCCCGAAATGAAGGATGATGAGATTCTGGCTCACGTGGTTTCCGACAGCATATGCATGTCGTCGTACAAGGCTGCCAAACAGGGTGCCGATCACAAAAGGATTCCCAACGATATCCATATCAACCCAACCATGATAGGCCACGAGTTTTGTGGTGAAATCGTGGCTGTGGGACGCAAATGGAAACATAAGTTTACCCCCGGAAATAAATTTTCGATCCAGCCGGCACTGAACTATAAAGGCAGTCTGGATGCCCCGGGCTATTCGTACCGTTTCATTGGCGGCAATGCCACCTACGTGATCATTCCGAATGAAGTGATGGAAATGAATTGTCTGCTTGAATATTCCGGAGACGGCTATTTCATGGCTTCGCTTTCGGAACCCATGTCCTGCATTGTCGGGGCTTTCAAGGCAAACTACCATACGGTCAACGGTTCTTACGTGCATCATATGGGTGTCGTTAAAGGAGGGAATATGGCGATTCTTGCCGGCGGCGGTGCCATGGGCCTCGGTGCCATCGATTATGCCGTTCACTCCGACCGTCGTCCGGGTTTGCTGGTGATCACCGATACCGACGGTGACCGTCTCAGCCGGGCTGAATCCCTCTTCCCGGTTAGCGAGGCAGCTGCCTGCGGAGTTAAACTCTGTTTTGTGAATACCCGGGAAATGGCCGATCCAGTTGATTATCTCCTGGAATTGACAGGCGGAAAAGGTTACGACGACGTATTCGTTTTTGCACCGGTGAAGCAGGTCACGGAACAGGCCGACAGGATTCTGGGTCACGACGGTTGCCTGAACTTTTTTGCCGGGCCCACCAATCCCGATTTCAGGGCTGAATTCAATTTCTATAACGTGCATTACGCGGCAACCCATGTAGTGGGCACCAGTGGCGGCAATACAGAGGACATGATCGATTCGCTGCGACTGATGTCACAGGGGGTTATCAATCCTGCCGTCATGATTACCCATATCGGCGGACTCGATGCCGTGATCCCCACGACCCTTCACCTGCCGGAGATACCCGGAGGCAAAAAGCTGATCTATACCAATATCAGCCTTGAATTAACGGCGTTAACAGATTTTGAGGCCAAAGGCCAAAACAATGAGGTGTTCCGCGAATTGAACCGACTGGTCGTCAAACATAACGGACTGTGGAATGTAGAGGCAGAAAAATTCCTGCTCGAGAATCATGCCAGACTGTGAACAGAGTCACTTAACTGTAAGACTTATCTTCATGTCTAACAAATCGTTAGTTTTAATTTGTTAAACATAGAAGAAAATGGAAGTTGTAACTTTAGCTCGTATGGTGGCCAAAGAAATGCTAACCGAAAACTTTAAGATATTTTGCCTGTAATTGCCTCACCAGGTAAGCTTTTATGAGAAGGAAGTTATCTGTGAATATCTCCTGAACCGGTGGCATTTATTCCTGGTCTTATTAATAGGTCAATTTCTGAGATGAAGTTCTTTGCTAATAATAACAGATTATTTACCGTCTCTTGATCGTATAACACAAAATCGTCATAATCACCAGTTTGCCGTCTGTCATACAAATCTGAAAAAAATTTCCCAGTCTCCCGTGAAACAATGCCTGATTGGACAAAGTGTAATCCAAACATTTGCCGGATACCCTTATGAGTCGATGTATCAATACCTTTCTTCAACAATAAACCACTAACGGCATAATAACATGCATAATAAATTCTATTAATTGAGGCATTCCAGAACTCATTCTCGCGCATTTTATCTGCTTCTTTAAGTGTCTCAAATGCCCGATCTATTCTGTAATTGATCAGATCGTTAATGTCCCCAGTCATAATAGAACCCCTTCACGCTTAAGGTTTTTATAAAAGGGAGTGATGCTATGCCGCGTTTCCCAATCCTTACGTGACATCACTATTGGGCTAATCACTTTGCCGGTATCAAATTCCAAATCGTACAGCGGATATTTGATTCGCTTTTCATCGGAGTAAGATATCTTATCCTGATCAACCAGAATAAGGATGTCGATATCAGAATATTTTTTATTGTCGCCCCGAGCAAATGAACCAAACAATATAACTGTTGCCAAAGGCTCAGTATTATTGATGATTTTTTTTATTCTGGATAATATTTCTCGTTTCCCAATCATACTCAAATGTACAAAAAGTATCTGCTGGTCGTCTGGTCCTGAATCAGAAATTGCCTGTAGCCCTACCGGAAACGCACCGTCATAACACCCTGACCCGGTAATTCCACGGTGGCAGGGAGTTCCCTGGATTGATTCTCACCGGTGTCGCTCAGCCAGACTTTACCACCCGAAACAGGTTTCAGGCTGAAATTATCGGTGGATTTTCCCGGATTGTAAAGTGTAACCACAAAGCCATTCCCGTCATCGGCCGGTTTAAAGGCAATTACACTGATATTTTTACTTTCAAGGGTGAACGGACTGCGATAAGTCTCACCGGCAGCCTGCCTGATAACCAGCGGCTGACTGAATCCGGTGGCAAACCGGTTGGTTTCAGCCGGATCAAAAGCGCCGTGCGGCCTTAAAACATAGCGGAAAGTCACCGGCCCTTCCTGGTGCTGGCGGTAATTGGTTCCCCAATGGTTATTCATCACCCACGAATAAAGCGTTTGTGTGGGCTCCACCTTTTTCCTCCATACATCGGGGTTGTTTTGCGACCCGACCAGGTTTGCGGAGATCTCGCCGACTTCAACCAGCGGGGCATCCAGTGTCACCCAGGTTATCCCTTCAACCGAGTTTGACACGTCGCCCCAGCGACCTGCCGTAAACCAGTTCTTGCAGGCGCTTGGCATCTGGTCCTGTTCCGGAACCATTTGTCCCAGTGGCAGATCAATCTTCATGATTCCTCCGTTTACCGCGAAAGGAAACCCGAAATTCACGCTCTCCTTATTCAGATTCTGCGACGAATATCCGTCACCGATCTTTGCCGGCATGGCCACGCGTTTCTTATCGACCACGTTTATCAGAACCACAAAATCGGCGTTTTCTGTCAGCCATACCTCACGGATCAGCTTATTGCAACCCGGTGCATCAGAGGTGATCTCAAGAGCGCTGACCAGGGATCCGCTTTCTTTCACACGGACCGTCACCGAAGTGTTGGTCTGCACCTTGCTGACATCTTTACCCTCAAAAAACAGGTACCGGTTGGCAGCCTGTCCGCCCGACCGGTCGATCAGGTTTTTACCGGTGCGCCTGTCGATCAATGAAATTATATCTCCTTTAACCGGATCGATCTCGCACTCAACCAGGCTGTTGCTAATCTTGTTTCCGGATATCCTGACCGAACCTTCAGCCAAGGCCTTGCCGGGCATCACGGTTATTCTGG
>CAYHCO010000049.1:0-22410 GCA_964355105.1 uncultured Porphyromonadaceae bacterium
CGCTGAAAGTATCAGCTAGTGGTATTCGTACCATAACCAAAAACGGATTATTATCCAGTTTGAAAAAAGCCAAACAGGAAGGTCTGATTTCCAAATATTAAGAGGAGCACAAACCAATGGGAAAAAAAGCTAAAGGCAATCGGATTCAGGTGATCCTTGAATGCACTGAGCATAAGACCTCAGGACAGCCGGGTACTTCACGTTACATTACCACCAAGAACCGGAAAAATACCCCGGATCGCATGGAAATGAAAAAGTATAACCCGATTTTACAGAAAGTAACCGTTCACCGGGAAATTAAATAGTTAGATTATGGCAAAGAAAGTTGTTGCTACCATGCAGACCGGCAAAGGAAGACACTATGCCAAGGTTATCAAAATGGTGAAGTCACCCAAATCAGGAGCCTACACCTTTAAAGAAGAAATGGTTCATAACGACCATATTAAAGATTACTTCACTGCGAAGTAGTCCTCACAGGTTGTTCCGTTAATAAATTGGGGCTTTCATCACCACAAGTGGAGAAAGCTCTTTTTATTTTTAATAAAGTGAATCGATCATGGGCATACTGAGCTGGTTTACGGCAGATAAGAAAAAGAACCTCGAAGAAGGCCTGGCTCCAACCAAGGAGAGTGTCCTCAAGAAGCTTACCCGCATAGTCGCAGGAAAAAGCAAGGTGGACGACGAGGTACTCGACAACCTGGAAGAAGTTCTCATTTCTTCGGATGTCGGCGTTGCCACTACCGTTAGGATCATTGAGCGGATTGAGAAACGGGCCGCGAGAGATAAATACGTCAGCACATCAGAACTCAACACGATTCTCAAAGAAGAGATCGGTGCCCTCCTGTCAGAAAACAATACCGATGATCAGGACGATCTGCCCTTCCCCGTAAAAGACGGCCCTTACGTAATACTCGTTGTTGGTGTCAATGGCGTCGGAAAAACTACCACAATCGGAAAGCTGGCCCATCAGTATAAATCAAGGGGCAAAAAAGTACTTCTCGGGGCTGCCGATACCTTTCGTGCTGCCGCAACCGAGCAGCTCGAAATCTGGGCTGAGCGTGCCGGCGTGCCTATAGTAAAGCAGAAAATGGGTGCCGATCCGGCATCCGTTGCCTTCGATACATTACGCTCCGCAGTTGCCCAGGATATCGATGTGGTGATTATTGACACCGCCGGAAGGCTTCACAATAAGATTAACCTCATGAACGAGCTGACCAAAATCCGCGGAGTCATGAAAAAAGTCATTCCCGAGGCTCCTCACGAAGTACTTCTTGTACTCGACGGTTCAACCGGGCAGAACGCATTTGAGCAGGCCAAGCAATTCACTGCGGCTACCGAGGTTACAGCTCTGGCCCTGACCAAGCTCGACGGCACCGCAAAAGGCGGCGTTGTGATCGGCATCAGTGATCAATTTAAGATACCCGTCCGGTATATCGGTATCGGTGAGAAAATCGAAGACCTACAGGTTTTTAATAAAACTGCTTTCATCGATTCCCTCTTTGGCTCCGATCATGCGAGTTGATATTATAAACCTGGGTTGTTCAAAGAACCTGGTTGATTCCGAGAAACTTCTCAGCCAGCTTCGCTCACAGGGCATAAAAACACGTCTGGATCCTGCCCGCGTAAACGCCGATGTTCTTGTGATCAATACCTGCGGATTTATCCTCGATGCCAAGGAGGAATCAGTCAATACCATTCTTGAGGCTGTAGAGGCCAAGAAAAACGGTCAGATCACCAAGATCTACGCAATGGGCTGTCTGATACAGAGATACCGCGGAGAATTGGCCAATGAAATACCTGAGGTGGATGCCTGGTTTGGTGTGGAGCAGATTCCTGAAATCGTCACTTCACTGAATCTTGCGTTTAACCCGGAAATCCTGAATCACCGGGTAACCTCAACACCCTCCCATTACGCCTACCTGAAGATTTCCGAAGGATGCAGCCGAAAATGCTCATTCTGTGCGATACCCGATATCAGGGGGAAACATCAGTCGAGGCCCATGAAAGATATCATCGAAGAAGCAAAGTTTCTGGCCAAAAAGGGAGTAAAGGAAATTCTGCTGATCGCTCAGGACCTGTCGTATTACGGCCGCGACCTGTATCAGAAAAGCATGCTGGTACCCCTGCTGGAAGGTCTTTCTGAAATCAGGGGCATTAAGTGGATACGCCTGCATTATGCTTATCCCGCCAACTTTCCTCCGGGACTCATCGATTTTATGAAATCGAATGAGAAAGTGTGCAATTACCTCGATATCCCTTTCCAGCACATCAGCGACCGTATGCTGCAAATGATGAACCGCGGCTATACCAAACAAGATACCTACAGCCTGCTAAAGGAAATCAGGGAACAGATACCCGATGCTGCCATCCGGACAACATTCCTGGTCGGTCATCCGGGGGAAACTGAGGAGGATTTTCTGGAACTGCTGGATTTTGTTAAAGAAGCTAGATTTGAGCGGCTGGGCGTATTTACTTATTCACCTGAAGAAGGAACACGATCGGGCGACCTGTATGCCGACGATGTTCCGGAAGAAATAAAACAGGAAAGGTTTTCAAGGCTGATGGAATTGCAACGGCAGATCTCCGCCGATATGAATCAATCGCGTGTTGGCCAGATATTTGAAGTAATCATTGATCGTACCGAAGGTGAGTTTCATGTGGCACGCAGCCGTTACGATTCTCCGGAGGTTGACCTGGAGATTCTTATCCCGGTTTCTTCGGGACCTGTGAAGCCGGGTCAGTTTCATCAGGTGAGAATTACACGGGCTGATGAATATGATCTTTACGCAGATCTTATCTTAGCGTAAAATATCAATTATGTATACCTGCGATTTTCAACAACGAATCCGATACGGCGAAACCGATCAGATGGGATATGTTTATTATGGCCGGTACGCGGAGTTTTACGAGATAGGTCGGACCGAAATGATCCGTAAACTGGGCATGACTTACCGCGACCTGGAAAGCAGGGGTATCATGATGCCGGTTGTAAAAATGGTTTGTAATTACTTCAGGCCAATCGCCTACGATGAACTGATTACCATCCGTACCAACCTAAAAACCCTCCCGACTGCAAAAATTTCTTTTTATCACGAAATATTCAATGAGGCTGGTGAGTTGATCAATACCGGAGAAGTTCACCTGGTTTTCACCGATGCGGTTTCGCGCAAACCGATACGGCCTCCAAAAGACCTGATGGACGCACTCGGGCCTTTCTTTGCCGGTACGGCAGATAAATAAAATTCTTTCTTATGAAAAAAATTGCCCTGGCGATTTTATGTATTCTGACGGCCTGGTCGGTTCAGGCTCAGCGCTTTACCATCAGGGGAACTGTGGAAGACAGCCAGACAGGTGAAAAGCTGATCAGCAGTAATGTGTATGACGCAGCCACACTGAAGGGGGTGTCGACCAATGCTTTCGGCTTTTATAGTCTGACGTTGCCTGCCGGGCCAGTGAGCATGACTTATTCCTTTATTGGTTATCAGTCCGTGGTATTGAATTTCAATCTTCGCAAGGATACCCTGATCAATGTAAGGCTGGAGCCTGTCATTAACCTGGGTGAGGTGGTTATTACAGCAGACCGCGCCAAATCAGCGGTCAGAAGCACCCAGATGAGCATGACGGAGTTGAGCTCCAAGACTATCAAGAGTTTACCCATGATGTTTGGAGAGGTTGATGTACTCAAGGCCCTGCAGCTGCTACCCGGGGTAAAGGGCGGCAATGAGGGAACCAGCGGAATCTATGTCAGGGGTGGGGGACCCGATCAGAATCTTATTCTCCTCGATGGGGTTCCCGTATATAATGCCAATCATCTATTCGGATTTTTCTCGGTATTCAATCCGGATGCTATCCAGAACGTAAAGCTGATCACCGGCGGTTTTCCCGCCCGTTACGGAGGCCGCTTGTCGTCGGTACTGGATATCAGGATGCGTGACGGAAACAATAAAAAATTCAGCGCTGAAGGTAGTGTGGGCCTCGTGGCCAGCAAACTGACCGTGGAGGGTCCGCTGGTTAAGGACCGTACTTCATTTATCCTTTCTGGCAGGAGAACATATATCGATGTGCTGGCTCAGCCTATCATTCGTGCCATCGGCAAACAGGAAGGAGCCAGCAGCTTCAATGCCGGCTATTATTTTTACGATCTGAATTTTAAGGTCAATCATAAGTTTAATGAGAAGAGCCGCCTGTTCCTGAGTACATATTCCGGTAAGGATCAAGCTTATATGGGCAACAGCGATAAGGGTCAGCGATTGGGGAATTCATATGTTTATTCAACGGATGCCGGCCTGGGTTGGGGAAACCTTACCGCTGCACTCCGGTGGAATTATGTAATCACTCCTAAATTGTTCAGCAATACCACTGTCACCTACAGCCGGTACAGCTTTATAACAAGCCTCCTCGACCAGCAGCTCGAAAATGATACGCTTACCCATAAATATCAGTTTAAGTATGATTCAGGAATTATAGACTGGGCGGGGAAGGTCGATTTTGAATACCTGCCAGACCCGAACCATACTATTCGTTTCGGTTATAATCAGATCTATCATACGTTTAAGCCGGGGGTAAGCGTGCTTTCCATGAAGGAAGGCGGATTGGCAATAGAGAAAACCTTCGGCAATAAGAATATTTACGCGCATGAAGGCGCCTTGTTTATTGAAGACGACTGGACTATCACTCCACGCCTGAAAGCCAACATCGGATTGCATTTTTCAGGATTCCTGGTCAGCGATTCTACCTATACCTCGCTTCAGCCGAGGATTTCAGCAAGATACCTCATCACCGACAAGCTGTCGGTAAAGGCTGCCTTTACCACCATGAGCCAGTACATTCACCTGCTTACCAACGCAACGATTGGATTGCCAACGGATCTATGGCTCCCTTCAACCGAAATGATCAAGCCGGAAAAGGCTGCACAATATGCAGTAGGGATCGCCTATGCACCGGTCAGCGATGTAGAAATCAGCCTGGAGGGTTATTATAAAACCATGGATAATCTGCTCGAGTACAAGGAAGGGGCAAGCTTTTTCTCCATTCAGGACGACTGGCAGAATAAAATTGAGCTCGGCAAGGGGCGGGCGTACGGTTTTGAAGTCTTGGCGCGCAAGCAGATGGGCAAAACTTCCGGCTGGATCGGTTATACGCTTTCCTGGAGCGAAAGAAAATTCGAGAATATCAGTTTTGGGGAATGGTTTCCTTACCGTTACGACAGAAGGCATGATATTTCCATCGTCCTGACTCACAGTTTTAACGACCGGATCGATGTCGGGGTTACCTGGGTTTACGGAACAGGTAATGCGGTTACGCTTCCGCTGGAGAAATACACTGCCATGTCGAGCTTCTGGTACGATTTTAAATACCCCTACTTTAATGGCATTGAGGCTTTCGAGCACCGTAATGCTTACAGGATGCCTGCCTATCACCGCCTGGATATCGGAATAAACTTTAAGAAAAGCACGAAATGGGGACAGCGGGTATGGTCGTTCGGGGCCTATAATTTATACAACCGGCAGAACCCATTCTACCTCCAGTTCGCGCAACAATACCTGGATGACGGCACCTATAAAAAGGTTCTGAAGCAATACTCACTTTTTCCGCTCATTCCTTCGATCAGTTACAGCTTTAAGATCAAGTAACCATGAAAAACATCAATTCAACATTCTTTGGGCTGCTGGCTGTCACTTTCGCATTATCCGGAATGGTCGCCTGCGAAAAGGTCATAGATATATCAATTCCTGATAAAGAACGTAAAATTGTGGTTAACGGATTGATAAACAGAGAGAATCCTGTGAGGGTGAATCTCAGTCGCAGTCTGTCTGTCCTTGAGTACGACTCCATAATGCCCATCACCGGGGGAAATGTCAATCTCTATCACGGTAACGACCTGATTGGCCAGTTGCAGGAGGAGCAGGGGGGATTTTATTCACTGCCCGGATTCTTACCGCAAACCGGGGAAACCTACCGGCTTACTGCCTCTGGTGGAGGACTGAAACCTGTCGAGGCTGAAGCGGTCCTGCCTCCCACAGTTCCTTTTATTACAGTTGATACCTCCACCCTTGTAAATCAATGGGGCGGACAGGAATTTCGACTGTCTGTAAAATTCCAGGATCCGTCAGGAGTTAAAAACATATACGGGATCGGAGTGGAAATCACGGTGAATGAGTTCGATTATTCAACCATGAGCTACACCGGCAGGAAGGTTACCCACAATTCTTATCTCTATTCAGACTCGGAAGGACCTGTGGATGATGAATTCCATAATTTTCAGGGTAAACTGTATTTTGATGACCTCTTGTTCGAAGGATTAACTAAAACTGTGGAATTCGGCGTCAGTGATTATTCTTTTTACGAGGCAGATACCGTTTGGGTGAATGTAAGAATGGAGCAGGTTGATCCGTCATATTATCTTTATGCCGTGAGCAATGAGGAGTATCAGCAGGCTCATGGAAACCCTTTTTCCGAGCCGGTGCAAGTTTACTCAAACGTTAAAGGTGGGTATGGAATATTTGCCGGTTCTTCCTCGGTGGTTTACCCCTTGGTTTTGACAGGATTGCGTAAATATTGATTTTATCTTTATTCGTTGTAACAACTTGGCGGGCTAATCGTCTATGAGATGATGACAGCACAGCAATTCAACGAAAAGGTGGTACCCATGAACCGGCAGCTTTACCGGTACGCATTTCGTTTTCTGGGCAGTCAGGAGGATTCTAAAGATGCGGTCCAGGATGTGATGGTGAAATTGTGGAACATGAGGTCGGATATCGCTCAGGTGAATAATGTTGAGGCATTTTCGATCCGGATCATGAGGAATTATTGTCTGGATCGGATCAAGCTTAAGAAAACGGTCAGTATGGATGTTCACGAGTTTTTCAGCAACCGTCCCGGTCATGAGAATGCTCCGGACCGGGCGCTGGAAATCAATAATTCTGTAGATATTGTGAAGAATGCGATTGGCGAAATGCAGGAACCTCAGCGGTCGGTAATCCGCATGAGGGATCTGGAAGGTTATACAAATGAAGAAATTGCTGAAGCCCTGGGGATTGCCGACGGCACCGTAAGGGTTATTCTTTCGAGGGGCAGGAATAAAATCAGGCAGGTCCTGGCTAAAATGCACGGTTATGAAAACGAACGAAATAAAAATTTTGTTGCAGAAATACTATGACGGTCTGACTTCTTCACTCGAAGAAGCTGAACTTGAAAGGTATTTCCTTGGTAATGATACTGATCCTGATCTGGATGCGGATAAGCTGCATTTTCAGGCACTGGCTTCCATGAGGGATGAGGAAATCGTAGTTCCTGAGGATCTGGAATCCTCTGTATTGCAGACCTTGAAAAAGGTCCAGGGAAACCGGGTACCCGGCAGCCGAAAGTTTATCTATATGGCAGTCAGTATCGCTGCCAGCCTCCTGTTGATGGTTTCTACCTATGTCTTTTTGTTGAAAGATAACAGTTCAAGCCTGGTAACTGATCCAAAGGTTGCATACGCCGAATCGCGTCAGGCCCTTGAGCTGGTTTCAAAATATTTTAACCAGGGAACCGCACACCTCTCGGGGCTGAGTAAGATAAACGAAGCCATGCAGCCTTTGAACAAGTTGAATTCCCTGGATAAGGCTGCGAAGAGCATATCAGCGATAGGAAAATTGCCAAATCAAAAGTAAATTAACGATCATGAAAAAATATTTTATCCTTATAGCGATGTCCCTGATGGCATCTGGTGCTTTTGCCCAGAATAAGGTGATTGAGCAATTGTTCCAGAAATATTCAGACAAGGAAGGTTTTTCTTCGGTTGTCATTACCAAAAATATGTTCCAGCTTTTTGCCAACGTGGAAAATCCAACAAACGATGATTTTTTGAAAACAGTCAAGAACCTTGATTTTATTAAGATTCTTTCCATAAACGGAGAATCTGAGGGCAAGGCATTTTACAAGGAAATCCAACTGGCTATACCTGCTGCGGATTACAAGGAATTAATGACCATAAAAGAGCCGGACAATCAGGTCAGGTTTCTTACCCATGAGAAAGATGGAGTCATTAAGGAACTTATCATGGTGAGTTGTGGCAAGGAAGAAAGCACGCTGATCTGGATGTCCGGAATCATCGACATGAAAACGGTGGGCAAGATTGCCACGAGCATGCACATGGACGGTATGGAAAACCTTGAAAAGGCTGGTAAAAAGGAATAATTAGAGCGAGGTTTCCTATTTTTGCCGTGTGAAGAACAGTTCATCGGTTATTTTATCTTTTACATTGATTCTTATACTCCTCGCAATCCCAGGGAGGGGGCTTACACAGTATTATTCAATCGGTTCTGATCCCTGGACCCTGAAATGGAGTCAGACTAGGATTGGGGAGTTCAACCTGATATTTCCGAAAAGCCAGTCTGCCATGGCCGACAAATTCGGCCGGGTATTCGCTTCAGTTTCCAAGCCCGTGACTGCTTCCATGAAAGCAGTTATCAGGACACTACCGGTCATCCTTCATCCTTACGCATCCTTTTCCAACGGATCATCAATCCTGGCACCCAGACGTATTGAGCTTTTTCCTAAACAACCGATAGCTCTGGAAACCAATGAATTCATTCCTCAGTTGGTAATACACGAAGCCAGGCATTTTGCACAGATGGAAAATCTGAATAGCGGCGTTACAAAAATCGCGGGTTATCTGCTGGGAGATCAGGCGCAGTCCATTATCCTCGGTATACATGTGCCCGGATGGTTGCTGGAGGGCGATGCCGTGCTGACTGAAACATTGCTGAGTGAGGCGGGCAGGGGCAGGATAGCCAGTTTTATGCAGCCGCTGAGATCCAGGCTTATCGACAATAAGGACCTTTCCTATGACCGCGTACTCTTTGGATCATACCGTGATGTGCTTCCCAACCAGTACCTGTACGGGTATTTTCTGACGGCCAGGGGCAGAATGCTGGCCGATCCGATGCTCTGGTCCGATGCACTCAGGCAGATCGGCAGAAATCCGTTTAACGTCAAGGGTCTCTCCGGAATAACGAGGCCAAAAACCGGTTACCGTTTCTCTAAATTGTTTGTGGAAACCCTGGATTGGCTGCACGATTATTGGACCGACCCCTCAAAAAGTGTTTCCGGTCAACCTGGCTTGAATCCCTTAGCCGGTGACACTCTAACCTACATGAATTATTTTCGCCCTCAGCAATTTGATGATCAGGGAATTATATGCCTGAAAAAGTCATTGGTCGATTTGCCTGCATTTGTTGTGATTACTCCTGATAATCAGGAGCATATCATAGCCAGACCTGGATTAATTGAAGATGCAGGGTTTTCTTATAACAATAGGAAAATACTCTGGGCCGAACTGATAGAGGATCCCCGCTGGCCAAGCCGTTCCTGGTCGGAAATAATGATTTACGATTGCAAATCGCGTGAGAAGGTCAGACTTACCCGCGGCCAACGCTATTTCTCACCGGTTTTCAGCCAGAGTGGCGACAGCATCGCAGCTATCAATGAGCGCCCCGACGGGACCTCACTCATAGAAATCCTTGACACGAAGACAGGGAATGTGCTGAAGTCTGCCTCGGATCCTTCAGGCAATCATTTCAGCTATCTCTGCTGGGGCTTGGGTCCACAGGAGGTGTATGCCATAACCACGGGTCCTGCAGGCCGCACGCTGGTACGGCTGGACCTTGCATCCGGAAAGCAGCAGACCATCCTGTATGCAGGCATGGTGGACATCACCAGTCCGGTAGTTTCGGGCGACTGGATTTATATCGCGGGGCCAGTGCGGACCACCCAGGGACTATACCGGGTAAACAGGAAAACCGGCATACTGGAAATCGTTTTCGGCCACCGTCATGGGATTAATTATTTGAGCAAAAACGGGGAAGAACTCTATTTCTCCGTCTATTCATCGTTCGGTTACCGGCCGGTAAAAGTAAATTTCAGTGATTTGCACGGAACCCCTGTTGGCAGGGTGGCACCGCTGGAGGAACCTGTGACGGATATCATACAACGGGCAGAAGGAGAATTCCCTATCTTCTATCAGGATTCGGCTCAACAATTTAAAAAACAACATTACAGCAAGATCACTCATTTTTTGAGATTACATTCCTGGTCTCCCGTTTTTGTAAATCCCGATTCGTATCAGATCAGTCCCGGTATTGTTCTTATGTCGCAAAACGACCTGAGTAACCTTACCTGTTGGGCAGGATACCAGTTCAACAAGCCGGATCTTTCGCATAACCTGGTGGCATCCGTTCGGTACACAGGCATATATCCGGCTATTGAGCTTGATTACAGCCGGAAATACCGGAATTTCGGGGAGGTCACTGATACCTCAAAACCCCGGATGGGAGCCTACCAACAGTTCCTTAGAGCCGGCGCCGGAATCCCATTGAACTTTTCATCCGGAGCGTGGACGAGAAAGATGCAGCCAACCTTGTTTTTTGAACAGATTGCCTACCTGAACGAGGGTGCTCCGGACACTCGCTCCGTGTGGCTGGCAGGTGGTTCATTTTCGGCCTCAGTCCTCAGGAACCTGTGCTACCGCGACTTGTTTCCCAAATGGGGATATTCTATGAAATTAAGCCTGTTTAAGGCATACAGGGGTGAGGAAAGCATCATGAACAGCACCGCCCGCCTGATGCTATATTTCCCTGGATTATTGCCCAACAGCAGCCTTCGGATACTCAATTCGGCAAGCATGGTAGGCATGGGACTGATGCCGGCCATGGTTGAGGATTACCCGAGGGGCCGCCTGTATGCCGTTTCAAATAATGCTTATAACCTGAAGGTTGATTACGCTTTGCCGATAGCTTACCCCGATTATTCCCTCACCTGGATCATCTACATCAAGCGGGTGAAGGCTGATTTCTTTTTTGATGCATCAACCCCTTTATATCATCGGGATTGGTTCACATCGACCGGTATCGACCTGACCCTGGATTATCACCTGCTTAGGATTGGAATTTTACTGGAATCGGGTGTGAGGGCAATGTATTTTCCGGCTTCCCGAAAATTCGGTGCGGAAATGCTATTCGGATTCTCCGTTAAGTGATCAGCCCCTTTTCATTTCGATCAGGGTAATCTCGGGCCAGATACCTACGCGTCCGGGAAAAGCCAGGCATCCCAATCCACGGTTTACATAAAGGTATTGATTATCAGACTTGTACAAACCTGCCCAATATTTGTACAACAGTTTGCCCGGACTGATTTTTAGATTTCCAACTTCAATCCCGAACTGAAAACCATGAGTATGTCCGGCTAAAGTTAGCGGAATATTTGTCTTCTCATTAACTTCTCTGGCCCAGTGATCGGGGTTGTGGGATAACAGGATCACAAAATCATCCTTTCCAATTCCGGTCAGGGACTTATTCAGATCGCCATATTTCTTAAACGGCGGCAAGCCCCAGTTCTCAACACCGGCAATGCGAATAAATTCTCCATTCCTTTCAATGGTTGCATTTTCATTGCGAAGAACACGGAATCCCATTTCCTCCTGCTGGCTGATTATGGAATCAAAGTTTGCCTTTTTTGCTGCCCTGGTCGGCCATTTTGAGTAGTCGCCGTAGTCATGGTTACCGAGTATGGAGAATTTTCCCATCGGAGCTTTCATACTGGCAAAAATGGAAGTCCAGCCATGCATTTCCGAAGCGAAATTGTTTACTATATCACCTGTAAAAACAAGCAGGTCAGGCTTTATGTCGTCCATTATCTGAACAACTTCCTTCAGTCTTTCTTCATTACCGTAAAATCCGCCCAGATGGGCATCAGAAAGCTGAACGATACGCAGACCGTCGAATGCCTTGGGCAGGTTTGGGAATTTAATTTCGGAGTGGTGCACCGTAAACCGAAAACGCCCCCAGCCGATGCCATGAAAAACGCCCAAAAAGGGTAGTGCGGCAACGATGACTCCCGCTTTCCTGATAAAATCGCGCCGGGTGACCAGTGAATCAAATTTTGGTGGCGGTTCCTTGAAGTTCTTTTTCTGGAAAAGTTTTCTGAAACCTTTGGTAATATCTTCCAGCCCCTCAAAGAATATGTATACGAGTTTGAATACTGCAAAAGCAAGAAAGACCCCGTTAAACCAGAAAAGCCTTAAATATTTTGACGGAATTTCAGGGTCCTTCTGGTAGCTGAGATAGAAGAATACGAACAGGGTAATCAGCGCGATGGAATGAACAAAATAGATGATGGTTGCGGTTAACCTTATTTTCGCAGTCTTGTTTCGCAGCAGTCCGATCAGTCCTTTGTAGGTGTAAAGATCTATGAGCAACAGGATGGGGATAATCAGGACAATCGATTGGAATGAGCGCATTCAGCTAACCGTTTTATGGAACATTTTAATACGAATTCCGTAATAAAACAAATAGAACTGTTCTTTGTTTTCGGGGTGCAAAATTAGTCGTTTTATCTGAAACTCAATCGAATTCATAAAAACTATTTTATGGAAAATCTACTGATGAAGTACTTTGAAGCCCGGATCCAAAATGTTCCTGACAACAAGGATACCGGACCTGTGGTAACCATATCGAGGGAATATGGATGCCCGTCGAAGATCCTGGCAGGAATCCTGGTGAAGAAACTGGGCGAAATGGATGAAGGACCGCCATCAAATCCCTATCGATGGAAATGGATTGGCAGGGAATTATTGGAAGAATCGGCCCGTGACCTGAAAGTTGACCCCCGGCATATCAATCACATTTTCGATTATCAGGAAAGATCGATTGTGGATGATATACTGGCTGCAACCAAGAAAGACGGCACTTACAAGTCTGATCACGCCATCAAGAAATCTGTCGGTAAGGTTATCCACTCCCTGGGAACTGCCGGACATGTGGTGATTGTGGGAAGGGCTGGCGTGGTCCTCACAAGGGACATAAAAAAGTCATTGCACATCAGGTTGATGGCTCCGCTGGAATGGAGGGTGAACCGGATCATGCAGGTGGAAAACATTTCCAGGGAAAAGGCCCTTGACATGATTACCTCAAAAGATGCAAATCGTAAAAGGTTTCTGGAGTACTATCTGGGACAAAAATTTCAAATCCAGATTTTCGATACCGTTTACAATTGTGCCCAGTTTAATCTGGATGAAATTGCCGATAGCATCATCTTTTCGATGCGCATGCGCAAAATGCTTCCCAACTAAATGTGTTCAACGCTATTCTCGGGAATCCATGCTTCGTTGCCGTCTGCCAGCCTGATCCTGATCCAGGTTCCGACTTTATCCGTTATTTTCACTTTCAGGCCTTCATGAATAACGAAAAGGTCCGTCCCACTGGCATCCGGTGAACTTTTTGCCGTCAGCGATGAAGTAAATACGATAGCCGAGTCAGGGTGTACGGTCTGCCTGTTCTGGACACTTCCAAGGAAAATCGATGCAATGAGCAGAAAAGCAGGAACTGAACCTGCCGGAACCAGCAACTTCCTGTAACGTGTATCCCTGGCTGCATAAATCATAACGATCAGCAACAGCAGTAAGGTCAGGGCGATCAGGCTTAGAACTCCCCAGGTGTCAGCCTTAAAGATTCCGGCAATCGCCCGGATCCATTTCTTCAGAAAGAAATCATTCACCGGATTGATCTTATCAATCACCAGCCGGTTTGCCAGGTCGAGATTAAACCGGATGTCAACGTCTTTTGGATTAAGAATCAGAGCCCTCTCATAATAGAGGATGGCTGAGGGGATCTGACCAAGCTTGTAGAATGCATTGCCAAGATTGTAATACAATTCTGCAGATTCAAAGCCGGAGTTCACCACTTTCTGGTATTCCTCACGCGCACCCGAATAATCTGCGTTCAAATACAGCTGATTGGCCTTATCAAACACTAACTGTTCCATTTTTGACTGTCCCGCTCCAGGAAGCCAGAAGAGCAGGGATAGAGTCAGACCAAATATTATTCTTTTCATCATGACTGCCTCCGGTAATTTTTTTCAACATTCACGATAATCTGCTCCGATACTGCCAGTAAGTTTTGTAAATCGCCCTCTGCACTACCAGGGGCAAATCTTAGAAATTCTGCCTGATCAATAGTTTCGTTGAACAGACTGATAGTTTCCTCATCAATTCCTCTGGCAGCCAAGAGCTCACGGATGTTGTCGCGGTTGAGGTTCGAGAAATTTATGTTGAACTTATCGCTCATATATCCCCAAAGGGCTTTCGTCAGTGCTTCCAGAAATTCATCGCGGCTTGAGGATTCGAGATGCTTTCGTGCTAATGCAAGG
This sequence comes from uncultured Porphyromonadaceae bacterium, assembly GCA_964355105.1. Lineage (GTDB taxonomy): Bacteria > Bacteroidota > Bacteroidia > Bacteroidales > UBA12481 > UBA12481. The sequence goes on from CAYHCO010000049.1 coordinate 14,188, forward strand.
CGCTTACGGCTGATGGCATTGGCTTTCCGGAACCTGTTACCTTCAACGTCAGAAAGGTTCCTGAACTGCGCCCGGAAATATAATATCGTTGCGATGAATATCAGGATAAGAATGATATAGCTGAGAATGAAGCCGCCTGAACCGAAGAAATGGGTTCCCCGAACTTTGAAGGCCGTCTTACCCGATTTAATGAAACGGATATCCTGACCGATAACCCTGATGTCCTCCTTACCGGGATTACTGACCACCGTTCCTTCATTGTCATTTTCGCCTTTGGCAACGGTGATGCTCATGTTGTCACTCGTAAAGGACTTAAAGCTTCCGGCGGAAGGGTCGAAATAGCTGAAATTCCATGCAGGGATTTCGAAGGTTCCGGCATGACGGGGTATAATCAAGTATTCAAATGTCTTAGTCCCGGTAATGCCGTTGCTTCCCGCATCAATATTGTCAGTAATCTTAGGGTCGTACACTTCAAGGTCGGCCGGGAAACGGAAGGGGGGTAATTCGATCAGCTTGAGGTTGCCATTGCCTTTCACCGTAACTTTCAGCGACACGGCATCGTTGGTCTTAACACTGCTCTTGTCGATCCCTGCAGTCACCGTAAACTTCCCGACGGCACCTGTAAATCCAGCTGGTTGGTTTTCGGGAAAGGGCTTAACGTTAATTTCTACCGGTGAACTTTTAATTCTTCTGGATACCGTTTGCGTTGTACCAAAGAAATCGTCGAAGGGTGAGCCCTGGCCCCGGCGCTGAATATTCACAAAGCATTCTATCTCAAACGGTTCAATAGTTATTTTTCCAGTTTTCTGGGGTACCAGAATAGTCCTCCTGATCACTCCCATGTTGTAGATTTTGCCGTTATAGCTGGTGCGCTCCAGACTAACCTGTTCAGCTGTAGGTATTTCCTGGTTCCAGAAGCCTCCGAAATCCGGAATTTTTATATCACCGAAACGCGAAAGGCTAACCCGGGTGTAAATCTTGATCGTGGCAAATATCTGTTCACCTTTATATACCTGCGTCCGGTCAGTCTCAATCCTGACAAACAGGTCCTCCTGGTTTATTCCGTCGGAACTTGCTCCTCCCTGACCTTGCTTTTCCTGGCCACCCTTAACCACCTCAATCCTTACCGGCTCGCTTGTATAAGTTTTACCCTTAACGGTGGCACTGGCGGCCGGAATATTGAAAATCCCGTCTTTTGTTGACTGTAGATTGTAATTGTAGGTGTAGGTAACGGATTGACTTACCTGGCCATTGATGATCTGGGTGTTCATGCTTGTGGACAGCATAGGTCCGGAAAACAGAAAACCATCGAGCTTCGGGCCGGTAAAGCCGTCGGCTTTGGCATTTATGGAATACGATAACCGGGCGACCTCGCCTACAGCCATAACTCTCGGCCCCTCAGCGGTCAGCTGGATGGGGTCCTGGGCATGGCATGCACCGGCAATGCCTAAACCCAGAAGGATAAGCAGTGATAATGCTTTCATGTTTGCAAATTTCGCTCTTTTCATCACCAATCCTTTAATGTTCGAACCTTTGTTGCGTTGGCCTTCTCTTTCTTTACCTTATCCTGAACTTTCTTTTCATCTGTAGCCAAAGCTTCCAGCAACCTTTTTGCATCTTCTTTTGACATCTTCGCATTTTTGGAATCGGCCTGTTTAGGGTCGGATTTCTGATCCTGCTGATCCTGCTTGTTCTGCTGTTGCTGCTGATCTTTATTCTGGTCCTTTTTCTCGTCTTGATTCTGCTGCTGATCTTTGTTTTGCTGGTCTTTCTGATCCTTGTTCTGGTCGTTCTTGTCGTTCTTCTGCTCCTGCTTCTGTTGCTCCTGCTTCTTTTTCATCATCTGGGCATAGGAGAGGTTGTATTTGGTCGACAAGTCGGTAGGATTTTTCCGGAGGGCATCTTTGTACGCAACTATGCTTTCATCGATCTTCCCGTCCTGTAAATACGAATTCCCCAGGTTGTGGTATGCCTTGGCAGATTCGTTTTTGCTGATCACGGAGGAAGCGGCAGACTGAAACTGATTGCCGGCCTCTTCGTATTTCTTCTGCTTGTACAGGGCGTCTCCAAGGTTGAATCCGGCAACCTGGTTAACCTTTTTCCCTTCAAGCGCTTTTCTGTAAGCAACTTCAGCCTGGTCAAACTTTTCACTTTTAAAGTACCGGTTCCCCTGACGGATATCCCCGCGACCGGATTGAGCCTGAGAAGGCTGAAACAAAATAAATAATATCAGGCAACTAAAGAGTGCTTTCATCTTATATACTCCGTTTACCAAATAATTCGAGATTCTGAAACCATCGGTTTTTTCTTCCATTCAAAACAAAATCAATAAGTAACAGGAAAAGAGCAAAACCAATATAATAAATGAATTGTTCATCATACTCGGCGTAAACTTTCATCTTGATTTCCTGTTTCTCCATTTTATTCATCTCATCAAGGATCGTATTCAAGCCTGTACGCGAGGCGGTTGCCCTGACATAGGTTCCGTTGCCCGCCTCTGCAACCTGCCGGAGCAAATCCTCATTTAACTTGCTGATAATTACCTTGCCTTCATTATCCTTGCGGTAATCCTTCTGGCCACCCTCGGAAACAATCGGAATAGGCACTCCCTGCACAGATCCGATCCCGATTGTGTGGATCACAATGCCCGCCGTCGCAGCATCTTTTGCAGCTTCCACGGCATCTTCCTCATGGTTTTCCCCATCGGTAATGATTACAATAGCCCGGCTTTTATCGGAATTGGCTGTAAAGGAATTTTTTGCCAGCTTGATTGCACTCCCGATAGCGGTTCCCTGTCGTGGAACTATCTGCGTGTTAATAGAATTCAAAAACAATTTAGCGGCCTGGTAATCGGTAGTAACGGGCATCTGGATATAGGCATCACCGGCAAAGACGATCAGTCCGATCTTGTCGTTTTCCAGCTTGTCAACTAACCGGCTGATGGCCATTTTTGCGTTTTCAAGCCTGTTTGGCTGGATATCTTCGGACATCATGGAATTGGATACATCAAGGGCAATGATCATTTCAATGCCTTTGTGCTTAACCTCAGCCATCTTGGTTCCGAACTGCGGCCTGGCCAATCCGAGCACCATTATTGCTATAGCCATTATCCAGATAACAAACTTCACGAAGGAACGGGTAGCGGAGAAATCGGGCATAAGCCTGCTCAATAGGGAAGATTCTCCCCATTTCTGTAATTGTCTTTTCTGGTATCTCGCAGTAATCCAATATAATAAGAGGAGTAACGGAATTACCGCTAATCCTAAAAGAGCCTTTTCATCCTCAAATCTGAAAGCGTTATTCATGGGTTCCTCCTGAATAAAGTCAGTCTCAAACCAACCTCAGCCAATAATATTATGAGGGCAAGTAACAGGAATCGCTGATATTCTTCGGTTTTGGTATTAATCTCCTTCACATCGATCCTGGATTTCTCCATTTTGTCGATCTCCTGATAAATCTCCTTCAGCTTCTGGTTGTTGGTTGCCCTGAAATATTTTCCACCGGTCATGCCGGCAATTTCCTGCAATACCGCTTCGTCAATCTCAACTTTGACATTCTGATACTGTATGCCGAAAGGAGTGCGGAAGGGGTAGGGTGCGGTTCCCAGTGTTCCGACCCCAACGGTATACACTCTCACCCCGTAAGTCTTTGCGATCTCGGCGGCTGTCACGGGTGCGATCTCTCCGCGGTTGTTCATCCCATCGGTCAATAGTATGATTACTTTGCTTCGGGCATCAGAATCCTTAATCCTGCTGACCGATGTGGCCAAGCCCAGACCGATGGCGGTGCCATCTTCAATAATGCCGCTTTGAATCCCCAGGAAAAGGTTCATGAGCACAGCATGGTCAGTAGTCAGTGGACACTGGGTAAAAGCTTCACCGCTGAATACAACCAGCCCCATCCTGTCGTCCTGTCTGCCCGCAATAAACTCGGTTGCAACTGCTTTTGAGGCCTCCAGACGGTTTGGCTTAAAATCTTCAGCCAGCATACTGCCGGAAATGTCAAGCGCTATTATGATATCAATTCCTTCTGTTGTCACATTTTCCCAGGAACTGGATGATTGCGGCCGGGCAATTACTATTACCAGTAAACCAATTACAGCCTGACGAAGGACAAAAGGCAGGTGTCTCAGGTAATTCTTCCAGGTTGACCGACTGCCCGCAAAAGGCTGGAGTCCGGATACCTGAATGGTTGGCGTTCTTTTCAGCTGCCGGAAAATGTACCAGCCTGCCATCAGCGGAATCAGCAGCAACAGGTACAAAACCTGGGGATAGGCATAGTGTATCGCACTCATTCCTCCTCCTCCCCAACAATTATCGGCTGATTTTCACCCGCAGGCTTCCGGAGATTGACGATAGGCTTGGTACGCAATATGAAATCGTAAGCGGATTGCTGACTGGCCTCATTTTCAGTGGCATCAGGATTCCATTTTGCGAATTTCACCAGGTCTGCGAGTTCAAGCAATGCTTTAAGTTCATTGCGGATACCATCCTTTATCAGGCTACTTCTGGTAAAATCGCGAATGATATCTTCAGTGGTTTCTTCCATGGCCGGCACTCCAAACCGGAGCTCAATATATTGCCTGACAATATCCGTTAACCTGCTGTAATACAATTTTACCTTGCCCTGCTGCCACAGTTTCTCCCTGACCAGTTCATCCAGTTGCTCCAGTGCAATTAAGTGAGCCGGTATTGCCGGGGGCGCAGGTTTTTCCAAGGTGGCGACCGCCTGATTTTTCCTTTTCATGTACCTCACGTAAAAGAAGATGATGGCCGCAATCAGCAGTGCCACAAAGAGGTATGGGAGAACCTCCATCACTGTGACCTTCATTTCATAAGGAGGCTTGATATCAGTAATGCCTTTTGTGGTATCAACCGGCATTCCAAGAACTTCAAGAGTCAATGGATTGGTTTCCAGGCTATCACGATTGTTATTGTACCGGAATTTGAAGGGCGGTATCACATAGGCTCCCGTATCAAAGGAGGTGACCACTATGCGTTGCCTGATTTTCACCTGTTGACTCGTTTCGCTGAAAGTGTCAGGCCTTGATGCCGACAATACCTCGATCTTCCCTGCAATGGAATCGCCTGTAACAGGAAAATCAACCTTAAGGCCCCTAGGATGCTCAAGCTGGAACCATAAATTGATCTGATCACCAATCAGGATCCGGGTCGTATCGATTTTGGCATTAACCCGCATTTCCTGACCTGACAGTGACAGGCTGAACAGCAACAGAATGAGTAAAGTGATACGGTTTTTCATTTCCGGCCTCTCTTTTTAAACAGCTGGATGAGCGGATTTACGTAATCCTGGGTGGTGAGCAGGCTGATGTAATCAATTCCTCCCGTCCGGAAAACAGTCTCAAGCTCGCTCTGAACCTTGTTCCACCAATTATCATAGTAAGTGCGCACCTTGCGGCTTGAAGTATCGAACCAGGCCGACTTGCCTGTTTCCGGGTCAAGCATCTTTACCAGACCGATATCAGGCAGATGCCGTTCACCGGGATCAGTGGTCTGCAAAGCAATGAGATCATGCTTCCGGTTGGCAATCCGCATACCGTCACGCAGCGAGCCAATGTCACTTAAAGAATTAAGCATGAAATCAGATATGACGAAAACGGTGGATCTCTTCTTGATGGCGTGGGTGAGGAACCGTAATGCTTCGGTTATGTTTGTTCCCTGGCTGACCGGCTTGAATTCAAGAAGCTCCAGAATGATTCGGAGAATATGCTTTTTTCCCTTTTTTGGCGGGATGAATTTCTCTACCCGGTCTGAAAAAAAGATCACCCCGATTTTGTCATTATTCTCGATTGCGGAAAATGCGAGAACGGCTGCCAATTCCGTCATGAGCTCCCTTTTCAGGCGATTTCTGGTACCGAATTCATTGGACCCTGATACATCTACAAGCAACATGACAGTAAGCTCTCTCTCTTCGTCGAAAACCTTGATATAGGGCTTATTAAAGCGTGCCGTCACGTTCCAGTCAATGCTCCTGATCGGATCGCCGTACTGGTATTCCCTGACCTCGCTGAAAGTCATCCCCTGGCCCTTGAAAGCACTGTGATACTGCCCGGCAAATATGTGCTGGGAAAGTCCACGGGTCTTGATCTCGATCCTCCTGACTTTGGATATGAGTTCTGCTGCAATCATGGATCAGTCAACGTCCGGAATCAAGGTACCTCAACCTGGTTAAGAATTCCGGTTATGATGTCATCGCTCTTGATATCGTCGGCTTCTGCTTCATAAGTCAAACCGATACGGTGCCTCAGCACGTCATGACATACCGCTCTGACATCTTCAGGAACCACATAGCCGCGACGTTTGATAAAGGCATAGGCTTTGGATGCGTAGGCAAGCGAAATACTGGCGCGCGGACTGCCCCCGAAGGAAATGTAACGCTTATAGTCGGGAAGCTTGTAACTGGCGGGTTCACGGGTGGCAAACACGATGTCGATGATGTATTTCTCGATCTTTTCGTCCATGTACACTTCCTTCACCACCTCCCTGGCACGAAGAATGGCATCAGTGGATAATACCTTGTTGGCAACCGGAAAATCCTTGGCCAGATTCTGGCGCATGATAAGTGTTTCCTCATCTTTTTGAGGATAATCTATCACTACCTTAAGCATGAAACGGTCGACCTGAGCTTCGGGAAGCGGGTAAGTGCCTTCCTGTTCGATCGGGTTCTGCGTGGCAAGCACAAGAAAGGGCTCCGGCAAGCTGTAGCTGTGTGTGCCGATCGTAACCTGCCTTTCCTGCATAGCCTCAAGCAGTGCACTCTGAACTTTTGCCGGGGCGCGGTTTATCTCATCAGCAAGAATGAAATTGCTGAAGATCGGACCCTTCCTTACGAGAAAATCTTCACTTTTCTGACTGTAGACAAGCGTGCCGATCAAATCGGCCGGTAATAAATCAGGGGTAAACTGAATTCTGGAAAAGTCGGCACTGATGGTGCTTGCCAGAGTCCTTATGGCCAAAGTTTTGGCAAGACCGGGAACACCTTCCAATAGCAGGTGTCCATTGGAAAGTAGACCTATTAATAGGCTGTCTATGAGGTGCTTCTGGCCAACAATAACCTTGTTCATCTCCAGAGTGATCATTTCGACAAATCCACTTTCCTGCTGGATCTTTTCGTTAATTAGCCGGATGTCAATTGAATTCATATTTTTTGGCACATTAATAACGGGCCGAAAATAGGGGAAAGCACTATTAATTTTTTGATATTTTTGTTAACGTATGTTAACCACTCAACCCACTGGTTTCCGCTATTTTATTGAACTGGCATTCAACGGCACCGGTTTTCACGGATGGCAGATCCAGCCCGGCGAAGTGACAGTGCAGGAAACGTTGAACCATGCCTTGGGTTTGCTCACACATCAAAACGTCAATGTGGTGGGTTGCGGCAGAACCGATGCAGGCGTTCATGCCTCCCATTTTGTTGCCCATTTCGATATTGAGCAACCGGTTGCTGATTGTGATGCTCTGACTGGCAAGCTCAACAGGTTTTTGAACAAACCGATCAGGATCGACCGTATTGTTCCGGTATCCCTGGATCTCCATGCGCGTTTTCAGGCTTGCTCACGTACCTACAATTACCTGATTTCGCGAGGTAAAACACCTTTCATGAATGATTTCTGCTGGGAATTCGGGCTGCCACTTGATGTTTCAGGCATGAACAAGGCAGGCATCCTGCTTGTTGGGAAACACGATTTTACCAGCTTCAGTAAACTTCACACCGATGTGAAAACAAACATATGTGAAGTATTTGAAGCCAACTGGACTGAGGAATCAGGGATACTGGTGTTCCGGATCAGGGCTGACCGTTTCTTAAGAAATATGGTCAGGGCCATCGTTGGAACCCTGGTTGAAGTGGGAAAGGGTAAAATCGGTGCACGGGAGGTGCAAGTTATACTCGATTCCAAAGACCGTGGAAATGCCGGAATGTCTGTGCCCGCCAAAGGCTTATTCCTTACGCGCGTGGATTATGATCCTGAAATATTCAGCGTGGAACCGAAATCACCCTTCGCAAACTGGTTCTGACTCACCCTCAGGCTTCTTCGTTCCAGATGGCCCAGGAGGCCTCAGCTTGCTCATATAACATGGTGCTGCCGTTCATCACTTTAGCGCCGGCAAGGGTACCTTTTTTGAGAAATTCAGTCAGCTCGGGATTATAAACAAGGTCGAAAAGGTGATGCTCCGGGGTTAAGCAAGGATAGGGAAGCGG
>CAYHCO010000050.1:0-6157 GCA_964355105.1 uncultured Porphyromonadaceae bacterium
CTTCAAATTCAGGAGTCAGCTGATTCAGGAAAGAATTCATAACCGGTTCAACGGAAATTTTCCTCCAGGAGACACCGAGATTTCTGGCAAGCTCAATAGAATCCGTGACCGAATGATCTGAAGAAAATTTAGAAGGCATCAAAACTGGAATAACATTTTCACGTCCAAGTGCTTGAACTGCCAACACCAATGTCAGCGCGGAGTCCATGCCTCCTGAAAGCCCTAAAACAGCACGCTTGAAGCCCATCTTCCGAAAATAATCTTGTATGCCGAAAACCAATGCTTTATACATCATTTCCACCCTGTATTCCTCGCTGAGATTGCTTTCAAACTTCGTAGCACGGGCAGGAAGGGGGTTCATTAAACTCTCGACGACATATGATCTGACCTCTTCAGCAAATGGATTAAACCGATCAGCTATGCTTCCATCCTGATGAAGAACCATGGAAGATCCGTCAAAAATCAATTCCGTGTTAGCGCCAACCTGATTACAATAAAAAAGTGGAATTCCATATTTTGACACATTTTGTTTCAAGACCTCTTCACGGGCATTCAGCCGGTTTGCCGCAAACGGACTTGCCGATATGTTAATCATGATATCCGGTTTTCCGGCAGCCAGGAAATCCATGGGAGAAACGGTATACAGCTTGCTCCTCGAAAAAGTGTTCTCAACCGGCTGGTCATCCCAGATATCTTCACAGATGGTTAAAGCAATTTTAATCCCCTTAAAATCGACTATTTCAAATTCATTGTTTTTTTCAAAATATCGATATTCATCAAAAATGTCATAAGTCGGCAAAAGTGTTTTATGCCGGACCGCCTTAATCTCATTTTCAGACAACAGGAATGCGGCATTGAATAATTTTTTCCCCTTTGGATTAGGATTGATTACAGGAGCCCCTACAATTACCGCAACCTGAGAGGTCATTTGGGTCAGTATCCGGATACTCTCACTGCATTTATCGATAAAATCCCTTTGTTCCAGCAGGTCCAGCGGCGGATAACCGCAAACGGCAAGCTCGGAGAAAACAATAAGGTCCACTCCGTCACGCTCAGCAGTGTGAATAGCTTCCTTCATCAGGGTTAGATTACCCTCGAAATCAGCAATCCTGAAATTTAACTGGGCAATGGCGATCTTCATGTTGTTTAAAATAAAATGCCGAAATTAATTCCGATCTCGTTGATTCTTGCATTATCAGGCTTACGGATGTTATTTTCCCGGGTAACATCAAGAAAAGTATTTCTGTAAAACAGTTCAAACTGCAGGCTGACACTTGCTCCCAGCGAATAATTGAGGCCCGCACCGGCGTGCCAGGCAAGGTTTATCGGATTCACCCCCGACTGGAAGGGCACATTGACAATTTTATTTTCGTTGGCATCGATCGAGGCCTGTAAATTGAACATGGGGTCTAATCCAAGTTCAAGGAAACCCGTGGAATATCCGATTTCGCGCATCATGATCCGGAAGGCAATAGGAATCTCCAGATGCTGAACCTTATAGGTTATCCTGGTTCCGGAACTCAGGGTATCCAATCCTGAGGTCAGATCCAGGTAAAAAGGACTATTATATATTATATTCCCCCCCGACTGGTTCCAGTCCAATCCCACCGAAAAAGCATAATGTTTCTCAAACCGGTAATCCACGCGGCATCCGGCTCCTATTCCCAGGCGAACAGGACCTTCCTGCAATTCCATCTCATCGGCATGGATCCAGTTAACATGTGGCTGGATTCCGATTGCAAATCTGACCTTGCGCTCCTTGAACTGGGCACTTGCCAGAGCAGGCAGCATTAATGCGATCCATCCGATAAGAAAGACTTTAGTTTTCATATGCCATGCAAGATTTTCAGTATTTTTAACGTTTTCTGAACGGCATTAGTATGGATCATTTAAAGTCAAAAATAGGCATTCTTATTATATTCCTCGTTGTCGGAAGCTTATCCTGCAGCAGGGGAAAGCTGCCGGTGCGAGATACCGTTGTCAGGTTCGACAAATTGTTGCTCACGACATCCCCCGGTTCGGTGGCTGACAGCATCAGGACACACCATCAGGCTCTGCTGCCTTTCTTCCGGATATTCAACGAGGAGATCATCAGAATAGGGCCGGACAGCTTGTCGGGCTATGCTGACCAGTTGTCGACCTTTACCAACGATGCACTGGTCAGGGAAGTGTATGCGGAAGTTGAAAAATCAGATGCCGTTTTTCAGAAAAAATATATCGAAATTCAGCAGGCGCTGGACAAATGGTCTGATATAACAGGCAGTCGGCGTGTTGATTACCTGGTGCCCTTCCTTTCCGGGTTCAACCAGTCTTTTATCTCCCTGCCCGGTTTGCTTGCCATTGGAATCGACAATTACCTGGGATCCGACAAACGTTATTACCAGGATCTGGGAATTCCAGCTTACATCAGGATAAACAAAAATCCGGAAAATCTCGTTGCCGATGCGGTTAGGGCCTGGCTGTACAGTGAAATACCGGCACCGGAAGGCGGGTTCCTGGAACGAATGATCTATGAGGGGAAAATATATTACTTAGCCAGGAAGCTTTTGCCCGAAATCAGCGAGGAGAATCTGTTCCATTATTCTGAAAAGCAGGTTGAATGGTGCCACCAGCAGGAGAGAGCCATGTGGAAATACCTGGCTGAGCAGAAAATACTTTTTTCCACCGACCGGCTGACAACCAGAAAGTTCATGGATGAGGCGCCGTTTACCCGTGATTTTGGAAATGATTCTCCCGGAAGGGCCGGAATTTGGATTGGATACCGGATTGTCAGCAGCTACATGAAAACATCCGGACTGGAGCTGAAGTCATTACCCGGAATTACGAACGCTAAAGAAATTCTATCGGGTTCCAAGTACCATCCTTAAGCGAAAAATTATCAACTTTGCGAAACAAAATATTTAGGGGAGATCAACCATGTTAAAAAGAAATGCCATTTACAAATGTTCCGTTTGCGGCAATATCGTGGAAGTATTGCATGTTGGCGGCGGTACCCTGACGTGCTGCGGTCAGACCATGAATTTTCAGGAAGAATCGGCAGCTGATTCAACCTTGGAAAAGCATGTGCCTTTTATTGAAAAAACCGCAACCGGGTACGTGGTTAAAGTAGGTGAAAAGCAAGAGCATCCTATGCTTGACGCTCATTATATTGTCTGGATCGAGCTGGACACCGACAAAGGAACCTACCGGAAATTCCTGAAGCCGGGCGACAAGCCGGAGGCTGAGTTCATGATCGATAACACCGAAAAAGCTTTGGGAGCAAGGGAATATTGTAATATGCACGGTTTGTGGAAAGCCTAAAACAAAACAACATGATAACTAAAAAAATGCAAACTGCTATTGATGAGCAGATTAACGCTGAATTATGGTCAGCCTACCTGTATTTGTCAATGTCGGCATACTTTGAGAGGCAGAATCTTAGAGGATTTGCCAATTGGATGAAAGTTCAGTGGCAGGAGGAATTGACCCACGCGGTCAAGTTCTTCGACTACGTACATTCCCGCGGGGGAGAAGTGTATTTAAAGCCGATCGCAGCTGTGGATACCGATTGGAAGAATCCGGTTGCCGCTTTCACCGCAACCCTGGAACATGAACAGGTAGTTACCGGTTTGATCAACAACCTGGCCAATATTTCGATTGAGGAGAAGGACCATGCCAGCAACAGCATGTTGCAATGGTTTATCGCTGAACAGGTTGAGGAAGAATCCAATGTTGAGCAGATCCTTGTTCAGCTGAAGATGATCGGCGATAACGGATACGGCCTGCTCATGCTGGATCGCGAACTGGCTGCACGGGTTTTCGTTGACGCAACCAAAACTCCGGCTCCGTAAGCGGAGGTACCGTTTAATTTCTATCACCAAATATGAATAATACAAAGCATAAGTGTAACTCATGCGGATACGTTTATGATCCGGATGCAGGCGATATGATTTCCGGGATAGCCCCGGGGACGCCGTTTGAAGAGTTGCCGGAAGGATGGCTCTGTCCATTGTGCGGAGTGAATAAAACAGCGTTTACCGAAATCACAGATTAGTTTATGAAGGCAGTTCTGATTAAAGAAGGCATATACTGGGTTGGGGGAATCGACTGGAATTTGAGAAATTTTCACGGATACCTTACCCAGCGCGGATCAACCTACAATGCTTATCTTATTATTGATGAGAAAATCACGCTGGTTGATACGGTAAAATCCTATCTCACAAGTGAGATGCTCGAACGCATCCGGTCGGTTATCGATCCCTCGAAGATCGACTATATCGTTTGCAACCATGTTGAAATGGACCATTCGGGTGCATTGCCGGAACTAATGAAAATCGCTCCCAATGCTGCCATTTTCTGCTCTCCGAAAGGCGAAGGCGGCTTACGCGACCATTATAAGGAGAATTGGAATTATAAACCGATGGAATCGGGCACTGTTCTCAATCTCGGAAAACGCAGCCTGCATTTTGTCCTGACACCGATGGTTCACTGGCCGGACAATATGGTAGTTTACATGCCTGAAGAAAAAATCCTGTTTTCCAATGATGCATTCGGTCAGCACCTGGCCTCCTCGGAAAGATTTGATGATGAATATCCGCTGGATATCTGCATGCTGGAAGCAAGGAAGTATTATGCCAACATCGTACTGCCCTACTCCCGGCAGGTGCAAAAAATCCTGGTAGGGATCAACAGCATGGATATCGAGATCATTGCCAACAGTCACGGGATTATCTGGCGCAAGCACGTAAAAGACATCATCAGCAATTATGCCAGCTGGGCAAGCAATGAAACCAGGAAGAAGGCGCTCATCATTTACGACACCATGTGGCATTCCACGGAAGCCATGGCCCTGGCTATCCAGGACGGTTTTGAACAAAAAGGTTATGTTACTTCGCTCATCAGCCTGCAACAAAACCATATCTCCGACATCATGACGGAAGTTATTGATGCTGAGTTTATTTGCCTCGGATCCCCTACCCTCAACGGCAGGATGCTTCCGAATATGTCAGCCTTCCTGACTTATTTGCTCGGATTAGCTCCCAAGAACAGGAAATCCATTGTTTTCGGATCTTACGGCTGGGGACCCAAGCAACTCGACGAGATAGCTTCGATGATGACAGAAGCCGGGTTTGAGGTACTTGCGACAGAGAAGCAAAAATATGTACCCTCACCCGAAGACCTTAATGCACTTCGGCTGAGAATAGAGGCCCTGATTTAGTAAAGTTCAGCCTTCAAGCAGGCCCATCGCCAGCCAGGCCATCATGCCCATGCCGTGGGTGAGTGACGATTCATCCACATCGAAAGCCGGATGGTGAACCGGGTCGTTAAACCGGCCCCCTCCGGTACCCAAACGGTAGAATGAAGCCTGATATCGCTGTGCATAGCGGGCAAAGTCCTCCCCGGTCATGCGCAAAGGCAAATCCTCCACCTGATCTTCACCGACAAAGGCATTTGCCAGATTTATCATTTTTGAGGTAAGAACCGGTTCATTGATCAATGCCGGGTAACCGGATACGATCCTGCAATCCAGGGTTCCCCCCATGGATTCTACAATTCCGGCAGCCGTTTTCCGAATCTCCGCAAGCGCTTTCTCCCTCCATTGCTCATTCATTATGCGGAAGGTGCCCTCGATCTTTACCGATGAAGGTATAACATTGGTGGAACCGGGGGCATCCACCTTGCCAAACGACAATACCGCGGGTACCTCCGCCGGCAACCTGCGGCTCACGATCTGCTGCAGTCCGACTATCAGGTGGCTGGCAATGAGCACGGGATCAATCAGTTTATGTGAAAGCGCACCATGCCCGCCAACGCCTTTAACCTCAAAATAGATCTCATCGGTAGAAGCCATATACGGCCCTTCACGGAATCCAAATTTGCCGGCCGGCAGCTCCGGGTATACATGTGCGGCAATGATGCAATCAGGATCAGGATTATCCAGCAACCCGGATTGAATAATTCTCTGAGCCCCTCCTGGAAGCAATTCCTCACCCGGCTGAAACAGGAACCTGATCCGGCCCTTCCATTCACCCTTCAACTCAGAAATTATCCGAATAGCGCCCAAAAGACAAGCAGTATGCACATCATGCCCACAGGCATGCATGACACCCGGATTCCTCGAAGCATAATCACATTCATTCTGTTCAAGGATCGGCAGTGCATCCAGATCGGCCCTGAT
>CAYHCO010000050.1:6257-18169 GCA_964355105.1 uncultured Porphyromonadaceae bacterium
TTAAAAATCAAGACTTAGCGAAAGATAGAAAGTTCTGGGCAGGATGGCACCATTCTCAATGCCCCAGGCAACATCGGCCCTGACGAAATATCCGAGCAGCCGGCTTCGGACCCCGCAACCGAAACCTTCGACGAATGGATTATTGACTTTATGAATCACGATATGCAACGGATTATGATCGATGATCTGGCGGTTGAGGTGATTTCGCTCGTCCCAGGGAGAAGGGCCGCTCCACGCCGTACCCACATCAAAAAACCCAACGATCTGCAAACTGTTCAGAAAATCAGAATTGACCGGCCGGTTGGCGAAATAACGGAACACGGGCCAGCGTAATTCTGAGTTAAAGACCGCGAAACTGTTACCATTTCTTACGTTCTGCGGAAATCCGCGCATATTGGTAGCAATGGTCTGATAAACAAAATTTTGCTTGGTATCAATCGGCATGCTGGCATCATAAGTCGGTACCGTCCTCGAGAGGTTGGTCCAGTTATCGACACCTCCCAGGTAGTATATCAGCCTGCTCCCGCCGAAAGAGGTACTGACGGCAAAGCGGTTAGCCCAGATCAGGGACCGGTGAATGGGCTGATAATGCCTGAAATCGGCTCCAATAATAAATACATCAGACCAATTGCCGTTGACCTGCTGGTAATATTCTCCGAAAAGCTTGTAGCGCATACCTTCATAAAGGTTGAGACTGATGACCCTGGTATTGTCGAACACATACTCGAGCTTCAATCCCGCCCAATATTTTGCTTCACCCTTTTTATTCAGGTTCACAGGGTCGGTCGACAGAAACGTATAGCTGTCGATCCTCCCATTGATGGTAGCCCTCAGGGAATTAACCTGACTGAAAGGATATTTGAGAAGGTAAAACAGTTCCTGGGTGATTACCTTGATATTGGCCGTATAATCCTGTGAATAAGTCTGATAAACCTGCCTGTGGAAAATCATCTCCTTGTCGAGTCGTTTCTTCAGATTCTCGACACTCAACAAATATTCATTGCTCGACAGGTCATTGCCAAGACGAAAACCCCCTATGATTTTATAATCCTCAAAAAGGTCCTGGGTACCCACCTTGAAAAGCATGTTGAAGCCGGGATTATAGTAAACGGCACCACCGGTAAACGCCTGGTAGGAAGAATTCAAAAAGGTAAAATCAATTTGCGACGCGAGGTAATTGATGTAAAAGGAGGGTTGATATATGCGCAGAGGTGGAAGGTCGAACGTTTTACCGGTCAAAGGATTGACGTTTTCCGGCTGCAGGAGCTTGCGGCTCTTGTTTCCGGCAGCCGCAGGGGTCCGCTCAGCCTCAAAAATATAGTTGTTAATATTCACTTCCGCTTTCTGCCTGGCCGTATCCGGGTTCAGGGTCAGTGGCCGCCTCGGAGCCGGTGTTTCTTCCGCTATAGCCGCAGCAGCTTCGGCAGCCACCTTCAGGCTGTCCTGACGGGCAAGTTCACGGGTTAGTTTATTGCGAAATGTGCTGGATGACAATTCCTTAGCAATTTGTGAATCTGCATCCAAGGAACCCCGCGCAAGCTGATATTTCCCTTTGGTGAAAAACAGGGTAGTCCATTCATTGGTAGATTTTGAGAATGATTGATCCAGAATATTCCTGCTGTAATTGGTCAGCGGAGTGGTTTTAGTGGTGAAGGCATAATGAGCTGCGGTATCAATGGAGACAAGGGAACTATCGATCTTAGCCATATACCTGTTCCTGAGTCCGTTATCATCGCCCAGAAAATAATATTTCTTATCCTCCAGACGCTCGGGCTGAAAACGGTCGACATATTTATCCTCAGCCAGACGATCGAGATTATCCGATCTGCCAGCATAATCCAAAATGTATAGGTCGAGGTATGGAAGTTGTTCCTGCTTTTGCTTCTGGTCTTCCAGTGAGAGCTCTTTCCTGTTGCTGTTAAAGATAATCCGGGTGGAATTATCGATAAACCGGGGTGAAAAATCATCGGCCCGGTCATTGGTGATTTGGTCGCCCGTACGCGCTACAAGGCTGTAAACATAGATGTCGGTCTGGCCGTTCTTAACCGCTGACATAGCGAGGTTCAGTCCGTCATCGGAATATGAAAAATCGAGAACCTTATTAAACAGCTTGATATCCTCATGCTCCCATTTATGCTTTTCCAGGGGATACAGACTAAAGCGGACCTTTCCTTTGTATTCCATGATCATGGCCAGCAATTGGGAAGAAGGATGCCAGGCAAGGGCAGGAAATGAATAATCCTCCAGCTGACCTAGTTTGGCCCCGGTCTGATAAATCTTACGGGTATAATTGGCTTTAACATCATACAGCATGACACGTATCTGGCCTTCACTGTTTGACGTGAAGGCGATGTAATTGCCATCGGGGCTGATACGCGCCCTTAGGAAATCCCTTCCTTTACGGTTCTTGAGCTTCACTAACTGTGTGGTGGGCAGATCGCCCTGGTGTGCTGCCTCGGAATATCTTGTCTTATAAAAATGAAGCCATTCGTAGGTCAGGGCGTTAATATTGGTACCCAGGACATTTAAAAACCCCGAGGATGAATTTTTGTTTATCCTCGTAAAGTAAACGATGGTTGGAATAACCGATTTTCCAAAGGTTTCGGCCACAAAATTCCAAATAGAATGCCCCGCATAAACAGCATCCTTGCCCTCCAGGTTATTGAATTTATCGAATTTCCCGGACATGATGCCATCTTTCACCCTGCTTTCCGTTTCTACATCCCAGCCCTGGGAAACGTAAGAAATCAGCCCTCTGTAGAACCAATCGGGAAGGTTAAGCAGGGTTGAACTGGCCAGCCGGTCACGCACGGAGCCCCCGTAGAGCATTTCCTGAAGGATAACCTCGGTAATGGCGGCTTTGATCTGCTGATCGAACTTGCGATAATCGCCTTCGAAATAGAGAAATACCTTATTGTCGAGAATTCTCGTGATACCGCCGATATTGGATTCATCTTTTCCGGATATCAGTCCGATATTGCTCTGCCGGTAATCTGAAAGACGGTTGTAAACCAGAAAAATGAGGCGTTTGGTGAGGGAGTATTCGAAAAAATTCTCAAGCCTTGACATTTCCTTGTAAGCCACGCGGCTAACATATTCGGCCAGTTCCCTACCTTCCGGATAAAAATACACATCGTAGCGGTCGAACCGGTAGAATGAGGCAAAGAACTCACTTTCGAGCACGTCGGCCCGTGGATATTGAATCCTGTTCTTGCCAAAGGTCATATTCAGCCCATTATAGAACTGAGCCCTGGCAGCTGTTCCAGTACCGAGTAGGATTATTGCGACTAATCCCGTTAATATCCAAGCCTTTCTGCCCATCGTTGATTGACGGTCGAAATTATTAATTTTGAATCGTTTTAGACTTACAAAACCGTATAATATGAAACGCTTGATAATAGTTCTTTGTTTGGTCATTACGGGAGGTCAATTTTACAATAATTATGCCCAGTTTACTGAACCTTCCATAACTTTTGACAAAACAAGTTTCAATTTTGGCAATTTCGGTGAACTCGATGGGTTAAAGACGCACATTTTCACATTCACCAATAACGGGAGCCAGCCTTTATCTATCTATGACATAGCATCCACCTGCGGATGTACAGTCCCGGAGTGGAGCAAGGAACCCATCCAGCCGGGAAAATCAGGTACAGTAAAAGTCACTTTTGATCCGCTGGGACGGCCGGGTGCTTTCAGAAAAAGCATTACCGTAAAGTCGAATGCCCGGGAAGCATCAGTCACACTGTATATTGTGGGATTGGTGACACCAAAACCCAAAACATCAGCCGACGACTATCCTATCAAGATAGGTAATTTACGATTGGTCACAAACCACCTGAACA
Source organism: uncultured Porphyromonadaceae bacterium (assembly GCA_964355105.1). Taxonomy (GTDB): domain Bacteria; phylum Bacteroidota; class Bacteroidia; order Bacteroidales; family UBA12481; genus UBA12481. The sequence continues at coordinate 10,100 of CAYHCO010000050.1, forward strand.
TGCAGACCGTGTTGAACACGCAGCTCAAGGTGGATACGATCCAGATATTTAATGACAGTGACTCCCTGCTAACCGTTGCCATAACAGAGGCACCTGCGTATCTTACCTTCAGTGTTGTCCCTGTAATTCTGGAGCCTAAAAAGAAAGGTCTGATTTATGCAACTATGGATGGAAGCAAGGTGAAAGACTGGGGGTTTATTGTTAACCGTTTCATGCTCAAACTGAACGGCAAGTTGATCCAGGACAACATGCTGGCTGTGAGTGCCACAATCCATGAAGATTTCTCCAAACTGACGCCGGAGCAGAAGTTGAATGCCGCGCGGGCTAAGCTGGACGAGGAATCGTACAATTTCGGAACCGTGGTCCCGGGTCAGGCTGTAGCGCACGATTTCACCCTGAAGAATGAAGGCAAAGAGCCTCTGATCATCCGCAAGGTATCGACTACCTGTGGCTGCACGGCTTCCAAGCCTGATAAATATGAGATCAAGAGCGGTGAGTCCACCACCTTGAAATGCACCTTCGACAGCCGGGGTAAAACTGGCAAGCAATTCCAAACTATAACACTGATTACCAACGATCCCCTGCAGCCAAACCTGGTGTTGCGTTTTATTGGAGATGTTGAACCTGCCCGCAAATAACATGGAAAATCAGGATCAGGTTAAGGATTCAGCCCTGAGGGTAAATTCGGGCATCGAACAGCCTCCTTCGGTTGATCCTAAAGCGGCTCAGCACTTTATCAGGAAAAGAAAATCCATCCTCTCCGCCAGGGAATATATCGACGGCATTCTTGCAGGCAACCGGACAATCCTCAGCAGGGCTATAACCATGGTGGAAAGCCAGCGGCCCGACCATGCGGTCATTGCCCAGGAAATAATTACCGGATGCCTTCCCCATTCTGGTGATTCCATGCGAATTGGAATAACCGGCGTTCCGGGTGTGGGAAAAAGCTCCTTTATCGAAGTGCTCGGCAGGAGCCTCACCGGACAGGGCAAAAAAATTGCGGTTCTGGCCATAGATCCCAGCAGCGAACGCTCGAAAGGAAGCATCCTGGGCGACAAAACGAGGATGGAACAGTTGAGCAATGATCCCAACGCCTTTATCAGACCTTCGCCGGCTGCAGGCACTCTCGGCGGAGTAGCCCGGAAAACCAGGGAGACCATGATCCTGTGTGAAGCTGCCGGTTTTAATGTCCTTTTCATCGAAACGGTTGGCGTAGGCCAATCCGAGACTGCCGTGCATTCCATGGTCGATTTCTTCCTTCTCCTGATGCTGGCCGGAGCGGGTGATGAATTACAGGGCATCAAGCGTGGAATTATGGAAATGGCCGACACCATTGCGATTACCAAGGCAGACGGAGAAAATGTCAGGGCTTCGGAGCTGGCATGCATGGATTACCGCAATGCCCTCCACCTTTTCCCACCGCCTGAAAGCGGCTGGTCACCCAAGGTAATTCCCATATCAGCCCGGGAAAACAAAGGCATGGACACCCTTCTGGAAATTTTTAATGAATATTTCAGTCATGTCAGGGCAAACGGTTTTCTGGAAAAGAGGCGCATGGAGCAGGCCAGGGAATGGATGTTTACCACGATCCGGGAGCAGCTTCTCGACGGATTTTACCATGACCCGGCAATCTCGAGGAGGATAAGGGATGTAGAGAAAAAGGTGATGGAAGGCAGGATGACTTCTTACCAGGGTGCCGTAAAACTGATTAGTGAGTACCGGAAGGCATTAAGATCCTGACAGTTCCAGGCCTGCATCAACCCAAGTGAAAAAATCGGCGGGTATACCCCTGATCTTATCCAGAGAGCATTTTTTCCCAAACCGCACAATAACGGTTTTCAGCTCAGGAATCGCAATCACGTACTGGCCGTTTAAGCCCATCATATAATAAACCTGATGGCCCCGGTATTTCATCAGCCACCAATGCCATCCGTAATAATCAACTTTCTTGTTCACCTCATCGGTCAGGAGTGTGTCGGGCCGAAGAGCATCCGCCAGATACATATCCGAAACGAGCTGACGATCATTCCATTTCCCCTGATTAACAATAAGTTGACCGAATCTGGCAAAATCCCGTGTAGTCGAATGAAAACAGGCGAATGCTTTTTCAATTCCATTGGGCCTATCGGTTGACCACAGGGCATCACTTTTGGCGCCCATCGGTATCCAGAGTTTTTCAGATGCGTAGCTGCTTACCTTCCTGCCCGTTGCACTTTCCAGAACGAGCGCGAGCAGTTGGGTATTTCCGCTTTTATATTCAAAATAGAGTCCCGGTTCACGCACCGTATGCTGGTCAACCACCAGTTTGGCCAATTCATCACCGTAATATCCCTGAGTGGTCATTGAGGTAAGTCCGGAATAGGATTCCTCCCAGTTGAGGCCGGCACTCATCTCCAGGAGGTGCCTGATGGTTATCCTCGCCTTTTCGCCAGTCCGGTAATCAGGCAGGAATTCACCGACAGGCTGGTCAACACTTTTAATCATCCCTTCATCCATTGCAACACCAACCAAAAGCGAGATGATTGAGCCCGCCATGTTAAACGAATTCAATTTTGTATCAGCATCGTATCCTTTCCAATATTTTTCGAACACCAACTGGTCATTTTTAATTACCAGATAAGCCACCGTTTTCAACTTATCAAACTGCTTTGAGTAAGTTGTTGAAATCGTTTTTGCCTGGTAGCCTGGAACTTCGGACCAGGGCTGATATCCGCCGGCCATGACCACCCGATTATTAAAGATCGTATAATCATCAAGATCAGGCTTTTGATAAAATATAGCATTACGCAAATAGAGGGGACTCAGGCCATACGCAACTGCCAGAACTGCAACAATTATCAACAGAATGCGCGTAAAGCGAAATTTTTTCATAACAATTCCACCCCAATTTGGTTTTACCTTATCAGAGTGAAAAATACAATAATTGGCCGTATTTTTACAAGTTTTAATTTTGAAAACCGATGAATTACGATCTGATCATAGTGGGCAGTGGTCCCGGAGGATATGTTGCAGCCATCAGGGCTTCGCAGCTGGGTTTGAAAACAGCGATCATTGAAAAAGCCGAACTGGGGGGCATCTGCCTGAACTGGGGTTGCATTCCCACGAAATCATTGCTAAAATCAGCACAGGTTCTTGATTACGTGCGACATGCATCGGAATATGGGGTATTGGTCAAGGGAGAGATCAGTCCGGATTTTACGGCGATTGTCGGAAGGAGCCGGACGGTTGCAGATGGAATGAGCAAAGGGGTTCAGTTCCTGTTAAAAAAGAACAAGATTGATGTCATACCGGGATTCGGGAAACTTGCCGGAGCCGGAAAAATAGCGGTCACCGACTCTGCGGGTGCGGAGGCTGTGTACGAATCAAAAAATATCATACTGGCCACCGGTGCCAGATCCAAGGAACTGCCGAACCTGAAGCAGGACGGCAAAAAGATCATCGGTTACCGCGAAGCGCTGACGCTCGAAAAGCTTCCGACGTCCATGGTAGTGGTCGGATCCGGAGCGATAGGCACGGAACTGGCCTCATTTTACAACAGCATGGGCACGCAGGTCACGCTGGTTGAGTTCCTGCCTGAGATTGTGCCGCTTGAGGATGAAGAAGTTTCAAAAGCTTTGGCACGCTCTCTGAAAAAAGCCGGAATTACCATCATGACCGGATCATCGGTTGAGTCGGTGGAAATTAAGGGTGATTCATGTATGGTCACCATCAAAACGGCCAAAGGAACAGAACTCAAGGAAGCGGAGATCGTTTTATCTGCTGTCGGGATTACCCCGAACATTGAGAATATCGGTCTTGAAGCCCTGGGTGTTGAACTTGAGAAAGGCAAAATCAAGGTTGACAAATATTACCGCACCTCAGTATCCGGAATTTATGCCATCGGGGATATTGTTCACGGACAGGCACTTGCTCACGTGGCCTCAGCCGAGGGTATAATCTGTGTGGAAAAGATAGCGGGCCATGATCCTGAAGCGTTGAATTACAATAACATACCCGGTTGTACCTATACCACGCCGGAAGTTGCCTCGGTAGGATATACAGAGAAAGCTGCCAAGGAAGCCGGTTTTGAAATCAAGGTGGGTAAATTTCCTTTTACCGCATCAGGAAAAGCCAGCGCTGCCGGTGCCAAGGATGGATTTGTAAAACTTATTTTTGATTCCCGTCACGGTGAATTGCTCGGCGCACACCTGATCGGGAGCAATGTCACCGAAATGATTGGCGAGCTGGTTGTAGCCCGGAAGCTGGAGATCACCGGCCACGAGCTGATCCGTTCGGTTCACCCCCACCCGACCATGTCGGAAGCCATCATGGAAGCTGCGGCTGCAGCATTCGGAGAAGTCATTCATCTGTAGAAAAAATGCCAGTCGACCAGTTTATTGAAGTTACCGGGGCCAGGGTACATAATCTCCGTAATGTTGATGTTAAGATCCCCCGGCACAAACTTACCGTAATTACAGGGCTCAGCGGAAGCGGAAAATCCTCTTTGGCTTTTGATACCATCTATGCCGAAGGGCAAAGAAGGTATATGGAAACCTTTTCAGCTTATGCCCGGCAATTCCTGGGCAGCATGGAGAGGCCCGATGTGGATCAGATCACCGGGCTGAGTCCTGTGATCTCGATCGAGCAGAAGACCACCAGCAAGAATCCGCGCAGTACCGTGGGCACCACCACCGAGATATACGATTTTCTGAGGCTGCTGTACGCCCGCGCCGGAGAAGCATTCTCCTACGAGACAGGTGAAAAGATGGTCAGGTATACTGATGACCAGATTCTCTCCAGAATTCTGGAGAAATTCACCAATGAAAAGATCCTGGTTCTTTCGCCGCTGATTAAGAGCAGGAAAGGTCACTACAAGGAGTTGTTCGAGCAGATACGCAAGAAAGGATACATCTATGCCCGCATCGACGGGGTGATCAAGGAAATTTTGCCCGGCCTCAAGCTCGACCGCTACAAGGTGCATAATATTGAGATGGTGGTTGACCGGCTCGTGGCAAGCCCTGACCAGGCCAAGCGCCTGAAAGATTCCATCCAGACCGCCATGAAGGAGGGCAAGGGAGTCATCCTGATTACGGGATTTGAAGGCCAGCGGCCAACATTTTTCAGCCGTCACCTCATGTGTCCGACCACCGGGATATCCTATGATGAGCCGGCTCCGAACAATTTTTCATTCAACAGCCCCGAAGGTGCCTGCCCGGTTTGCAAGGGACTGGGCTATGTTCATGAGATCGACAACAGCAAGATCATCCCCAACGACAAGATCAGCATCCGCGACGGAGGAATCGTTCCACTGGGGAAATACCGTCAGAGCATGATTTTCTGGCAGCTGGAGGCCATTGCCAGGAAATACGGATTCAAGCTGGATGATCCGATCTGCGATCTTCCCGAAGAAGCTCTTCAGACCATCCTGCTGGGATCGGATGAATCATTCAAACTTGAAAACACTCCGCTGGGCCTGTCCTCGAATTATTTCCTGAATTTCGATGGCGTTGTCACCTACATCAGCCAGCAAAAAGATGAGTCGACATCCAAGAAAGCCCAGAAATGGGCGGATCAGTTTATCCGCACCTGCACCTGCACGGAATGTGAAGGCACCAGGCTCAGAAAGGAGAGCCGTTTTTTCAAGTTCGCCGGAAAAAATATCGCGGAGCTGGCTGAAATGGATATCTCACAATTGCTCGAATGGCTCGTAGGAGTGGAATCGAGGATTTCAAGCACCCAGCAGCAGATCGCACGTGATGTGCTGAAGGAGATCAGGGCCCGCTTGCAGTTTTTGCTTGACGTCGGGCTTAACTACCTGTCGCTGAACCGTTCAACCAGGAGCCTCTCCGGTGGCGAAGGTCAGCGGATTCGTCTGGCCACCCAGATTGGTTCACATCTGGTAAACGTATTGTATATACTCGATGAACCCAGTATCGGACTTCACCACAGAGACAACCTTCAGCTGATCGATGCGCTGAAGCAATTGCGCGACCTGGGCAATTCAGTGATTGTTGTCGAGCATGATGAGGACATGATCCTTTCGGCGGACTATGTGATCGACATGGGTCCGCATGCCGGGCGCCACGGCGGAATGGTGGTAGCCACCGGCAAGCCATCAGAAGTGATACAGTCCGACAGCCTGACCGGTGCTTACCTGAAAGGAGAGAAACGAATTGAAATACCGGCTGTGCGAAGGGAATCAACGGGCAAGGAGATTGTGTTGAAAGGATCGACCGGTCATAACCTGAAAAAGGTCGACATCACGATTCCCCTGGGGCAGTTTATTTGTGTCACAGGTGTTTCGGGGAGTGGAAAATCCACACTGATCAATGAAACCCTGTATCCGATCCTGAGCCAATCATTTTACAATTCCGTTCAGGACCCGCTTCCTTACGAATCTGTATCGGGGATCGAACTGATCGACAAGGTAATAGTTGTCGACCAGTCGCCAATCGGCCGCACACCCCGTTCAAATCCAGCCACATACACCGGGGTTTTCGGAGAGATCAGGAACCTGCTGGCCAAATTGCCGGAATCGCAGGTGAGGGGATACGAGCCGGGAAGGTTTTCATTTAACGTGAAGGGAGGACGCTGTGAGACCTGTCAGGGTGCAGGGGTTAAAACCATTGAAATGAATTTTCTGCCCGATGTTTATGTTCATTGCGAAGCATGCAACGGCAAACGATACAACAGGGAAACGCTCGAGGTGAGGTACAAGGGTAAATCCATTTCCGATATTCTGGATATGACAATCAGCCAATCCATTGAGTTTTTCGAGAATTCCCCCAATATAGTGCGAGCACTGCGTACTCTCAATGATGTCGGTCTCGGCTATATTACCCTAGGACAATCCTCCACCACTTTATCCGGCGGTGAATCGCAGCGCGTGAAACTCGCCAATGAACTGGCCAAGAAGGATACGGGGCATACCCTGTATATCCTGGATGAACCAACTACCGGGCTGCATTTCGAGGACATCCGTGTATTGCTGGGTGTATTGAACAGGCTGGTGGAAAAGGGCAATACCGTTGTGGTTATCGAGCACAATATGGAGGTCATTAAAGTTGCGGATTACATCATCGACCTGGGACCCGAAGGGGGTCTCTCAGGGGGAAGAATCGTTGCGGCCGGCAAGCCTGAGGAAATAGTAAAAGTTGCCGATTCCTATACCGGCAGATTTCTCAAAGATGTATTAACTTCACGGAACAAATCAAACAAGTCGATATGAATCAAGATGATATGATCAGGGATGCGTTCAAAAACAAATCCTGGAATGAACTTAAGACCGAAAATTCCTGGCAGATCTTCAAGGTGATGGCGGAGTTTGTCGGCGGGTTTGAGAAACTGGGCAGGCTGGGTCCGAGTGTTGCGGTATTTGGCTCAGCACGAACAAAGCCCGACAATCCCTATTACATCATTGCAGAGGAGATAGGTTATCGTCTGACCCAGCTGGGTTACGGGGTAATCACCGGCGGGGGTCCCGGCATCATGGAAGCCGCCAACAAGGGAGCCCAGCGCGGCAAGGGCAGATCGATCGGAATAAACATCGACCTGCCACATGAGCAGACCCACAATCCGTATATCGATAATGACAAACTGATAAATTTCGATTATTTCTTTGTCCGTAAAACCATGTTTATGAGGTATTCCCAGGGATTCATCGTATTACCGGGGGGGTTCGGAACATTTGATGAATTGTTTGAGGCATTAACTTTAATCCAGACCGGCAAGATCGGCAAGTTTCCGATCGTGATGGTGAGCAAGGAATACTGGGGCGGTCTGATTAAATGGATCAAGGAGGTCATGCATTCCAAGGAACATAACGTTGCCATTACCGATTTTGATCTGTTTCATTTAGTCGATACAGCCGAGGAAGCGGTAAAAGTCATCGATGATTTCTATGAGCAGTTCCTGCTCAGCCCGAATTTCTAGACGAGGTATCAGGTGAGGGTCCCTAAAACCGTTTCGATTTTATCGGCGAGGGGGAGTTCGCCGGGGATCCAGTTTACCGGAATGCCACGGCGTTCCATTCCACGGAACCAGGTCATCTGTCGTTTAGCGAATTGATGAATGGCGGTGTTCAGGGAGTTA
>CAYHCO010000050.1:18269-21730 GCA_964355105.1 uncultured Porphyromonadaceae bacterium
GAACCAGGTCATCTGTCGTTTAGCGAATTGATGAATGGCGGTGTTCAGGGAGTTACACATCTGGTCGTAGGTGATTTCACCGGTACAGTACAGCGTAAGGTATTTATATTCAAGACCATAATACATCAAATCCTCGGGCTTCACCGTTTTCAGCAACTCCTTTACCTCATCAATCATACCATTTTTCAGACGCTCGGTTAACCGAAGTGTAATCCTATTGCGCCGCTCATCCGGATCAAATGAAAGGACAAATACCTTTGCACGGATCTGGCTTGCCGGCATATTTCCGGATGCCTGGTTTGCCTTTGCCACCTCGATGGCTCTCACCAACCGGTTGCGGTCGGCAATATCCGACTGGTTGTGAAGGGGAACAAGTGATTTCAATATTTCCACCAGTTCCGCATCAGGCTTACCTTCCAGGGCGCTGCGGAGGACCGGGTCTTCCGGTGCTTCGGCCAGAGTGTAACCTTTGAGAACCGATTCGACATATAGTCCGGTGCCGCCGCAGAGAATGGGTAATTTCCCACGCCGGCGAATATCGTCATAGGCGATGCGAAAGTCACTCTGAAAATCATACAGGGAATATCTGGAACCGGCATCTGCAATATTGATCAGGTGGTAGGGAACCGATGTTTCTCCAATCCGGTAATCCTCAAGGTCTTTCCCGGTGCCGATATCCATTCCACGATATACCTGTCTGGAGTCGGCACTGATTATTTCACCGTTGAGCCTGAGTGCAAGGTGCGCTGCCAAAGAAGTTTTCCCGCCGGCAGTGTGGCCAACCAGCACCAGGAGATCGCAGGCAGTGTTTTCAGGCTTACTCATGAGGAATAAAAGTAGTACTTTTGCGGACAAGGGAAACGGCATGGCCAACAAGATCAGCATAAGCAACAAACAGGTTTACAGGGAGTACGAGATCCTTGAAAAATACACCGCGGGGATTGTACTGTACGGGACCGAGATCAAATCGATCCGTCAGGGCAAGGCCAGCCTTTCCGATTCGTGGTGCATGTTCATTGATGGTGAACTGTATGCCAGAGGGTTGCAGATCGCCGAATACAGTTTTGGGACGTACAACAACCACATTCCCAAACGTGACCGAAAACTGCTTTTATCCAGGAATGAATTGAGAAAGCTGGAGCGTAAGGTCAAGGAAAAAGGATTTACCATTGTTACCATTGAACTTTTCCTGACCGATGCGGGTCTTGCCAAGCTGGAAATCGGACTGGCACGGGGAAAAGCGGTTCACGACAAGCGCGAGGATATGAAAAAGCGGGATACTGAGAGGGAGATGGATCGGCACATGAAGAAATAGCAGTCACCGGCCGGACGATTGCCTTGATTGGACTATAATTCCCGGCGCGGAACTTTCATGGTAAATTTTGTTCCCGCACCCGGCCAGCTGGATACCTCTATGGTGATGCCCATCATGTCGCAAAGCTTCTTGACCACCGAAAGGCTCATACCTCTGGCTTTAGTTTTTTTTCCCAAAGGGGTATCAGCCGGTGGAAACATCTCAAAAAGCACTTTCTGCAGTTCCTTTTCGATTCCACAACCGGTATCTGCAACCTGAATGGTCGTCTCATCAGGAGAATCCTGCTTGAAAGTTATGGTGATACTTCCCTCCTTGGTAAATCGCATGCTGTTCTCAGCCAGGATCTTGACGATCTGAAAAATCCTGGACTTGTCGGCCACAAAAAAAGCTGTACTGTCATTTGTTAAATTGTAATTGATAGCCACGCCTTTTTTTTCGTACAAAGAAACCATCTCGTTAATCTCGATTTTGAGCTCTTCCACAAGATCCTTGATATATACCGGCTTGTAAAAAAACTCCAGATTACCGGTCTCCATTTTTGCCAGGTCGATCAGGTTTGACATGAGATCCAGCAATTTTCTTGAACTCCGCGCTATCATCATGCAATAATTGCGCTGCTCAACCCTGGAAAGCCGGGGCTCGACAAGAAGATCGGAAAAACCGATGATTGCGCTGAGCGGTGTCCGGATATCATGAGACAGTCCTGAAAGGTAATTCGGAAAATTCATGATGGGATCCGCAGGCTTGTTGCTGACCTTTTCATCAGGTCCGGCTTGATCATTCATCTGGTTTGGTTTGATTTACAACATTAAAAATACTTCACTTTTCTTGAACTAATGGCTCGACGTGAAATATTTGACGAAAAACCATTATTGATAATTATTTTAGCGGTTTAACCCATGATTAATGGCTGAAACGGGAAAAGAGCTGATCCACGAATATTTCGAAAAACTCTCCGGCACACGCGACCGGTGGCGCCGTCGTAACTGGTTCTACCATAAAACACTGGAGAAACAGTATCGCATGATAATTCCTTCCGGTGCATCCGTGCTGGAGTTAGGATGCGGTACCGGCGACCTTCTTCATTCAGTTAATCCGGCTATCGGCTACGGTATCGATTTCTCGGCCGGAATGATTGAAAAAGCCAAATCCAAGTATCCTGAATTGACCTTTATCCGGGCAGATGCCGAATTTTTCAGTTGTGACATCAGGTTCGACTATATCATTATGAGCGACTTGCTCAGTTCATTATGGGATATTCAGGCGGTGATCAGGAACCTAAGAAACCTTATACATCCCAGAACCAAGATCATCATTTCGTCGTACAGCTTTATCTGGGAACCCCTACTGCGTTTCGGGGAATTCTTCGGGCTTAAGGCTAAACAGCCCCTTCAGAGCTGGTTGACTGCAAACGATATTTCAGGCCTCCTGAACATCGAAGAATTTGAGATTGTGAAGGTCGACAGAAAGCTTCTCCTCCCGGCATATATCCCTGTGATCAACTGGATTTTCAATACATTTTTAGCCAATTTGCCCGGATTAAACAGTTTATGTTTGGTTAACCTGATAACAGCCAGACCTTTATACCGCCCAAGTGAAGAATATTCGGTGAGCATAGTAGTGCCGGCAAGGAATGAAAAGGGGAATATTGAGAACGCCATTAAAAGGACCCCCTCTTTCGGTACGCACCAGGAGTTCATATTTATTGAAGGAAATTCAAGCGATGACACCTGGGGAGAAATTCTCAGGGTAAAAGAGGCTTACCCTGATAAGGTTATTAAGGCCATGAAGCAGTCGGGCAAAGGAAAAGGCAATGCCGTGAGGGAAGCTTTTGACGCTGCTGCGGGGGACATCCTGATGATATTGGATGCCGACCTGACCACTCCCCCGGAGGATATGCCGAAATTTTACGAGGCATTGTCCATGAACCGCGGTGAATTTATCAACGGCTGCAGACTGGTTTATCCCATGGACAAGGAAGCCATGAGGTTTCTCAATTTTCTGGCCAACAAATTCTTCGGATGGTTCTTCTCCTATATCCTCGGTCAACGGCTGAAAGACACCCTATGCGGCACAAAGGTCCTGTTCAAAAAGGATTACCGGCTGATCGTTGCCAACCGCAAGTATTTCGGGGATTTTGACCCGT
>CAYHCO010000051.1:0-9623 GCA_964355105.1 uncultured Porphyromonadaceae bacterium
TTGACCGGTCCGGCCAGTCGCGCCCTCACCACCACCGATTCAATGGTCGATGGTTTGGCCGATGAGAATTCAACGGAAAGGGTCACCGGAACCTGATCGTCGCGTTTGCAGGCAATCAGCATTATCAATATCAATATGAAGAAGTTTCTCCTCATTTATTGAAAGGTGGGACTTTGGCGCAATACCTCGCCCAGTTTTATTTCCACTTTATCCGCGGCCCAACGCACTCCGTAGCGTCCACCGGGAAAACCGCCCCACAGGCAGCTGTCGCCCAGACAACTGCAGGTAACCCCAGCCTTGTAGTAATAAGTTCCCGGAGTCAGCGCAAATCGATACAACGATTTATCGTCGAACACGTTAGCCGATGAAATGAATATTCCCCGGTAAAGGCTGTCGGCCGAACGGGCCACACTCAGTTCAATGCGGTGTATCCGGTTGGCAGGCAGTGATGTCGGCGGAAGCTTAAAATCGATTTCAAGAACTCCGGTGGTGACTTTAGGCTCAACATCATCGGGGCCCGGAACCAAGCCGTTGCATTGCATCAGCATGACGGCCATCAGGGTTAACAGTAAATACTTAACGGTTCTCATCGGATAAATTTCATGTGGGTATAACGGGAATCCACCGTGAGCAAATGGTAGGTGAGGTCGGAAAATTCGAGGTTGGTCAGACGACTGTGCGCCTTGGAGGAAAAAAGTCCGAAAGCATCCCGGAAAGAGCTGTACGACTGGATCTCCCAGGGTTGTGAGCCATTATTGAACAGCTGGTTGTACAGGCGCATTTCATCGCCGTAGGAGTAAGTGACAAATTCCAGACCGGTAATCTGGCGGAAATCCATACCTGTCAGCGTATCGTAACGCTGGGTAAGATCCAGGTAAAAACGGGAGGAATTGAGCAGATACATGAGGATTTGCCCGTTATTCCCCTCATAGCTCTGTCCTCCGAAATTGAAATAATCAACATCAAGATTATCGTTTTTATGCTCCTCCACCGTAAGGATGAAACTGAACTGGTGAAAGCCCGAATTGGCCGGCAGACGGAGCTCAACGATAAAATCATCCATGTCGGAGAAGGTGACTTTCCGTCCGGGAATGGCAGCCGGCGAAAGAATCACGGGATGCTCCACGGCGACGGTGGAAGCATAGGTATACACGTTTCGTTCGGGAAACCACAGGTACAGGTAATATTTCACACCCGGAACCGGTTTGAGGGCAGCCTGGTAAAGCTTGAACGACGGATTGGCAAAGTATCCGGTATCCTGACGCACCGTGTCGGCCTCATGAAAATTATAGATAACCGGATTTTGCTGATCTTTCCATTCCTCGATATAAATCTCGACCGGCTCATTGAAGGTGGCCACGGTCAAATGTTCCTGATCGGTATAGCCCTTTTCGGGGAAAAACGACTTTGCCAGGCGCACTTGCTGAAGGGTATCGTCGACATCCAGAACACAGTAAACAACCGGCAATCCGTCGTTGTCCATGTTCACCCTTACCTCATTCTTACAGGAAATGAGTACCAGCAATAAGATAAGCCACCTGAACTTGCGCATTTACCTCAAAGGTAATCAATGCTGCTGCAGTTCGGGGTAACTTTTTACAATAAGTTTCCGTACATCGGCGGGCAGGTTTTTCAATGGTACCGGGGCATCCTGGGGGCGTGTCTGCTTCTGGTTGATGAGTCCCATGAGGCTCCAGTTTCTCGATAATTCCTGTGGTTCCCTGGCTGGGATATTATACGGGGTAAAATCGATCACTTTTTCGGTTCCATCCTTGAGGTCTTTGAGCAGGGCCAGCCGAAAATCCTTGTTCATGTACCAGGAAATCTCCTTGTCCTTGTCGGAACCGCTTATCCCGGTACCTATCTGTGAAAAACGGTAATTCAGCTTGTCGTTGTTCTTGTATGCTGATCTCCACAAAAGACCGAAATCACCCTGCGTGATGCATTTCGCATCAGGCCAGCGTGTTCTGATCTCTTTCAGCCAGGCGGTGAGGCATTCGAGATGACCGATCGGATGGATCAGCGAAAGTTCCCAGCAATTGGTAACCCATGCGAAATCGTTGAGCTCGAAGCCCTTATCGAAATGTACTGCGGTAGTGGCGATCATCTGTTTTAACCCGTTATCGGGTCCGAGGTTGCGGACGGTTTCGATAGGTCCCACACCCATACGGCTGTTAAAACCCTCCTTGAAACCTTCGCGCCTCGCGGCCAGGAAATCGCAGGTCCAGCCATCGAGGTTGACACAATCGATCAGGTCGGCACTTGATTGAGCCGGTTTGCAGAAATGCTCTTTCGACGGGTAGTAGGGATAACAGATAGAGCCATCACCATCTTGATTGTCAATAGCATACTGACTCCAGATATTACCCTGGCACACCTTGATATTTTCCTTTTCTGAGAGGAATTTCAGGTTATCGGCAGCCAGGAATCCGGCAACCACGCTCTTCGGGCGAAAACCATTGCCCATGAATTCCGATACGCGGGCGAGTGCATCGTGCAAATCCTTGTTCACCTGTTCCCGCGGATTATAGGCGTTCGCAAAATATCCACCCGGGATAAAGGTTACATCATCACCGTATTTCTCATGACATTGGCGGGCATAGTCGCGGATCTTCACATATTCAGGCAATTCGGTAAACAGGGCCTGCCAGCTGAAGGCCCAGGTTATGGCGGCTTCGGGCCATCCGGCCACGACAGCTTCACGGAATGCCTTTGCGTAGGCCAATGTGTGAATGTTGGCCTCGTCCTCCCCTTCGTTTCTGTCGCGCGTTACCTCTATTTGGTTCACGCGGACGACGGTGTTGAAGGTCAGGAATCTGTGACCCTTAAGAGTTTGCGCGGAAGCGAAGGAGGGCAAGAGGGCAAAAAGGCAAAAAGGCAGGAAGGAAAGGCAAAAGGCAAAGGTCCTAGGGCGGAAGGAAAGGCAGAAGGCAAAGGTCCTAGGGCGGAAGTGAAGGCAAAAGGCAAAGGTTCTAGGGCTGAGGGAGGGGTTAAGTTTCATTAGTGTAAAGTTTTTCGGATCTGTCTATGGCCGGTTTACGGCGTCTATTTTTGTTTGCGGAATTCATCGGTATAAAGGCCCATTTTGTCGAATGGCACCGGTTCGAAGTTAGGGATTTTGCGGAATGCTTCAGCGCCGGGTTTTAGCATGAAATTCTGTTTCGCGTAATCGACAAATCCCGGGTCGGCGGCGGTTCGCCAGTTCTGAAGCGTGTCGCACTGCGCATATTTCCCGCCCATCAGTTTAACGGGATTTTCGGGTCCGCCCACGATAAGATTTCGGCTCAGCAGGTTGCCGCGGGAGCGCATGCCGTCCCACTCCCTGCCTTCGACAATGGGATCGAGATATTTCGTTAAGCCGGGATATCGCTCACTGTAAGGCGGTTTGTAAATACTCACCGCCTTTAGCAGCCGGTTACGGATCAGACCGTTCTCCCCCAACATGGGTACCGCTTCGTTGGCAGCCCAGGTATAATAGTGTGCAGATACGACAAATGTTTCGGCGGCAGGCTCGATCACCACATTGTTGATCATTTTCAGATCCTGGCCGGTATTGCTGAACAGGACCCCGAAATTGGCATTCATATGGTAAAAAACATTGCCGTATACCAGCACGTCGGTACTGGAATCATCGCAATAGATACCCATGGTCATCCGCTTGACATTTCCGCAATCATGGAAATAGTTATATCTGAGCACATTGCCCCGGTCGCTGGGATCACGGCCGATATACCACGGCGAAGTATCGTTGGAATTCATGGTCACATGATGAACCTCATTGTATTCAAACAGATGGTCGTTACCCCGGACAAATATCCCCTGATAATCAGAATTATACACCTCACAATGCGATACCCGGTTGCCGCACCCGTCGACATTGATGCCGGCCCACACGAATTTATTGCGCCGGTTATAATCATGGATCCTGCAATTTTCCACATAATTATTGCCCGGAACCAAGCGGCGCTTGTCGCCACCGCTGAGGCAAACCCCGCCGCTGCCCGTATTGTAAATATCGCAGCTGAGGATTCCGTTGTTCATGCCCGCCTGGCGGTTCCATGCCGTATATTTGTACAGATGGGCCTGCAGGCTGCCGGTAAAGCGCGACATCGGCACGCCTTCATAATCATCGTGCGTGATAAAGGGAACGGTCTGTTTAGCCCCCTGCCCCATAAAAATTCCTGTTGTCCCCATATTCCTGATGGTGCAGCCGGCGATCAGGTTTGCGTTTCCCCTTTCCAGATAGATGCCGATACCCCTGCCCCCCTCCACGATAAAGCCGGTAAAATGAACATTGGACACCCCTTCCAGACAGATCACCGGCTCCTCAAGCATGGACACCATGATTGAACTGCCCTTGATTTCCGATGGAGGCCAGAAATATAAAACTCCGGAATTCCTATCCAGATACCACTCTCCCGGAGAATCGAGCTCATCGAGCACATTAACCGCCACGTACTGCTGATAATCCTGTCCGCCTGCCACACCGTACAGTGAAGGCATGGCCAGTTTCACCGTCCTGCTTACGGTATCGATCTTTTCAACCAGTACGTTGTCATCGGCAAAACCGTAATTGAATGTGCCCTGCAGCCAGATATCCTCCTGACCGGACCAACGGGCATGACGGGGATCGGTATAGCTGAACAGTGCGCCCCGACCGGTATAGTCGCGGTTGCGCGGCACGGAACCGGGATCGGTCACCTTGCCGATCTTGATATCGCCCTGGTTCGGATAGCGTGCCAGCCGCATGGCCTCGTGATTAAAGAAAAGCTCCATCGGTGCCGGGTTTACCGCTATCGCGTGACCGTACTGCCTGTGTTGTCCGAAATCATTGATGCCGAGGTCTTTCAGATTCACCTGCAGTACTTTGGCCCTGGCGGACACAGTTAATCTGGCGAAAATTTTCTTATCTGTTATGGCGATAAACCTTTCGGCCGGGATGTTTCGTCCACCGGTTATACTTACCTGGCCGGGCTCAACAGCTTTCCAAACCAACGGTGCACTCTGATTGCCAGAGTCGTTCTCATTCAGGACCAGCGGACCTTTTAAATCGTATTGCCCTTTGCCCACCCAGACGGTTATTCCACTCTGAGGCCAGCCGTTAACCGCCTTGAACTGCCGGATCAGGTCGCGGGCCGCCTCCAGAGTTGCCACCGGCTTATCCCTGGTCCCGGGATTGGCATCGTTTCCAAGTTTATCGACATAAAATTCCACGGCCACCGGAGCTTTTACCTGACTCTCCGACCTGAAATATTTCGAGTAATTTACGTTGAGTTGGTCAAGATGACGACTGTTGATTTTCAGGCGATTGATAAAATCGACATAATCCCGCGATTCAGCCTGCGACCACGCAACTTCGGCCAGTGCGCATGCCCTGGGGAATGTCATATATAAGGCATTGCTCTCATCCTTAACATATTCACTCCATAGATTAGCCTGAATACCGGTAATATTTCGTGCATCCGCAGTCGACAGTCCGGCCGGCACGGGATTGTATTCATATACTTTTTTCAGGGGGATCAACCCGGGATAGGCAAGCGGCGTAAGCACCCGCTCCTCATTTTCATACAGATTGAAATAGAGTGGATCCAGGGGTGTCATCACGATTTTGAAACCTGCCCGGGCAATATCGGCAATATGAGCGGTGCCGAGCCAGGTTCGCCAATACATGACCGTTGCGCCGGGGGCCAGACCGCCCTCCATGATCTCGTCCCAGCCAATGATATTCTTTCCTTTGCCATTCAGGAATTTCTGTATGCGCTTCACGAACCAGCTCTGGAGCTCATTCTCATCTTTAAGGTTTTCCTGCTTCATGCGGAGCTGGCAATCGGAACAGGCTTTCCAGCGGGTTTTCGGACATTCATCTCCCCCGATGTGGATGAGCTTGCCGGGAAAGATTTCAACTACCTCAGAGAGAACATCTTCCAAAAAAGCTACTGTGGACTCGCGGGTACAGTAAACATCTTCAAATACCCCATAATCAGGTGTTACCTCCAGTTTTTTTGGAAAGCAGGCCAGCTCCGGATAGGCCGCCAGGACCGCCGTTGAATGTCCGGGCATCTCAATTTCCGGAACCAGGGTGATAAATTTCTTTTGTGCGTACCTGACCAGCGCCTTGAGTTGGTCCTGCGTGTAATAGCCGCCATGCTCCCGGCCATCGAACTGCCGGGGTTTATCGCCCGCATGACCGACCACGGATTGCTTTCTCCAGGCACTGATCTCCTGAAGTTCAGGGTATTTTTTTATCTCGATGCGCCAACCCTGGTCATCAGTCAGGTGAAGATGAAAGTGATTGATCTTATAGAAGGAAAGCAGGTCGATATACCGGTACAATACCTCGACAGGCTGGAAATGGCGCGCCACATCCAGCATAAAACCGCGGTATTCAAACCGGGGCAGATCCTCAATGGCCACGCAAGGTATCGACCATTCGGCGTTGGAACTCCGGGATGATTCGATCTCCGCAGGCAGCAGTTGCCGCAGGGTTTGGAGCGCATAAAAGGTTCCGGCAGGCGATTTGGCGGCAATCTCGATTTTCCCTTGGGTCACTTTTAGCCGGTAAGCTTCAACCGAAGAAATGGAAGGATCTTCCTTTATCGAGATATAATTTGCGGAAGGTGCCCGCCGAATATAATTCAGCTTAAAGCCCAGGGGAATCTGAAGAAACGAAACAAAATCATCGGTCACCTGCCTGAAACCGGGGTCATCGGCATCCAGGTAAATTGCCGTATTGGGATTAACGGTAAACTGCCCGGGCATTTCCGCCATTTGAAGAGGTTTCGGGATGATTGCCGTTTGGGAAAAGGAAGAATAGGGCAGCAAGGAAAGGCAGAAGGCAAAAAGTTTAAGGCAAAAGGGAGGGTGGAAGGCAAAGGGTTTAAGTTTAAAGGTAGGGATGAAGGCAAAAGCATTAAGGCGCAAGAAAGGGCTGGGTTTGGGGGTCATTGGAGGGAAGATTGAAGGGTGTAGGTGCCGGATTCGAGGGTGAAAACGGCGGTTTTGTTGTCCATGCGCTGAAACTTCATGCCCCCGGCTTTGGAGGCGGGCTTGCCGGATTCTGTGACTGATTTTTCACCTGCGGCGGGAATAAACAGAGTGGCCGTAGTGTTTGAAGGCACGGAAATCTCGAAATCCAGCTGATTGCCAGTACGTTTCCAATTGCTGACAATAAGTCCGTGTATCGATTGATAGTTGCATTTTACCCAGGTCAGATCGCCGACAATAGCCGGTTTGATGATGATATTTTTAAATCCGGGAGCTGATTCATCGGCCCTGATACCGGCCAATCCCTGATAAAACCATCCACCCGGACTGGTAAAGCAGGAGTGGATCTGCGACCAGTAGCCGTTCCACTGTTCCCACAGGGTGGTGGCGCCCTGCGACAGCATATAGCCCCAACCCGGATAGGTTTCCTGGTTAAAGATGGTGTACAACAGATCGTTGCGTCCGGATTCCTGCAGATACTGGATCAGAAAATAGGTGCCCAGCATGCCGGTATCCAGATGGCCCTGATTCTTGAGCAGGATACAGTCCTCCAGTTTCTGCATGACCGCATTGGCCAGGTCGCCGGGGACGATTCCGGTCATGAGCGGCATAAGCTGGTAGGATTCCTCATTTATCACATACAATTTTTGCTGCTCATCGTAAAAGGCTGCATGAACGAGCGGTCTGATTTCATTAATTCTCGTCCGGCACCGCGTCACTTCTTCCGTCATTCCCAGAGCCTCCGCAGCTTTGGCCAGTTGTTCCCAGAGATAAATGCGATAACAGTTATTGAACAATTCGGCGGCGGGTTTTTGAGGCCAGTTGTTGGTATCCATTCCCCGGCCGGCAGCCACCCAATCACCGATAAAGTCCCATTCACCGCCGTAATGCCGCAGCACTCCATTGGTACACCGGGCCTCAAGAAATTCAATGTAGCGGCGCATGGGCTCGTACGATTTTTCGAGCAGCCTGCGATCTCCGTAATACAGATACAGTTTCCAGGGAAGCACACAACCGGCACCTCCCCAGCCCGGTCCTCCCCCGCCACCTGAAAACGGGGCGGTATGAGGTATCTCGCCGGTCGACTGATTCTGCGCATCCAGCCAATCCTGTTCCCACTTCGCGTAAAAAGCGGCGGCATCACAGTTCATGACCAGAGATTCTATGCCCACCTGACCGTCGCCGTATCCAAGCCGCTCCCGGTGGGGACAATCGACCATGTAACCCCCAAGGTTCAGACTGCGGAGTGTCCACAAATTTACGGAGTGTATCCGGTTGAAGAGGTCGTTAGAACATTCGAACGAGCCGGCGGTTTCCAGGTCCGATTCGATCAACAGAGCCTCCGCATCCGCCAGGGATGGTAATGCAGGTAATCCTTCAATAATGACATATCGGAAGCCGTGATAATTAAACTTTGAACAGAATTGCTCTCCGGGCTCACCGGCTGAAATAAACTCATCGGCCTGATTAAAAGTCTGATAACTTACTTTTCCCTCAGGAGTTTCGAAATTAATTTGCGAGGTTGCCTTTAATTTACCGGCCGGAGTGGTGTCGCCGTCGGGTGTCTGAAACCGCTTATCGGCATAATACATCACAATGCGGTCTCCCGACCTGAGTTGCGGCATACGCAGTCTGAGCCATCCCGACAGGCAAGTTCCAAAATCCAGGACACAGAGCTTTGGCGACAGGGTTATGGCGCTCTTTAAAGGGATTGTTTCGCCGATACGGTTGGGTGGACAGGATTGGGCGGTGACAATACCCGGCGGGGCATCCGCCAACTTGACAGGCAGCCACGTTCCGGTTTTACAAGCCGGTTCGCTCCATCCCCTGATAACCGCCCGTGCATCATAACGTTCGCCGCCCATGCCGTCCCAGGCCCAGTTGCCCAGTGGCGTGTATGGGCCCGGCGAACACATCCAGGTTGAATCCGATGCGATTTTCAGGTTCTTCCCTCCTCCTGATATTTCAAGTTGCACGCGGGCAATCGGTCCCGACCGGTGCCAGCCCATATCCATCCATATACCGATGCAATTGGTGCCTGGATGGAGAAGTTTGCCAATATCGTAAGTATTGTAAAAGGAACGTACTTTCAGATCGGAGATAGCCGGTGCAAGCACCTCATCACCAACTTTTTGTCCATTTACATAAAGTTCGTAATACCCGAACACGTTTACGTATGCGACCGCCTTATCGGGATCAGCATCAAGAAAAAACTCTTTTCTAACCAAGGGTGCCGGTGAATTTTTCTGATCGGAGACCACTGGTTTTATCCATTGGGCCTGCCAATCGGCAGCCTCCAAGAGTCCCATGGTCCAAACAGCCGGTTCACTCCAGGCGGATTTTTTACCGTCCCGGTCCCAGATCCTGACTTTCCAATAGCAACTCATCCGCGATTTCAATGGGATTCCCGCATATTCAACCTGGATATTCTGCACGGATTTTACCTCCCCGCTATCCCACAAATCCCCTTGATTTTTATCGAGGATCTGCCTGCCTGAAGCAACAAGCACCTGGTAGGCGGTCTGCCCGGAATTGCGCCTTTCCGCTAAGGTTTCCCAGCTGAGCCTGGGCTTCAGCACATCGATGCCGAGGGGGTTCAGGCGATATTCGCAGCGAAGATTTGTTGGGTTCGAAATAGC
>CAYHCO010000051.1:9723-21520 GCA_964355105.1 uncultured Porphyromonadaceae bacterium
AGGAAAGGCAGAAGGCAAAAGGCAAAAGGCAAAAGTTAAGGCGGAAGGCAAAAGTTTTAAGGCGGAAGGGCCTGTGAAGGGTCAAAAGCAGCATGTGCAAGGGTTTATTAAGCGTCATGGGTGGGTGGTATGAAGGTGAGTAAGGGTTAACGGTTGATCCAAAGTACTGAATTCCCGGTTCCGTACTCATTTTCTTCCCACAGTTCGTTGCCGGGATCGATAATCCATTTGCCGTCGACCATAAATTTATAGGTATGCTTACCCGGATCGAGGTACAGGGGAATAATCCATTTATCTGTCTGCCAGGACATGCGGTATCCCGGCTTAGCCCAGCGGTTGAAACTGCCGCTGATAAAAACCTTTTTGGCCCTGGTATTGCCGTTGAGCACAAAGGTATGATTGGGTTTCACTGCCATAAGCGAGTTGTCCTGATCACCACCACCGTTATGGAAAGGATTGGCGCTGTCGCTCATCCAATGGCCGTCGGCAATGTATTTATATTCATAATTTCCGGGGGCAAGCACATAGGGAAGCTGCCAGCCTCCATCAACTTTCTCCATTTTCAGTTCGGCCGTGCTCCAGGCATTGAACGACCCGGCAAGGATCATGGTTTTGACCGTTTCATAGCCTTTCAGCCGGAACCAGGCCGTATCACCGAGGCCCAAGAAAGAATTGAAATTACCTCTCCCGTCGGGTCTGATCACCTTATTTTCCGGATCGGCAATCCAGTTGCCATCCACCACAAATTTGTAGGCATGGGTGCCCTGACGGAGGTACATATCCAGCACCCAGGAGTCATCGGATTTAGCCATAGCCAGTTCCCGGGGATTAAAGCCATTGAAACTTCCGGCTAGAATCACGTTTTTGGCTTCCGGGAATCCCTTCAGGGTAAATCGATAATTATAACAGAAGATGACTGAATTGTATCCTCCGTTGAGGTCGTCCTCCTTCTGTATATTACCAGGATCCTGAGTCCATCTGCCATCAATAATATACTTGTACTGATACTTGCCCGGAGGCAGGGGTAAGGAAACCGTCCAGCCGTCGGCCGACCGTTTGGCCTGGATCTGAGAGGTGCTCCAGTCATTAAAGGAACCTGACAGGTTAACCTGCCGCGCATCAGCATTGCCAGGCAGGAAAAACCTGGCTATCGAATCGGAATAGGAGAAAGCATCATCGCGGGTCAAGCGGTTTACCCCGTAATTGGCCTTTTCAGGCATCATAAAGCCGGGAGCGTGAAGCCAGGCATCATCCACGAGGAAAAGTTTTGAAAAGGGCGGTCCCAGAACTGAATCCAGTTCAATTTGTAGAGGAGGAACCAGTAATTTTGATATTTCTGCGGTCCGGTTATTGATCTTTTTAAATTGCCATCCGTCGGCCAGTACAAGTGAATCGATCTGCCCGGTAAGAACCTTGGCCAGAAAGACGGTGTCGAGATCGAAAAGTCCGGAAACCTGTCTGACCTGATCGCTGGTCCAGTTCAGGTCGATGCGAAAGATCATCCGGCCCTCCTCGATGCGGCAGATCCCGTTCAGAAAATCCTGACCAAAGCCCGCCAATGGCAACTGCATGAATATTAGCAGCATGAGGACATATATCCGGCTTCTGAAAGTCTTCATTGTTCCTTCTCCCGCACCAGGCAAAGGCCCAGCTCTTTCTTTACCAAATTAATACTTATGATGCCTTTTTCAAAGAAGTCATACCCCAGAACGCCGCTGAGCGGATAGTTGTAAGCCTGCGCCAGCGCGTCCATTGCCGTGATCATGGTCTGCATGGGCTGGAGAGGTTTGCCGGCAATAGCGATATCGTTCATGGTGCCAAACAGCACGTCGACCTGGCCTGAACCGGAGCCTGTCAAGCCCGAGCGCCGGGTTATGGTAACGGTGCTGAGCACCTTTTTTGATGCGGTGCTGCTGAGCACATTGGCTTCAGCACCGGTATCCAGACAAAAATCGAGGTTCTTGCCTCCGATGGCAGCCTGGATGAAAGCCACCCCTCCATTCTCCTTGAGCGGACAGGTCACATCCTGCTTTAGGGTATCCGCATCGGCCTGGAGTATGTTGCCCGACTTATCAATTTTATGCAGATGGAGTTCACCTTTCTGGAAATCAATCACCATTTCAAGGTTTTTGAACATGCACATGCCAAACAAACCTAGGATTTTCACTCCTCGCCGGTTTTCAATATGACCCAGGTTGATCACGTCAGCCAGCACATTTTCATAATGGATTTCTGGAATATCGATATTCTGCACACGGGTCTGATAGACCTTCTCAACATTTCCGGTTATTCCCGAGGCCTTCTCATCAACCACCATCATGTCCTTCCTGAAATAGGTGGCATTGAGAACCAGCTTGCTAGCTCCGGTGTCGAAAACGAAGTTCCCGACCTGTCCACCAATTCGCGCCTCCAGTAAAAACAGATGGCCGGCACGTTTTAGCGGAATGGTAACCGACTGGGAATCACCCAGCGGATCGTAATAATTGTTGGATTGAAAAGTCAGCAGGATCAGTAAACAGATTCCCGCTAAAGAATATCGGCTTTTCAGCAACCAGTTGCGCATGCAGGCATTAATTAGGCGACCCCTAATTTAACACATTTATGGCAGCCGGCAGCCGGCAGTTGGCAGTCCGCAGTCGGCAGTCGGCAGTCCGCAGTCCGCAGTTGGCAGCTGGCGTTAGGCAGAGGCGAGTGCCAGGGCTTTCGGGTAGAGGATATTGTTTTCCAGGTGAACGTGAACGTGCAGGTCATCCTCGAACTCACGGAGGAGTCGGTACGTTACAGCGTAAGTATTGCAGCCGTCATCCGGCACCTTGTAGCGGTTACTGATCTGATTAATGTCGTCCATGGCGCCGCCCGCAAAATCATGCTCGGCCGACATGCGGGTGATCTCCGATACGATAGTCTTTTTGCGCTCGTCTGAAGCACCGGCGAGAACAGCTTTGATTGCCGGAAACAGCACATCCTCCTCGTTCCTCAGATGCTGCAACAGCTCTTCGTTGATTTTATCGAATATCCGCGCAATCTCAATAAGCTCAGGATGATGCTCCCCATGAACCCTTGCAATCTTTTGGGTATAAGCCGTCAGGTCGGGGAGGTTTTTAAGCACAAATTTATGGTGGGTATTCATGATGTAATCACAGAGATAATCAAGGTTCCAGTCCTTAAAATTCAGTGCAGGGCTGATTGGATCGTTTTCAAGCTCCAGCAATTCTTTCTGCAGCGTTGCCGGGTTTATGCCCTTTTCCTTGCAGGATTCAGCGAGGCCTTTCTTTCCACCGCAGCAAAAATCTATTCCTGCATGGGTAAAAACCGCTGCTGCCCTGAAATCGTTGGCTACAATTTCGCCAATCGTAAGTGTGCCCAAATCTTTAGTTTCCATAATATTGATCTTTATCTGGAACCAAAGGTAAGAAATGTTTTTCAATTAAAGACAATTTTATCTTTAATTAAATTCGGACCTTACAAATTTATCGTTCCCAGGGAAGTAGTATTGCCAACGGTTACCGAAACATTATTCAATAGGGTCGGACTGGAAGGCAGTGAATGGATGATGGTAACATTATAGGTTCCGGCCGGCAGACCCTGCAGATGGAAATCACCGTTGGTATTGGCGGATGATGAATAGGTATTGCTTCCCGAAGCTACAGTGACATTTGCAACTGTTCCGGCGGGATTGATTTTGCCCCTGATAGCACCGCTGATCGCTGTATCGATAGTCCGGATGACCGGCTTCAGCTTGTACTTGCCATTCCCGGTCTCCACGATGGAATGCCGGGCATCAAAATCAAGCAGGATAGTGTATTCCACGCCAGCTTCAAAAGTTTCGTGAACCTGCAGTTTCAAGCCGGACTGTTCAGCACTCGGTGTGCTAAGCGGATAGGTTGTACCATCAAGAACAATTGTATTGTCGGATCCCAGGATCAGCCTGATTTGCGAAACCGTTCCCGGCTCCAGCAGTCCGGTTCCGAGAAGGGTATCGACGCCGTTAGAAAAATCCAGTAAATTATAGATGCCCGGGGTAATATCGAGATTAACGGCACCGGATGAATCCCCGGTTACTTCCACTCCCTGTATGTCGATATTAACTGCACTGTATGGGCCCGGGGCATCGGTAAGCCTTACATTCAGGCTGCACTTGTCAGCATCTTTCCGGCAGGCGGTCATGCCTGCGATGAGCAGGATCATGCCTGCTGCAAACATCATTCTTTTCATGCCTGCAAATTTACGGCTTTTCTTTGGCTGATGTCCGCAGTTTCATGAACTTGTTGAGTAAATCGAACCAGAACGGCGCCCCGAGGGAAATTGCGATGGCCGTGATTAAAAATCCAAAGAAATGATACCAGGGAAGCTTGAACAGATACGCCAGCTTATCCCAGAAAGTAAAAGCAATTTTACCGTTAGATATTTTCAAATCGGTCGTTGACAGACAGTTGGGATCGATCTCAGGGGTATAAACCTTTTCGCGTGTCCTGGGATCCATGACCACACTTACCCTGTCGGGCAACCAGCTTCCCAAACCGAGCACGGAGTGTGCACCGGCCAGATCGGCCGACAATTTCTTTTTTGCCTCTGTCATCAGGGAATCTCCTGCAACCGGATTAGCCTTGACATACGCATCCGCCAGAACAACCATCTGCTCACGGGCATGCTGGTCGACAGAAAGCTTTTTTACGATGGTAAAGGTATCTGCACAAAAGAGCCATGCAATGCAGAAACCAAGCACTAAAATCACGATCTGTATCTTTCGCTTGTACCATTCGGTTGCCTGTTGCATGGTCCGGTTGAACCATTCTTCCACCAATTTGCGGAATGCAGCCACGTCGCCTTCGGCCTGCTCCCAAAGACCGAGCAGATAACCGGCGGTTTCGGTTTCGATGGCACCCGGTAAAACCGACGATCCGTTGCAACCTTCTGTCTGAGCGCTCACCTTGAGCACTGCACTGATCTTTTCGGGGGTTACCTGACCGTTACCCGAGAGTTCACTCACGAGGGCTTTGGAGAATCCCGCAGCCTGAATGGTGGAAGGCTTGCCATACAAACCGGTACCTCCAAGAAATTTTATTTCCGGATTGTTGTAAAATCCGTTAACCACCTCCTCGTCATTGAGCATCCTCTGGATGGCAGCTTTGAGGTTACGGGCTCTGAGCCCGAGCAGTGAGGCGATCAATTCAGAAAGGACGGTCGCCAATAAACTATACAGGAGATAAATAAATATCAGTCCAATCACAACCTGCAATGCAACAGAATTAAGCATATCTGATCCTATTAAATTTACTTTACCTGCACCAATCGGGTTTGCCCGTTCGCGATAATTATTTCATACAGCTCAACGGCGGGCTGACCCGGTTCGGTGTCCGTTTTATTTCTCATGATGTCGGCCACCGATGCTGTGGATTTGGTGAGCAAATCGGTAACCCTACCCAGAGTTTCCGGGATTTTGGAATCGGTGGTAAGTCCATATGCGCTAAGGATTCCGTTAGTCAGCTCGAGTTTCAGTGCCGAGGATCCCAGTCCGGGCCTGATCCTGATATACTGAGGTGCGGAAAGATCGGGCAGGTATACGATACTGGATTTCAGGCTTACCGTTTTTGTACCCTGATATTCAACCATCAGGTAGGGTTTTGGTGAGTAAATCCTGAGCCCCGTTTCGATTTTCAGTGCGGGATCCTGGTAAAATTTCACGGTAGCGCAGCTGGGGGTCAGGATTAAGATGAGTGAGAAACAAAGAAAGATCGCAATTTTCAATTTCTTCATCAGGTTGGTTTATTATAGGTTTGAATGAGCTCGTCGAGAAAGCGGTTTGTCAAATCATTAACAACCTTTCTGGCCGGCACAGCATCAAACCATTCAATTGTCCGCCTGATTCCTTCAGCGAATGGGATGGTGGCAACAAATCCGGGTACGAAGCGCCTGATCTTCGAATTGTCGAAAATCGCGCTATGGGATTTATCGCCCAGCAGGGTTCCCCTCACGGAGGGGTAATTGTTTTTATCGGCAAAATCAGCGATTACGTCCGAAGGTATATGAACCATCTTCGCCACGCCACCGGCAGCCCGGGCAACCATTTCGTAAATCTGATTCCAAGTAAGTACCTCATCTGAAGTGATATGGAATGATTCGCCGATAGCTCTCGGGTTATTCATGAGTCCGAGGAATGCTTTGGCAAAATCATCGGCGTGAGTCATGGTCCAGAGGGAGGTCCCGTCGCCATGCACCACAACAGGCAACCCTTTCCGCATGCGGTCGATGACTGTAAACTCCTCCCATCCACCCAAGGAGACCGGAATCACAGAATAATACGTATGTGAAGGCCTCACTATGGTCATAGGAAATCCCCTCTCGCGATAGAGTTTCACGAGTAGGTCCTCGCAGGCGATCTTATCACGCGAATATTGCCATACGGGGTTACGCAGCGGCGTGGATTCGGTGATTACGGGATTGACCGGCGGCTTCTGATAGGCTGATGCGGAGCTTATGAATATGTATTGGCTGGCTGAGTTTTCAAATATCGCGGCATCCCGCTGAATGTCGTCGGGTGTATAGGCTATCCAGTTCACGACCACGTCCCAGACGTGATTCTTCAGTACTTCGCTTACTTGCTTTGGTTCATTTATATCTGCTTTCAGGATTTTCACCCCTGGTATAGGCGTGCGGTTGCCGCGGTTCAGGAGATACAGGTCGATACCCCTAGATACGGCCAAATGGCTGAGCGGTGTGCTGATGTTTCCGGTACCGCCGATGAAGAGGACTTTCATGCTAATAGGATAATTTGGAAATTCGACAATTCGATAATTTGGGAATTCGGCAATTTGGAAATTTGGGAACCAGGTTCTTGAGGTCAGTAAGGGAGTCCGGAAGAGGGGCCGGTGTCGCTCACCTTAAGCACATCATATACAACATAATGGCTCATCCCGCGCCATGGCAGTGAGTGGAGATATTCCTTGTATCGAACCTCGATAAACTTTCCACTGGCTCGTTCGAGGATCCCTCCGATGCTGTCGTTGGCAACACTGAATTCGAACTCGTTGCTCTGCATGGCACCGGGAACGGGAGTTTTAAAGCCGGCCTGGATGAGCCTGCCCTCCCAGGTCTTGAAAACATAACCCTTCTTTACGAAAAAATTCAGGTTCCCGGCGCGAACGCCCTCACCGAATACAAAATAAAACCGCCACCACATAATGGCGCCCAGCAGGATAATTATAACCGGTATCCCGATTTTAAGAATTCTTTTCATGCAGCAAAATAGTAGATGGTATGGCTATTTCTTAGACGTTGCCTTTGCCCATTTGGCAATCAAGGCCTTTTGCTTGGCAGTCAGACCTAGCTCGGGGTTGTTTTCAACGAACATGGGTGGAGGCATTTTTTCCATGCCAACGACACCCCCTATTTTTTCGACTTTTTTCAGCTGCGTGGCATGATCGTAACCTTTCCATTGCTCAAGGTTAAGCGCCCTCTTTGCCTTTCCGGCGTCGGAATGGCAAGGCATGCATGAAGCGGTTAAAACCTTGTTCACCTTGCCGGGAATTGATATTCCCTTACCGGTTTTTGCGCCGTCCTGTGCAATCATTGCCGGACTGGCAAAAATTAATCCTGCCAATAGCATTAACATCGATGCCGGTACAAGCAGCTGTTGTTTTCTCATATCAGGTTATTTATGTTTTTTCGTTGGTACAATATAAACAGGAATATTGGTGTGATTCAGGACTTTCTCGGTAACACTGCCCATCACTATTTTTTCCAGCCATTTCTGGCTGTGTGAACCCAGGACAATAATATCGGCATGCATTTCCCTGGCCGTCTTGAGAATGGAATCTGCAAAATCACCCTCCCTGATGATCGTCTCGATCGTTTCATCATTCAGGTGCTTTTTTGTTTTATCCAGATAATGGACTGAAGCCTGGGTGAGGCCTTCAATGCTATCCTGGCGGATAGTGCCAAGGTCCATGTATCCGTTGAAACCCATTATCGGGGAATAATCTCTGGTGGCATAATAGACAGGATCGGAGATAACATGCAACAGGGTAACACTGGCTCCCATAGATTTTGCAAGTGCATAGCCTGCCTCAGCGATTTTCTGTGCAGTCGGATCGTAATCCAGTGCTATTAATACTTTTTTCATGGTTGGTTAGTGTTGGAGAGTTATTTCCTACCTCTAAGGTACGAAAATATTAGTCAAATGGCTAAAAATAAAAATCCCCTTCTCACCAGAAACCTGATAAGAAAGGGATTGATAATCTACCGCCCGTTGTCCGTTCTGAGAACGTAGACTGGCTATTTTTTGTTTGCTTTTATACTAGTATGCTGACCTGCGACCACCACCGCCACGGTTGGCTCCGCCACCGCCACGATTGTCACCGCCGCCACGGCTGCCATAACCACCGCCGCTGCCACCACGGTTTCCACCGTAGCCACCGCTGCCTCTGTTATCGCCACCGCCGAAGCCGCCTCTTCTTTCGCCACCACCAAAACCGCCGCCTCCGCGTCTTTCACCCGGTTTCTTTTCTTCAGCTTCGTTTACAACGATTGCACGTCCGCCAATTTCAGCACCATTAAGTTCTTCAATTGCTTTTTTTGCGGCTTCATCATCCGCCATTTC
Organism: uncultured Porphyromonadaceae bacterium; assembly: GCA_964355105.1. Lineage (GTDB taxonomy): Bacteria > Bacteroidota > Bacteroidia > Bacteroidales > UBA12481 > UBA12481. The sequence goes on from CAYHCO010000051.1 coordinate 18,323, forward strand.
AATAAAACCAAATCCTTTGCTCCTGCCCGAGAATTTGTCTGTAATAATTTTGCATGAGCTAACTTCTCCATACTCTTCGAATACTCCTTGCAATTCAGCTTCCTGCAGACTAAAAGGAAGACTTCCAACGAAAATGTTCATAATTTCCCAAATTAAATTTTAAAAAACTTCTAACAATTACAACGCATTAATGTTTTAACACATAAATCTTTGCGAAGATACGCTGACAAGTTGAGATTAACAATAGGTTGCAAATAAATGCCAACCGGCCCGTACTCCCTCATCCTTACTGCGTTCCAGCCGATTATTTTTATTTAAAGTAGGGTATTATTTCATCCGTTATAGGTTGATGACAGCAAACGGATACCTGCTTTTCAGTTCAGCCAGCACCAGGTATTGATAAGAATCGAGGGTATTCACCACCGGGGTTTTGAAGAATCCGGCAGGCAACGAATGTCCGTGAAACACAACGCTAGATATTACTCCAACTGCCTCCTGTCCAGCCATTATGAAACAAGGCGGTAACAACAAATGCACCCAGCGCCAGCAAAATGAACAGTCCGACTACCAGCAGAAAATATCCGATCACGAGACTGGCAATAGCCAGACCGCGGTTTGAGTCATCGCCCCTGCGCCTGATGCGGCGAAGGCTGATATGAGCAAGAATAACCCCGAACAAGGGACCGATAAATCCGGCGACAAAAAAACCGAATACCGTAACCAGCAGCGAAATAAGTGGCAATCCATCGTAATAATACGGTCTGCTGTCCGGCCGGAAATATGTTTTACTGCCAATGGGGGCGCCGCAGTTCGAGCAGAAAAAGGCCCTGGCATCATTCGGATTGCCGCAATGCGGGCAAATCAGGGATCCCGGAGGGTTGATCACTTCCATGGTTCGGGGTTTTTTATAAAATTAAGAAAAATACATCAGAAGGAAGTTCGCAGGGTGATCCTGAAATTTCTTCCCGGCGCACTCACTCCGGATGCAAAAACCCGATAATTGGTATCGAAAATATTTTCACAGGCCAGCTGAATGTTCAGGTATTTCTGAACCTGCCAGGCTAGTCGCAGGTTTAGCGTATTCCACGCCGGCATGCCGTCAGGAGTCGCGTATATTTCATTATCCTCGGCATTGAGCAGGTAATCGGAGATATCCTTTTTTCCGTTGAAAAGGAAAGATAGTTCACCCTGCAATTTATGGTTGCGATATTCAAGCGCAGCCTTCCCGAATATTGGCGGGATATGGTCGAGCGGCGTATTGCCCGCTGTTTCCCGAATACGGCCATAGGTATAATTCACCGTGCCGGAAAGGGAGAATCCGAGGGGAAGATCGATTCCGGCTGTCCCGTAGGCACCGTATATATAAGCCTGGCGCTTATTCTGACTGCTGTAAACCTTGCTCATGACACCGCCGTACATTACGCTGTCCTGCCCGTTGTACTGATCAACATCGGTGATAATCGCATTATCTATCAGGGTATAGTAGGCTCCAGCCTCCAGCCTGGCCTTGCCGCCGAATGTCTGAACCGCTCCCACTTCAAAGTTGGTCGTATATTCCGGCTTCAGGTTTGGATTGGGAATGATCAGTCTGCCTGCCAGGCTCTCGAATACTTTGGTCAGGTCGTCGATATTTGGCGTTCGAAATCCGCTCGATGCTACGAGCGTAACTTTTGTACTCTCTGCCGGAAGGTAAAGTAAGCCGGCCGTACCGCTGAACGCCCCACTATTTTGTTCGACCGCATCGAAGGGAAAAGCAAAGAATGTGGAGGTAGAAAAGGTGGATTCCAGCATCGAATAATTATACCGGATACCTGCGTTTAAAAACAGTTTGCCGGCAATGAGAGAGATTTTATCCTGGGCGTACACCGCGAACGTATTCATGATATTGCTGCCATCGGGATAACGCGTATCGGCAGGCGTAACCTCCTGACTATCAATATTCGTAAAGGTTGCCGTTGAGACCACATTATTGAAATAAGCCTCCGCACCGTAATTGATGTCATGCCTTTTAAACTTCTTATATCCATCCATATCAAACGAATAGACACTAACCTGCTCATGCTGTGATTTCAGTTTGGAGCTGCCGAACTTACGGCTGTTACGGCTCTCCCTGCTATTCTGATAAGCCAGGGTCAGGGAGAATTTATCCATAAGGGCAGTCGTCATTGTTCTTTCGAAACGGTAACTGGCAAGTTGCCTTTTTTCCGGTCCGTAATACCACTCGGCACTTTTTGGCAATCCCTTACTGTCGGTTTCCGTGAGCCGGTCATAACGGGAAACGTTGCCGGTTGTGGAATACTGGAAATTCAGTGAATGAGTGGTCCGGCTGTTGGGTTGGTAAATATATTTATCAATGAAATCGAACTGCCTGTATGCGGTTCCCACCTGCTTGTTCTTGTTTGGATTAGAGATAATACTATCCCTCCCATCGAATCGCGAAACATAAAAAGGCCGCTCACCGAATGTAGGGTAAGCACTTTTGCGATTTTTACCCTGCACGATATCGCCAAAATCCGAGTAAGAAACGCTGAAAATGGAGGCAAGTTTCTTACCCCCGAACCCGACATCGAAATGCCCTGTTTTCTCTTGTGTTGCAGTACTGTAACGAACCATGGCGCTGCCGGTATATTTCTGGTTCAGAACCGGTTTTTTTGTGATGAAGTGCATGACGCCGCCAAGAGCATCGCTGCCGTACATGGCGGATGACGGTCCGTAAAGGATCTCCACCTTTTCAAGCATGGCGTTATCAATACGGAGGACATTTTGGAGATGACCGCCACGGAAGATCGCATTATTCAGACGGACCCCGTCGACCATCAGCAGCACCTTGTTCGACTCAAATCCCCTGATGATGGGACTTCCGCCGCCACCCTGACTTTTCTGAACCAGGATGTTACCGGTATTACTGAGCAAATCGGCGGAGTTCATGGAATTCATCCATTGCAATTCGCGCTTGCTGATGATGTCGATCCGCTGAACGACATCGCGCCGCAACATCTCAAATTTATTTGCGGTAATGACTACCTCATCGATCTTTTTTCGAAGTGTATCTTCCTGAGCGTAAGACATATTAACTGCCGCCACCAGGAAAACCCCGAGGAGAATTCTCTTCATTGCATTAAAATGCCAAATCTAAGAATAAATGACTTACAACTCTATGTAAAACCACTTGTTCCCGTATGGATTGTAGCTGAAAGA